>CALUIZ010000070.1 GCA_944320815.1 uncultured Phocaeicola sp. | reverse complement strand
TTCCGAATCGACTACGAATAGCACCGATTCGGAACTAATTCACAAAATTTGCAACGTGGTTTACCGAATGCTTACCACTGTTCGGATTGAAAAAGAATGACATTGCAAACTATCGATGGAATTATGTAGAAGACAAGCCTTATCCAGGTAATGAAACCCGTACGCTCATACTTGAAAATCTGAAAAAGGCAGGGATAGCCGCCGATTTCCTAACACGGGAAAAGGAAGAAGCCTTATGGCACATACTGTATTCCGTCTCCGACAAAGAAGAACTTCGGAAAGCGTTGACTTCGTTTGCAGAAAGACAAGACCTCGGCGAGAGATTTGTAGAAATTTTTCTAAAAATTCCACCTTTTGACAAAGACTATGGTTCCTATTCGGCAAAAGCCATCAAGAAACTGTTGCCTTTGATGCGGATGGGAAAATATTGGAATGAAAATGAGATAGACGAACAAACCAATAGACGAATTGACAAGATTGTTTCGGGAGAATATGACGAGGCTATCCGAACTCGCGTGAGAGAAAAAGCGATTCATTTGGATAAGGTTTCTTCATTCAAAGGACTTCCGCTTTGGCTGGCCTGCTATGTGGTTTACGACCGTCATTCGGAAGCAAAGGATGTCCGGAAATGGGAAAATCCTTCTGACATAGACGATTACCTGAAGGGGTTCAAGCAACATTCGTTACACAATCCGATTGTTGAACAGATTATATTGGAGGCACTGCGCACCGTCCGTGATATATGGAGACAAGTAGGACATATCGATGAAATCCACGTGGAATTAGGAAGAGAGATGAAAAAGACCAAAGACGAACGTGCGAAAATGACCCGTCAAATTCAGGAAAACGAGAATACGAATCTCCGCATCAAGGCTTTGCTTACCGAATTTATGAATCCAGAATTTAAGATAGAAAACGTGCGTCCTTATTCACCTAGCCAACAGGATTTGTTGCGGATATACGAAGAAGGAGTATGGAACAGTGTCGAAATGCCCGATGAAATAGCTGCAATCATCAAGAAATTCAACGAAAGCGACATCAAGAAACGTCCCACCACCTCAGAGGTGTTGCGCTATAAACTTTGGTTGGAGCAGAAATACCGGTCGCCCTATACAGGGGAAATGATTCCCTTGGGCAAACTGTTCACACCTGCTTACGAAATCGAGCACATCATCCCACAGGCACGTTATTTTGACGACTCGTTCAGTAACAAGGTCATCTGTGAATCGGAAGTCAACAAATTAAAGAGCAACATGCTGGGATATGAGTTCGTCAATAAGCACCATGGTGAAAAGGTGCAGTTGAACGGAGGCAAGTGTGTGGAAATCTTTTCAATAGGATCTTATGAAAAATTCGTGAAAGAGAATTATTCTCGCAATCCTGCCAAAAAGAAGAAACTGCTGATGGAGGATATTCCCGAACAATTCATTGCCCGTCAGTTGAACGACAGCCGTTATATCAGTAAGCTGGTCAAATCCTTATTGTCCAACATTGTCCGCGAAGAAGACGAACAGGAAGAAATGTCGAAAAACGTGATTGTCTGCACAGGAAGTGTCACCGACCGTCTGAAAAAAGATTGGGGTATCAACGAAGTATGGAACAAAATCATTCTCCCACGTTTCTTGCGCTTGAATAAATTGACAGGAAGCAACCGTTTCACTTCGGTCAACACAAGCGGAAATGTAATCCCCGCAATGCCTTTGGAACTGCAAAAAGGATTTAACAAGAAACGTATCGACCATCGTCATCACGCGATGGACGCGATTGTCATCGCTTGCGCCAACCGCAATATCGTGAATTACCTTAATAATGAATCGGCAAGCAAAAATGCCAAAATTTCCCGTTACGATTTACAACGCCTACTGTGCGACAAGCGGAATACGGACGATAAAGGGAATTACCGTTGGTTTATTAAAAAGCCGTGGGATACCTTTACCCAAGATGTCTACAAGGCCCTGCAAGATATTGTTGTTAGCTTCAAACAAAACCTGCGTATCATCAATAAAACCACCAACTATTATCAGCATTATGAAAACGGAAAGAAAACAATGATTTCCCAAAAGAAAGGAGACAGTTGGGCCATCCGCAAACCGATGCATAAAGAAACTGTGTTTGGAGAAGTGAACCTTCGAAACATAAAGACCGTAACGCTGAAAGAAGCTTTAAAAAATCCGAAAGCCATCGTAGAGAAAGACTTAAAGAAAAAGCTGAAAGAACTGTTGGCACAAAACCTGAATGAAAAACAGATAAAGAAATACTTTGAAGACAACAAAGATGTTTGGCAGGATGTTGATTTGAAGAAAATCAAGGTTTATTACTTCTCCAAAGAAACGAAAGATCGTTTCTTTGCTACCCGTTTCGGTAATGACTTAGTTTCTGTATTCAAAGATTGTAAAGATATAGATAAAGTTAAAGATAAAATCAAGAAAATAACCGATACAGGCATACGGAAAATCTTGCTTTGTCATTTGGAGAACTGTGAAGGAAATGTGGAACAAGCTTTTTCATCTGAAGGTATTGAAGATATGAATAAAAACATTGTAGTATTGAATAATGGAAAGCAGCATCAACCTATTTACAAAATACGTATATATGAAAAAGCCGATAATAAGTTTACTGTCGGTCAAACGGGTAATAAGTCTGCCAAGTTTGTAGAGGCGGCAGACAGTACCAATTTATTTTTTGTTGTTTATAAAATGAATGATAAAAGAATTTATTGTACCGTTGCTCTTTCTGATATGATTAAGATTCAAAAATCATGTAAAACAAAGGGAGAATGGACGGTCGAATTAGATAATTATTTAAAGAAAAAAGATAAAATTCCTAATAGAGCAATATTTCTATTTTTACTTTCTCCCAATGATATGGTTTATATACCCTCTTCTTCTGAAATATCTAACAAACAAATAAACTATCCATTAGATAAAAGTAGAATATTTGCTGTAAATGATTTTTCTGGCAATACTATTTATTTTAGACCTCAAAGCCATGCAAAAGCTTTGGATGATAAAGAGGTTGATATGAGATATGACTATAATAAGAATAAAATTGTAGGATCTTATTCAGATAAGACTGCAAACTTTGATGGTATGCAAATTAAAGAAATCTGTATACCTATTAAAGTTGACCGATTAGGAAACATAATCAAGAAGCTATGATAAAGAAAACGCTTTACTTCGGCAACCCCGCATACCTGTCTTTGCGCAATGCCCAATTGGTCATCAAGCTTCCGGAAGTGGAAAACAACGATTCACTTCCGGAAGCGATGAAACGTCAGTCGGAAGTGACCAAACCGATAGAGGATTTGGGGGTCGTGGTGTTGGACAACAAGCAAATCACGATTACTTCCGGGGCTATGGAAGCTCTGTTGGAGAATAATTGTGCATTGATTACTTGTGACAGCAAGAGTATGCCAGTAGGTCTGATGCTCCCGCTTTACGGAAATACCACACAGAACGAACGCTTCCGGGAACAATTGGCCGCTTCTCTACCGCTGAAAAAACAGCTCTGGCAACAGACCATTCAGGCAAAAATCAACAACCAAGCCGCTGTGTTGGGTTTCTGTACAAATGAAGAGCCCAAATGTATGCGCATCTGGGCAAACGATGTCCGCAGCGGTGACCCGGACAATCTGGAAGCGCGTGCGGCAGCTTATTATTGGAAAACACTCTTTGCGGAACTGAACGGATTTACCCGCGACCGTGATGGCATACCGCCAAACAATCTGTTAAACTATGGCTATGCCATTCTTCGTGCCGTAGTGGCGCGCGGACTGGTAACCAGCGGCTTGTTGCCTACACTGGGCATTCACCACCATAACCGTTACAATGCCTACTGTCTGGCCGATGACATCATGGAGCCTTACCGCCCCTATGTCGACAAATTGGTTTTTGAACTATACAAACAGTACGGCAACGATGTGTCACTCACAAAAGATATAAAGTTCGCCTTGCTCTCCATACCTACGCTTGAAGTGAGGATAAACAAGAAGCGAAGCCCTCTGATGATTGCAGTAGGACAAACCACGGCTTCTTTATATAAATGTTTTTCGGGCGAACTTCGTCGAATCGTTTATCCGGAAATTTAATGGACCGTTTCAGCGAATATCGGGTTATGTGGGTACTGGTTCTTTTCGATTTGCCGACGGAAACGAAGAAAGACAAAAAAGCTTACGCCGATTTCCGGAAGAACTTACAGCGTGACGGTTTCACAATGTTCCAATTCTCCATTTATGTCCGTCATTGTCCCAGCAGTGAAAATGCGGCGGTACATATAAAAAGAGTTAAATCTTTCCTTCCAGACTTCGGCAAGGTCGGAATCATGTGCATTACGGACAAACAATTCGGTCAAATAGAGCTGTTTTATGGGAAAAAGCCTCAAGGGGTAAAGCCACCCTGTCAGCAGTTGGAACTCTTTTAAACAATAAATCCCGCCTTTCAAGACGGGATTTATTATTGAAAACAGGCTTTTTTCATTTTCTAAAACGTTATATAATTCATTGATAATCACCATATAATAAAGATTATACTGTTTTCAATGGTTCAAAGATACTAATTTGAAAGCAAATCACAACTCTTTCATGGGAGGTGGATTTGTTGGCAATACTGTTTTCAATGGTTCAAAGATACTAATTTGAAAGCAAATCACAACTAGGGAATGTCTGTTCGCACGTGACATCAAACTGTTTTCAATGGTTCAAAGATACTAATTTGAAAGCAAATCACAACATCCTCATCATCGTCTTCCTCTTCAGGCTCACTGTTTTCAATGGTTCAAAGATACTAATTTGAAAGCAAATCACAACTAAGTCTATTAATTTAATTAAGTTACTGAAACTGTTTTCAATGGTTCAAAGATACTAATTTGAAAGCAAATCACAACAACAGAAAGGCCGCTCTTGCGCGGGCAGAGTCAACCAGCAAGTGCAACATTACGAAATATTTTTGAAAAAGCACTCGGCCGATGTCTGGAAATTTAGT
>CALUIZ010000069.1 GCA_944320815.1 uncultured Phocaeicola sp. | reverse complement strand
CGAGTCTTGTGGCGAAGGAAACGTAACTGTTTGCCGTGAGTAGCATAGTACAATTCGTCATAGGTAAGTCGTAGTGTATCGGCAAGATTCTGCCCATCACCCAAGTACATGAAGAGAAACAAACCGAGGTCACGGAATATAGCGTGTTTTTCTCTACCCAGAAATAGTTCGTTCCCGTCTTTGTCTTTCGCCTCGCCTGCTTTCCAGAAGTCATAAAGTCTGCGCATGGTAGCCACATCAAGAAACTCATGTTTACGGCTTTGAGCTTTATTATAACCTGTATCTTTGAACATTTCCTTGGTATCCCCCTTCATCAAGCCATTTGCAATACACATATTGATAATGGTTCTTAGGCTACGGAGTGCGATGGCAATGGTCGTGGTGCTCAATTCGTTTTTCTTCATGATTTTTACCCATTTCAAAATAAAGTCACGGTTTATATCGGCAAACGATATATCCGTTCCTAAATCTTTGACAAAACGGTTGCGCACATCCTTACTGCAACGAGCAGAGCCAGCCTTACCTTCATTGGTCTTAGATTGAATATATGAATCCCAAACCGTAATGATGGTACTGTCATCATCCTTTCTACCCTGAAATCTGTCTTGCAGTTTGCGAAGAGAGAAGTTGTTTTCTGCGATAAGTTGATTGGTAATAAGTTCCACCCTGTCCATTAGATTTTTCATGTCGTTTCTCTCTGCCAGTTGAATACGACGACCATTTTTCTCGTAATCACAAAGAGCCAACCATTCTTCCATGGTGTATGTTTTACCCAAACGAAGAAAGACTTTCTGTCCGGCATGACATACACGCACAGCAACAGGAAGCGGTTGCGAATAATCTCCAGCTTTTCGTATGTCAAGAGTCAATGAGCCATATACATTGCCATTAGAAGCTGTGAATTTAGCAAGGCATTTCTCACCTCTTGAAGTGGATTTCACCTCCTTATTCACCATTTCGGTGACCTTATCAATTCCTTCTTTCTTCATAATGCGTTAATTTATAAGCCAAATTTTACTCGTTTTGGTGACCTTGAGGTGACCTTTTCGGGAGCAAACTACTGCAAATATATGTATTTCCTTGCAAACTGCCAAATACATTACATACTGTAAATCAACACATTTATACTACATGGAATTTTATGGAATATTACTCAAAAAGACTCATAATCTGGAGGTCCCAGGTTCAAGCCCTGGCTGGTCCACGAAAGGAAGAAGCGTTAATTGCACGAAATGAAGCAGTTAACGCTTTTATTTTTTTTCTTATGCTTCTGTGGCAATATTAAGGTACCACTTAGAAAATAATAACATATAAACATTAGATATGAAAGTCTTTTCATTCATATATAAGCACTTTTGGCGAATAATATGCTCCGTGATTGCTGTTTGCTTGATATTCATAGTGGGCGTTCTCATTTGGGCTATGCTCGATGAAATTTCAAATGAAAGCTCCCGTTTTGGAATTTAAGGGAGATACTATCTTTGTTCCCTCTGATACGACCATTGTTTATGTCAAGCAGGAATTATTCAAGTAAGTACCTTTTTAGAAGAAACTCTTTTATAGGGAGATTCAGAAAAAAGTCCTCACAGATAGCACCATTATAGCATAACTTTACTATCTTTGTAATCTGAGCAATTCTGTTTATGAAGCTGATAGAAAACAACATACAGAAGATTGTAGCTTTGTGCAAAAAGTACAAGGTAAACAAGTTGTTTGTGTTTGGCTCTATACTGACTGACCGTTTTAACGATGACAGCGATGTGGACTTGGTTGTTTCTTTCAACAAGGCAGAGGTAAGCGACTATTTCGACAACTACTTTGATTTCAAATACTCGTTGGAGGAATTATTGGGCAGGGATGTTGACTTGCTGGAAGAACAGACCATAAAGAATCCATATCTGAAAAAGAATGTAGACGCAACAAAAGCATTGATATATGGATGATTTGATAAAGAAACACCTGCAAGATATTCTGACTGCCATAGAAGAAATAGAAAGTTTCTTTGGTGACAAGCCTAAATTGTTTGAGGACTTTTACAGCAATCTCTGCCTTAGACGTGCCATTGAACGGAATATAGAGATTATAGGCGAAGCAATGAACAGAATCTTAAAAGCTGATAAAAATATCGCTATCACCAATTCACGCAAAATAGTGGATGCAAGAAGCTATATCATTCATGGATATGACAGTTTATCGGCTGATATTCTTTGGAGCATGGTTATCAATCATCTGCCGAGACTGAAAGATGAAGTAACGGCTTTATTGGCTAATGAATGATGTGCTTATTGATACTATTCAGCTATCAAGATAATGCGCTTATATAAAGGATAGATTCACTTGTTTAGGCAAATGCAGTATCACAAGAACTATGCTATCTCTCAATGTAGGAATAGTTGCAAACAACTTGCTAAATAATAACACTTGTTCATTGCATAAAACCGTAAGAATACCTCTCTTTGCATCAAGAACGCATGTTGTGTTGACTAACTTTTTCTTTCCGGTTTATGGATGTTGGCCGGGATTCTCCGCCATCACATATACTTTGTGCGGTGCACGTCCTTTGGTGTCCAGTTTCCCTTCCTTCACCCATTTCTGGAGATCTGTCAGTGCTTTTGTCTTGAGTAGTCCGGTCAGCGTTCCGTATTCGGTACGGGTGATGTACGGATGAGTTTTCAGGTATGATTCCAACTTTTGCCAGCGTGATTCTTCTGTTGAGACTTTGCTTTCCTGAAAGCGGAACGCTTTTTGGACCCTTTCCAGCCGACCTGAACAGCCTTTCCCGAAAGTACGGGAGATTCTGAAGTTTACTCCCGCAAACTCTACCGACTGGGCATTCCTCTTTGCTGGGTTTGTCACGTCACGTTTCGCTTCCAAACGTGCCGAAGCATAGCCGATGTTTCCTACCTGTACATGGTAACCTTGGGAGATGTAATACAGGATCCATTTTTCCATTTCCGCCATTATGCCTACTACGTCACCTACCTTGAAGGTGGATGAGTCGGCAATCTGTTGTGCCAGTTCCTGAAATGAGTAAGTTCCTTTCGATACAATCTGCGGATAGAAGCCCAGCGTTCCGTTGGCAGTCCTGTCGTTTTTCCTTTCTTCTTCGGTCCTGAAGTCCGGTTTTTTCTTGAAGTCATATTGTGCTGGCATACGAATGTGTCTTTATATCAGATTTTAAAATGCATGAGCAAATATAATGTAAATTCAGATAGAAAACAATCTTGTGAAGGGTGGTGAGGAGTGGTTTGGCATGGCTTTTTTATTTAAACTAGAATTAGGGCCAATGGCGTGTTGAAAAGGATAGCATGTTAAGGGAAAGGGGCTGGACTGGATTTGTGGAGCGTGATTTGTTGGAAACCGATAATGGAGCGGGCAGTGTGAAGGAAACGGCCGGCTTTTACGGTACGAGTGACATTCCTGTCGTTTCCGTATGCGGGGGCAGAAAACATACGCGGAAATGGATTGGAGAGAGCCGTGGAAAAAGCGTTGGCGGGATAACGTCTTTGGATATCGGAAAAATTCATTACATTTGCTGGTGTAAACGTAATGTTGAATCAATATTTGAATTATCATGGAAAACGAAAACAAGAATCAGCTTCAGATAGAACTGAAGGAAGAAGTGGCAAGAGGAACTTATGCAAACTTGGCCATACTAACACATTCCACATCGGAATTCATCATTGATTTCGTGAGTGTTATGCCCGGACTTCCGAAAGCCGGGGTGCAGTCACGCATCATCATGACTCCCGAACATGCAAAGCGTCTGCTCTTCGCTCTGCAGGATAATGTGGCGAAGTATGAAAAGAATTTCGGCACAATCCGTATGCCTGAACAGCAGCAACAAGGAGGGAAAACATTCGTGCCACCATTGAGTGACTTCAAGGGAGAGGCTTAAAAAAATATAAAAGTGGCACGCTGAAGCCCGATTCCTCTGGTTTTAGGAGGAAGCGGGCTTTTTTATTTTAAAAACAGTTTGTCTATTAAAAAGTTATTTGTAATTTTGCAGCCCGAAATGTGTAGTTTCATTTGGATTGGAAAACAACAAACAAATATATAACAATTAAAAATCAAACGAAATGCCTACTATTCAACAGTTAGTAAGAAAAGGAAGAAAGGTTTTGGTTGAGAAGAGTAAATCTCCGGCACTTGACGGCTGTCCTCAGAGACGTGGCGTTTGTGTGCGCGTTTACACTACAACCCCGAAGAAACCGAATTCAGCAATGCGTAAAGTTGCCCGTGTGCGTCTGACAAACTCGAAGGAAGTGAACTCCTATATCCCGGGTGAAGGACACAATCTGCAGGAACACTCAATCGTGCTGGTGCGCGGTGGCCGTGTGAAAGACCTTCCGGGTGTACGTTATCACATCGTTCGCGGTACTTTGGATACTGCAGGTGTGGCTGGCCGTACACAGAGACGTTCCAAATATGGTGCGAAACGTCCGAAGCCGGGACAGGCTCCAGCAGGAAAAGGCAAGAAGTAATTGTTGCTGAGTACAATCCTTTTACACAGAAAAAATTTTTTTAATCCGTTTTGGTTTGTCGGAAAAAGCTTTAAGGTTGAGTAAATACTTCAGAGGAAGTGTTGAAGAAGACATGATGCAGCCCCAAACTGAACATTATTATCAAACAAGATGAGAAAAGCAAAACCAAAAAAACGTGTGATCCTTCCGGATCCGGTGTATGGCGATGTAAGAGTTTCAAAGTTTGTGAACCATCTGATGTATGATGGCAAAAAGAACAAATCTTATGAAATTTTCTATGGCGCACTGAAGAATGTTGAAAACAAACTTCCGGGTGAAGAAAAATCCGCATTGGAGGTATGGAGAAAAGCTTTGGAGAATGTGACTCCGCAGATTGAAGTGAAATCCCGCCGTATCGGTGGAGCTACTTTCCAAGTTCCTACGGAAATCCGTCCCGAACGCAAAGAGTCAATCTCTATGAAGAATATGATTTCTTTCGCACGCAAGCGTGGAGGTAAATCAATGGCAGACAAGCTGGCCGCTGAGATTCTGGATGCGTACAATGAGCAGGGCGGTGCCTTCAAACGTAAAGAAGATATGCATCGTATGGCTGAAGCTAACCGTGCGTTCGCTCATTTCAGATTCTAATCAGGTATTAATTTTAATAAGGATTTAAGATGGCAAAACATGATTTGCATTTGACCCGTAATATCGGTATCATGGCTCACATCGATGCCGGTAAAACGACGACTTCAGAACGTATTCTGTTCTACACTGGTCTGACTCATAAAATCGGTGAAGTTCATGACGGTGCCGCTACTATGGACTGGATGGAGCAGGAGCAGGAACGTGGTATCACTATCACTTCCGCCGCAACGACGACGTACTGGACTTATGCGGGTAATAAATACAAAATTAACTTGATTGATACTCCGGGACACGTGGACTTCACGGCTGAAGTTGAACGTTCTCTGCGTGTGCTTGACGGTGCTGTGGCTACTTATTGTGCTGTAGGTGGCGTTGAGCCTCAGTCTGAAACGGTTTGGCGTCAGGCTGACAAATATAATGTGCCGCGTATTGGTTATGTAAACAAAATGGACCGTTCGGGTGCCGACTTCTTTGAAGTGGTTCGTCAGATGAAGGACATTTTGGGAGCAAATCCCTGCCCGGTGGTTGTTCCTATCGGTGCGGAAGAAAACTTCAAGGGATTGGTTGACCTGATTAAGATGAAGGCTATTTACTGGCATGACGAGACTATGGGCGCAGATTATAGCGTGGAGGAAATCCCTGCCAATCTGATGGATGAAGCCCAGGAGTGGAGAGATAAGATGCTGGAAAAAGTGGCTGAATTCGACGAAGCCTTGATGGAGAAATATTTCGACGATCCTGCTACTATCACTGAAGAGGAAATCCTGCGTGCTTTGCGTGCCGGAACTCTGAAGATGGAAATCGTTCCGATGCTCTGCGGCTCTTCGTTCAAGAACAAGGGCGTGCAGACTTTGCTTGACTATGTGTGTGCTTTCCTTCCGTCTCCGCTGGATACTCCGAACATTGTGGGTACGAATCCGAATACGGGTGCTGAGGAAGACCGCAGACCGGATGAAGAAGAAAAGACTGCAGCTTTGGCGTTCAAGATTGCTACTGACCCATATGTCGGCCGTCTGACTTTCTTCCGTGTGTACTCGGGTAAGGTTGAGTCTGGTTCTTATATTTACAATTCTCGTTCTGGCAAGAAAGAACGTGTTTCACGTCTGTTCCAGATGCACTCCAACAAGCAGAACCCGGTTGAGGTGATCAGCGCGGGTGATATCGGTGCAGGTGTGGGCTTCAAGGATATCCGTACCGGTGATACCTTGTGCGATGAAACAGCTCCGATTGTGCTTGAATCTATGGACTTCCCGGAACCTGTAATCGGTATCGCGGTGGAACCGAAGACTCAGAAGGATTTGGACAAACTTTCCAATGGTTTGGCAAAGCTGGCTGAAGAAGACCCGACGTTTACTGTACGTACAGACGAACAGACAGGACAGACAATCATCTCTGGTATGGGAGAGCTTCATTTGGACATCATCATCGATCGTCTGAAACGTGAGTTTAAGGTTGAATGTAACCAGGGTCGTCCTCAGGTGAACTATAAGGAGGCTATTACCAAGACTGTTGAACTCCGTGAAGTTTACAAGAAACAGTCTGGTGGTCGCGGTAAGTTTGCTGACATTATCGTTTCTGTCGGACCGGTTGACGAAGACTGGAAGCAGGGCGGTCTGCAGTTCATTGATGAAGTGAAAGGTGGAAATGTGCCTAAGGAATTCATTCCTTCTGTACAGAAAGGTTTCCAGACAGCCATGAAGAATGGTGTGCTGGCTGGTTATCCGCTCGATTCGTTGAAGGTTGTGCTGAAGGATGGTTCATTCCACCCGGTAGACTCTGACCAGCTTTCATTTGAAATCTGTGCTATTCAGGCTTACAAGAATGCTTGCGTGAAGGCGGGTCCTGTGTTGATGGAGCCGATCATGAAGCTGGAAGTTGTGACACCTGAAGAAAACATGGGTGATGTTATTGGTGACCTGAACAAGCGTCGTGGCCAGGTAGAAGGCATGGAAACGAGCCGTTCTGGCGCACGTATCGTGAAAGCGATGGTTCCGTTGGCTGAAATGTTTGGCTATGTGACTGCGCTGCGTACCATCACTTCAGGCCGTGCGACTTCTTCGATGAGCTATGACCATCACGCACAGGTATCTTCATCTATTGCGAAAGCTGTATTGGAAGAAGTGAAAGGACGTACAGACTTAGTCTGATTAATGTATTATGAAGCTGATGAGGGTTAGCGAATGACTCTTAACCCTCATGCTTCATCTTATTTAGTAATATCTTTATTTTAAATTTTATGAGTCAGAAAATTAGAATCAAATTGAAATCTTACGATCATAATCTGGTTGACAAGTCAGCCGAAAAGATCGTAAAGACAGTGAAGGCTACAGGCGCTATCGTAAGCGGTCCGATTCCATTGCCAACTCACAAGCGTATTTTTACAGTGAACCGTTCGACTTTCGTTAACAAGAAGTCGCGTGAGCAGTTTGAATTGTCATCCTATAAAAGATTGATTGACATTTATAGCTCAACAGCAAAAACGGTAGACGCTTTGATGAAGCTGGAACTGCCGAGCGGAGTGGAAGTAGAAATTAAAGTTTAATGCAATTAAAAATTAACTGAAATGCCAGGATTATTAGGAAAGAAAATCGGAATGACATCCGTTTTCAGTGCCGATGGTAAGAATGTACCATGCACTGTTATCGAAGCTGGTCCTTGTGTAGTTACTCAGATTAAGAGTGTAGAAAAAGATGGCTATGCAGCTGTTCAGTTGGGTTTCCAGGATAAGAAGGAAAAGAACACAACCAAACCGTTGCTGGGTCATTTCAAGAGAGCAGGAGTAACTCCAAAGAGACACTTGGCCGAGTTCAAAGATTTCTCAGAAGAATTGAATTTGGGTGACACCATTACTGTGGAATTGTTCAGCGATTCAGCTTATGTTGACGTTATCGGAACTTCTAAGGGTAAAGGTTTCCAGGGAGTTGTAAAACGTCATGGATTTGGCGGTGTCGGCCAGTCTACTCACGGTCAGCATAACCGTGCCCGTAAGCCGGGTTCTATCGGTGCCTGCTCATACCCTGCGAAAGTGTTCAAGGGAATGCGTATGGCCGGTCGGATGGGCTGCGACAGAGTGACTACTCACAATTTGCAAGTATTAAAGGTTATCCCTGAGCACAACTTGCTTTTGATTAAGGGTTCTGTTCCGGGTTATAAAGGTTCAATCGTATTAATTGAGAAATAATGGAAGTTAACGTTTTAAATATCAAGGGAGAAGACACCGGCAGAAAGGCGGTATTGAATGATGCCATCTTCGGAATCACTCCAAATGATCACGCTATCTATCTGGCTGTGAAGCAGTACATGGCTAGTCAGCGCCAGGGAACTCATAAGTCTAAGGAAAGAAGCGAAATCAGCGGTTCTACCCGCAAGTTGGGTCGCCAGAAAGGTGGAGGCGGTGCACGTCGCGGTGATATTAATTCTCCGTTGCTTGTTGGCGGTGCGCGTGTGTTCGGTCCTAGACCTCGTGACTATTGGTTCAAGCTGAACAAGAAAGTGAAGCTTCTGGCCCGTAAGTCTGCTTTGTCTTATAAGGCTCAGTCTAACAACATTGTAGTCGTTGAAGATTTCACATTTGAAGCTCCGAAAACAAAAGAGTTCATAAATGTTGTGAATAATCTCAAAGTTGCAGGCAAGAAGCTTCTTATGGTTTTGCCGGGAGCAGATAAAAACGTATATTTGTCCGCTCGTAACTTAGAGCGTACAAAGTTGGCAATCGCTTCTGCACTGAACACATATACTGTGTTGGATGCGGAAACTATTGTTGTGACTGAAAATGCATTGAAAGCTATCGAGGAAACCTTGGTTAAATAATTAAAGGAGCAGAAGTAATATGGGAATAATAATTAAACCGTTGGTTACGGAGAAGATGACGGGCATTACCGAAAAGTATAATCGTTTCGGTTTTGTTGTTCGTCCTGATGCTAACAAATTGGAGATTAAGAGTGAAATCGAAGCTTTGTATAACGTGACGGTCGTTGCAGTGAATACCATGAACTATATGGGCAAGAACAAGACTCGTTATACCAAATCCGGACTTATCAGAGGCCGCAGAAATGCGTTCAAGAAGGCAATCGTGACCTTGAAGGAAGGCGATACTATTGATTTTTATAGCAATATTTAAATAAAAGATGGCAGTACGTAAATTTAAGCCCACAACACCGGGGCAGAGACACAAAATTATTGGTACTTTTGAAGAGATTACTGCATCGGTACCAGAAAAATCTCTTGTATATGGCAAGCGTTCTACGGGTGGTCGTAACAATGTAGGTAAGATGACCATGCGCTATATCGGTGGCGGACACAAGAGAAAATATCGTATCATCGATTTCAAAAGAAACAAGGACGGTGTTCCGGCAGTGGTTAAAACAATTGAATACGACCCGAATCGTTCGGCTCGTATCGCTTTGTTGTTTTATGCTGACGGAGAGAAAAGATATATCATTGCTCCTAATGGATTGCAGGTAGGCACCACTTTGATGTCGGGACCGGATGCAGCACCTGAGATTGGTAATGCACTCCCGCTCGAGAACATCCCCGTAGGTACGGTGATTCATAACATTGAATTGCGTCCGGGACAGGGTGCTGTGCTGGTCAGATCGGCTGGTAATTTTGCTCAGTTGACTTCCCGTGAGGGCAAGTATTGTGTGATTAAGTTGCCTTCAGGCGAAATACGACAGATTTTGGGTGCTTGTAAGGCTACAATCGGTAGTGTTGGTAACTCGGATCATGCGCTGGAATCATCAGGTAAGGCTGGTCGTTCTCGCTGGTTGGGTCGTCGTCCGCACAACCGTGGTGTGGTAATGAATCCTGTGGATCACCCGATGGGTGGTGGTGAAGGACGTCAGTCTGGAGGTCATCCGAGATCGCGTACAGGCTTGTATGCTAAGGGCTTGAAGACTAGATCACCGAAGAAGCAGTCTTCTAAGTATATAATCGAAAGAAGAAAATAAAACAACTGATTAATTGAGTAATTTATGAGTCGTTCATTAAAAAAAGGTCCATATATTAACGTAAAACTGGAAAAGAAGGTGCTTGCTATGAATGAAAGCGGCAAGAAATCGGTTGTTAAGACTTGGGCTAGGGCTTCAATGATTTCTCCTGATTTCGTTGGGCACACGATTGCAGTTCATAACGGTAACAAATTTATTCCTGTTTATGTTACTGAAAACATGGTGGGACACAAGTTGGGTGAGTTTGCTCCAACACGTACTTTCCGTGGTCATGCCGGTAACAAGAAGAAATAACAGACAGGAACTCTAGTAGAATAAAAAAGAATTAGATAATGGGAGCAAGAAAAAGAATATCGGCTGAAAAGATTAAAGAAGCCCGTAAAACCATGTATTTCGCAAAGTTGCGGAATGTGCCTACTTCTCCGCGTAAAATGCGTCTCGTGGCAGACCTGATTCGCGGTATGGAAGTAAACAGAGCGCTTGGTGTGCTGAAATTTTGTTCGAAGCAGGTTGCTGCCGGCAGACTTGAGAAGCTGCTTCGCTCTGCTATCGCAAACTGGGAGCAGAAAAACGAGCGCAAGGCAGAAGACGGCGAATTGTATGTGACTACGATTTTTGTTGACGGTGGAGCAACATTGAAAAGAATGAGACCGGCGCCACAGGGTAGAGGTTACAGAATTCGCAAGCGTTCAAACCATGTGACATTGTTCGTTGGATCTAAGAATACTAATGATAAAAATTAAGAGCTAGATGGGACAGAAAGTTAATCCGATAAGCAACCGTTTAGGAATTATCAGGGGATGGGATTCTAATTGGTACGGTGGCAAGAATTATGGTGATGCTTTGGTAGAAGACAGCAAAATCCGTAAGTATCTGAATGCCAGACTTGCAAAAGCCAGCGTTTCTAGAATTGTTATTGAACGTACGCTCAAATTGGTGACAATCACCGTTTGTACTGCCCGTCCGGGTCTTATCATTGGTAAAGGTGGACAAGAAGTTGATAAGCTGAAAGAAGAGTTGAAGAAAATCACTGACAAGGATATCCAGATTAATATCTTTGAGGTGAAGAAACCTGAACTGGATGCGGTGATTGTGGCTAACAATATCGCTCGTCAGGTAGAGGGAAAGATCGCTTATCGCCGTGCCATCAAGATGGCCATCGCAAATACAATGCGTATGGGTGCTGAAGGTATTAAGGTGCTGATTTCTGGTCGTCTGAATGGCGCAGAAATGGCGCGTTCTGAGATGTATAAGGAGGGACGTACTCCATTGCATACTTTCCGTGCTGACATCGACTATTGTCATGCGGAAGCTTTGACCAAAGTTGGATTGCTGGGTATTAAGGTTTGGATTTGCCGTGGTGAAGTTTATGGAAAGCGTGAACTGGCTCCTAACTTTGTGCAGACCAAGGAAAGCGGACGTAGTGGAAGCAATAATGGCGGAAAGAATTTCCGTAGAAAGAAAAACAACAATCGCTAACGATTTGAATTTTAGGAATTATGTTACAACCGAAAAAGACAAAATTCAGAAGACAGCAGAAGGGTAGGTCAAAGGGCTTTGCCCACAGAGGACACCAGTTGGCTTTCGGTACTTTCGGTATCAAGTCATTGCAGACAAAATGGATTACTGGTCGTCAGATTGAAGCTGCCCGTGTTGCCGTAACAAGATATATGCAGCGTCAGGGTCAGATTTGGATTCGCATCTTCCCGGACAAACCTATCACACGTAAGCCTGCTGATGTACGTATGGGTAAAGGTAAAGGTAATCCCGAAGGATTTGTCGCTCCTGTTACTCCAGGACGTATCCTCATTGAGGTTGAAGGTGTTCCCTTTGATGTAGCGAAGGAAGCTTTGCGTCTTGCGGCTCAGAAACTTCCTGTCACTACTAAGTTTATTATCAGACGTGATTACGACGAAAGTCAAAATGTTTAATTGTGAGGTATGAAGATTGCAGAAATAAAGCAGATGACTACCAGCGAATTGGCTGAAAGAATCCAGACGGAAGTTGCCAATTACAAACAGTTAGTGTTGAATCATTCAATCTCTCCGGTGGAAAATCCTTCGCAGATTAAGGCTCTGCGTAAAACAATTGCACGTATGAAGACGGTGTTGCACGAGAGAGAACTTAACAAATAATAATGGTCCTCATGGAAGCTAGAAATTTAAGAAAGGAAAGAACGGGTGTTGTCGTTAGCAATAAAATGGAGAAGACCATTGTCGTTGCCGCTAAGTTTAAAGAGAAACACCCCATTTATGGCAAGTTCGTGGCTAAGACGAAAAAATATCATGCTCATGATGAAAAGAATGACTGCCAGATTGGTGATGTCGTTCGTATTATGGAAACTCGTCCTTTGAGCAAGACTAAAAGATGGAGAGTAGTTGAAATTATAGAAAGAGCTAAGTAATTATGATACAGGCAGAATCCAGACTTATAGTATGTGACAACAGTGGCGCAAAAGAGGCTCTTTGTATCCGCGTATTGGGCGGAACGAAGAGACGTTACGCTTCTGTTGGGGATGTGATTGTCGTTTCTGTAAAGAGCGTGATCCCCTCAAGTGATATTAAAAAAGGTGCAGTGTCAAAGGCTTTGATTGTGCGTACGAAGAAGGAAATCCGTCGTGCTGACGGTTCTTACATCCGTTTTGATGACAATGCGTGTGTGTTGTTGAACAATGCAGGCGAAATTAGAGGTAGTCGTATCTTTGGCCCGGTTGCGCGTGAACTGCGTGCCGTGAATATGAAAGTGGTTTCTTTGGCACCTGAAGTACTTTAACTTTGTAAAGATTCTAAATAATGAGCAAGTTACATATTAAAAAAGGCGATACAGTTTATGTCAACTCTGGTGAAGACAAGGGTAAGACTGGACGCGTGTTGAAAGTTCTTGTTAAAGAAAATCGTGCAGTGGTTGAAGGTATCAACATGGTATCAAAATGTACGAAGCCAAACGCAAAGAATCCTCAGGGAGGTATTGTGAAGATGGAGGCTCCTATTCACATTTCCAATCTGAATCCGCTGGATCCGAAGACCGGCAAGCCGACACGTGTGGGTAGAAGAGAAAGTTCTGACGGAAGAACATTTGTTCGTTACGCTAAAAAATCAGGGGAGGAAATTAAATAATGAATACTGCAAGCCTTAAGAAAGAATATGCGGAGCGTATCGCTCCTGCATTGAAGAATCAGTTCCAGTATTCTTCAACTATGCAAATTCCTGTACTCAAGAAGATTGTTATCAATCAGGGCTTGGGTATGGCTGTCGCTGACAAGAAAATTATTGACGTGGCTATCAATGAGCTGACTGCCATCACAGGGCAGAAGGCTGTGGCAACTATTTCTCGTAAGGATATCGCAAACTTTAAGCTTCGTAAGAAGATGCCTATCGGTGTGATGGTTACTTTGCGTCGTGAAAGAATGTATGAGTTCCTTGAGAAACTTATTCGTGTGGCATTGCCGCGTATCCGTGACTTCAAAGGTATTGACAGCAAATTTGACGGAAAGGGAAATTATACGCTGGGTATTCAGGAACAGATTATTTTCCCCGAAATCAACATTGACAGCATTACAAAGATTTTGGGTATGAACATCACTTTCGTGACTTCTGCCCAGACTGATGAAGAAGGTTATGCGCTGTTGAAAGAGTTCGGTTTACCGTTTAAGAACGCTAAAAAAGATTGATAGACTATGGCAAAAGAATCAATGAAGGCTCGTGAGGTAAAAAGAGCCAAGCTTGTCGCTAAATATGCGGAAAAGCGTGCAGCGTTGAAGAAAATTGTGAAATCAGGAGACTCGGCTGAAGCCTTTGAAGCAGCTCAGAAGTTGCAGGCACTTCCGAAGAACTCTAATCCGATTCGTTTGCATAACCGCTGTAAGCTGACCGGTCGTCCGAGAGGTTATATGCGCCAGTTTGGAATTTCACGTATTCAGTTCCGTGAAATGGCTTCAAACGGTTTGATTCCGGGCGTTAAGAAAGCAAGTTGGTAAATAATTCTATTATTAAATATTGTCAGGGTGGTCCTGATTAATTTAACAATTTATTTTTATGACAGATCCAATCGCAGATTATCTCACCAGATTGAGAAATGCAATCAGTGCTAAGCACAGAGTAGTGGAAATACCTGCTTCAAACTTGAAAAAGGAAATCACAAAGATTCTGTTTGATCAAGGGTATATCCTGAACTACAAGTTCGTGGAAGATGGTCCTCAGGGCACTATCAAAGTTGCTTTGAAGTATGATGCCGTTAACAAGGTAAATGCCATCAAAAAACTTATCAGAGTCTCTACGCCGGGTATGCGTAAATACACGGGTTACAAAGACATGCCGAGAGTTATTAACGGATTAGGTATCGCTATTATATCTACATCCAAGGGTGTAATGACTAACAAGGAAGCTGCTCGTATGAAAGTAGGCGGTGAGGTTCTTTGCTATGTATATTAATGTAGGAGGATAAGCAATGTCAAGAATTGGTAAATTGCCCGTTAGCATTCCTGCCGGAGTTACAGTTACTCTGAAGGATAATATTGTAAATGTGAAAGGACCGAAAGGTGAACTGAGTCAGTTTGTGAATCCTGCTATTAGTGTGGAGATTGCAGATGGTCATGTGGTGTTGAAGGAAAATGAGGAAGCGATGCTGGACGATTTGAAGCAGCGCCATGCTTATCATGGTCTGTATCGTGCGTTGATTCATAATATGGTTGAAGGTGTATCTAAAGGATACAAGAAAGAGCTGGAATTGGTTGGTGTAGGATACCGTGCATCCAACACTGGCAATATTCTTGACCTTGCCTTGGGATATACGCATAATATTTTCATTCAGTTGCCTCCTGAAATCAAGATTGAGACTAAATCAGAAAGAAACAAGAATCCGCTTATCATCTTGGAATCTTGTGACAAACAGCTGCTTGGTCAGGTGTGTGCAAAAATACGTTCTTTCCGTAAGCCTGAACCTTATAAAGGAAAAGGTATTAAGTTTGTTGGTGAAGAAATTCGTAGAAAGTCTGGTAAATCAGCTGGTGCTAAGTAATTCACATAAAATTGTACAGTTATGACAACAAAAATAGAAAGACGTATCAGAATTAAATATAGAGTACGCAACAAAATTTCAGGCACTCCTGAACGTCCGCGTATGAGTGTATTCAGAAGTAACAAGCAAATCTATGTCCAGGTGATTGATGATTTGAGCGGAAAGACATTGGCTTCTGCATCGTCTCTTGGGATGGAAACTATGCCTAAGATGGAACAGGCAGCCAAAGTTGGTGCTTTGATTGCAAAGAAGGCTCAAGAGGCGGGTATTACGACTGTCGTATTCGACCGTAATGGTTACTTGTATCATGGGAGAGTAAAAGAAGTGGCTGATGCCGCTCGTAACGGTGGACTTAAATTTTAATGAATTATGGCAGTTAACAACAGAGTTAAGATCACTAACGATATTGAGTTAAAGGACAGATTGGTTGCAATCAACCGTGTTACAAAAGTTACAAAAGGTGGTAGAACGTTCAGCTTCTCGGCCATCGTTGTGGTGGGAAATGAAGACGGAATCATCGGTTGGGGACTTGGTAAGGCTGGAGAAGTGACAGCTGCTATCGCAAAAGGAGTTGAAGCTGCGAAGAAAAACCTTACGCGTGTACCGGTTCTGAAGGGAACTGTTCCTCACGAACAGTATGCGAAATTTGGCGGTGCAAGAGTATTCATTAAGCCTGCTTCGACAGGTACGGGAGTTGTTGCTGGTGGTGCCATGCGTGCTGTTCTGGAAAGTGTAGGTGTGACGGATGTGTTGGCTAAGTCAAAGGGTTCTTCTAATCCGCACAATCTTGTGAAGGCTACTATTCTGGCATTGAGCGAGATGAGAGACGCTCGTACTGTCGCTCAGAACAGAGGTATAAGTTTGGATAAAGTATTTAGAGGATAAGGAGGAATTATGTCAACTATAAAAATTAAGCAAGTAAAGAGCAGAATCGGTGCTCCTGGTGATCAGAAAAGAACGTTGGATGCGCTTGGACTTCGTAAGATTAATCAAGTGGTTGAGCACGAAGAGACTCCTTCAATTCTGGGTATGATTAACAAGGTGAAACACCTGGTGGTAGTGGTTAAGTAATATATTGTTGATAATTAAAGATTTTACAATATGAATTTAAATAGTTTGCGTCCTGCTGCAGGTTCAACTAAATCAAGAAAGCGCATCGGTCGGGGTGCCGGTTCTGGTTTGGGTGGTACTTCAACGAGAGGACATAAGGGTGCTAAATCAAGATCAGGATATTCGAAGAAGATTGGTTTTGAAGGTGGTCAGATGCCTCTCCAGCGTCGTCTTCCGAAATTTGGTTTCAAGAATATCAACCGCGTTGAGTATAGGCCTATTAGTCTTGATGCTATTCAGCAGCTTGCGGAATCCAAGAATCTGACTAAAATCGGCGTTAACGATATGATTGAGGCTGGTCTTGTTTCTTCAAAGCAATTGGTGAAAGTTCTTGGTAACGGTAGTTTAACTGTTAAAGTGGACGTAGAAGCTCATGCTTTCTCTAAAACTGCAACAGCTGCAATCGAAGCCGTAGGTGGTAATGCAGTAAAACTCTGATTCAATGATACGATCTATTGAAACATTAAAGAATATATGGAAAATTGAGGATCTGAGAAAACGGATCCTCATTACTATATTGTTTGTTGCAATTTACAGATTCGGCTCTTTTGTGGTTTTGCCGGGTATCAATCCTGATATGTTGTCTAAGTTGCACGAACAGACAAGCGAAGGTCTTCTTGCCTTGTTGAACATGTTTTCTGGCGGTGCGTTCTCTAATGCCTCCATTTTTGCATTGGGTATCATGCCGTATATCTCTGCTTCGATTGTGATTCAGTTGCTTGCGATAGCAGTGCCTTATTTCCAGAAACTTCAGCGTGAAGGTGAAAGTGGGCGTAGAAAGATTAATCAGTATACTCGTATTCTGACGATCATCATTCTGGTTTTCCAAGCTCCTTCGTACTTGATCAACTTGAAGATGCAAGCGGGTCCGGCTCTTAATGCTTCATTAGATTGGACTTTCTTTATCATAACTTCAACTATCATCTTGGCGGCAGGAAGTATGTTTATCCTTTGGCTTGGGGAAAGAATTACCGACAAAGGCATCGGAAACGGTATCTCTTTGATTATCATGGTAGGTATCATAGCACGTTTGCCGCAGTCTTTTTCTGGTGAATTCGTGTCTCGTCTGGCATCTCCGGGCGCAGGAGGTATAATTATGTTCCTGATTGAGCTGGTTTGTCTGTTGATGGTGATTGCAGTTGCTATCATGTTGGTGCAGGGTGTCCGCAAGATTCCCGTACAATATGCGAAGCGTATAGTTGGCAACAAACAATATGGTGGCGCGCGCCAGTATATTCCTTTGAAAGTGAATGCCGCTAATGTGATGCCGATAATTTTTGCTCAGGCTATAATGTTCATTCCAATTACTTTTATCGGTTTCTCGAACATTGAGAATGCAAGTCCTGTGGCTCATGCGTTGATTGATCATACTGGTTTCTGGTATAATCTGATTTTTGCAGTGCTCATTATCGTATTCACATACTTCTATACTGCGATTACGATTAATCCGAATCAGATGGCAGAAGACATGAAAAGGAATAACGGATTCATTCCTGGGATAAAGCCGGGAAAGAATACGGCGGAGTATATTGATACCATTATGTCACGTATAACTTTGCCGGGCTCAATATTCTTGGCTATTATTGCTGTCTTGCCGGCATTTGCAGGACTTTTTGGTGTTCAGGCTGAATTTGCACAGTTCTTTGGTGGCACATCCTTGCTGATTCTGGTGGGAGTTGTGCTTGACACGCTCCAGCAGGTTGAAAGTCACTTGTTGATGCGTCATTATGACGGACTTCTCAGTTCCGGAAGAATCAAAGGGCGTTCTGCAGGAAATGTCGGAGCATATTAAAGTAAGGCTGAAATGATTTATCTCAAGACAGATGATGAAATAGAGTTGCTTCGTCAGAGTAATCTCCTTGTGGGGAGGACTCTGGCTGAAGTGGCTAAATTGATAAAGCCGGGGGTTACGACCAGACAGCTTGACAAATGTGCAGAGGAATTTATCAGGGACCATGGTGCCGTTCCGACATTCAAAGGCTTTAAGAGTCCGTATGGTCCTCCTTTCCCGGGGGCTATTTGCGCTTCTGTCAATGATGAAGTTGTGCATGGCATACCGAATGATATCCCTCTGAAGGAGGGTGATGTCGTTTCCATTGATTGTGGTACACTGCTGAATGGCTTCTGTGGAGATTCTGCCTATACGTTCTGCGTGGGTGAGGTTGATCCGGAAATAGTTGAATTGTTGAAGACCACTAAGAAAGCTTTGTATGTAGGCATTGAAAATGCCGTTCATGGCAAAAGGGTCGGTGATATTGGATGTGCTGTCCAAGATTATTGTGAGTCTCATTCTTATGGTGTGGTTCGCGAGTTGGTCGGCCACGGAATTGGAAAAGAGATGCATGAAGATCCCCCCGTTCCCAATTACGGGAAGAAGGGTACAGGGCCGTTGCTTAAGAAAGGAATGTGCATTGCGATAGAGCCGATGATTTGTCAGGGAAGCCGTCAGGTTTATATGATGGATGATGGGTGGACAATTCGGACGCGTGACAGGAAAATGGCAGCGCATTTTGAACATACAGTGGCGATCGGAATCGATAAGGCTGATATTTTATCATCATTTGAATATATAGAACAAGTTTTAGGAGATAGAGCAATTTAATATGGCAAAGCAATCCGCTATTGAACAAGATGGAGTTATCGTAGAAGCATTGTCAAATGCGATGTTTCGCGTGGAGTTGGAAAACGGGCATGAGATAACTGCCCATATTTCCGGTAAAATGAGAATGCATTACATTAAAATATTACCGGGCGACAAGGTACGGGTGGAGATGTCACCTTATGACCTGTCGAAAGGGAGAATTGTTTTTAGATACAAATAAAAGGAAATAGATATGAAAGTAAGAGCATCATTAAAGAAACGTACGCCGGAGTGCAAGATTGTCAGACGTAATGGCCGTTTGTATGTTATTAACAAGAAAAATCCTAAGTATAAACAACGTCAAGGATAATTTATTAT
>CALUIZ010000068.1 GCA_944320815.1 uncultured Phocaeicola sp. | reverse complement strand
AAGAAATTCTCCCCATTTATCGGAATTGGTATTGGTATTGCATCATGTAAGGTCGTTCAAGGATATTATGGAGATGACGCAGTAAAAGCAATCTTTACACCACGTCTTGGGGTTGAAATACTTAATCATTTTAGAATAACAGCCTATTCCAGATTAGGTTATAGAGGTTATAATAATATTGGAGTTTCTGTAGGATATGCCTTTGGAGCTGGAAAGAAAAGATAAACATAAATCTTGTATTTTCCCAATAAAATCTTCACTTTAGAATATTCATCTTATGAAAAATATCAATTTATTTTTTGCATCTATATCATTAATGCTATTCACAATGAGTTGCAGAAATGATAATTTATCTGAATTCTCTTACAAAGAGAATGGACAATCTTCTGATAATATATCATTTGATAAAGATGTAACTTACAATTTTAATACTAAAAACGAGTTATACAATACTATTTGGAATGATAAATCAGCAAAAACAAGAAGCACAATAGAAGCTCCAAATAATTTCATTTCTTTATTAGATAAAATACAAGAGGATGATTCTATTTTAAATCAATTTACCGAAGAAGAGAAAACATATATACTAAATGAATCATTAACCTATTATGATATTTTAGGTTTAGAAGACTTTATACCTAATGAAAATTTTGCTCGCTTATTAAATAGTAAAGGTGAAATAATTGTCAATGATTCTATTTATAGAATTACTCCTTGGGGAACTTTATGTGGAAAGGTAGAGCATCGGGAATTAATAGACAATGCTTATGAGCAATTGAAAAGTGCAAGCATAGATATTACTTGTAATGATTATTCTAACAAAATCAATGATGAAGTAGTATTAATAAATTCTTTCAACCATACAGATTATATAACAGAATATGATGAAACTGAAACGAATTCTCAACCACAATCAAGAACGGCAACAGAACAAATACCGTATAACTCATTCCCTAGATATTCTAGTGAAAGCCATACATTTGTAGGAAAACTTACAGGAAAAATATTCGGAGATCGTTCAGTTAAACATCATAATTTCATGCCCGGATATAGAGTAAAAGGCTCATTATATGACTATGATTATGGAGTATATTCAGAAGTTGGTACATTTGTTGCAATGCGTAAAAAAAGGAGAGGTGTATTCAAAAAGATAAACGGATGGAAAGGAACAAATGCTCAAGAGTTAAGTATCACATATAAAGGGATTGTACTTGAAATGAAAACAGGACTACCCGATCGTATACAGATACCACAAAAAGCGACATTGATAAGAGAAAATGTAAAAGTAGATATGTCTGGAATAGGTAGACAATTATTCTGTATTGATATCTGTGGAAAAGAAACTACTGATGCAGATGTTATGAAACTAGCAGGAACTGGATTAAAAACAGCAATGCCAATATTAAAGAAATGGCTTGGCAGAGAAGTAAATCGACAAACACAAGCTGTAAGAATCTTGACTCAATCAAAAGTATATGTCGTTATCTTAGATAATCAAATAAACAGTTATAATTCCGATAAACTAAGAAAAGTTTTCAGCTCAGGAGTCAAATTTTATATTTCAAGTAATATCATATCAAATTCAACTTCATTAAAAGCTGTAATAGATTTTATGAACGGCTTAAAAAGCCTACCTGTTAAACGGATGAAAGGAGGAGAAGTTATTTTAGCAGGAAAATTAGAGAATCGATGGGGTGGTATGATTATTAAGAAAAAATAATATAACTAAAGCCTTCGGCGGGGTAACTCTCCGGAGGCTTCAGGCATTTACACATAAAGCATTAGGGATTGCAGCGGATAGTCCGATCTGAAGACATACTCTATCATGACAAATAATAGTCCTGCAATAATTCTGTTTTCCTTATTTAATTGAAAAATAAGTAATTGCTATGACGAAGAAAATGGCAACGACAAGACATCCCAGTGTTATAAAGAGATAGTTGGGATAATGAAACTCAAGTTCCATATAAGGTATATGTCTTCGTTTTACATATTTACTCCATAGCCAAATAATATATTTAAGATCCAATATCATCTTTGTAATCTTTGTTGTATACTCTCTATTTTCCAATCATACTTCCCCTCTGCGACATCGCCAACCTCTTTGAGTGTGTGGCGATGTTTTATTTCGTCAAAAGGCTGTCGGCTCTCCGCATAACCGCAAAGCCATGCGCCAATGGCTTTCTGCTGCTCGGCTGTTTCCCCGTATTCCTGCATGACGCTTTTGATGTCGGCAGCTTCGGACGGGGCAAAGAACGACTGGTGCTGCTCCGTACCGAAATGGATAATCGTTTGGATTGCCCGTTTGAAAATCTCGCTCGTGTGATACAGAAAGTTAGCAAAAGCATTCAGAAGCTTGCGGCTGATTGCCAATGCGCTTTCCAAAAGGCGGATGGTCTTGTCTTTCTCCGCTGTGGCTTGGCCCACTGCTTGGCGGATATGCTTCTGCTCATTGGCTTGCTGTTCCTGAAGCTGCTTCACCGCCTTGTCCCTTTCAATGGTAAGTGAGCGGTTTTGCACCAAAGCCCTGTCACGCTCGGCTTCGACTTTCTGCTTCTCGGCAACCAACACCTTTGTCAGTTCCTCTACCTTGTTCTTGACGGCATCGGGAAAGGATTTTTTGATGCGCTCGTTCTCGGCTTTCAGCTTGGCGTTTTCCTTTTCGACTGCTGCGGATTTGCCCACACCGACAAGGCTGTTTACGCTGTCCAAGATGCTGTCCATTTTCGCCTTGCGCTCGTCTTTGAGTTGCCGCTCCTTGTCGGCAATCTCGGTATCAAGCGCTCGGCGGTATTGCTCTTTTGCTTTGTTTTCGCCCTCGATGATCTGCCGTTCCTTTTCGGCTTCCTCCTTGGCTGCAAGGGCTGCTTCCTTTTCGGCTTGGACTCGTTCCGCTTCCTGCTTCTGCTTGGCAAGGATGAAATCCGTGCGTTCCAAATGCTCCTTGCCTGTAATCTCTTTTGAGATGCCCCTTTCCATCT
>CALUIZ010000067.1 GCA_944320815.1 uncultured Phocaeicola sp. | reverse complement strand
ACTAAATTTCCAGACATCGGCCGAGTGCTTTTTCAAAAATATTTCGTAATGTTGCACTTGCTGGTTGACTCTGCCCGGCAATTTATTTATGTTTATTATGTGTATTTGGAGCGATAGTTTTTCCTAAATCAAAGCGGAATGATTAACTTTGTGCCGTTTTTTAATTCTGAACACAAAAATAGTTTCTTAACTTAAGCATACGGAAACAAAACCATGATAAGAAAAACTAGAAAAGATGAATTTCTGATGAGTCAGGAAGATGATGACATGTCTGTATTGGCCGACATAGAGGCACTGCCGTTCGACAGCGACGGCGACGCGGAAGACTACAGCGGCGAGCTTCCGGTCATGACCCTGCGCAACATGGTCATATTCCCCTCTGTGGTCATGCCCGTGACGGTGGGCCGCCGCCCTACGCTGAAGCTCGTCAACATGGCACTGAAAGAGAAGAAGGCCATCATCATCGCCACACAGAAAGTGAGTGAAGTGGAGACTCCCGAATATAAAGACCTCTACCCGACAGCCGTAATCGGAAAAGTGCTGCGCATTTTTGAAATGCCCACCGGCAACACCACTGTCATTCTTCAGGGAACGGGGCCCAAGGTACATCTGGACGAGGTCACGTCCATGCGTCCGTATCTGAAAGGCAGGGCCACGCCCATCAAGGAAGAGATGGACAACGAGAAGTCGGACGAGTTCAAGGCACTGACGGACACGTGCAGGGAACTGAGCAACAAATTCATCGAACTGTCCGAACGGATGGCTCCCGACACGTCGTTCGCCATCAAGAATCTGGACAACAACGAAATGCTGATCAACTTCATCTGCGCGAACTTTCCGTTCTCGATAGCCGACAAGTATGACCTGCTCCAGCTCAACACCCTGAAGGAACGTCTGTACCGCCTGATCCAGATACTCAACAAGGAAGTGCAGCTTGCCACGCTCAAGCAGAACATCCAGATGCGCACGAGGGAGGATCTCGACCGCCAGCAGAGGGAGTATTTCCTCCAGCAGCAGATCAAGAACATCCAGGACGAACTGGGCAACGGGCAGGACGACGAAATCGACGAACTGCGCGCGAAGGCCGAAAAGAAGAACTGGAAGAAGGAAGTGGCGGATGTATTCGAACGGGAGGTGACAAAGCTGGAACGGGTCAACCCGCAGTCGCCCGACTATAACGTGCAGTTCACCTACCTGCAGACGCTGCTGTCGCTGCCCTGGGACACTTACTCGACTGACTATATCGACATTCCCAACGCGAAGAAGGTGCTCGACAAGGACCACTACGGACTGGAGAAGGTGAAGGAACGCATTCTGGAGCATCTGGCCGTGCTGAAGCTGAAAGGCGACCTGAAGTCGCCCATCATCTGCCTCTACGGCCCTCCGGGCGTGGGAAAGACTTCGCTGGGACGCTCCATCGCCGCTTCGTTGAAAAGGAAATATGTGCGCATGTCGCTCGGAGGCGTGCACGACGAGGCTGAAATCCGCGGCCACCGGAAGACTTACATCGGAGCCATGCCGGGACGAATCATCAAGAGTCTCATCAAGGCGGAAACGTCCAACCCCGTCATCATCCTCGATGAAATCGACAAACTGAGCAGCGACAGCCACGGCGACCCTTCGTCGGCCATGCTGGAAGTGCTCGACCCGGAACAGAACAGCACGTTCCACGACAACTATATCGACATCGACTACGACCTGTCGAAGGTGATGTTCATCGCCACCGCCAACAACCTGGGGACCATCCCCAGTCCTCTGCTCGACCGCATGGAACTGATTGAGGTGAGCGGATACATCACCGAAGAGAAAATCGAGATAGCCCGCCGCCACCTCATCCCGAAGGAGATGGAGGCCAACGGGCTGAAGAAGGAACACGTGAAGTTCTCGAAGGGGGCCATCGAACACATCATCGAGAACTACACGCGTGAAAGCGGCGTGCGCGAACTGGAGAAGAAAATCAGCAAGGTGATGCGCAAGATAGCCCTCGAAATAGCCAGCGGAAACTTTACGGGCACGCATGAGCTGAAGGCAAAGGACATCTCGCAGTATCTGGGGGCTGCCGAATACTCGCGCGACAAATATCAGGGCAACGAATATGCGGGAGTGGTGACTGGACTGGCGTGGACTGCCGTGGGAGGGGAAATCCTCTTCGTGGAGACCAGCCTCAGCCGTGGAAAGGGACAACTCACGCTCACCGGAAACCTGGGAGACGTCATGAAGGAATCGGCCATGCTGGCACTTGAATACCTCAAGGCGCACAGCCGGTATCTGAACCTGCCGGAAGGTATCTTCGACAACTGGAACATCCATATCCACGTGCCGGAAGGGGCCATCCCGAAAGACGGGCCGTCGGCGGGAATCACCATGGTCACCTCGCTGGCTTCCGCCCTCACCCAACGCAAGGTGAAGGCGAATCTGGCCATGACCGGCGAAATCACCCTCCGGGGGAAGGTGCTCCCGGTGGGAGGGATAAAGGAAAAGATTCTGGCCGCCAAACGTGCCGGCATCAAGGACATCATTCTCTGCGAGGACAACCGGAAGGACATCGGAGAAATCCAGCCGATGTATCTCGAAGGGGTCACCTTCCATTATGTGAAGGACATCAGGGAAGTGCTCAAGCTGGCACTGACGGACGAGAAGGTGGCGGATGCCATCGACTTCACGGCCATCCCCGAACAGCCAAACAAAAAAGACTGAAACGATGAAATTTGAACTTCAATATACGGACGCGAAATCGAACGCACGGGCCGGACTCATCACAACCGACCACGGACAGATAGAGACTCCCATATTCATGCCCGTCGGCACGGCAGGGACGGTGAAGGGGGTGCACCTGCATGAGCTGAAAAACGACATCAAGGCACAGATCATTCTGGGAAACACCTACCACCTCTATCTCCGTCCGGGACTGGACATCATCGAGGGTGCCGGAGGGCTTCACAAGTTCAACGGCTTCGACCGCCCCATGCTGACCGACAGCGGGGGATTCCAGGTGTTCTCGCTGGCAGGGATCAGAAAGATGAAGGAGGAGGGTGTGGAGTTCCGCTCGCACATCGACGGCTCGAAACATCTGTTCACGCCGGAGCGGGTGATGGACATCGAACGCACCATCGGAGCCGACATCATGATGGCTTTCGACGAATGCGCGCCGGGAACGTCGGACTATGAATATGCGAAAAAGTCGATGGAACTGACGCACCGCTGGCTCGACCGCTGCATCACGCGCTTCAACGAGACGGAACCGAAATACGGCTACAGCCAGTCGCTCTTCCCCATCGTGCAGGGATGTGTCTATCCCGACCTGCGCCGACGCTCGGCAGAGTACATCGCCTCAAAGAATGCCGACGGGAACGCCATCGGGGGACTCGCCGTGGGAGAACCGACTGAAAAGATGTATGAAATGATTGAGGTGGTCAACGAAATCCTCCCCACCGACAAACCCCGCTACCTGATGGGAGTGGGCACCCCGGCAAACATTCTGGAAGGAATCGAACGCGGAGTGGACATGTTCGACTGCGTGATGCCTACACGCAACGGACGGAACGGGATGCTCTTCACCAAACAGGGCATCATGAACATGCGCAACAAGAAATGGGAGAACGACTACTCGCCCATCGAGGCCGACGGAGCGTCGTATGTGGACACCATGTACAGCAAAGCTTATCTGCGCCATCTCTTCCATGCCCAGGAACTGCTGGCACTGCAGATTGCCTCCATACACAATCTCGCCTTCTACCTCTGGCTGGCGGGCGAAGCGCGCAGGCATATCATTGCCGGCGACTTCTCCACATGGAAGCCCCGGATGGTGGAACAGGTTACTACACGACTTTAATATCCCGACCGATGAACGCGATACAGAAAATAAAGGAAAAGGCGAAAGATCTGCTGCCGGCAGTCAAGGGGCAGCTCGGAAAGCTGAAGGGAAATCCTTTCAGGAAAAAATGGCTGAAACGGCTCGACAGGTACATCATCGTGAAGTTCCTGGGGACGTATTTCTTCGCCATCGCCCTGATCATCTCGATTGCCGTGGTGTTCGACATCAACGAGAACATCGACGACTTCATCAACAACAAGGCACCCCTGAAGGCAATCATGTTCGACTATTACCTGAACTTCATCCCCTACTATACCAACCTGTTCAGTCCGCTGTTCGTGTTCATCGCCGTGATTTTCTTCACTTCCAAACTGGCGGAAAACTCGGAAATCATCGCCATGTTCTCCACAGGCATGAGTTTCAGGCGGCTCATGGTGCCCTACATGATTTCGGCGGCCATCATCGCGCTGGTCACCTATGTGCTGAGTACGGAAGTCATTCCCACCGGAAGCGTGACGCGACTGAAATTCGAGGAAGTCTACAAGAACAAGCGGCAGGCCGACTATGCCCGCAACATCCAGCTGGAGGTGGACACGGGAGTCATCGCCTACATGGAAAGGTATGAGAACTTCAACAAGACAGGCTACCGCTTCTCGCTCGACAAGTTCGAGGACCACAAGCTGGTGTCGCACCTCACCGCAAAACGGATCACCTACGACACGACGGCCACCCACCGCTGGATTATCAAGGACTATATGATACGCGAGATGAAAGGGATGCGCGAAACCATCACAAGGGGCGACCGGCTCGACTCGACCATCAACATGGAGCCCCAGGACTTCCTGATTACGCGCGGACAGCAGGAGACGATGACCAGCCGCCAGCTGCGCAAATACATCGACAACCAGAAACAGCGCGGCTTCGCCAACATCAAAGTGTTTGAGGTGGAATACTACCGGAGAATAGCTACCTCCTTCGCCGCCTTCATCCTGACCGTCATCGGACTGTCGCTCTCCTCACAGAAACGGAAGGGAGGCATGGGTCTCCACCTGGGAATCGGCATCGGACTGAGTTTCTCGTACATCCTGTTCCAGACCATCTCGTCCACCTTCGCCATCAACGGGAACACTCCTCCCAACCTGGCGGTATGGATTCCCAACATCCTCTATCTGTTCATCGCCATCTACCTGTACAGAAAAGCCCCGAAATGATTCCGGGGCCTTTTTCTTTTCTGCCAGAGCGGCTTCACATCAGGGTCAGTCCGTTCCGCCGGGAAAGTCCTTGAACGGGTCCACTTCTTCCTCCTCCACTCCACATCCGCTGAAATGCAGTTCGCGGAGTGCCTTCTCTTTCGGAAAGGTGAAATAAGTGCATACGGTACGCGTGCACTCCTCCCCTTTCCGGTTGTAGATGCTGGCGTTCACCGTCACGATGTTGCGCCGCTGTTCCGCGACGGAAGCCCTGAGCACCAGATACTCGTCCGTAGTATGCACCGGCCTGAGATAGCGCAGCTCCATCTTCGAGGTGACACCCGTGGTCTGCAGCTTGCGGGCGATGGTCCATGCACTGATTTCATCGAGCAGCGTGGCCTGAATCCCTCCATGCAGCGTGTGCGTCCATCCCTGATACTTCGGCTCAGGTTTCCAGACACTCACCACCTCATCGCCGTCCTCATAAAACTCCATCCGCACTCCCGCCTCATTGTCGGGAGCACACCCGAAACAGAAGTATCCCTCCATCCCGAGCCAAGGGTTGATGATTTTCTTCATGCCGCCTCCCCCGTCAACATTCATAGTCGGCGCATGCACGCCCGCATTTCGCGTCCTTCAGAATCGAGGCGGCCGCCAGATGGTCGGGATGCGCGGAATAAGCCTTCACGTCTTCCAGCGAATCGAACGTGCCTTCCAGACAAAGGTCCCACTCCTCGGCAGGATTCATGTTCACTCCCACAAAAATGCTCCTGATGCAGGATATCTTCGCAGGAAGAGCCTCAATTGCAGCCTTGAAACGGCACATCACGTCCGCTTTCTCCTCCGCCGCCAGGGTTTCTTTCAACTTAAACAAAACAATGTGCTTGACCATAGTTGCATATATTTATGATTTCCGTATATTTGTGTATTGCAAATATAGGAATTAAATATCGAAACTGCACCATGGTCATTATCGGAATTGCAGGAGGGACAGGCTCCGGAAAAACAACTGTCGTGAAACGCATCGTGGAAAGTCTGCCGCCCGACGAGGTGGTGGTGCTTCCGCTCGACTCCTATTATAAAGACAGCAGTCACGTGCCGGCAGAGGAACGGCAGAACATCAACTTCGACCATCCCGACGCGTTCGACTGGGAGCTGCTTTCCCGCCACATCGCCCAGCTCCGGCAAGGGAAAGCCATCGAACAGCCCGTCTATTCCTATCTTACGTGCACGCGCCAGCCCCAGACCATCCATACCGAACCGCGCAAGGTGGTGATTGTGGAAGGCATTCTGGCACTGAGCAGCAAGCGGCTCAACAAACTGATGGACCTGCGGATCTTCGTGGACGCCGACCCCGACGAACGTCTCATACGGGTAATCCAGCGCGACGTGATAGAGCGGGGACGCACGGCGGAAGCGGTGATGGAACGTTACATGCGCGTGCTCAAGCCCATGCATCTGGAGTTCATCGAACCCGCCAAGCGGATTGCCGACCTCATCATCCCGCAGGGAGGACACAACGAGAAAGCCATAGAGATTCTGAAACTGTACATCGAAAAAATCGTAAGCCAATGAAACGATATGCCGCACGATGGCTCTGTCTGGCCGTGTGCCTGTGCCTGCTGTCCTGTCAGGCAAGGAGAGAAAAAGAGACGGTCCTGCATACCGACCTGCCGCAAATCAAGGAAAGGGGCGAGCTGGTGGCCCTCACCGTCAACGGTTCGACATCCTATTTCAACTACCGCGGCGAACCGATGGGATTCCAATATGAGCTTGCCCAACAGTTCGCGCGCTCACTGGGTCTGAAACTCAGGATAAAGGTGATGAAGGACGAAACGGAGCTGGTAGACAGCCTCCTCCAAGGAGCCGGCGACCTGATTGCCTATAACCTCACCATCACCAATCCGCTGAAGGACAGTCTTCTTTTCTGTGGAGAGGAAAACATCACGCATCAGGTCATCGTGCAGCGCAAAGGGAAGAACGCGCTGAAGGATGTCACCCAGCTCCCCGGAAAGGAAGTCTACACCGCTCCGGGCACATTCCGCACCCGGCTGGCCAATCTCAACGACGAATTGGGAGGAGGCATCCGCATCCATGAGGTTCCCGCCGACACGGCCAGTGCCGAGGACCTGATCACCTGGGTCTCCGAAGGACAGATAGACTATACCGTGGCCACCGATGAAATAGCCAGAATCAACCGCACTTATTATCCCAATCTTGATGTCAGTCTGGTCATCAGCTTCGACCAGCGGTCTTCGTGGGCTGTACGGAAAACCTCGCCGCAACTGGCCGAGGCAGCCGACAGATGGCACCGGGAGAACATCAACTCCGCCGAGTTCCGGGCCAGCGCACGCCGTTATTTCGAACTGGACAAGCATCCTTCCTACGGGCCCATCCTTTCCGTGAAGGACGGGAAAATATCCCATTACGACGCTCTTTTCCGCAAATACGCCGAACAGATCGGATGGGACTGGCGACTGCTGGCCTCGCTGGCCTATACGGAGTCGAACTTCAACCCCGATGTGGTTTCATGGGCCGGGGCGAGAGGACTGATGCAGCTCATGCCCGCCACCTGCCGCGCGCTGGGCGTGCCCAAAGGAAAAGAGGCCGACCCGGAAGAAAGCATCAAGGCTGCCGTGAAGTATATCGCTTCCATGCAGAAGACCTTCGCCAGAATCACGGAGAAAGACGAACAGACAAAATTCATCCTCGCGGCATACAACGCGGGCATCGGACACGTGACCGACGCGATGGAGCTGGCCGAGAAATACGGACGCAACCGCTACGTCTGGGAGCACAACGTGGCTCATTTCATCCTGCTCAAAAGCGAAAAGGAATACTACCAGGACCCCGTCTGCCGGAACGGCTACCTGAGGGGCACGGACACCTACCGCTTCGTGAAGGAAATCATCTCCAGAGCGGAATACTACAAAAAAAGAATCAAAGCGTGAACGTCCGGAATCACTGGAGCCATATGATAGAACCGACGGGAGGCACACCGTCGCTCTCGTCCATGCCGTTCAGCCGGTAAAGATTCTTCAGCTTCACGCCGAACTTCTGGGCGATGGAATACATCGAGTCGCCGGGCCGGACAATGTAGCTGATGAACCCGTCGACCGCATGCCTGTGCTTCTCCTCCAGATAGACAATCTCCCCTCCCTGAAACTCGTAGCCCTTCGGGAGTTCGTTGTACGTGCGGACGCGCTTCTTCTTGAGGTCAAACTCCTTTCCGATAGACTTGAACGTGTCCCCCCGGCGCGCAATCACATAGAGCAAATCGTTGGCCAGATAAGGCTGGTGGGGATTCGGGAACTCTTCCGCCCATTTCAGCCCGCCTTTTCTGTCGTACCGGTCAAGGTCGTACAGTTCGATGATATTTATCAGACGGTTGGCATACCGGGGGTCGGTGGCGTATCCGGCCTTCTTGAGTCCCTTGGCCCAGCCCTTATAGTCGGTAATTTTCAGCTTGAACAGCGACGCATAGCGAGTGCCCCCGCGCAGAAACTTCGAATGGTCGCGGTAGGAATCCTTCGGATGGCGGTAGGCACGGAAACACTCGTTGGGCGCGTCATCGTTGGCACGCACCGTCCTCCCCTCCCAGTACTTTCCACACTTGATGCCGAAATGGTTGTTCGACTTCCGCGCAAGCTGGCTCTTCCCCGCTCCCGACTCGAGCAGTCCCTGTGCCAGCGTGATACTTGCCGGCACATGATAACGCTTCATCTCATCCACCGCAATCTTCCGGTATTTCCGGATATAGTCTTCGTAAGCCTTGCTGCGACGCTGGGCAGGCACGGAAACCATTGCAGCCCCGGCCAGCAGAAGCAAGAAAAAAAAACGCAAACGTCTCATTTGTCTCTTCCGTCTTAATCTTAATATGTGTCATGCAAAGATAACAGAATGAAGCCATCCGTCTGCCGGCCAATGCTTAAAAATACAGAAAAAACAGAGAAAAAGACCACTCTTTATCCCGTCGGGTTAGGAAAAACAAAGAATTCCGGCTAAATTTGTATAATCAGACAATACTTTGTGCAATCAGACAAAACACATGGACAATGAAAGAAATACACATTGACATCCGATTATTGTCCGTCGCCCCCGAGGAACTGGACGGAACGCAGCGGCAACTCGTCAATGCGGCGAGGGAGGCGACCGCACGCAGCTATTCCCCCTATTCACGCTTTGCAGTGGGAGCCGCCGCCCTGCTGGCCAACGGGGTGACCGTGACCGGCTCGAACCAGGAAAACGCGGCCTACCCTTCGGGCACCTGCGCGGAACGGACCACCCTGTTCTACGCCAACTCACAATATCCCGACCAGCCTGTCCGGATGCTGGCCATCGCCGCACGGAACGAGGCGGGCTTCACCGACACTCCCGTCACCCCCTGCGGCGCCTGCCGCCAGGTGCTTCTGGAGACGGAACAACGCTTCGGCCTCCCCATACAGATTCTGCTCTGCGGAGAGAAAGCCGTCTACGTGATTGAAGGGGTGAAGAATCTGCTTCCGCTCTCGTTCGGAGCAGAGTTTCTGTAAGCCTGCCCCGCATGTCAGGACACCCCTTCAGGCCATTTTCTGAAGGGGGAAATACAGCAAAGGGCTTCCCTCCGGAAAATAACGGGCCAAATGAGCCGGAATTGCCCGTAATTCCGTAAAAAACAAGCGGCAAATCTTTGCCAATGCAGCGGAAAAGACCTATCTTTGCGGCGGAGAAGATGCGGCCTGCCCGTCTCTTCGCCGGGCAAATTGGAATAATTGAATATCGTACGAATTAATTAAACGAACACGAATGAAAATTTCAAGAATGTTGGGCATCCTTGTTCTCACAGTGCTGATGAGCGGATGCAACTCTTACAAGAAAGTACCCTATCTGCAAAACTCGGAAATCATCGACCAGATTGAATATCCGAACTCTCTCTACGACGCAAAAATCATGCCGAAGGACCTGCTGACTATCACCGTGAACACGACCGACCCGGAAGTGGCCGCTCCGTTCAACCTGACCGTGCAGACTCCATACAACGTGACGCAAGGCAACAAATACGTGTCACAGCAGCCCACTCTCCAGCAGTATCTGGTGGACAACAACGGAGACATCGACTTTCCCGTGCTCGGCACGCTCCGCATTGGCGGGATGACCAAGAGCAGCGTGGAAACGATGATTCAGGAAAAGCTGAAACCCTACCTGAAGGAAACTCCCATCGTGACGGTGCGCATGGTGAACTATAAGATTTCCGTACTGGGAGAAGTGGCGCGTCCGGGAACATTCACCGTGTCCAACGAAAAGGTGAACCTGATGGAAGCGCTCGCCATGGCGGGAGACATGACGGTGTGGGGACTGCGTGACAATGTGAAACTGATCCGTGAGGACGGACAGGGCGAACGCAAGATTATCGAGCTGAACCTGAACGATGCGGACATCATCCACTCGCCGTACTTCTACCTCCAGCAGAACGACGTGATCTACGTCACACCCAACAGGCAGAAGGCCAAGAACGCCGACATCGGCAACCAGACCAGCTTCTGGTTCTCGGGAACTTCCATCCTGATCTCCATCGCCACGCTGGTGACGACCATCATTCTGAACAACTAACAAGAAACAACACCCAAGTATGAAAGAGGAACTCTATAACGACAATTTCGAGAACGAAAACGAGAAGCCTGTCGACTACAAGGCCATTCTGCTGGACTATCTCATGTACTGGCCCTGGATTGTGGGCTGTGCGGTCATCGCCTTGATAGCATGCTTCATCTACCTGCGCTTCAAGGCACCTACCTACAACGTGAACGCGACCGTCCTCATCAAGGAAGGCGACCAGAACCGCCGCAGCATTTTCGGAGGGAACAACATGATTGACGACATGCAGTCGCTCGGCATGATGTCCATGGCAAGCAATTTCGACAACGAGGTGGAAATCCTGCAATCGCGCAACCTTGTGCGCAAAGTGGTGGAGAACCTGAACCTCTACATCCGATACAGCCAGAAGCAGACATTCAGCTATGCACTGCAGCCCTACAAGAACACTCCGGTCAGCGTCTGGATGACTCCGCAGGAAGCGCAGGCACTCTATGCTCCGGTGAAACTTGACATCGTCCGCCAGCCCAACGGCTCGGTAGACGTGGAAGCCACTTTCGTGGCGGAACAGGAAGACGACGAGCAGACAACAACCCAGCACTTCCCGAAACTTCCCGCCGTGCTGAATCTCCCGGTGGGGGTCATCACCCTGAAAGACAACATGCTTCCGGCTGACAGCCTGACTGCAAACGCACCGAAACCGGAGAACAAGGAAGAGGAAGCGGCCGAAGAGAACGTGAATGTACAGGCTGTCATCCTGCCTCCCACCGCCGTGGCGGCAGGATATTCCGCCAACCTGAGCGCAGAGCCTACCAGCAAAACGACCAGCATCGTCGCACTGAATCTGGGCGAAACCAATCCTGTGCGCGGAGCGGACTTCATCAACACGCTGGTGGCACTCTACAACAGCGACACCAACGATGACAAAAACGAAGTGGCCAGCAAAACCGCACAGTTCATCGACGAACGTATACAGATCATCAACGCCGAACTGGGTACCACCGAACAGCAACTGGCAAGCTACAAGCAGCAGGCGGGTCTGACCAACCTGCGGAGTGACGCGGAACTGGCACTGAAAGAAAATTCGGAATACAACCAGAAACGTGCGGAAAATGCCACCCAGCTCCGTCTGGTGGGATTCCTGCAGGACTATATCAACAACCCCGCAAACGAATGGGAAGTGATTCCCGCAAACGTGGGACTGACCGACCAGACACTGACTTCCGCCATCGACAACTACAACCAGCTGCTGGTGGAGCGCAAGCGTCTGCTCCGCACGTCATCTGAAAGCAACCCTGCGGTAATCACACTCGACACCAGCATCCGCGCCACACGCACCAACGTGAAGACCACCGTGCAGAGTGTGGAAAAAGGGCTGCTCATCACCAAGTCCGACCTCGACCGCCAAGCATCGCAGTTTGAGGCCCGCATCAGCAACGCACCCCAGCAGGAACGCCAGCTGTTGAGCATCTCCCGCCAGCAGGACATCAAGGCAAATCTCTACATGATGCTCCTCCAGAAACGCGAGGAAAATGCCATCACACTGGCCGCCACAGCCAACAACGGACGAATGATCAATCCGCCGATGGCGAACGTGACGGGCCCCAACAAGAAGCTGTACATGCTCATCGCACTCATTCTGGGTCTGGGCCTTCCGGTAGGGTTCATCTATGTGCGCAACCTGCTCCGCTTCAAGATAGAGAACCGTGCCGACATCGAAAAGATCACCGCTCTTCCGGTCATCGGCGACGTGCCAAACAGTTCAGCGGCGAAAGAAAACCCGATTGTCATTCACGAGAACAAGAACGACATCATGGAAGAAATCTACCGCTCCGTACGTACCAACGTGCAGTACATGCTCCAGCCCGGACAGAACGTGGTTCTCTTCACCTCCACCTCGCCGAGTGAAGGAAAGAGCTTCAACGCAGCCAATCTGGCAGTCAGCTTCGCCTACATGGGCAAGAAAGTGATTATCGTGGGGCTGGACATCCGCAAGCCGGGACTGAACAAAATCTTCAGACTGTCGCATAAGGAGAAAGGCATCACCCAATACCTTGCCGACCCGACACTCAAGCTGGAGTCGCTCTGGCAACAGTCGGAGGTTACCCCCAACCTTTATATCCTTCCGGGCGGAACCGTGCCCCCCAACCCGACCGAGCTCGTGTCACGCGAAGCACTGAAGACGGCCATCGACACGCTGCGCGCCAACTTCGACTACGTGATTCTCGACACCGCCCCCATCGGTATGGTGACAGACACGCAGATTATCGCCCGCCAAGCCGACATGAGCGTCTATGTGTGCCGCGCTGACTATACACTGAAATCTGACTTCGAGATAGTCAATTCGCTGAACGCTGAGAAAAAACTGCCCAACATGTGTATTCTGCTGAATGACCTCAACATGGACAAACGCAAGAACGGCTACTACTACGGCTACGGCAAGTATGGCAAATATGGCAAATACGGCTACGGCAAGAAGTACGGCTACGGCTATGGTTACGGCTACGGCAAGGACACAAAGAAAAGCTAAAGCAATCCTATTTATCTCATCAAGAAAGCAGAGGAATTTCCTCTGCTTTCTTCATTTTTCACCCTCCACTAACTTCTGGTCATAACGACATAACGACATAACGAAAAATCACAAAAAATATGACACGACATATTGCAGAATCAAAAAATAGTTGTATCTTTGCACCGCAATCGAGAGAGAAAGCGACAAGAGAAAAACTTAATGGTGCGTTAGTTCAGTTGGTTAGAATACATGCCTGTCACGCATGGGGTCACGGGTTCGAGTCCCGTACGCACCGCAATAAATATTGTAAATCAATGTTTTACAAAACAAATACCCGATTTTACACCCAAGAATGTAAAGTCGGGTATTTTCTTGTAAAAGAGATTATTAAGAAAAACAAACATCATTCTTTCATAAGCGTTTCAATTCTTCTTCTGCCGCCGACGAACCCTTATATTTGCTCTTACGAGGTTGGAAATTATAAATGATGTTGAGTGAAATTCCACGACCGTCGTAGCTCTGGTGTTTATCCACAAAGACACCGTATGTGTTCATCGTCCAGTTGTTGTTGACGGTATTGAAAATATCGGTGGCCGTCAGTTTGACCGTCAACGATTTATGAAAGAAAGTCTTGCCAACAGACGCATCCATCGCAAACCACGTCGTGTCAAAGCGGTTGGTATGCATGTCTCCCTGTGTCTGACCATTGAAGTTGGCTGTAATCATCCAGCCATGCGGCAATGAAAATGTATTGTCAAAATAATAAGAGAATATTGGTTGCTTGTAAGATGTATTGTCAAGTGTCAGCCATTGCTTATACATGCCAAGGGTAGCATTGGGAGTCCAACAACGAATGGGTTTGCTCCACACGAGGTAGAGATTGAGTGCTGAAACATCGATATTCACCGGATGCATAAGAAGTTGAAGATTGTCCGCCGGATAAAGTTGCTTGACAAAGGTATACGTATCAAGGCTCCGAGAAAAATCTGCCTGAAGCATAAATCCGTTCCACATGCCGAACAACTGTACGTTGTGCATCTTCTCGTCGCGCAGGGCCGGATTGCCCCCTTCAATTTCGTGCAGTCCTGTATAACTAAGGGAACCTGTAAGTTGCGAGTAAGGCGGCTTCACGGTAGCCAATTTATAACTCAGACTAATCTGCGCGTCATCGTT
>CALUIZ010000066.1 GCA_944320815.1 uncultured Phocaeicola sp. | reverse complement strand
GGTATTTCATATAATTTGATGAGTTTCCCGATTCTGCAAGTACGGCTTCATTTTTGTATTACAAATGTACGACAATTATTTGAAAGAACAAAATATTAGGCACAAAAAAAGGCACCTTTTCCAGTGCCTTTTTCATGCTCCATTATTTAAGAGTTTCATTTATGCAGCCTTAGCCTTCTCAACCACAGCCTTGAACGCTTCCGGGTGGTTCATCGCCAAATCGGCCAGCACCTTACGGTTGATTTCGATGCCTGCCTTGTGCAGCGCGCCCATCAGCTTGGAGTAAGACATACCTTCCAGACGAGCGGCAGCGTTGATACGCTGGATCCACAGTGCGCGGAAGTTACGCTTCTTGTTCTTGCGGTCACGGTATGCATATGTCAGACCTTTTTCCCATGTATTCTTGGCAACGGTCCAAACGTTCTTTCTTGCACCAAAGTAACCTCTGGTCAATTTCAAAATTTTCTTTCTTCTTGCTCTTGAAGCAACGTGATTTACTGATCTTGGCATAGTTTTAAAAATTTTTGAATGATAGCGCCGGAATCTCTCACCCGGACTTAAAGCTAATGCATTCGGTTAATAATTTAGTGATACTCTTACGCTTTTCACAAAGGTTTAACGCAGACAAAGAAGTTCACGGACCTGCTTCTTGTTCGCCTTGTCCACCAATCCCATATGAACAAGATTTCTTTTCTGCTTCTTAGTCTTCTTTGTCAGGATGTGACTGTGGTAAGCGTGTTTTCTCTTGATTTTACCCGTTCCGGTAAGAGCGAATCTTTTTTTGGCACCGGAGTTAGTCTTAACTTTTGGCATTTTGTTTAATGTTTAATTATTACTAAATACATGGCAACGCACTATACCGGCGCGTTACGCATCTTTTTTTCATTTTTCTGTCGCTTCCTTTTCTCCAGCCGGAGCCGCAGGTTTCGCCGCTTTCTTGGCACCCGCCTTCTTGGGAGAGAGCGCGATGGTCATCCGCTTCCCTTCGAGCAGCGGCATCTGTTCAACCTTCGCATAATCCTCCAGGTCGTTGGCAAAACGGAGCAGAAGCACCTCTCCCTGTTCCTTGAACAGAATGGAGCGTCCCTTGAAGAACACATATGCCTTCACCTTGTCACCGTTCTGAAGAAAGCCTATCGCATGCTTGAGCTTGAAGTTGTAGTCATGCTCATCGGTCTGGGGACCGAAACGGATTTCCTTCACATTGACCTTCACCTGCTTCGCCTTCTGTTCCTTCGCACGCTTCTTCAGCTGGTAAAGGAACTTAGAATAATCTATAATTCTGCAAACCGGAGGGACAGCGTTGGGTGAAATTTCAACTAAATCGGCTTCGTGCTCTTCCGCAATCCTCAGCGCCTGCGCTATCGGGTAAACGGCCGATTCGATATTATCTCCCACAATACGTACTTCTTTGGCACGAATCTGTTCGTTGATTCGATGTTGCCCTTTTAAAGAGTCATTCTTCATTAAAAATCGTTATCTTTCCTGTTTGTTTTTTGAATTATAAATCATTTGCTTTACAACCGCTTCACGGAAAGAGATGCCCCCTTCCACAAAGCGGTTGCAAATTTACCATTTATTTATCATATTATGAACTTCTTCAGCAATATTTTTTGCAAAATCCTCGATTTTCATCGAACCTTTGTCGCCTTCGCCCTGCTTGCGGACTGAAACTTCGCCGTTCTCAGCCTCTTTTTCTCCCACAACCAGCATGTAAGGGATGCGTTTCATTTCATTGTCGCGGATCTTGCGGCCGATTTTCTCGTTGCGGTCATCCACAATGGCACGGATGTCATATTTCTTGAGTTCCATACGCACATGGTCGGCATAGTCGTTGAACTTCTCCGAGATAGGCAGCACGGCCACCTGGTCGGGAGTCAGCCACAGCGGGAACTTGCCGGCCGTATGTTCGATGAGCACAGCCACGAAACGTTCCATGGAGCCGAACGGCGCACGGTGAATCATCACCGGACGGTGTTTCTGGTTGTCCGAACCCATATATTCCAGTTCGAAGCGTTCCGGCAGGTTATAGTCGACCTGGATGGTGCCCAACTGCCAGCGGCGGCCGATGGCATCCTTCACCATAAAGTCGAGCTTCGGTCCATAGAATGCGGCTTCGCCATATTCCACCTTCGCCTTCAGACCCTTCTCCTGACAAGCCTCCACAATAGCCTGCTCGGCCTTTTCCCAGTTTTCGTCGCTTCCGATATATTTCTCACGGTTCACCTTGTCGCGCAGAGAAATCTGTGCCTCGAAGTTCTCGAAGTTCATCGACTTGAACACGATGGAAATGATGTCCATCACGCGGAGGAACTCATCCTTCACCTGGTCGGGACGGCAGAAGATGTGCGCGTCGTCCTGAGTGAAGCTGCGCACACGGGTCAGTCCGTGCAGCTCACCGCTCTGCTCGTAACGGCATACCGTGCCGAACTCAGCGATGCGCAGCGGCAGGTCGCGGTAGGAACGCGGAGAGTTCTTGTAGATGGTACAGTGATGCGGACAGTTCATCGGCTTCAGGAAGTACTCCTCCCCTTCCTCCGGCGTATGGATCGGCTGGAAAGAATCCTTGCCGTATTTCGCATAGTGGCCGGAAGTGACATACAGCATCTTGTTGCCGATGGGCGGACACATCACCTCCTGATAGTCGTAGCGAGCCTGGATACGGCGCAGGAAATCCTGCAGACGGATACGCAGAGCGGTACCCTTCGGCAGCCACATCGGCAGACCCTTGCCCACCATGTCGGAGAACATGAACAGGTCCATTTCCTTGCCGATCTTGCGGTGGTCACGCTTCTTGGCCTCTTCCAGCATCACCAGATATTCGTCGAGCATCTTCTTCTTCGGGAAGGTGATTCCGTAGATACGCGTCATCTGCTTGCGGTCTTCCTGGCCCCTCCAGTAGGCTCCGGCCACCGACAGCAGCTTGATGGCCTTGATGGGCGCGGTCGACAACAGATGCGGGCCGCGGCAGAGATCGGTGAAGCTTCCCTGCGTATAAGTAGTGATATGCCCGTCCTCCAGTTCCGAAATCAGTTCGCACTTGTAGGTTTCCCCGCGTTCGCCGAACATCTTCAGCGCATCATCCTTGGAAATGCTTTCACGCACCAGCTCCTCCTTGCGGGCGGCCAGTTCCGTCATTTTCTTCTCGATGGCAGGCAGGTCACTTTCCTTGATAACCACCCCGTCACCCGGGTCCACGTCATAATAGAATCCGTTCTCGATGGCCGGCCCGATGCCGAACTGGATGCCCGGATAAAGCTCCTGCAGCGCCTCGGCCAGCAGGTGCGCGCTCGTGTGCCAGAAAGCGTGCTTACCCTGTTCATCTTCCCATTTATAAAGGACGAAGCTGGCATCTTCGTTGATAGGGCGGTTCAAATCCATCGTTTCGCCGTTCACGCCGCAGGCCAGAACCTCCTGCGCCAGACGCGAGCTGATGCTTTCTGCAATCTGCAGACCGGTAACTCCGTCGCTGTACTCACGCACGGAGCCATCAGGAAAAGTAATCTTTACCATAATGTCTATATCGTTTATCTGTTTCTTATTGTGTGCAAAATTATATAAAACTTTTTATTTAACCTCAGCTTCATCCTTATTTTTCAGGAGCCGCCGTAAAGCGTTTGATGATATTGTAGGCAGAGAAGATTCCCAATTCGCCCGCCTTGCTCAAATCGCGTATCCCCTGCGCGTTGTTGCCCAGGAAGATGTTCGTCAGCCCGCGGTTGAAATAAGCGTCCGCGAAGCGCGGGTCGATTTCAATGGCCTTCGAATAGTCGGCGAGGGCCGCCCGGTAGTCCTTCATGGCATTCATGATGTTCCCCCGGTTATAGTACGCGTACACGAAGTCGGGAGCGAGACGGATCACCTCGTCCAGGTCTTCCCGGATCCGGTTATAGTCGTAGGCATGCACCTGCATGGCATTGTCGGCCGTCGCCACCTCCACCTCATAGTTCTTGTCGCGCTTCATGTATTCCAACTGCTTGTAATAAATCAGCGCACGGCTGAAATAGGCCGGCATGAACGTAGAGTCACGGCGTATCACCTCGTCCAGATCATTCAGCGCATTGTCGAAGTCCTGCACCAGATAGAAGTCGATGGCGCGGGCATAATAATGGAGCACATCGTCCGGACTCTTCACGATAGCCGCCGTCTGTTCGTCGATTGAGGCGAAGTGCTGCTTCACCTGCGTCTCTGTCAGCGAAGCCTCGCTGTTGGTGATCAGCAGGCGGTGCGGGAGCTGCCGGCGTGCGTTCATGTCGTCAATCGCCTTGTAATAGTTCACCTGACGCTTCACCTCGTCCTGACGCTCATAATAAGTAAGCGCGAACATCGGCTGCGGAAGGATGTTCACATTGCGGTCCTGCACACGTCCGCGATAGTCCGTCTTGTATCTGTTCCGGTCGTCGTCATTGTCGGCCACCATAATCTTCCGGTAGTTCTCCACATTCTTGTCCGACTGCTTGCGGGTCTTCTCGTCATCCGATGCAGTCTGGGGCTTCTTTCCGTTCTGCGCGTCAAGCTGCGCCTTCAGCACCTTGAACTCGTCGGCGTCCGCCCCTTTCAGGTCGCCCGTCTTCCGGCGCGCGGCCGCACGGTACTGATAGCCCGCCAGAAAGTTCGGATACTCGTCCAACACAGTCGTATAGTCCTCTATCGCCCCCGTATAGTCGCCCGTCCGGTCGCGCAGCAGCCCGCGGTTGAACGTGGCCATCATGTTGTCCGGCTCCACCCCGAGCACGAAGTCAAAGTCCTCGATGGCCCGATTGTCGTCGCCCACCTGCGCGCGGAGCAGTCCGCGGTTATAATGTCCGATGAAATTGTTAGGGTCCACATCGAGTGCCAGATCATAATCAGACATCGCGCCCCTCAGATTGTTCTGGTGATAACGTGCCAGCGCACGGTTGATATAGACCCCCGCATTGCGTACGGAAAGACGGATGGCCTCCGACAGGTCCGATTCCGCGTCACCATACTTTTCGCGCTGGAGGAACAGCATCCCCCTCGAAGTCCACACATCCGGATTGTAGCGGTCCATCTCGATGGCCTTGTCGGCATCCACCATCGCCTGCAGCGTATCCTTCTGCTTGAGCGACACCTCCGTGCGCATCAGATAAGCGTCGGTATAACGCGGCGCGATGCGTATCAGCGTGTCCAGTTCGGTGCGCGCCACGTCATATTCCTCCTCGTGCATCCGGCACAGTGCCAGATTATGCCACAGGCTGATGTTTTCCGGGTCGAGTTTCAAGGCCCTCTGATAGTCGTCGATGGCCTCCCTGAACTTCCCCTGACGGATGCGCGAGATTCCCCTCACCTGATAGGCATTCACCACAAACGGATTCCGTTCGAGCGCCTCGCTGCAGTCCGCCTCAGCCCCCTGATAGTCGTCCAGATTCATCTTTGCCAGTCCGCGGTAGAAGAAAGGCTCCGCCAGATAAGGCTTGGCATTGATCACCTGATTGAAATATTGGATAGAGAGAACATAGTCCTCAAAATAAAGCGCGTTCTTTCCGATGGTCATCACCCGCTCGGAGTTGATCTGTCCGGCGGCCGACATCGGGAAGAGCAGACCTATATATAATATGTATAGGAGTTTTCTTATCATTTCACCGTTTTCACCTTATATGAACAGCGGGCTTTTCCTTTCACCATATTGTTGAGTTTTCCGCGTATCATCTGTTTCCGGAGAGCCGACAGATGGTCGATGAACATGATTCCGTCGAGATGGTCAAACTCATGCTGCATCACGCGCGCCAGATAGCCTTCCACCCACTCGTCATGAGGCTTCATCTCCTCATCGAGATACTGCACACGGATGCGGTCGGGGCGTTTCACGCTTTCATGGATGCCGGGGAGGCTCAGGCAACCTTCGTCCATGGACACCACCTTGTCGCCGGTTTCCAGGATGTGCGGGTTGATATAGGCACGCTTGAAGTCCTTGAACTCCGGCATGTCGTCCGACAGCACGTCGAGGTCTATCACCACCACCCGTATGGGAAGTCCCACCTGCGGCGCGGCCAGTCCCACCCCGTCGGCATGGTCCATCGTTTCAAACATATTGGCAACCAACTCTTTCAGATTCGGATAATCCGGCGCGATGTCTTCCGCCTCCTGGCGCAGCACCGGCTGGCCATATACATAAATAGGTAAAATCATCTCTTTTCTTCTATATTGTTCTAATTCGTTTCGACTCCAGATACGACTGCAGAATGATGGTCGCGCTGATTTCGTCCACCAGTGCCTTGTTCTGCCGGTCCTTCTTCTTCAGTCCGCCGGCCAGCATGGCCTGGTGCGCCAGCACGGAGGTGAACCTCTCGTCCACCAGTTCGACCGGCACGTCGGGCAGCAGCTTCTTCAGACGGTTCAGGAAAGGGACGATATACTTCATGCTCTCCGAATCCTCGTTGTTCATCTGCTTGGGATGTCCCACCACGATGCGTTCCACCTTTTCCTGCCGCATATAGTTCAGCAGAAAACTCTCAAGCTGGTGCGTAGGGACGGTGGCCAGCCCGTTCGCTATGATCTGCATCGGGTCGGTCACCGCTATTCCTGTGCGCTTTCTTCCGTAATCTATCGCTACAATTCTGCTCATACGGCGCAAAAGTACAAATTTATTCCGTTCCTCTGTCTATATAAAGCTTAAAATATTTAAGCGTCGGGAGACACACGGCGCGGACAAATCCCGTTTCCGGCCGCCCCGTCAGACAACGCCCTTGCTCGACGGAATCTCATAGTGATAGATGTCGCGCCGCACCGCCATCCTGACACTGCGCGCGAAGGCCTTGAATATGCCCTCAATCTTGTGATGCTCGTTCGCCCCTTCCGCCCTGACGTTCAGGTTCATCCTCGCCTCGTCACTCAGCGACTTGAAGAAATGCAGGAACATCTCCGTCGGCATGTCGCCAATCTTCTCGCGTCTGAACTCCGCGTCCCACACCAGCCACGGACGGCCCCCAAAATCAAGAGCCACCTGACAAAGGCAGTCGTCCATCGGCAGACTGTAGCCGTAACGCTCGATGCCCCGCTTGTCGCCCAATGCCTTGCGCAGACATTCGCCCAACGCCAGCGCCGTATCTTCAATGGTGTGGTGCTCGTCCACCTGCAGGTCGCCTTCCACGTGCACGGTGATGTCCAGTCCGCCGTGCTTGCCTATCTGTTCAAGCATATGGTCGAAGAAGCCCAGTCCCGTATGGATGTCGCAGACACCGCTTCCGTCCAGATTCACCCGCACAAGCACGTCCGTCTCCTTCGTGGTGCGCCTCACCTCCGCCGTACGCTCTCCGGCAAAGAGAAACTCCGCCACACGGTCCCAGTCGGTCGTGGCGAGCACGCACGTGTCCTCCAGCTTCGTCCCCGCAACCGACGACTTGTCGGGTTGCAGAAGAATCGCCTTGCATCCCAGATTATAGGCCAGCTCCACATCCGTAGGGCGGTCGCCGATGACGAAACTCCCCTTCAGGTCATATTCCGGGTTGTCCATATAGGCCGTGAGCATACCCGTGCGCGGCTTGCGTGTGGGAGCGTTGTCTTCCGGAAAGCTCCGGTCGATGAGCACGTCGTCAAACTCGACGCCTTCTCCCCTAAACGTGTCCATCACAAGGTTGTGCACCGGCCAGAAAGTGTCTTCCGGAAAGGAGGACGTGCCCAGTCCGTCCTGGTTGGTAACCATCACAAACCGGAAGTCCAGCTTCCTGCGGATGAAATAAAGGTTGCGGAACACCTTGGGATAAAACTCCAACTTCTCGAACGAGTCGAGCTGATAGTCGACGGGCGGCTCGATGACCAGCGTGCCGTCACGGTCAACAAACAATATCTTTCGCTTCATTTTTCTGTTCTTTTAAGATGGATACTTCTCCAACGCTTCCAGCAGCGCGTCATTTTCCGGACGGGTGCCGACCGTGACACGCAGACAATTGTGGCACAGCGTCACGTTGGTACGGTTGCGCACGATGATGCCCCTGTCCACCAGATAGTCGTAAATCTTCTTTGCGTCGTCCACTTCGGCAAGGAAGAAATTGGCGTCAGTGGGATACACGTGCCGGCAGCAGTCCAGTTTCCCGAACTCCTTCATCAGACGCGCCCGCTCCTCAAGCAGCGACCTCACCCACTGCTTCACCTGATAATGCTGCTCCGTCATGCGAATGGCTTCCTGCTGGGTCAGGCGGTTGATGTTGTACGGATATTTGATCTTGTTGAGGATTCCGATGAGGTCGGGTGAAGCGAAAGCCATGCCCAGACGGATGGCCGCACACCCCCACGCCTTCGAGAAAGTCTGGAGCACCACCAGATTGGGATGCCGTTCCAGTTCCGTCAGAAACGACGGCTCGTCCGAGAAGTCGGAATAGGCCTCGTCCACGATTACCAGTCCCTCGAAACGCTCCAGCAGAGAAAGAATCTCCTTCCGGTCGAGGTTGTTTCCCGTAGGATTGTTGGGCGAGCAGAGGAACATCAGTTTGGTGTTCCCGTCGGCCGCCGCCAGCATCCCGTCGGCCTTGAACTGGAAATTCGCGTCGAGACGCACGTTGCGGTACTCCACATCGTTCACGTCGGCGCACACCTTATACATGCCGTATGTAGGTTCGATGGCCACCACATTGTCCCTCCCCGGGCGGCAGAAAGCGCGGTACATCAGGTCGATGGCCTCGTCGCTTCCGTTGCCCAGAAAAATCTGTTCGGGAAGCACATGCTTCACCGGCGCGATTTTCCGCTTCAGCTCCCACTGCAGAGGGTCGGGATAACGGTTGTTGGGCGCATTGTACGGGTTCTCGTTGGCATCCAGGAATACGGACGCCTCTTTCCCGCTATACTCGTCGCGTGCCGAAGAATAGGGCTTCAAGGCCCAGATGTTCGGCCGGGTCAGTTCTTCCAGCTTCTTCATATCTTCCGGTTTAGTCGTAATGACACTGCATTCTTGTGTGCGTCCAGATACTCGTTGGCGGCCAGCACCTCAATGGCCGGCCCGATGGTGGCGATGCCCTCCTGAGTGACTTCCTGGAACGTAATCTTGCGGATGAAGCTGTCCAGGCTCACTCCGCTGTAGGCCTTCGCGTATCCGTTGGTGGGCAGCGTGTGGTTGGTGCCCGAAGCATAGTCGCCCGCACTTTCCGGCGAATAGGAGCCGAGGAATACCGACCCCGCGTTGACGATTCTTTCAGCGATGTCCATATAGTTCTTCGTCTCGATGATCAGGTGTTCAGGCGCGTATTCGTTCACCATGGCGATGCCCTCTTCCATGTCCTTCACCAGTATCAGCCGGCTCGAAGCGAGCGACTTCATGGCAATCTGTCTGCGCGGAAGCTGTTCCAACTGGCGTTCCACCTCCTTCTGCGTCTGTTCGAGCAATTCCGGGGATGTGGTGACAAGAATCACCTGACTGTCCACTCCGTGCTCGGCCTGCGAAAGAAGATCGGAGGCCACGAAAGCCGGATTGGCCGTCCCGTCGGCCAGCACCGCCACTTCGGAAGGCCCTGCCGGCATGTCGATGGCCACGTCACGGAGAGAGACCTGCTGCTTGGCCGCCGTGACGTACTGGTTGCCCGGCCCGAATATCTTGTAGACCTTGGGCACTGAAGCTGTGCCGTAAGCCATGGCTCCGATGGCCTGCACGCCTCCGGCCTTGAACACCTTGCTCACTCCCGCCACCTGCGCCGCATAGAGGACAGCCGGATGAATCTTCCCGCTCCGGTCGGGAGGAGAGCAGAGCACAATCTCCCCGCACCCAGCGATGCGCGCGGGAGTGGCCAGCATCAGCACGGTCGAAAACAAAGGAGCCGTGCCGCCCGGCACATAGAGTCCCACCTTCTCCACAGGCACCGCCTTCTGCCAGCATGTCACTCCGGGAAGGGTGACCACCTTCTTCCCTTCAAATTTCTGGGCAGAATGGAAGGCATGTATATTCTTGTGGGCCAGCATGATGGCTGCCTTCAGCTCGATGCTCACCGCCTTCTCGGCTTCCTTGAACTCCTCCGCTGTCACGGCCAGCGAATCGAGCTTCACCTTGTCGAATTTCTCTTCATATTCAATCACGGCCCTGTCGCCCTCACTGCGCACACGGCCAAGGATTTCGTCCACCGTCGAGCGGAGCGAATCCGTATCAAGTGCCGGACGTTTCAGGAGACTCCCCCAGTCCGCCCGGTCAGGATAAGTAATTATGTTCATGAGTCTATAAAGTTTACGAGTTCTCAGCCACAACTCAGGTCAAAGTATCATCTTTTCTATCGGGAGCACCAGAATGCCCTGCGCGCCGATGGCTTTCAGCTTGCCGATGATTTCCCAGAAACGCTTCTCGTCGAGCACCGTATGGACACTGCTCCAGCCTTCCGTGGCCAGCGGCATGACCGTAGGACTCTTGATGCCGGGAAGCACCTCGATGATGTCCTTCACCTTCTCCGTAGGGACATTCATCAGCACATACTTCTTGTCCTCGGCCGCCTTCACCGCCCCTATGCGGAAAAGCAGCTCCTTCAGAATCTCCTTCTTCTCGTCCGTCAGACGCTTGTTGCCCACCAGCAACGCCTCGCTCTTCATCACCACTTCCACCTCCTTCAGGTTGTTGCTGATGAGCGTCGAGCCGGAACTTACGATGTCGAATATCGCGTCTGCCAGTCCGATGCCGGGAGCAATCTCCACCGAACCGGTTATCACGTGGATGTCGGCCCGGATATGGTTACGGTCGAGGAAACCCTTCAGGATACCCGGATAGGAAGTGGCAATCTTTTTCCCGTTGAACCACTCCAGTCCGTTGTATTCAATCTCCTTGTGGATGGCCAGCGAAAGCCGGCATTTGCTGAATCCCAGACGCTGGATGATGTCGGCATCTTCGGCGCGTTCCACAAACTCGTTCTCTCCCACTACACCCACATCGGCCACTCCGCCCGCCACGCACTGCGGGATGTCGTCGTCGCGCAGGAAAAGCACTTCGACGGGGAAATTGCTCGACTGGGTAAGCAACGTGCGCTTGGAAGTGGACAGTTTAATGTCCGCCTCCGCAAGCAGAGCCATCGTGTCTTCATACAGACGGCCTTTCGATTGTACGGCAATTCTTAACATATCTGTCTTTATCGTTTATATTTATAAATGTGCATAAAACAAAAAAGGCCTGCCGGTCTCAAAGACGGCAAGCCTGTAACTTATGCGCAATACCCACACAGCCATCCGGCCTACCGTCTGCACGTCAGGTGATGATGATGGCGATGATGTGTGTCTGCAAAAATCATAAATGTATCTCTCGTTTTCTGTTTTTTGACAAAAGTATAGCATCCAATCCATTTATGCAAATTTTCATCAGGAAATCTTTTCGTTTTCTTTCATTTCATCGGACTCCTTACGCAGAAAGGACGCTCCGTCGCCATAAAAAACCGGGAGAGAAATCTCTCAGGCACTCCGGCATCTCACTTTTTTGCATTACCTTTGCGCCTGAAAAAGTAAAGATCTGTTTTTTAAGGAAACGGCGTTCAGACGCAAACAATCATTCAATCATCATATGGAATACAAACTTCTGGCACTCGACCTTGACGGCACGCTGACCAACAGCAAAAAGGAAATCACTCCGCGCACACGCGAAACGCTCATACGGGCACAGCAGGAAAAAGGACTGAAAATCATTCTGGCTTCGGGACGGCCCACCTACGGGGTGGCTCCGCTGGCCGACGCACTCGGGCTCGACAAGTTCGGGGGGTATATCCTTGCATACAACGGAGGGGAAATCATCAACTGGCGCACGCATGAAATCATGTACAAGAATCTGCTCAACCACGACGTGCTCCCCTACCTCTACAAATGCGCCCGCGACAACGACTTCGCCATCGTGACCTACGAGAACGAGTATGTGCTGACCGAGAAGCCCGACGACGAATATGTGCTGAAGGAGGCGTTGCTCAACGTGATGAAGATAAAGAAGGTGGACAACTTTCTGGATGCCGTGAAGCATCCCATCGCGAAATGCCTGATTGTGGGAGAGCCTGTCGGACTGGCCCGGCTGGAGAAGGAGATGTACGCACATCTGAAGGACCGCATGGGCGTGTTCCGCTCGGAACCGTATTTTCTGGAGCTGGTGCCCAAAGGCATCGACAAAGCACGTTCGCTCGCGGTGCTGCTGGAGGAGCTTGGGATGACCCGCGAGGAACTGATGGCGGCAGGCGACGGATTCAACGACCTCTCGATGGTGAAGTTCGCCGGAATGGGAGTGGCGATGGCCAACGCGCAGGAGGTGGTGAAAGAAAACGCCGACTTCATCACGCTCTCGAACGATGAAGACGGCGTAGCCCACGCGGTGGAGAAATTCATTCTGTCTTAGGATTCCGGTCGAAGAAAGGATTTTTGGACGATGCGCTCACCGGAATGGCATACACTTGGGTGCATCCGTCCAGCCAGTCAAGCTGCTGGGCGGCAAGCCCGGCCGAGAACATTACGCGCGTGTCTACCCGGTGGTCGGCCGCGACCGCACACGCGGAACCGACAGCGATGCCCACATCCACCGAATTGATGGCACAGGGCACCCCTTCACTCCTCTCCGCACAGGTTTCAAACCCGCAATGCCCGCAGTTCATCCCGTGGGGATGCTCACGCGTGCCGACAAGGACAATGCATTCCGCCTGAAGAATGTTTTCCGCGTCGCGGAGAAAAAACTTGAACCCGTTTTCCTCATACATCTGCCTCATCGTGTCGGACAGGATGCGGATGTTGCTTTCGGTCACCATTGCCACCTCGATGATGTCCACACCTTTTGCCTTGGGGGCCGTGCGAGCGGCCGTCATCATCGCCTGCGCCACCTGAAGCACCTGCTCATGGCGGCTGTCTCTTTCATTCAGAATCATATCAGTAAATTTATCGTTCAGACAAAAAACAAAAAAGAGTCATATTCTCCGGAATGCCCTTCCGCCACGAATATAACTCTTTTTTCTGTATCTCATAGACCCGAAGGTCTGTTTTTTATTTCAGCAGATCCAGTTTCCTGAAACACTTGACCAGCTTCTCGATGGCAAAGTCAATCTGCTCCTTCGTATGGGTAGCCATCAGCGCGAAGCGCACCAGCGTATCCTGGGGGGCACATGCGGGCGGAATCACCGGATTGATGAACACCCCTTCGTCGAAGGCCAGCTTCGTCACCTCAAACGTCTTGTCCGTATCGCGCACATAAAGCGGGATGATCGGGCTTTCCGTATCTCCGATTTCAAATCCGGCCTCACGGAAGCACTTCAGGGCATAGTTGGTTATCTTCCACAGATTCTCCTGACGCTGCGGCTCAGTACGGATGATATGAAGCGCCTCCCTTGCCGCCGCCGTGGCAGCCGGTGTGTTGCTTGCCTGGAATATATAGGAACGGGCATTGTGACGCAGCCAGTTGATAGTGTCCTTGTCGCTCGCCACGAAACCTCCGATTGACGCGAGCGACTTGCTGAACGTACCCATGATGACATCAATGTCGGCGGTCAGACCGAAATGGTCGCACACGCCGCGGCCTTCGCGGCCGAACACTCCCAGCCCGTGAGCCTCATCCACATATATCGTCGCATTGTATTTCTTCTTCAGACGGACAATCTCCGGCAGGTTGGCCAGGTCGCCTTCCATGGAGAACACGCTGTCCACCACAATCAGCTTAATGGCGTCAGGCTCGCACTTCTGCAGCTCCTTCTCCAGCGCGTCCATGTCGTTATGTTTGTATTTCAGCTGGGTGGCGAACGAAAGACGGCGGCCGTCCACGATGGAAGCATGGTCGCGGTCGTCACAGATGATATAGTCACCACGGCCCACAAGCTGCGGTATCACGCCTTCATTGACCGTGAATCCGGTTGAAAAGCACAGCGCGTCGTCCTTTCCGACAAACTCCGCCAGCTCCTTCTCAAGCTCCACATGGATGTCAAGCGTACCGTTCAGCAGACGCGACCCGGCACATCCCGTGCCATATTTGCGTGTGGCGGCAATGGCAGCCTCTATGATTCTTCTGTCATATGTCAGCCCCATGTACGAATTGGAACCGAACATCAACACCTTTTTCCCGTCCATCATCACTTCCGTGTCCTGAGCACTGTCTATTTCACGGAAATAAGGGTAAACGCCTCTTTCCATATACATCTGAGGCAGTCTGAATTTGCTTAACTTTTCTTGTAACAATCCCATATTCCAATAATAAATAAGCCCGTCGTCCGGCGCTTATATTACAAATTATAGTTTTTTCCTTCTCTTTTCCGATTCGCAAAAGAATGCGCAAAGATAACAAAATATCGAATCCGAACCACCATCGGTTCAAAAAAAATACAGATGCGGGGCAATTATCGGCCAAAACAAAACATTCATATCATTTATAACGTTACTTTTGTACACACAAAAACAGGAAAAGCCAAAGCATGGAGAGAAAAGAACAGATTGTATTCATCGTCAACCCGATTTCGGGAACCCACGACAAAGGTGTCATCCTCAAACTGATTGACGAGCTGCTGGACCGCTCGAAATACGAATATACCGTCAGGAAGACGGAATATGCCGGACATGCCTCCGAAATCGCGGCGGAGGCCGCGCGGAACGGGACGGACATCGTGGTGGCCATCGGCGGGGACGGAACCATCAATGAAATAGGACGTTCGCTGATCCGGACACGGACCAGTATGGGAATCATCCCCTGCGGTTCAGGAAACGGACTCGCCCGCCACCTCCACATCCCCATGGACCCGAAAGGAGCCATCCACGTGCTCAACGGGGGACTCAGGAAAGACATCGACTACGGAATCATCGACGGACACCCTTTCTTCTGCACGTGCGGGGTGGGGTTTGATGCGTTCATCAGCCTGAAGTTCGCCGACTCCGGACGGAGGGGGCTGCTCACCTATCTGGAAAACACGCTCCACGAGAGTCTGAGCTACCAGCCCGAAACGTATGAAATAGAAAACTCGTCCGGCACCGTCCATTACAAGGCTTTCCTGATAGCCTGCGCTAATGCCTCGCAATACGGCAACAACGCCTACATCGCGCCGCAGGCTTCCCTGACCGACGGGATGATGGACATCACGGTTCTCGAACCGTTCACCGTGCTCGACGTGCCTTCGCTCTCGTTCCAACTGTTCAACAAGACGCTCGACCAGAACAGTCGGATCAAGACAATGAAGGACAAAAGCATCGTCATCCACCGCACGAAGGAAGGGGTGTTCCACTTTGACGGTGACCCGATGATGGGAGGGAAAGACCTGAAGGTGGAAATCGTGCACCAGGGGCTCAATGTCATCGCGCCGATCCGCCCCAGACTCACGGCGGCACCTCCCCTGAACATTCTGCAGCATTTCACCGACTTCCTCGGACGGCGGCCCATCACCTCCACCATTGCCGGAAGACACAAACAACTGCTCCTGCTCAACCAGCAGATTCTGAGAAGGCTCTCCAAGAAATAGCATAAATACCCGCATCTCACCAGTCGCATGCACGGGCAGAGGTCAGAGAGCCAGATAGAACGGGCGCAGAAGCTCCGCAAACTCCGGACTGTATTCCCGCGGACGGACCTCGACACACAGCCGGCGGATTTCCGCCTGTACGGAACTGTCGGCGGAAAAGGCCATCAGCACCCGTTTCGGCTCCGAGTCCGGCTTGGTGCACACCCAGGTCTGGCGGGACAGATAAAGTCCCTCCCTCAATGCCGCCGCCGCAAACGGAGACGCGGAAACGGCGGGAAGAATGACCGAAAAAGTCCCGGCGGGAGCAAGCACCTTCTTCACTTCCCGAAGCAGGGAACCGGAATCAAGGCTGTCGGCATGACGGGCCTGGTTGCGGCGGCAGGAAGGAGACTTCACGTCTTCCACGAAATACGGCGGGTTGGACACGATGGAGTCAAACCTCCCCTCCCAGTCGCCGGGCAACGCACGCGCATCGAGCCGCATCACCTCAATCCTCCCCTTCCACGGAGAACGCTCCACATTCTCACGCGCCTGTTCCACCGCCTCCTCGTCCACGTCGACGGCCACTATCTCCGCCTTGCTGCGCTGGGCGGCCATCAGCGCGACAAGCCCCGTACCCGTACCGATGTCAAGTATCCGGCGCGCACCTTCCACCTCCGCCCATGCACCCAGCAGCGACCCGTCGGTCCCCACCTTCATCGCACACTTGTCATGAAACACCGTAAACTGTTTGAACTTGAAATAAGGATTTGGCATAACAGATGTTTTTGCGGCAAAGTTAGAGAAAAACGGCCTTACATCCCAGTCATCCCGCCACTTTTCCGGAACAACGGCCTGCCACAGCAGGGACAAAAGCCTGTCGCAGACAAGACAAGCGGATATTCCGGCAATTTATTTGCTACCGTCAAGTTAGAAGTGCAACTCCGCCACCGCCTTCCTCCGTCCTTGGAGCGTAGCGGAAAGGGCGGAGG
>CALUIZ010000065.1 GCA_944320815.1 uncultured Phocaeicola sp. | reverse complement strand
CTAAATCGTAACCTATTACTATCAAGAGCAATTAACCTACGCTCATTTCCAATAAATTACACTCTTTTCGTAACTTCTCACGGCAAAAATACAACTTTTGTTCTATATACAACACACCGACTCCCACAAAATGAAAAAACAAAATTATATCCGGCATCTCCCGTCCAAAGGAAATGCCGGACAATTTCATTGAAAACATCCGCCTGCTTCAACAAAAACAAACGGATATTTCTGACAGAACAAAAGGATATTTCTTATCCTGATCAATAGGAAACACTTACCGCAATTCCGGCTTCTTTCACCAATGCCGCAATCCGGTCGAGTTCTTCATGCGTGGCCTTCAGAAGAAAATGGTCGGGTGTCTCACGGTCAATCGTATAAATCATCACCTGACGGGGAGCGATCTGCTTCACCACATCCAGCCAGGGAAGCACATATTTGTCGAACGTATTGTTCACATCTTCTCCCTTGTCTGTCTTTCCTTTTAAGAACATGGTCTGGATAATCAGGTTTCCCTTGAAAGCCTTCATTCCCTCTATTATCTCATGCAAATCATAATGTCCGGTGGGGCGGTCCACTTTCCGGATATAGTCAATGTCCACTGTATCCAGTTTCAATATGTTGTTGTCTACCTTGTTCAAGGCGGCAAACACTTCCGGCTTGCGGACAAACGTGGAATTGCTCAACACACTCACCTTGGCTTCCGGAAAATATTTGTCGCGCAAAGCCAGCGTATCGTCAATGATTTCGGCGAAATGAGGATTGGCGGTAGGTTCTCCGTTGCCGGCAAAAGTAAGCACATCGGGAGCCGGACCATTTTTCTTCATGTCGGCAAGCTTCTCCTCGAGAGCCTCACGTACCGCCTCACGGGTCTGAACTTTCTGTTTCGGATGACGCTGACTGTTGTAACCGCATTCACAATAGATACAGTCGAAAGTGCAGAACTTCCCGTCGGCCGGAAGAAGATTGATTCCCAACGACACACCCAGACGCCGGCTGTGCACAGGGCCGAATACAGGAGCAGAATAAATAACAGTTGACATAACAAAGCTCTTTTATAGTTCTCCGCAAATGTACACAATTATTCACCATTTCAACCTTATCTGCATCTGCAAATCAAAACGATTGTTTCCCTGTATTTCTTCAGGCCCTGAACCGATAAGATTTCTGTCGCGGTAGTGCGTCCATCCCCATTTTGCCTGAACTGTCAACAGCTTTTTCCACCGCCAGTTCATATTTACCGCCATTCTGTTCCCCTTTCCGTAAAACGACATCATGGAAAAAGAATAAAGCAGACCAGGCTCATAAAGGTAAGACCTTGAAGCATAATCGTCAGTATGAAACCAAGAAGCCGTAACCGAACCTTGCAACGGAAAACGGTCGGCCCCAATCTTGACCGTTCCGCTCCCTATGTATCCGGCAGACGGCTTCTGTTTCCAATAAGCCGAACGGACATACTCGGCTGTACCTTTCAAATGAATCCATTCATTGCACGTATAGGAAATCCGACCATGAAACCGTTGGCGAATATCAGGCAGCACATATTTCTTGCCCTCATCAGAAGTGAAGTTCTTCGACTTATTTTTGTAACTGTATTTTATCAACATATCCAGTTCATTGGAATGTGAATAACTAAACTGGAAAACACCCTCCATTCCCATCGTCTTCCGTTTGTCCACCTGATAACGATACCATGGGAAATAAAAGAAATCCACATATGTCAACATTTTGCACTTAGACAACATACTGGATTCCAATCCGATATAAAGACCACATTCATTCTGTGTTCGTGAATTTTCACCAAATCCACTTGCATAAAGACTTTGATAACGCTTGTCGTAATATCTGTTCATAACTACAACGGAAGTATTAACAGACGGTGAATAAGTCAATGAATGGAGCATTGCCAACGCCCCCGACTTATCGGAAGCCACCTCACCCGACAGAATGAATCTGTGAAAAAACAATTTATAGTTCATCCCTACATTAAAGAAACTCTTTCCCCGCGGATAATACCTATTGTATAGTTTAAAGTCTGGATTCAACATCTTGTTAAAAACATTATAAACAGCCGTAAATCCATATTCCATATATTTCCCGTCAAACAATAAACCACATCCTATCAGATGATTAGCAACTGTATTCTTCTTTTCAACATCCTTCACAAGACGATGATATCCGTCTGTTTTCAACGACTTTATAAACGAATTTTCCACACGTGCATCCTGATTGCGGAATGAATAGAACGCAGACAAATTCCATCTTTTCCCCAAAGAAAAGCTTCCGCCGATTCCCTGAAGATAGTCTGATTCATTGGTAGAAGTATATTTCGTGAGTCCTTTTCCACTCCGGTTCATGGCGGCCAGAGAAGAAGCCTTCCCCATGCCAAATCCCATATTCATAACCAGCCCATATCCAAAACTTGCCCGATAGTTGCCAAAAACCAGTGACTTTATCCGTCCGAAATCTTTCAGAAACAGACTGACCGAATAAAAGTCATATCCCTTACGGTTATGCTTGGAAAAAAACGGTTCCCCCATGTCTTTTTCAGCGGTAAATCCCAAAAATATCCGGTCCTTATACTGAAACTTATAACGGATATTCTGATAGAAAGGTGCTCCCAAATACTTCTTGTTCGGATTCTCCCGAAGCGTCTCTTCCGAATAATCAGCATATCCGGCTTTCTTGTTCACAGGAAAATCTACACGTGTCAACAATTCCTGTTTATTGTACTTCCAGATTTCACGGAAGCTGAAGCGGCCGGTTTTCTCCCCAGACGGACCTATATAAATGAAATCCTCCAGAAACCTGCGTGTCTGGACATCCATTCCTTCCACGCCGAGCAGTTCATTTTTCGTCAGCATAGGTCCGTACTTGTAGATATAATACAATATATTCTCTATCATCTTGTCGGATAGAAAAGGCAACTGCTCCAACTGTTCCTTCGTCACGGCATTGATGTTGAAAGGATGCTCCGCCAGTTCCGCCAATTCTTCATACTGCTCCTGCATAAACGCCAAAGTCTCTTCGTTTCCAGCCTGTTCTCTCCATTCCATCCAATCAGACTGTGAACGGAGATTTGAACAGATGCAAAAGCTTAATATACAGATTAAACAACACTTTTTCAACATAGAAATAAACAGGGTTAACAAACAGACATTAATCGGTTGCCCATAATGAATAATCGGATTATTATTCCTATTTTTGCGGATATGAAACGAGGAACATACATATACATACTGTCATTACTTTTGTTTATGGGTTTTGTCTTCAAATCCTACGGGCAAGAACAAATCCATACTTCCATAAAAGGATACAAAGTTCCCGCCATCGTGTACAATGGAGACACTATACCTCATATAACGCTTAGAATAGTATATGTTTACCCAAAATTGAGATTCAAGAACAAACGCCAGGAAAGATATTACTATAAACTGGTCAGAGATGTGAAAAAAACGTTACCTCTGGCCAAAGAAGTACGCAATGCCGTAATCGAAACATACGAATATCTGGAAACTCTTCCCGATGAAGAAACCAAACAAAGACATATCAAAGCGGTTGAAAAGGGACTGAAGAAACAATACACACCCCGGATGAAGAAATTAACCTTCTCACAAGGCAAACTGTTGATAAAACTGGTGGACCGTGAATGCAACCAGTCCTCTTTCCAGTTGGTACGTGCCTTTATTGGACCATTCAAGGCCGGATTCTACCAAACATTCGCCGCATTGTTCGGAGCAAGTCTGAAGAAAGAATACCGTCCGGAAGATGAAGACAAGATGATTGAAAGAGTGGTTACCCTTGTAGAAAACGGGCAATTATAGTGCCTGTGTCACAACGTATTAACAGGATGTCAACCGATATATGAACATCCGTGTCAATATCCGAAAAGCTTTCTCATTTTCTTGGCGAACTCCCACAACACGATGCCCGCCGTAACTGATACGTTCAATGAATGCTTGGTACCATATTGCGGAATCTCTATACAGCCGTCACACATGTCCACCACCGACTGTTTGACTCCCTTCACTTCATTCCCCAACACAACCGCATACTTTTTTCCCTTTTCCAATTCACATTCATCCAGCATTGTGCTGCCTTCACACTGCTCTATAGCCAATACCGTATATCCAGATGCATGCAACTCATCCACAGCTTCTTGCGTAGTCATGAAATATTTCCAGTCGACGGTAAATTCAGCTCCAAGGGCGGTCTTGTGCATTTCCGGATGTGGAGGAGTGGCCGTAATCCCACAAAGACAAATCCCTCCGACAAGAAACGCGTCCGAAGTGCGGAACACCGCACCTATATTGTGCAGACTTCTCACGTCATCCAACACCACCACCAGCGACAACTTGTCGGCTTCCTTGAATTCATCCACCGTCAAACGGTTCATTTCTGTAATCTTCAGTTTTCTCAGTCCAGACATACGCAAATGAATTGAATATCGCCCGCAAAGATACGAACTATATTCATAACCCTGTTGAAAACGGTGGAAAACATGTAAATAACGGAAGAAAAGAAAATGAAAAATAAATCTTGCTTTTTCCAGACAAAAACATATAGAAACCTGAAAACCAACAATGCAAGAAAACAATCCTCTTTTTTGTATCTGTAATTTAAACACATTCTTACCTTATTTTGAAACGACGGTAAATGAAAAGTTTTTAACTTTGCAGGAAATGAACAATTTGTTGATTGTGTATGTAACAGAAACAGAATCAGGAGATAATCATGTGAATGGATTATTCATATCTTTCCGTTTTACAATAACAACGGAAAAAACAAACAAACAGGACTTTTTTTGCAAACACAATTAACCGGATATTATCAGCATCATATATTTCTTTTTAAAAAGAAAAAATATAATAAGATTATAATGAATAAAGAGAATTGGTTGAAAAGGGGGTATGCAGATGAACCCGTCGACAAGACTCTTGATTTGAAAAAAGAAATCAGGAGTCTGTGTAAAGAAAAGAATGCAGTCGTTTTAGGTCATTTTTATCAGGCTGATGAAATCCAGGAGATAGCGGACTTCATCGGAGACAGTCTGGCACTTGCGCAATGGGCAGCGAAGACTCCGGCCGACATTATCGTGATGTGCGGTGTGCATTTTATGGGAGAAACGGCCAAAATCCTGTGTCCAGACAAAAAAGTGCTCATTCCGGATTTGAATGCCGGATGCTCGCTGGCCGACAGTTGTCCGGCCGATGACTTCGCACGTTTCGTGGAAGAACATCCGGATCATAAAGTCATATCGTATGTGAACACCAGTGCCGCTGTGAAGGCGGTGACCGATGTGGTGGTGACATCGACCAATGCGCGTCAGATTGTGGAGAGTTTTCCGGAAGACCAGCAGCTGATTTTCGGTCCGGACAGAAATCTTGGAAACTATATCAATTCGGTTACGGGACGCAATATGTTGCTCTGGAACGGCGCCTGTCATGTGCATGAAAGATTTTCTGTCGGGAAGATTCTGGAACTGAAGAAACAGTATCCCGATGCACAGATACTCGTGCATCCTGAATGTAAGGGAGCGGTGGCGAAACTGGCCGACAAGGTGGCTTCCACAGCGGGGCTTCTTAAATTCGCTGCGGCAAGTGACAAGAAGGATTTCATAGTGGCCACTGAAAGCGGTATCCTGTATGAGATGAGAAAGAAATGTCCCGGAAAGAATTTTATTCCGGTGCCGCCTGAAGACGGTTCCTGTGCCTGCAATGAATGTAATTTCATGCGTCTGAACACGCTTGAAAAACTTTATAACACATTGAAGTTTGAATGGCCGGAAGTACAGGTACCGCACGACATAGCGGAAAAGGCAGTCAAGCCGATTGAGAGGATGCTTGAAATATCAGCAAAATTAGGATTGTGAACAGGAGCTGTTAACAGGAACTAAGCAAAGTCGTTTACTTATTAAAACGTGTTATAAGATACGGATTATTAGGCCAAAAGTTTGGATTTGTAATAAAAGTACGTATCTTTGTAATGTGTTTTTCATAGTATTAGATTTAAGGTTAACAAAGGTTGGAGTACAGCGGTACTCCTTTTTTATGTCCGTACGTTCGTTCTGTTTCACGGAAAACACCCTTTTGGTTTGTGTGGAATATAGCATTGTTTTCATTGGAATAAAAGGATGTTTTTTTGATTTGAACGTGCATATATTCTGACAAGAATGATATTCATCTATATAAATCTGTTTATCAGTATGTTATGATTTTTATGAAAAAAAATTGTCGAAATGTATTGCAGAATTGAAAAATAGTTGTACCTTTGCAAACGCAATCGAGAGAGAAAGCGACAAGAGAAAAACTTAATGGTGCGTTAGTTCAGTTGGTTAGAATACATGCCTGTCACGCATGGGGTCACGGGTTCGAGTCCCGTACGCACCGCAATAAACATTGAAAATCAATGTTTTACAAATTAAGCACCCGATTTTACACCCAAGAATGTAAAGTTGGG
>CALUIZ010000064.1 GCA_944320815.1 uncultured Phocaeicola sp. | reverse complement strand
CAGTAGCTCAGTCGGTTAGAGCATCTGACTGTTAATCAGAGGGTCGTTGGTTCAAGTCCAACCTGAAGAGCAAAAAGTCCGTTCAAAACGGACTTTTTTTATGCCCATCAACGCCCTCCCCATTCAAGCGCACAAAAAATAAAAGAAAAACGCCAACTGCCTTATTCCTTTAGCAGTTAGCGTTCCAAAATGTACTCGAAGCGGGTACAAAACCTACATTTCAAGAGAAAACAAAGGAGCAACAAGTGAATACAAATAGCTGATTTACAATACTATTTGGAAAAATACATTTTCACTTGATTTCAAAAAAAGGTATATGTTATGTTGTTTTTGGCTACCCTTTGGCTACCCAGAATAAAATAAATAACTATATTTGCAATCAAAGGAAATAAAGAGCAAATAAGTTATGGCAACAAAGAAAGAAATTAGGTCTGATAATACCTATATCATTAGCACTGATGATACAGACAACCCCAAATTGGGAGCAAAAATTTTATCAGATGGCAGGGAAAGCCTTTTTCTGGACTACTATTTGGGTTATAGAATGGTTTATGATGAGGCTAAGGATAAGGAAGTAGCGAGAAAAGAGCGTAAAAGGGAGGCTTTGAAACTGTATCTTTGGCAAGCCCCCAGAACTCCACTTGAAAGACAGCAGAACAAAGAAACCCTACAACTTGCAAAGGAGATAAGACATGAACGGGAACAGGAGCTAAAAGCCGGCACATTGGGCTATAGACTAAAGGCAAAGGAAGTGAATTTCTTTGATTTCATTCAATCATACTATGATGAATACACCAAAGGAGACAAGCGTATGATTAAAGCAGCCCAGAAACGGTTTACTGATTTCATAGCCTTAGAATACCCACTATACAAAAACAACATTTCCCCAGAAAAGATTACACCCGACATGATGGAACACTTTGTAGAGTATTTGCAAAGTATCAGTAAGGGGGAGGGAGCTTTGACACATTGGAAGCGATGGAAGAAGATAGTAAAAGCGGCTGTAAAGAAAGACATACTAAGAAAAAATCCATGTGAGGATATTGTTTGCAAGGCTGATGAGGAAGCACTAAAGAAAGATATACTTTCAACGGAGGAAATGCAACAGCTTATAGCCACTACCTACAAAGGGCAGAACCCAGAAACAAGGCGGGCTTTTATCTTTACCCTATACACGGGTATTAGATTTTGTGATATTAAAGACTTGACCTTTGCCAACGTGGATTATTCAAACAGGGTGCTAACATTCAACCAGAAGAAAACACAGGGACACAGCAGCAAAAGTTATGTGAATATTCCCCTAAATGATGGCTTACTGGCTTTGATTGGTACAGCCTCAACAGATAGCCCAGATGAAAAGATTTTCAAACTACCAAGCCAAGAAATGTGCCTTAAAGCCCTAAGACATTGGACGGCAAAGGCTGGAATAACCAAGCATATAACTTGGCACTGTGGAAGACATATCATTTCTTCTTACTCATTGAAAACAAGAAACTTACAAAGATTGTCGGCTTGATAGGTAACGACTTAGAAACCAGCGGGCTTCTATATTCTGCAATGTTCTGCACTAATCAAAAGAACGCTTTCCTCATTTGCAAAAGTAGTGTTTTTATCCCTTATAGCCAAAACTATTCCTCTGAAAAATAGAGAAAATCGGACTTCCGTATAAATTTTAAGCATCCGCTTGTTTTGAAATGGCTATATTCTTCGTAAACTCATTGGCTCATCCCTATCATTAGGATATGGAATTACAGAATGTCTTTTCCAGCCTATGAACAACTGATGCAGGAATGATTGTACATTTCTCCAAGCATAGGAATATACCAATCGCCATAAGTTTATTACACCATCCCTTTGTTGCTTCACTACTACATTGATAGGTGAACCCATTGTGCTACCGATTCACATCATCCAAACTCTACCCCTCTAAATCCGCACCTCATTGCTGATACTTTTATTTGAAGTTTTGCTGTTATAAACCAGTACGACAGCAAAACAGCAAACCAGCGCATCATTGGAACTATGTTGTTTCCTATCTGTATGGAATGGCTTTCTTGATTATCCGTTTCTGTTCATCATCGTTTTTACAGACCATTGTTTCGATGCGTTTGCAAACAAGCGAGGATACATTTGCCTAAAATTGCATTTCCCTATTGGTGTCTAAGGCGAATTTGGCTGTAATTGGCGCATATTGGCATCGGATTGACGCTATTGTCTGCATTTCGGGAAAGTGTAAATCCGGATTTCGTGCCCTGCATTCTCAAATATAGTTCAGACTTGCACATCAGCCTTATCTGTTTTTCATTTGGGCAGCTTGAGCATCGGGAAACAATGCTTTGAGAGCCGGAATAACAGCACAAATTCCAATCCGTTTGCTGACGGATTTTTGTGTCCTCAAAGACAAAGCAAGGTGTCCTTCGAGTTACCCGAAGGCTTTTCGGTTACTGCCGAAAATGGCAGCAGCAAGGTATGTTTCGAGTTACTCGAAACGTTTCGGGTTACTCCGAAAACCTTGCCGCCGGGTTGCCTCTCCGGAGTCGGGCAACCTGTTCAAACCTACGGTGTTCTTATCCTACTCTTTGTACTTTATACCGTACAATCTTATCTTGTTGTATAGCGTAGTACGTCCGATGCCGAGAAGCTCGGCTGCCAATGTGCGATTGCCGCCAGCCTGTTTCAGCGCACGGAGAATCTGTTGCCGCTCCAAATCTTCAATCGCCTGTGGAATGTCATCAGCTAACGAATTTCTTTCCAGTTCCAATGTATCGGGCAAGACCATATTCCCCTCGGTGTGCAGCACCGCCATACGCACCACCCGTTTCAGTTCCCTCACGTTGCCGCCCCAAGTATAAGTCAGCATCCGTTTCCTCGCTTCCACGTCAAAGCCTTTCACCTGCTTTTCAAATTCATCGTTGGCGAGTTTCAGGAAGAAGTTAGCCAATGGCATTATGTCCTCACGACACTCACGCAATGGTGGTATCTGTATGGTGTATTCCTTCAACCGCTGGTACAGGTCTGTCCGGAAACGCTTTTCGGCGATGGCGGTCAGCAAGTCCTCGTTGGTCGCGGCGATGATACGAACATCGGCTTTCTTGTCCTTGCTGCCGCCCGTGGGCCTGTACCGTTTGGCTTCCAACGCGCGGAGCAGCATTTGTTGCACTTCCAATGGCAGGTTGCCTATCTCGTCGAGGAACAACGTGCCTCCGGCGGCTTCCTCCCAGACTCCCGGTCTCTTGCGTTCGGCTCCCGTGAACGCCCCTTTCTCGTGTCCGAACAGGGCGGATGCGGCAAGCTCTTTCGACAGCAAACCGCAGTCCACGGCTATGAATGGCTTGCCTGCCCGTTTGCTCCTTGCGTGTATCTTCTCGGCTATGTGTTCCTTGCCCGTGCCGCTTTCGCCCAATATCAGGACGTTCATGTCGGTGGCGGCAACCAGCTTTGTCTTGTGGTCTATCTCACGGAAAGCTGCGCTCTGCCGCTCGTAAATTGGTGCTTCGTGCCGTTCCATCCTTTTCCGCAAGGTTCTCAGGAGAGGAAACAGGTTGTCCTCAATTAGCTTTTTCGGTATGTAATCCTCCGCTCCCGATTTCATTGACCGGACGGCAGTAGGTACTTCATCGTAATCGGTCATGACAATATAGGGATTGTTCCTGCCTTGTTTCCGTAGTTCTTCCAAAAGGGTGATGCCGTCTCCATCGGGCAGACGCAGGTCAGCAAGCACGATGTCGTCCTCCTGCATCTTGACAAACAATTTTCGTGCACCGTTGCAGGTATAGGTGGCTTCGCTTTTGAAACCCTTGCTTGCCAACAGCCTGCATACATAGTCGGCAAATACAAGATTGTCCTCTATCACGATTACTCTGCCCATCGTTCCTCCTCCTTCCTTGCCAAATCAATGATTAAAGAGCCTTGTTCCAATACAGCACCAATGGCTGCACTTAATTCTTCATCCGATATGCTTTCGTTATGGATTGCCTCATATAGCATCACCAACGGCCGTTCCGCCTTTATCAGCATCCATGAGCTTCTTAGATGGTGTACCCAGTTATCCAACGCCTTCATATCCTTGGCTTCCGCAGCCTTGCGCACCTCCTTCATGTCGGATTGTGTTGTGGTAATCAACCGCTCCAATGTGCGCCGCTTGTCGCCGAAAGCGAGCAGGGGTGAGAGGTCTATGCGTTTTGTCTTGTTCCGCTGGATGCAACGCTCCGTGACAGCTAATAGTTCATCTATGGAGTATGGTTTGGACAGTACAGCGGCAAATCCTTTTGCTTTCAGTTCATCTTCCTCCACGTAGCCTGCGGCGGTGGCTGCCACTACGGGAATGGTCTGCGAGTTTCCGATTTCCGATGTGCGCAACAGTTCCAACACCTCGTAGCCGTTCACCTCCGGCATCTTCAGGTCGGTTATCAGCAGGTCGTAGTCCTTCGTGCGCATCAGGTCTGTCAGTTCGTCCGCGCTTTGGCAGATGTCGCACTCTACACCGTTTTGCTTGTACATGTCATGCAACGTATTGAGCAACAGAATGTCATTGTCTATTGCCAATATGTTGCAGCCGGAAAGGGATGTATGGCTTCCTTGTTTTTTCTCACCAGTTACCGTTTCCTCCGCCTTGGGCAAGGGCAGGCTTACGGTGAAACGGCTACCCTTGCCCGGTTCGCTCTCCACACGGATGTTTCCTTTCAGCAGCTTCACCGTGTCGGATACGATGGCAAGCCCCAGCCCGAAGCCGTCCTCCGTCACGGCGTTGCCCAATCGCTCGAATGGGGTGAATATCCGTTGTTGCTGTTCCTGTGTCATGCCAGTTCCTGTGTCCTCAACAATTAAGGTAAACGTATTATCCGTATATTTGGTGGTTAATGCAACTGTCCCATTCTTGGTGAACTTGATGGCGTTGGAAAGCAAATTGCTGCCGATGCTGATAATGCGGTTCTTGTCGCCGCTAACTATCTCGTCCGCTTGGTTCTCTACCGTGAATGTGAGTTGTTTACCTTTTGCCAAAGGTGCAAACTCCGTTTTCAAGGTCTCGGCGATAGAGCATAACTTGAACGGCTTGACGCTTGGTGTTTCCTTGCCGCTATCCAACCGGAAATACATCAAAAGGCTGTTTATCATCCCTGCCATACGTCCGGCGGCATCATGGACGGTCTGTGCGTGGCGCATCCGGCTGTCCGCCTCCGTGTCGTTCAGCAGCAGTTCGGCGTTGCCGCTGATGGCGGTCAGTGGGGTGCGCAGTTCATGGGTGACGTTCTGGATAAGGTTGCGCCGCAGCTTGATTAGCTTTTCGTTTGCTTCGTTGCTCTGCTGTAGCTCGCCAATGAGTTTCTCGCGTTGTTTCTTTTCGTGGTCGTTGCGTTTCATTTCCCTATGGATGGCGAGGTAGGACAAGAACAGCAGGATGATGGCGGCGGATATGATGATGGTGAACAGCCGCACGGACAATGCCTGCGCCTCGGCTATCTTCCGTTCCCGTTCTGCAAAGGCTTTTTGCGCCTGCATATCAAGGTCGCCAATCAATCTGTTCAGTTGGATGTTCAGTGTCCGATTGCGGCTGCGCAGGCTGTCGGCATAGGCATCCATTTCCGCCGTCTGTCGCTGTTGCAGGGCTATCAGGCTGTCGCTGAACTGGTGCAGTTCTTTGGCGGAGGGAAGCACCTGCACGGTTTTCTTGCCACCGAAGAAACCCGCGATGCCTTTCTTCTTCTGCGTGATGGTGCGCACGCGAGTGGCACGTTCTGCCACTTCGGGCAGGTGGTTCACCAAAAGGCTGTCCGTCTCGCTTTGTTGTTTTATTGCTTCCATGACCTGCAACAGGTGTACCTCCTTTTCCGCCAGAAGAGTACGCAGGGTGTCTATTTGTGACGGGCGCACATAGTCCCGGCAATGGGGCTTCATGGCTTGCAGCAAGCTGTCGGTGCGTAGGCGGAGAAGTCGGTAGCGGGTACTGTCGGTTTCCTCCCAGCCGATGACGCTTTCGCCGAGGATGGCGAGTTCCATGATGCGTCGGTGGACAGCGTTGATGTCGCGGCGCACCTGCCGTATCTCGGCAGACTCGGCTTCTATCTCTCTTATCCGCTGGCGTTCATGCACAGTAATGCCCACTATTGTTCCGATAATGACAAGCAAGAGAAAATATCCTACCCCAATTTTATGTTGCAGTTGCATATGACGACTAAAAATACATGTTGAACGGCAAGCAGAAGGAATCTTCATCCTCGCCATGTTCAATCTCTATCTTGTCTTCCCGTGCCAACCAGCCGATTGCCGCATACAATTCTTTGTCGGGCAACCCTGACTTTTGTTTCAATTCACTGTATTTCCATTTTCGTTGGTCTGAAATTATGTGCCAGACAATTCCTGCATTCAGGCCGATAAACTTTTTGTCCATAAATTAGTTCTCCATTATTTATATATAGGTTATCTTCCGGTAGCCTGCAAATACTCCCGTTTCTTTATTTCATACTCGGCATAGTTCTCCACGTACTTGTCGCGACTTTGCTGGTAGAGGCTTTGCGCTTCGAGCAAATCGCTCATCGTACAAGTGCCTGCCTGGTAATAGTCGGTCTGCAAGCGCAGGTTTTCGTCAGCCTGCCCGATGCTCTCGATGGCTATCTCCACTTGCTTGTAGGCATCCGTCAGGGCGTTCCACGTGTTTTGAATCCGTATCAGGAGCAGTTCGCTTTGGTCTTTCAGTTGGTTCTGGGCATTGCGCACTTGCAGCTTTTGCTGCTTTATGTCGTGCGAACCACCCCACCATTTCGTCAAGGGGACACTGACGGTGACGCCTCCTATCCAGAACGGATGGTCGTGGTCCATCAGGTTGTCGTACATATATCCGCCGCCCACCACCACCGTAGGCAGGTTCTTTCCCACCGATACTTTGTATTGCAGGCGGTTGGCTTCCACATTCTTTTCCAACAGGTGATATTCAGCCAGCCTGGCGAGCGAGGACTCCGGCGATTGGTACAGCGTGTCGGGCAAGGCGGGCAGTCCGCCATCCATACGCCAATCCGCGTCTATGCTGTCCGATGTCGCGCCGATGTACTGTGCCAACAGGCTGCGCGAGACTTGGAGGGCGTTTTCCACGGAGATGCCGTCGCTGCGCGTCTCGTTCCGGCGCAGGGCCACTTGCAACAGGTCGTTGCGGTTGGTCACTCCGGCTTCCACGGCGGCCTCCACATCCTGATAGATACGGTGCAGTTGGTCTTGTACGACACTGATAGTGCGCAGCTTTTCTTTCAGCATCACTACTTGCCAGAAGTAACGCTCCACGGTGAGGCGCACCTCGTTTGCCGAGAGGCTGCGGCGCAGGCGACTGACTTCCACATTCACCTTGGCCAACTTGTTGCCCTGTACGATTTGACCTCCCGTAAACAGGGGCAGCGATGCACTGACACCGCCCGCCACTCCGTTCTTCAGCAGGGACATCCGCTGCCCGCCCATATCCATTTCCAGTAAGCCCTTATCGGCCATAAAACCGATGCCCGACGCGCTTACGGACGGGAAGTAGTTGGTGAAAGCCGACTTCCGTTGCTGTTCAGCCATACGCAGGTCGTTGTCCGCGTTCTTCGTGCGGACGTTGTTTTGTAAAGCCATTTCAATGCACTCGTCCAGCGTGTAAACCTGCTGGGCTTGCAGCCTGATTGTTCCAGTCAGGCTGCAAGTCGCGAGCAGAGAATAAAAGAATAATCGTTTCATGAGTTTTTCGCTATCTTTTTAATGAGTAAGTAAAACATTTCATAGGAATCAGTGGCACCTTTTTCCAGAATCAGTGCCACCTTTTCTATGAATCAGTGGCACTGATTCTATTTCTAAAGGATATCATTGATGCTCCAAGGCTTCACTCTTTTCCCTGCGTTTTGTCGAGCCTTGGAAGCAAAGCAGGTAGGCGCAAGGCAGCACCGTGAGGAGGAACACCATCGTTATCAGCGTGCCATAGCAGATGACCGTACCCATCGGCATCCACAAGCCGCTTCCGCCCAATATCATAGGGATGACGCCCATCGATGCGGCGGCAGACGTGAGGAAGATGGGACGCATCCGTCGGCGGGCCGACTGGAAGATGGCCTCGCGCACACAGAGACGCTCATCGTGCCGCAATTCCTCGGCATAGTCGAACATAATGATGCCGTTGCGCACGATGATGCCCATCAACGCGACAATGCCCAAGAAGCTAGTCACGCTGAAGTCGACCCCTTGCAAGATAATCCCGACCGCCGTACCGAACAGGCAAAGTAACATCGAGACAAAGATGAGCAGTGACTGCCCGACACGCTTGAAGTGCGCGATGAGCACAAACAATATAACCACGGCGGCTATGGCCAATCCGGACAGGATGGAGGGCAGCTTGTCGTTCGTGTCCTCCACCTCGCCGCCCGGCGTGACGGTGGTTTGGGGAGACAAGTGCAGCGTGGGCAGCAGAGCTTGGATGCGTGTCATCTGCTCTATGCCATTCCCGCCCCGTTGCAGGTCGGCGCTGACGGTGATGGTATAGACTCCGTTCCGGCGGACAAATTGCCCGTTCTTCCACGTGGGGCCGACGTGAGCTATCTGACGCAAGGGAACTTCCGCCAGTCCGCCCATGACGGGGATAAGCTCGTCCTCCAAGTCACACGGCAAGGCACGGTCGGCATGTTCGCCTTTCAGCACGATGTTCTGCGCGTAATCGCCGTCCCATACAGTAGCTACGGATAAGCCGCTTCCGTAGCGCATGGCGAGCGTGGTCTCCAATGCCACGTTGTTGATGCCCAAGCGGGAAGCCTCGTCCTCTTTCAGCTTGGCGCAGACGGCGGGCTGCGGCTCGTTCATGTCGGTATGCGCCAAAATCAGTTCGGGTATCCCGCGCATCAGGGCAAGCAGCTTGTCGGCATCCCGGTGCAACGTATCCAAGTCTTCACCGCTCAGCCTGAACTCCACCGGATGTACGGCCTCGCTGTACGACAATTGCTTGAAGCGCACACGGGCTTTGGGGAAAGCACCGGAAAGAAGCGGAGTATATTGGTCCAGCACTTCCACTGTTTCCTTAATACCGGCCGTATTGACAATGAGTTGGGCATAGTTCGTCCCGGCAATCTGCGGCGCATAACTGGTCTGGAAACGGGGCGAAGCGCAACCCTTGAACGATGCGACGCTGACCACACGCTGGTCTTGACGCAACGTTTGCTCGATACTGTCCGCCACGGCTGCCGTGCGTTCCACGGCCGTACCCGTGGGTAGGTAGATTTCCACCGCAAACTGGTTGCGGTCGGCATTCGGCAACATCTGCATAGGCAGCGTTCCTATCAGCAATACACCCGTCAGGATGGAAAGCACTCCGACTGCGACCGTGCTTTTGGGCCACCGGAAGCAGAAAGCGATGAGGCGGTTGTAATACTTCTGAATCAAGTCGAGGAAGGAAAACGACTTACCGCCCGTCTGCATCGGCTTACGGATGAACCAGAACTGCATAAACGGCACCAGCATCGTGGCTATCAGCAAGGAAACTCCCAGTATCAGCGTGATGGCCCACGGGAAAGTTTGCAGAAAGTCATTCAACATCCCCTTCGTGGTAATCAGGAATGGGAAGAACGTGATGCTGATGGCCAATGTTGCCGACAGGATGGACTTGAAGAAGTGCGTGGCACTCTCGATAGACGCCTTCCAACGGGACATCCCCTCGCCCAGCTTCTCCAGATAGCTGTCGATGATGACAATGGAGTTGTCCACAATCATACCCAGCGTGACGATGAGCGCAGCCAACGATACGGTGTTCAACTCTACATCAAACCCATACAGCAGCCCCAATGAGATGAATATCGTAATAGGTATGGTGGAAGCCGCTACCAATGCCACGCGCAAAGGCAACAGCAACACGACGACAATCACTACGGCCACGATGGCGATGAGCAGTTCTTTCAGAAAATTCAGGACGCTGTCGCCCACCACCTGACTCTGGTCGGTGATGCGGAAGATGCCGACCTCCGAAGGCAGTTCCTCCTGTTGGAACTCCTCCAATACGCGGTTCACCTCCCTGCCCATAGCTACGATGTCCTTGCCTTGTTTCATCTCGACCGACAGCAGCAGGCACTTCTTGCCGTTGTTGGTGATGTAGCTGTCTGGCTGGGGATATTCTCTTGTCACCCGTGCGATGTCTTTTAGCCGCACCACGTTGCCTTTGGGGTCGGCATAGACTATCTGTTGCTGCACGTCATAGACCGTATTGAACGAGCGGGACACGTAAACGGGCGTTACCGTCTCGTCGGTCTTGAGCCGTCCTCCGCTGGTGGTGAAACCTTTCTGCATCAATGCCATAGCTACGGCCTGTTCGTTCAGCCCGTATTGGGCAAGGCGGTCGTGGTTCAAGTAAACCGATATCTGCTCTTTCTGCATACCGTTCACCGTCATACGCCCCACGCTGGGTATCCGGCGCAGGCGGTCTTGGAGCAAATCCATGTAGTCGTTCAGTTCCCGATACGTCTTGTCCTCGCTTTCCATCGTGATGAGCAGGGCGGACGTGTCGCCGAAGTCATCCATCACCTGCACGGCCAGCACATTCCCCGGCAACTGCGACTTGAAAGTGGATACCCCGTGCTTGAACTTGCTCCAAAAAGCATCCTTGTCCTTCACTTCGTCGTTCAGCTGCACTTGGATGTAGACAATGCCGTCCCGACTCTGCGAGAACGTCTTCTCTTTCTTCACCTCTTTATAGGAGAAGATATACTGTTCCAATGGTTTGGCTACTTGTTCCGCTATCTCTTGCGAGGTGTTGCCCGGTGCCACCGCCACGACAATGCCCTGTCTGACCGTGAAGTCGGGGAACTCGTTCTTGCGCATATGAGGCAGGCTGTATATGCCGAAAGCCACCAAGCAAGTCACCACAAGGATGACAATCTGCCGGTAGTGCATCGCCCATTCTACAAAATTCCGTTTCTGCTTCATAAGTCTACCTCCGTTCCTTCACATACTTTTTGCTGTCCTTCCGTGATGATGCTATCACCCGGCGACAAGCCGGACAACACCGTCACTCCGTCGGCCAGATATTCTCCACAAACAATCTCCTGCTTATGGGCTTTGCTGCCTTCCACGGTCCAGACAAACGTCTTGTTCTTCTCATCCAACTGCACGATGTCGGCAGGAACTACATAATGAGAATCCTCTCCATTTCCTGAAAGCCGGATGCTCACGTCGGCTACCATACCGGGCAACAACTCCGTATGTGCACTTTCCACTTTCAGCTTCACATCGTAAGAATGCGAAAGCGGATTGGCCACAACGCCTATCTCTGTCACCGTAGCCTTGAATGTCTTGCCTCCCAATGCCGAAACTCGGATGGCAGCTTCCTGTCCTACCTTGATGAAGGATATTTCCGTTTCAGGAACAGCTACCTTTGTTCTTAGGACGGAGGCCGTTACCAACTTGGCAACGGACATCCCCGGCATAACATTCTGTCCCACTTCCACCTCTTTCCGGGAAATCACACCGGAATAGGGAGCATACAGCTTGCAATCTTTCAGATTTTTGGAAGCAATCTGTTCCATGGAAACCGCCTGCTCCAGCTTGCTTTGCACTTCTACCCACTTGATGTCCGGCAGACTGCCTTTGTCGTGCAGTTCTTTCATGCGGCGGTAGGCATCTTGAGCTTGTTTCAATGTGGCACGTGCGGCATTGTAGGCATTTTGTGTGGAAGTAGGGTCCAACGTGGCCAACAGTTGTCCTTTGGCGACTTGTTGTCCTATGTGGAAATGCAGTGCCTGCACCGTTCCTGCCGTGGCAAAGCTCAACGGCGTTCCGTTTTCCTCTTCAACCGTACCCGAATAATGTTTCTCCACTATAGATACACCATTCTCCACTGTCCTTACTTTAACAAGCACAGGTGAAAGGCGTTCCGTTTGGTACTCCTTACCTTGGCACCCGATAAGCAGGCATAGGCAAGGCAATACAATTGTCAGATTTTTTGTTCTCATCGCTTTTTTCTTTATGAATTCTGATGCAAAAGAATGGAGTTTAGTCAAATAGACACCCTTTGTCATATCCTTAAAAGTGTTCCATTCTCGCCAAACATAGCAGTCTATGGAAGTTTAGAACACATTCAGACTATTCTGGATAAATGAACTATTACATAAATCGTGTTATTTTGCAGCAGGAAACAAAAGATATTCAACATGAAGAAACTTAGAAAAGGTAATCTGACTGACCCGGAAGCGCAAAAGTTTGTCCTATACAATGACGGGGAGCTTGCATTTTGCCAAGACATACATGACGTACTTCTGCTGTTGCCCGTGCAATTGGAAATGTATTCCATTGGTCTCGCAATAGGAGGAAAGGCTATGGTTGAAATAAGTGGGAAGTCTCATGAAATCAAGAAGAACGATTTGTTCATCTGTGCGCCTAACAACATCGTGGAAAACGGATTGATGAGTGTCGACTTCAAAGGTTGCTTCATTTTCGTATCATCAGCGTATGCCCAACGCATCATGCCGTTGCAGGATACCTGGGAGTTCAAGGTTCTTTTTGAAGAGAATCCCGTACGTTCTCTGCTTCCGAAAGAAGTGGAGATATTCTGTCAATATTATGACCTGTTGTGTTCCAAAGTTCAGGACCCCAATCCGGCACAGAAACGGGTCATTGACACTTTGATGCTCGCTTTCGTTTACGACATGCAGAACAATCTGGATCGTATCAGACAGAACAAGCAACGCCCATTGACCTCCGGTGAATCCATCTACCACCGTTTTATAGAACTGCTGGAAGCGTCTTATCCCAAGCAACGTGCCGTATCTTACTATGCGGATTGCCTGCATATTACCCCCAAATATCTTTCATCCGTATGTAAGCAAATAGGAGACCAACGACCTTCCGACATCATTGACAGTTATGTACTGAAGGATATAAACTATTTGATGAAACATACTACCAAAAGCGTCAAGGAAATAGCCTGCGAACTGGAGTTTCCCAACCTGTCTTTTTTTGGGAAATATGTGAGGGAACATTTAGGGATGTCCCCCAAAGCCTACCGGGAACAGATTATAATCAATAATGAACAGCAAGATATAAGAAGACAACAGTAATGTAATGATAACATAATGAACTTACGGAAAAACGCCACAGGCTTCCACATCAACGCCAAATACTTCCACGAAAGCACAAAGCGATTGACTTTTGCCAGCCATGCCTTTACTTTGTGTTGTTGAGCAGAGCGGTATTCCCGAAATGTGGAGGGTGAGGACACAAAGTGCCACAAGCTGCCACCTCACCGCATATCCATCGCATTACAGGGAATACCCCTTTACTTTGCAGGCAAAACCGAGTATTAACATTAAAAACAGTATCGACTATGGACATTTTGATTATTCAGAAAGAGGCGTTCGAGGAAATGGCGGCGAAGTTCAGCCGTTTCACAGAACGGGTGGATGCCATCCTCGCCAAGCAGGGTGGCAAATCGCTAAACGGTTGGATGGACAACCAAGAAGTCTGCCGACAGCTCAACATCAGTCCGCGAACCTTGCAGACACTGCGCGACAACGGCACGTTGGCCTATTCACAAATCAACCACAAAGTGTATTACAAGCCGGAGGATGTGATGCGCATCGTCAAGCCTGCCGGACGCAAACGGGCGGACAGAACCGTTTGATTATTATTGTACCACTAAATCCAACGTAGCAATGAGTGAAATGATTACCAAGAACCATGCGCTGGTCGCCCGGTTCGGCGACACGCTTGACCGTCTGCTGAACGGTATTGAGAACTTCGTGGCAAACAGCCGTCCGACTTTGGGCGGCGAACGCTTCCTGACGGACAGGGAGGTGTCGGCACGGCTGAAAGTGAGCCGCCGCACCTTGCAGGACTACCGCAACACCGGAATGATAGCCTACTACCAGTTGGGCGGCAAGATTCTGTATAAGGAATCGGACATTGAGCGGATGCTTGCCGCCAATTACCGGGAAGCGTTCAGATAGAATAAAGATGGCGTGTTACCCTCAGACGGCGTATGAGACTGCCTCTAACGCCGTCTGAGGGTATCTCTTACGCCGTTTGAGGTCGGCTCAATTTCCCGCTCTCTTTCCGCGTGACGGGGAGAGCGAAAAGAAAAGGTTTATCGGTTGGCTGTCGTGGCTTGTGTTCAATCTGCCCATGACAAACCGCCTGAAAACTATACATTCCTTAGTCCGTAGCCGGAAAGCGACGGCAATCACCATTTCAAGGCTATACACATCATAACAAATTCTGCTGTCTTGTTTGACATGCCGCATCGTTTCTTCTTCCAACAACTCCATGTTCTTGTAGATGGAATGTACTGCCTTGCGTATGTCACAGCCGAAAACATTGAACGCATCGGATATTTCCTGCTGCGTCATCCATACGGGAACGGTCGGCATAGTGACCGCCCCGTTCTCGCTGATTGTGATTATTCCACGTTCCATAATCATTTCCCAATTTGTTCATTATTAAAGTCTGTTTCTTTTGGCAATTCTTGCCTTTTGTACCATTTACCTGTTCCGTACATCATTCTGACTGCCATCAGGTTGTCCATATCCTTTGAAATCTTTTTGTCCGTTACTTCCGCGTACCGTTGGGTAGTTCTTATGCCTGAGTGTCCCATCATCTTGGCGATGCTCTCAATGGGTATTCCTTCCGAAATCAAAAATGTTCCGAAGGAGTGCCTGCTTTGATGGTAGGACAAATTTTCCTCCCTGCCGATGGCAACGCCCAATTCGTGTATCTCAAACCACATTTCGTCACGGCTCGGAAGAGGGAACACGGGCTTCGTGTCATCCGTGGTGTTGTAGAGGTCAAGTATCTGTTCCGCTATCGGGTGCAGGGGAATGAACGCCTCCACGTTGGTTTTTTTCCGGTTGATGCGGATGTAACGCCTGCCGTCCGCCGTTTTGCCGATGTGGTGCGGATGGAGCAGCATGGTATCCACATA
>CALUIZ010000063.1 GCA_944320815.1 uncultured Phocaeicola sp. | reverse complement strand
AGAAGAAAAATCATACAGAGAGAAAAGGGGCAGGAAAGGGACACATTTATTTATATATATATATAAAGGCGAAAGCCCGTCACTTCAGGGAAAACAGCCCGTTGTTTTTCCTGAAGGAACGGGCAAGACAGGGGCAGGCAACGGGGTATCTGGCGGACACCGCAAGGACATCCAAATCCCGTGAACAAAAAAATGCCATCCCAGGAAAGCCCAAAGACAAAAGCGGCCCCCCAGAATGGCTATTCCTGTTAAAAAAATCCTATTAATGTGTTATGTCATATCCTTATCTCTTTAATGTTACACTATTCAGCAGATTTAATTTCCCATCCTCTATCAGTTTCAGTATCAGTTCGCCGAACAAAGTATTTTGCCAAGCGAACCAAGCACGAGTGAACTTTGCCGCATTATTCTTGTCAAAAGATTCATGCATGAAACCGGTACCCGCATCTGTAGCCATCAACATCTCAATGCACCACTTGATCTCTGCATCGTCCCGACTCGTGAAAGCTTTCATCATGATACTCATCGGCCATATCATGTCATATCCGACATGCGGTCCGCCAATCCCTTCGCCTGCCGTGCCACGGAAAAAATACGGATTATCTTCGCTCCACACAAAACGGCGTGTATTCTGATAAACAGAGTCATTGACATCCACATCACCCAAATAAGCCATCCCCAACAAACTGGGCACATTTGCATCATCCATCAGCAATTGATTGCCGAAGCCATCCACTTCAAAAGCGTAGATGGTTCCATACCGAGGATGGTCGAAAGTTGCATATTTCTTCAAGGCATCCTCAACCTCATCAGCCAGCAAGTCGCACTCACTTGCAATCTCTTTTTCCTGATTGACCGTCTCCAATATCTCAGCCGCTTTACGCAATGAAGTTACAGCAAAAAAATTCGCAGGTATCAGAAACTGATAAGTCGCAGCATCATCCGAAGGACGGAAACAGGAAACAATCAGTCCTACCGGTTTCACCGGATGTCCATATCCGTTATTGGACATAGTGTCCAGTTGGCGTTCCGTACGACGCATAAAACGATAAGGCCCCAACCCGTCCTTACGCTGTTGCTCCCGGAAGGTCCTTAAGATATTGGATATGGCCTGAATCCATTGGTCATTGAAAACCGAGTCATCTCCCGTAACTTTCCAGTAATGATAAGCCAGCCGCAAAGGATAGCACAATGAATCTATTTCATATTTCCGTTCGTGCAATTCCGGTTTCATATCGGTATCATCATTCATCCATGGGCCACCCGTGGGGCCGTCGTTAAAAGCATTGGCATACGGATCGATGTTTATGCACTTCCATTGGCGCAGAATCACCCCACGAATCATTTTTTTCAATTCCACGTCCGAATTGGCGAACTGTACATACGGCCATACCTGTGCTCCGGAATCGCGCAGCCACATGGCATGAATGTCGCCCGTATAAACGAATGTATCGTCTTCACCGTCCGACTGGCGGTGATGCACCGTTGTATCCAGCGTATTAGGGAAACAGTTTTCAAACATCCACGCCAAATAAGGATTGGTCAACATCTGTTTCACCTCCTGTATTTTCTTTTCTATGATATCCGAATGAAAGAGACGTTCCTGTTTAGGAGGGCGGTTAGAGACATAACGCCCCACATTGTCACGCACAGCAACAGCATTTTCATTTGCCTCAAGAAATGTCACGGGCATGGCTGTGCTTTGTGACATCAATGTCCCGAGCAAACCGCATACACCGAATGCGATTTTTCTCTTTATAAATACTTTCTCCATGGTTTATTCGATTTTTATGGTTGATAATCTGGCATACATTTCTATCAAAGCCGCTTGGGTCAACAACCATTTATACCCCTTATCTGTCACAGTATCTACAAACTGGTCATCTTCAAATAAATGATTGTCATTTGCATTATGTTTCCACATATAATCCAATGTCTGAATGAAATCCTTCAAATAGCGGGAATCATCATTGACAATGTAAGCCTCCTCAAACCCTCGCAGCATAATTGCGACAAACCAAACATTTCCATTCTTTATCCGCCTGAAATCAAAATTCCGGGTCGGTTCTTCAAAGAAATAAGTGCTACAGGCCTCTGACAACTTCTGTATGTCATCCATATATTGCGGTTCGCCGGTCAGCTGATAGAGCAAAGCAGCAGCCTGCAACATTTGTCCACTGTTGTAAGCATATTTCGCTTTACCAATGCGACCGTCCAACTTCATATTGTCAAAATACAGATAATCATCCGTGTCCTGCAGATTGTTCTTGGTCCAATGATACAAATCTTTCCCAGCCTTCAGATAAACTTCATTCCGCGTGACACGATATAATTTAAGTGCCAGGACCGATGCCGGCGCATTGGAACACGCATTCTTGGAAGACTTTTTCTGCTCACACCAATAAATGCCATCCATCAATACGCTGTCACGGCCACTTTCGACAAATTCCCATATCTGTTCGGCCGAATTCAAGTAAGAAACATTTCCTGTCAGTTCGTAACTTTCAAGGAAATCAATTCCCAACCAGATGTTGTCATCATAAAAACGATCGGAAAGACCGACACGCGTCAAATAAGACTGATAACAATAAGGCGCACGAAGTGTATCATAATAACATTGAAGTCCGGGAAGGACAAGTTCTTCCAACATTTCCTTATAATGTGCATCACCGGTAGCCCGTAACAAAGCGTTTACAGCAGAAAACATTCCTGATGTCGGCCATAGATAGGCCACTTTATCGCTATGAACCGTATCGGTTCCTGCCAGATAAGAGTAAGCATTCGGTAAACCACGTTGCAAATTTTGTGAATTAGTTCCGAATCGGTGCTATTCGTAGTCGATTCGG
>CALUIZ010000062.1 GCA_944320815.1 uncultured Phocaeicola sp. | reverse complement strand
ACAACTCCCGGTGATTCAGTATCTCTATGGTCAGGTGTGTCAGTCCCAAGTTGCACAAGGCTACCAAATCTTCATAGCGGCTTTTCTCCCTTTGGCTGAACGAGGTCTTGGAAAAGGCGAGGAACAGAACGCGGGTGTAGAGTGCCATATCCTGCGTGGGCTTATCCTGTCCGCAAAGCACCACACCCGTACTGACGATGGTCTGCGCCGCCATACCGTCCGTACCCGTGTTCTTCTTTGTCTGGCCACCGCCTCCCCAGAGACCTTTCAAATAAGCAATCTTACGGATGTCGAGGTCGTTCTTGTACTCGTCAAGTACTACGAGCGTATTGACCGCCTGTGAAACACGGTCGTTCATAGCAGGTACGGAAGTGACACCGAGGTTGGGAGGGTCAACGCCGTGCAGGAAAAACGCCTGCAATGAAGTGGCAAGCGTGGTCTTTCCTGTTCCCTTCTCGCCGAATAAATTAAGGATGGGAAAATGGCGTGTCCGTTTGAAAACGATGTCGCGGAACAAAGTGGAGAGTAGGTAGCAAAAAGCGACACAAGCGTTCTCGCCGAATACCTCCATCAGTTGTTTCACATAGTCGTATAGCTTTATGCCGTTACGGTTTTCGTGTACCATCAACCGCTCAAACTGGAATATCTCCGGATTGTGGATGTAGATTTTGGACATGGCAGGAATGTAGTACGCCTTTCCGTTGATGTCACGGACAATGCCGAGGTCGTCCACTGCTTGGAATTTTCCATCAACAAGAAGTCCGTTACCAAAGGCGAAGAAGCCTTCTGCGGCGTTCCATCCCAATTTACGCACCCGTTCCGCCGTATCAGTCTTGGAATATAGGTATTCCTTGACACGGTTGAGCTTGTCTATCTTAGACAACCACACATAGTTGCCCACAGAGCCGACCTTCTGCTGGAAGCTGTTTAACGAACACAATTCGGACTCCCTCAGCTCAATGACACGGCATATGTTATAGGTGTTGCGCATACGGAAGATGCGTGTGCCATTATTCTCGTCCTCGATGTGGAACAGCGGTTCCATGATGAAATTGGAAATCCTTGACGGTTCCTCGTCATCATCCCCGGTGGCATAATAACAGTTCTCCCGGATGAACAGCCCATGCTGGCGAAGCAGTTCCGCCTCACGCTGCCTTTCATCCATCGGTGTGAGTTTGTCCTGTCTTTTCCGCGCCTCTCCACGGGCTTGCGTTACGGCATCACGCCACAGTTTGGCTTTTCCGTAGATTCTGGCCAATTCATCAATGCACTGATTGAATATCAGCTGGTCTTTCACATAGCGCATCAGATCGGCAATCTCTGATACGCATTTCCGTTCTTCCACCAAAGAATCCGCCACAAGAAAGCGTTTCTGTGCCAGCCAGACAATAAACAGCCTCTCTTTCAGTGAGGTGTAATCCTTCTGGCAATGAATGAAACTGTCGGCATCGTTTTTTCCGGGTTTCACGTTCCAGCCGTTTTTACCGTCGGGGATTTCGGCAAACGGCAGCTCCCTGACGGTTACATGGAAGCCTTTCCTGACTGCGGCTGTCCCGTTTGCCATGACTGCCTCGAATCCCGGTCCGAAGGGTTTGCCTTCACTGACATCGGAATCGGGGATGAAACATAATGAAGTGGTATACTTTTTCAGTCGTTCAAACTGACTGTCTGTCCATGCCGTTCCCAGTGCGGCCACGGTATTGTCGTAGCCTATGGACTGCATACGCAACACGTCAGGCGCACCTTCCACGATGATGAAATATTCTGCATTGCGTTCCTGGATCGCCCTGTCTATGCCGAACAGGCATTCCCCCTTGGCATAGACCGCACAGTTTGGCGAATTGAGGTATTTTGGTGCATTCGGATTGTTTCCTATGTAACGGGCGGTATAAGCAATGATGCGTCCCCACCTGTTGCGTATGGGAATCATAATCCGGTGTCTGAACATGGCATAGACATGGCCGTCATCTCCGCGTCGGAGCAGACCCAGCTCGAAAAGCACATCTTCTTCCACTCCTTTTGTCCGGCAGAACTCCATGAACGCCCCTCCGTCACGCGGCGCGTACCCGATGCCAGCGACTGAACAAAATTCTTCCGGCCATCTTCCGTAAGCATATTCACGGGCAAGGAGGCTTTCATCACTATCCGGCATCAGCAGGCTGCCTACAAAGAAGTCCTGTACATGGCCGAGTGTTGTAAGAAGCGTTTCCTTGTGCCGGATTTTTGCAACTTGCTCCTTGTCCTGTCCTTCCACATGCTCAATGGGAATATTATGGCGTCTGGCCAAGAACTCAATGGCTTCCATGAAGAAAAGGTTCTCTTTCTCCATGATGAATGTAATGGCATCGCCGCCCCGGTTGCAGCTGAAACAGTGGAACAGATTCTTTCCCGGACTGACAGAAAAAGAGCCTGTCCGCTCCTCATGGAACGGACAAATGCCCATCAGGGTTGAGCCTTTCCTTGATAGCCTGACATATGGCTCCAATACATCCTCGATGGAAAGTTCCCTGACTTTGTTGATAGTTGACTCGCTTATCATAAGGTAGTCAGGAGTTTCCAACAGTCAATTATAGACTGGCCGGAGTATTTTGGCTGGCTGGCATTTTCGGGATTAAGCGGCTTGATATAGCCGCTTTCCTTATATTTTCTAAGCGTCTTGTAGCTGACACCCTGTTCCGCGCAAGTACGCTTGACCGAATAAACCCCTTCCGGGTCACATGTTGGCACTAATTCTCTCATCCGCTGTAATGTTTTATCGTATGCCTGTTCCGTATGCCTCATGAATTACAGTATAGGCATATCCTGATATTGTTTTTTTATTTCTTTGTATCTAAACTATTTCTGTTTATATCGGAAGAATCATTATCGAAATAGTCCTGGACGGTACGTTGCAGGAGGCGGAGATCTGCCGTCCTGTATTCCACTTTGCCCAGTCTCTTGTAACACACCACTTTCCCTTGCCGTCTCCATCTTTCGACATTCCGGCGGCCGAACATCTCATAAGCCTTT
>CALUIZ010000061.1 GCA_944320815.1 uncultured Phocaeicola sp. | reverse complement strand
TTCATCAAGAACTTCGCTAAGTTCGAAGGAAACGAAGCTGGTAAGGCTTTGGTTGCTGCTGGTCCGAAATTGTAATTATCATTTACAATCAACGATAGTGAAAGAGGCTGAACTTCGGTTCGGCCTCTTTTTTTGCCATACGGGAACGGTTGGAATAGAAACGTTGATATGCTCTGGTCTATATTTATTCCTATTCTCATGAATGCGACAAAGGAAAAGAAAAGGCAATAAGTCGATATTGTGCTATAGTTTGCCGAATTAGTACCATGTTTTAACAGGATAATCCCTTAAATTTGTACTCAGTGAAAACACAAATAATCGCCATTAACCTAAAAAATTCTATATCATGAGCAAGTATCCTAAAATCGGTATTCGTCCGACAATAGACGGTCGGCAAGGTGGTGTACGTGAGAGTCTGGAAGAAAAGACGATGAAACTGGCACAGGCAGTGGCAGAGCTGATTTCTTCGAATGTGAAATATGCTGACGGCAAGCCCGTGGAATGTGTGATAGCTGACGGCACTATTGGTCGTGTGGGCGAAAGCGCGGCTTGTGCTGACAAATTTGAGCGGGAAGGTGTAGGAGCTACCATTACGGTCACTTCTTGTTGGTGTTATGGTTCTGAGACCATGGATATGAATCCTTATTGGCCGAAAGCTGTATGGGGATTTAACGGAACGGAACGTCCGGGCGCGGTATATCTGGCTGCGGTCTTGGCAGGTCATGCGCAGAAGGGACTTCCTGCATTTGGCATCTACGGACGTGACGTGCAGGACATTGACGACAATTCCATTCCGGCTGATGTCGCTGAGAAAATTTTGCGCTGGGCACGTGCGGCCGTTGCTGTGGCACAGATGCGAGGGCAGAGCTATTTGTCTATTGGCAGTCAGTGTATGGGTATTGCAGGCAGCATCGTCAGCCAGGACTTCTTCCAGGAATATTTGGGCATGCGCAATGAAAGCGTGGATGAGACAGAAATCCTGCGGCGTATGGAAGAAGGCATCTATGACCATGAGGAGTACAAGAAAGCTATGGCGTGGACAGAGAAATATTGCAAGTCGAAAGAAGGATGGGACAAGAACCGTCCGGAGCGTCAGAAAACCCGTGAGCAGAAAGATGCCGACTGGGAGTTTGTGGTGAAGATGACTCTTATCGTCCGCGATTTGATTCAGGGAAACCCGAGACTCCGCGAGCTGGGATTCAAGGAAGAGGCCATCGGACATCATGCCATTGCTGCAGGATTCCAGGGACAACGCCAGTGGACCGACTGGAAGCCGAACGGCGATTTCACTGAAGCCTTGATGTGCAGCACATTTGACTGGAACGGAATCCGTAAGGCGTATGTGCTGGCCACTGAAAACGATTCCTGCAACGCAGTGGCCATGTTGTTCGGAAACTTGCTGACGGGATGTGGGCAGATGTTCAGTGATGTACGTACATATTGGAGCCCGGAAGCGGTGAAACGCGTGACAGGCAAAGAACTGACAGGGATGGCCGCAAACGGAATGATTCATTTGATTAACTCAGGAGCAACAACTTTGGATGCAACCGGAGAGAGTATGGATGCCGCAGGAAATCCGTGCATGAAACCGTGCTGGGAGATGACGGAGAAAGATGCGGAAGCCTGCCTGAAGGCTACTAACTGGTTGCCTGCAGACCGCGATTATTTCCGTGGAGGAGGTTTCTCCAGCAATTTCTTGTCGAAGGGTGGAATGCCGGTCACAATGTCCCGCCTGAATTTGGTGAAAGGTCTCGGCCCCGTATTGCAGATTGCTGAAGGATGGACAGCCGATGTGGAGCCTGAAATATTTGACATATTGAACAGACGTACTGATCCTACTTGGCCTACTACATGGTTCGTTCCCCGTCTGTGCGACAAGCCGGCATTCCGCGATGTATATTCTGTCATGAACAATTGGGGAGCTAATCACGGTGCCATCAGCTATGGTCATATCGGGGCAGACTTGATTACACTGGCTTCCATGCTCCGCATTCCTGTATGTATGCACAATGTGGATGAGGACAAGATCTTCCGTCCGGCTGCATGGAATGCGTTCGGAATGGATAAAGAAGGGGCCGACTATCGCGCATGTGCTGCATATGGGCCTGTCTATAAATGAACAAAGGAATCTGACGAGCCATGAAAAGCACCCGTAAGATTCCGGTTGTGGGAAACGGCACATGGGTTGCCATACTGCCATTTGCACTCATCACAAGTTGTTTTGCATTATGGGGATTTGCCAATGACATTACCACACCGTTGGTGAAAGCCTTTTCCAAAATATTCCGCATGAGTGTGACGGAAGGGACATTGGTACAGGTAGCCTTCTATGGAGGATACTTTGCCATGGCCTTTCCGGCGGCAATGTTTATCCGGCGTTATACGTATAAAGCAGGAGTCATGCTGGGGTTGGGGTTATACGCGTTGGGAGCGTTTCTCTTCTTTCCTGCCAAGATGACCGGCAGTTATTATCCGTTTCTTGTCGCTTACTTTATTCTCACGTGCGGATTGTCCTTTCTGGAGACGAGCTGTAATCCGTATATTCTGTCCATGGGTTCGGAAGAGACTGCTACCCGCCGTCTCAACCTTGCGCAGGCATTCAACCCTATAGGGGCTATGTTGGGCATGTATGTGGCGATGGAGTTCATTCAGCGTCGTCTGCATCCGCTGGATACGTCAGAGCGAGCCTCGCTTTCTGATAGTGAATTTGCAGCCGTACGCGACATGGATCTGGCTACACTTATCGCGCCTTATCTGGTTATCGGTGTCGTGACACTCTGCATGCTGATTCTCATCCGGCTGATAAAGATGCCGAAAAACGGGGACACATCAGGAAAGATCGATTTTATACCGACCATGAAACGCCTTCTCAACGTGCAGCGTTATCGTGAAGGAGTGCTCGTGCAGTTCTTTTATGTCGGCGCACAAATCATGTGTTGGACATTCATCATCCAGTATGGTACCCGTCTGTTCATGAGTATGGGCATGGGGGAACAGGATGCAGAAGTGCATTCACAGCTGTACAATATCATTGCCATGGGGGTGTTTTGTGTGAGCCGCTTTGTCTGTACGTTCCTTTTGCGTTTCTTCAATCCCGGTTTGCTGTTGCGGACACTGGGTATCGGTGCAGCTCTGTTCACAATTGGAGTAATCTTCTTTCAGAACATTCTGGGAATGTATTGTATTGTAGGTATATCGGCATGTATGTCACTCATGTTCCCCACCATCTACGGAATTGCATTGAAAGGATTGGGAGAAGATGCCAAGTTTGGTGCTGCAGGTCTGATTATGGCCATTCTTGGCGGCTCCATTTTGCCTCCGCTCCAGGCTTCCATCATTGACCAGCATGTGCTGTTCGGAATGCCTGCAGTCAACCTGTCGTTCATCCTGCCTTTCATTTGCTATCTGATAGTCACACTCTACGGAAACCGTGCTTACCGGAAAAAATGGGCTTAAGGCAGCGGTCCAATGCATAAGGTTTTGAAGAGGCTGAATTTTAAGACTTTCGTGAATTAAAATTCAGCCTCTTCTTTGTGCATATTTTCTGACGAAAACATTCTTTTCTTATCATCTTATTGCTTTTTCCTATATTTGTCCCGTTTTATAAACCAAAAACGAAATCTGTAATGAAAAATGAAAGGTATGAGCTGAACAAGAATTTGGCTCAAATGTTGAAAGGTGGGGTGATTATGGATGTAACTACTCCTGAACAGGCGAAGATTGCAGAACAGGCAGGAGCCGTAGCCGTTATGGCTTTGGAACGCATTCCGGCAGATATCCGTGCGGCAGGTGGAGTTGCCCGTATGAGCGATCCGAAGATGATACGGGGCATACAGGAAGCGGTGAGCATCCCTGTCATGGCGAAAGTGCGTATCGGACATTTTGTGGAGGCGCAGATTCTGGAGGCACTTGAGATTGATTACATTGATGAAAGTGAGGTGCTCACTCCGGCCGACGGAGTCTATCATATTGACAAGACCAAGTTTAAGGTGCCGTTTGTGTGTGGAGCGAAGAATCTGGGCGAGGCGTTGCGCCGCATTGCGGAGGGAGCTTCCATGATTCGCACGAAAGGTGAGCCGGGTACTGGTGATGTGATTCAGGCCGTGACACACATGCGGAGCATGATGCGCGACATCCGTCGGGTGCAGGCTCTTGCGGAAGACGAACTTTATAATGAGGCGAAGGAGCTTGAAGTGCCGTTGGATTTGTTGCGCTATGTACATGAAAACGGGAAACTTCCTGTCGTGAACTTTGCAGCAGGCGGTGTGGCCACTCCTGCAGATGCGGCTCTGATGATGCAGTTGGGTGCCGAGGGAGTGTTTGTCGGTTCCGGCATCTTCAAGTCGGGCAATCCGGAAAAGAGGGCACGTGCCATCGTGCAGGCTGTGACCAACTATACAGATGCGGCCTTGCTTGCCGAAGTCTCTACTGATTTGGGTGAGGCGATGGTCGGAATCAACGAGGAAGAAATCACCCTGCTGATGGCTGAGAGAGGAAAGTGATATGTTGAGAATAGGCGTTTTGGCGTTGCAGGGCGCGTTTGCGGAGCATGAAACGATGCTTGACCGTATCGGTGTGGAGCACTTTCAGATACGTCAGAAAAGTGATCTTGACGTGCCGATGGATGGGCTGATTGTTCCGGGAGGCGAGAGCACCGCAATCGGGAAGCTGATGAACGATCTGGACATGACGGAA
>CALUIZ010000060.1 GCA_944320815.1 uncultured Phocaeicola sp. | reverse complement strand
TCGAAAGCAGCCTGATATTGGGTAGGGTCAATCTGGAACAAAGCCTGGCCTTTACGCACGGTAGCACCCTCATCCACACACAGCTTCACGATAAAGCCTGACACCTGCGGACGGATTTCAATATCCTGCAAACCTTTGATTGTAGCCGGATACCGGGTTGTCTGGTTGCTGGAGGTGGCTTTTACCTCCTGCACGGTAAACTCGTCGTCACCCATTCTGCCGCTCTGGCTGCCGCATGCAGTCAGCACTGATATCCCTAATGCAAGAAGGGCTATCCGGCCAAAAGAAAAACTCTTGTTTCTTTTCATTTCCATATTATCCATCTTATAAAAATAATTAATGTTTTACCTTAAAATATGACATTCCACATCTTTTCAGTCTGCAAAGATAGGAAAAAAACGATGTGTAAAAATCACTATTAACTAAGAATAACCATAAAACGAAGTTTGAACGAATTTATCTGACCAACCGGCAAATTTCACCGATTAACCGGTTACCCAATGTCATAGAACCTGAGAAACAGGAAGCAGACTGAACGCTCCCAAAAAACACCACGGTATTCTCTGCCGGACAACGGGCTGTCTTTCCCAAAATAACGGGATACTTTTTCTCATGCATCAGCCTGATGGTACAGCTTCATTTAACATGCGATTCTTTTCAATATGCCATTGGCCCGCAGGTTAAAAGAAATGAATGTCCGCAAAGAGCCAACGTAGGGGCGTATCGCATACGCCCGAAAACATCCACGTGAATAAGCGAGTGCATTCGGGCGTATGCGATACGCCCCTACAAGTAATCTGGTGGAATGCGGACATTCATTTAGAAGAAAGAGCCGAGACCCGATGCCGGGATATGGAAACCGCTCGCCATCAAAACGGCTCTTTCGGAAGCAATTTACAGAAATTAAATATTAAAAATCTTCTGTTTGTCATTTTATTCATACATTTGCGTGCATTTTATTAGGAACTTATCAAATTCATACAAATATGACAAAAATAACCAGAGAAGCGGCTCTGCTCTATCATTCGCAGGGCAAGCCGGGAAAGATTGAAGTGGTCCCGACCAAACCTTACCAAACACAAACCGACCTGTCACTGGCCTATTCACCGGGAGTGGCTGAACCATGTCTGGAAATCCAGAAAAATCAGGATACTGCATACGACTATACGGACAAAGGTAACCTTGTTGCCGTCATATCAAACGGCACTGCCGTATTGGGACTGGGCGACATAGGGGCACTGAGCGGAAAACCGGTAATGGAAGGCAAAGGCCTGCTGTTCAAGATATATGCGGGAATTGACGTGTTTGACATTGAAGTCAATGAAAAAGACCCGGACAAATTCATCGAAGCCGTAAAGGCGATTGCCCCCACTTTCGGAGGCATCAACCTGGAGGACATCAAGGCGCCCGAATGCTTCAAGATTGAGCAAAGGCTGAAAGAGGAGCTTGACATCCCGGTGATGCACGATGACCAGCACGGAACCGCCATCATCTCAAGCGCGGGTCTGCTGAACGCGCTGGAAGTGGCAGGAAAGAAAATCGAGGACGTGAAGATTGTGGTGAACGGCGCAGGAGCGTCAGCCGTTTCGTGCACGAAGCTGTACGTGTCGCTGGGCGCGCGTCTGGAAAACATCGTGATGCTCGACAGCAAGGGTGTCATCTCCAAACAGCGTACGGACCTGAACGAACAGAAGAAGTTCTTCGCCACCGACCGTACGGACATCCACACGCTGGCCGAAGCAATCAAGGGCGCAGACGTTTTTCTTGGACTTTCAAAAGGAAACGTGCTCACGCAGGACATGGTACGCAGCATGGCCGACAAACCGATTGTCTTCGCGCTGGCCAACCCGACTCCGGAAATCTCCTACGAGGATGCCATGGCCTCACGCCCTGACGTGCTGATGGCCACCGGACGTTCCGACTATCCGAACCAGATAAACAACGTCATCGGCTTCCCATACATTTTCCGCGGTGCGCTCGACACCCGTTCCACAGCCATCAACGAGGAAATGAAACTGGCTGCCGTACGTGCCATCGCCGGACTGGCCAAACAGCCGGTGCCTGACGTGGTGAATACGGCTTACCATGTCAACAACCTGACGTTCGGTCCGGAATATTTCATCCCGAAACCGGTAGACCCGCGTCTGATTACTGAAGTCTCTATGGCTGTGGCGAAAGCCGCCATGGAATCGGGTGTGGCACGCCGGCAGATTACAGACTGGGAAGAATACAAGAATCATCTGCGCGAACTGATGGGACAGGAAAACAAGCTCACCCGCCAATTGTATGAAACCGCCCGCCGCGACCCGCAGCGTGTGGTGTTTGCGGAAGGCATCCATCCGAACATGCTGAGAGCGGCCGTACTGGCCAAGTCGGAAGGCATCTGCAAGCCGATTCTGCTGGGCAACGAAGAGCGCATCGAAAAACTGGCCAAAGAGCTCGACCTGAGTCTGGAAGGCATCGAAATCATCAACCTGCGCCACGACCGCGAGGCAGAACGGCGCGAACGCTATGCGCGCATTCTCAGCGAGAAACGTGCCCGCGAAGGTGCCAACTATCAGGAAGCGAACGACAAGATGTTTGAGCGCAATTATTTCGGCATGATGATGGTGGAAACCGGAGAAGCGGACGCATTCGTCACCGGTCTGTACACCAAATATACCAACACCATCAAAGTGGCGAAGGAGGTTATCGGCATCCAACCGGGCTACAAGCACTTCGGCACAATGCACATCATGAACTCCAAACAGGGTATATTCTTCATCGCCGACACGCTGATCAACCATCACCCGGACACTGAAACGTTGATTGACATCGCCAAACTGTCTGCCAAGGCGGTACGTTTCTTCAACCAGGAACCGGTAATGGCCATGCTTGCCTACTCCAACTTCGGCTCCGACCAGGAAGGAAGTCCGGCAAGAGTGCATGAGGCTGTAGCCTACATGCAACAGGAATATCCCGATCTGGCCATCGACGGAGAGATGCAGGCCAGATTCGCCCTCAACAATGCACTGCGCGACGAGAAATATCCGTTCACTCGCCTGAAAGGAAAGAATGTCAACACACTGGTATTCCCGAACCTGAACTCGGCCAACGCAACTTATCAGCTGATTCAGGGCATGAGCGAAACGGAGGTAATCGGCCCGATCCAGATGGGCTTGAACAAGCCGATTCATTTTACGGACATAGAAAGCTCCGTACGCGACATCGTCAACATCACGGCCATCGCCTGCATTGACGCCATCGTCGACAAAAAGCTTCATGCCGGAAAATAAGATTCACTGAATGAACAGAAAGAGACACAAAGGCACAGAGAATCCGGAATCAGATCTCTGCGTCTTTGTGTCCGTTTTATTTTAACCTCATCCATAATGCCATGCGAAAACCGCTCAACAATGCCCAATGTGTCGTGCTTACCCTCCTCTGGGCAGCACTTTGTTTTCTGGTCATCACGTCAGCCCCGCAGATTGACGGCCCTCTGATTGTCATGATAATCATCTCAGGGGCACTGGTGTTCATCCCTGTCATAAAGTCAATAAAAAGCAGGAGAGAATAGACACTTAGGCACAATAAACACATCGAAATAATAAAATTGACATTTTTATTTCATTTTTCTTTATCAATTGTTGCATAAATCAAAAAAAAGATATACTTTTGGCACATCAAACCAAAAGAAACAGTTACCAATAATAAATAAAACAGATAATCTTTTAATTTATGAATGCAGCAAAAGTACTGGAAGATCTGAAAAGAAGATTTCCGAATGAACCTGAGTATCATCAGGCAGTAGAAGAAGTGTTGGGCACAATCGAAGAAGAATACAACAAACATCCTGAATTCGACAAAGTGAACCTCATCGAACGGTTGTGTATTCCTGACCGTGTATATCAGTTCCGCGTGACCTGGATGGACGACAAAGGCAACATCCAGACCAACATGGGTTACCGCGTACAGCACAACAATGCCATCGGCCCTTACAAAGGCGGTATCCGTTTCCATAGCTCTGTAAACCTGGGTATCCTGAAGTTCCTGGCTTTCGAACAGACTTTCAAGAACTCTCTGACCACACTGCCTATGGGTGGAGGAAAGGGTGGTTCTGATTTCTCTCCGCGTGGCAAGTCAAACGCAGAAGTGATGCGTTTCTGCCAGGCGTTCATGCTGGAGCTGTGGCGTCATATCGGTCCTGAAACCGACGTGCCTGCAGGTGACATCGGTGTAGGCGGACGCGAAGTGGGCTACATGTTCGGCATGTACAAGAAACTGACCCGTGAATTCAGTGGCGTATTGACCGGAAAGGGACGCGAATTCGGCGGCTCGCTGATTCGTCCGGAAGCTACGGGATACGGAAACATCTATTTCCTGCTTGAAATGCTGAAAACCCGCAACATTGACATCAAAGGAAAGACTTGTCTGGTTTCGGGCGCAGGAAATGTGGCTCAATATACTGTGGAAAAATTGATTCAGTTGGGTGCGAAAGTCGTTACAATGTCCGACTCGGACGGATACATCTACGATCCGGACGGCATCGACCGCGAAAAGCTTGACTATATCATGGAGCTGAAGAACCTGTACCGCGGACGTATCCGTGAATATGCAGAGAAATACGGCTGCAAGTATGTGCCGGGTGCACGTCCATGGAACGAAAAGGCAGACATTGCACTTCCGTCGGCTACCCAAAACGAAATCAACGGTGACGATGCACGCGCACTAGTTGCAAACGGCGTGTTCGCTGTATCAGAAGGTGCCAACATGCCTTCCACTCCGGAAGCCATCCGTGTGTTCCAGGAAGCGAAGATTCTGTATGCTCCGGGCAAGGCTGCCAATGCGGGCGGTGTGTCTGTTTCCGGTCTGGAAATGACTCAGAACTCCATCAAGTTGAGCTGGAGCCAGGAAGAGGTGGACGAAAAGCTGAAGAGCATCATGAAAAACATTCATGAAGCCTGCGTGAAATACGGCACAGAACCCGACGGATACATCAATTACGTGAAGGGAGCCAATGTGGCCGGATTCATGAAGGTGGCCAATGCCATGATGGCTCAAGGAATTGTATAATTCTCATATAAATAAACTTTGCTGACAAGAATGAACGGCCTGCAGACCGTTCATTCTTTTTTATAGAAATGGCATCCAATCACGGCCCTTTCATTTAACATGCCATTCTTTTCAATATGCCATTGGTCTCCGCCCCGACTCTGGTGCCGTGACATCCGACATAGAAGCCGTGACATCCGATGAAAAAAGATTGCATAGAAATTTGTTTTTTCAGAAAAAAGCCGTACCTTTGCAGCGCAATTGAGAAAAACAACATCGCGGAGTGGAGCAGTTGGTAGCTCGTTGGGCTCATAACCCAAAGGTCGTCTGTTCGAGTCAGGCCTCCGC
>CALUIZ010000059.1 GCA_944320815.1 uncultured Phocaeicola sp. | reverse complement strand
AGTAGGTCGCCGCCGTCTTGGGGTCCCCCCTCCGTTCCGCAATCCGCGGAAGGAGGGGGGACCCCTCCTTTTTATGCCGCCCCACGGGGCTTCTCCGTGTCATTCCCTGTTTATACATCCTTTAATAATAAAGGCACGGAAAATACTTTTAGCATTCCCGTGCCTTTTAATAAGCTTATCTGAGTTCTAACCCTGTCAATGGATCATTGTGTTCGTCCCTTCTACAATCTTTCCGTATGAGAATACACAGCGCACGTTCACATCCTTGTCGAGGATAAGGATATCCGCGTCTTTTCCTTTCTGGAGTGTACCTTTGCGGTCGGCAATTCCAATAGTCTGTGCCGGTGTTTCAGATGCCATACGTACCGCATCAGCCAACGGTATGCCGGCTTTCTTCACCATTGTCTGTACGAGCCTGTCCATTGTGGCGATGCTTCCCGCCAATGACTGATGGTCGGCGAGTTTGCATACACCGTCTTCAATCACGTAACGCGGGTCATCGATGGCTTCTCCTTCGTAGGCTGCATACTTTAATGCGTCTGTCACCAGACAGGTCTTTTCCACACCTTTCAGTTTGTAGACCAGCTTCAGAATAGTGGCTGGAAGGTGTACACCGTCTGCAATTACCTCTACAGTCATGTTGTCCATCAGATATACACTTTCCACTGTCCCCTCATATTTATATTCGCGACGTTTGTGGAATCCCGGCATTGCATTGTAGAAGTGTGCCGCATGAGTGAATCCTGCTTCAAATGCCGCCTTGATTTCAGGAAATTCCGCTTCCGTATGTGTAATGGCAGTGAGCACTCCATGTGAAGAAGTATAATGTGCAAAGTCATGCGCACCAGGGAGCTCCGGACTGATGTCCCAGCGTTTGATGCATTTCGTGCTTTCCAGCAGAGGAATGTATTCTTCCGGATTCGGGTCTTTCAGATAGTCGCCCCATTGTGCGCCTGCCATTTTCTTGTTCAGATAAGGACCTTCGATGTGCAGCCCCTGAATGGTGCTTTCCGGCTGTTTCATCATTTCATCACATGTAGCCACAGCTTGCTGCAGTACATCAAAAGTGGTGGATGAGAGAGTCGGGAGCATGGTTGTGGCTCCATGTTTCAGATGTGCCTGCACGATGGTTCCGAATGCTTCAGGGGTAGCTTCGGTGAAATCCCGTCCGCCCCCTCCGTGGCTGTGCATGGATACGAATCCCGGTACGATGAACATTCCTTTTGCGTCAATCACCTTTGCGCCGATTACGGCGAGGTCGCTGTTGGTTACTTCCAGAATCTTTCCATCGCTGATGAGGACCGAGCCGTCCTTCAGCCAGCCCTGCGGTGTAAGAATATGACCGTTTATGATTTGTGTCAGCATAATTTCTTGAGTTTTTATTGTTTTAGAATAATGTGTTGGTGCCTTCCACTATCTTGCCCATCGCCCATACGGCACGGACATTCAAGTTATCATCGAGCGCGATGATGTCGGCATCCTTTCCTTTTTCGAGCGTACCTTTCCGGTCGGCCACACCCATAATTCGTGCCGGAGTTTCCGAGGCCATACGGACTGCATCTTCCAGAGGAATCTCGGCCTTCTGCACCATTGTACGTATCAGGCGGTCCATTGTGGCGATACTTCCGGCCAATGCCGAACGGTCGGCCAGCTTGCACACTCCGTCTTCAATGATGACACGCGGGTCGAACGCTTCCTTGCTGTCGCTTGCGGCGCAGGCCAGCGCATCAGTAATCAGAGCAGTCTTCTCGACACCCTTTATCTTGTACACGAGTCTCAGGATTGTCGGCGGTACATGTATCCCGTCGGCTACCACTTCCACGGTCATGTCTTCCATGAGATAAATACTTTCTACCGTTCCTTCATATTTGTAGCCGCGCCGTTTGTGGAATCCCGGCATCGCGTTGTAGAAATGTGTGGCATGAGTATATCCCGCATAGTATCCTGTGTAGATGTCCTCAAATTCAGCCTGCGTATGTCCCGCCGCCGCCAGCACTCCCTTGGAAGTGATGTATTTGGCGAACTGCATGGCGCCCGGCAGTTCCGGGGCCGCATCCCAGCGTTTGATGCAGTGTGTTTCTTCAAGTAAAGGAATGTATTCCTCCGGGTCAGGGTCCTTGATGTTTTCGGGCATTTGTCCGCCTGCCATTTTCATGTTGAAGTAATGCCCCTCCAGATGAAGTCCCAGCACAGGGGTGTCAGGCTCCGTCATCAGCTTTTCCGTAGTGGCCGCTGCAGCCCTGATCATTGGTATGGTAGATGACGAAAGAGTGGGGAAGATGCTGGTCGTGCCATGCTGCATGTGCGCTTTGATGGCCGTGCGGAAAGCGTCTTCACTTCCTTCCATGAAGTCACGGCCTCCTCCGCCGTGCACATGAATCTCTACACCCCCCGGAACGATGTACATTCCTTTTGCGTCAATGAGCGTGGCGCCAACGATGGGGAGGTCGCAGTTGGTCACTTCCAGAATTTTGTTGTCTCTGATAAGTACCGAACCATCCTTAAGCCAACCTTGGGGAGTAAGGATGCGGGCATTGAAAATTTGTGTTAGCATATTAGATGAGATTGATTTTATTTTTATATGCCGCAAATTTAATTAATATACTCATTAATTGAACTTCCTATAATATATTTGTTTAGAATAAAAGGGTTAATTATTTTAAATCAAGGGACTTTTTGGGTGAGAAACAGAAAACCTTTGAAGCGGGCAGATGATATTGTAGAGAAGGGGACAGACTTCATGCCAGATGCTGCGTCTCTTCCGGCCGTATCTGGAAAAGAGAAACGGATGCAAGTATTTTTTAATAAATAAAAATGGATTATCCTAGATAAAATGAATTATTATTTGTATCTTTGTCGCCCGATTTATATGATGTCACAAATTGGAAAGACTTGATATACATAAGGTGGAATTGAGGGATATGCGCCAGGATTCGTGTGAGTACGAATGCTCGCTGGATGACCGATTTTTTGCTGAGATTGATGCGCCTGAGATTCATGAAGGGTGTCTGAAGGTGCATCTGTCGGTAAAGAAGAGCGTGGGTGCATATGTGCTGGAGTTTCATACGGAAGGGACGGTGACCGTAGCCTGTGACCGTTGCTTGGAGAGTCTGGAACTTCCGGTATGTGCCGACAATGTCCAGATTGTGAAGCTGGGTGCCGATTTCTCGGAAGATGAGGACCTTGTCATTGTGCCTGAAGAGGAAGGGTATATCGATGTCTCATGGCTAATCTATGAGTTTGTGGCATTGAGCCTCCCTATGAAGAGAGTGCATGCTCCCGGTGAATGCGATGAGCGGATGATGGGAGTGCTGGGCGAACATGTCTGTGTCTCTTCATCATCGGAAGAAGCCGAGGATTGGGGTGAGGCAGATACGGAAGCGATTCCGGATGATGGCCGGGAAACGGATCCGCGATGGAACGAACTGAAGAAAATATTGAATAATAATTAAATAAAAACTTAAAACAATGGCACATCCTAAAAGAAGACAATCAAAAACGAGAACTGCCAAGAGAAGAACTCACGACAAGGCAGTGGCTCCTACTTTAGCTATCTGCCCGAATTGCGGTGCATGGCATGTTTATCACACTGTTTGTGGAACCTGCGGTTACTACAGAGGTAAATTGGCGATTGAAAAAGAAGCTGCTCTCTAACCGGACAGCATGATTGGACACATGCTTGTGTGTTCGATAAAGGAATAAAGCCGGAGAGCCATTTCGGCTCGTCCGGCTTTTCTTTTATTGTCGGCGCAGGCTTAAATTTGAAAGGATGGAAAAAATTAATGCTGTAATTACAGGAGTCGGCGGTTATGTGCCCGACTATGTCTTGACGAATGAAGAATTGTCGAGAATGGTTGATACCAACGATGAGTGGATTATGACCCGAATCGGAGTGAAGGAAAGACGTATCCTGAACGAGGAGGGTTTGGGCACTTCCTATCTGGCCAGGAAGGCTGCCAAACAGCTGATGCAGAAGACAGGGGCTGACCCGGATTCGATTGATTGCGTGATTGTGGCTACCACCACTCCGGACTATCATTTCCCTTCGACGGCTTCTATTCTCTGTGACAAGCTGGGACTGAAAAATGCGTTTGCCTATGATTTGCAGGCAGCGTGCAGCGGTTTCCTTTTTGCAATGGATACAGCTGCCGGCATGATTCAGTCGGGACGTCACAAGAAGGTTATCATCGTCGGTGCCGACAAGATGTCTTCGATGGTAAACTATGCCGACCGTGCGACTTGCCCGATTTTCGGTGACGGAGCCGCCGCATGTCTGGTGGAGGCCACGACGGAAGATTATGGTATCATGGATGCCATCTTGAGAACAGACGGGAAAGGGCTTCCGTTCCTTCATATGAAGGCCGGCGGTTCGGTTTGTCCTCCTTCTTACTTTACGATTGACAATAAGATGCATTATCTTTATCAGGAGGGACGGACTGTGTTCAAATATGCGGTTTCGAACATGTCGGATGCCACAGCCCAGATTGCGGAACGCAACGGACTGAACAAGGACAATATTGACTGGATTGTCCCCCACCAGGCCAATCTGCGCATCATTGATGCTGTGGCTTCACGTCTGGAGGTCCCCTTGGAAAAGGTGATGGTCAATATCCAGCGTTATGGAAATACAAGTGCCGGCACATTGCCTCTCTGTTTGTGGGATTATGAGAAGCAGCTGAAAAAAGGCGACAATATCATCTTCACCGCATTCGGTGCCGGATTTACATGGGGCGCCTGCTATGTGAAGTGGGGATATGACGGAAAATAAAGAAGATTCATTCTTTCCGACAGAAAACGCATCCCAATCCGATGCGTTTTTTTGTCGGAAACTAAAACTGACTATATATGCACAAAGCCGGATTTGTTAATATTGTGGGTAATCCCAATGTCGGGAAGTCTACTCTGATGAATCTGCTGGTGGGGGAGAGGGTCTCCATCGCCACTTTCAAGGCACAGACAACTCGCCATCGTATCATGGGTATCCTGAATACGGATGACATGCAGATTGTTTTCTCTGACACTCCGGGAGTCCTCAAACCCAACTACAAGCTTCAGGAGTCTATGCTTAATTTTTCCGAGTCGGCTCTGGCGGATGCGGATGTCCTTCTGTATATGACTGATACGATAGAGAAACCGGACAAAAACGCGGACTTTGTAGAAAAGGTGCGCCATATGACGGTTCCGGTGCTGGTACTTGTCAACAAGATAGACTTGAGCAGTCAGGAGGCTCTGGTGAAACAGGTGGAAGAGTGGCATAAGCTGCTGCCTGCTGCGGAAATCATTCCTATTTCGGCCAAGGCCAAATTCAACGTGGATGTGGTGATGAAGCGCATCAAGGAGCTGTTGCCCGATTCTCCTCCCTATTTCGGAAAAGACCAGTGGACAGACAAGCCGGCGCGTTTCTTCGTGGCTGAAATCATCCGCGAGAAGATACTGCTATATTACGACAAGGAGATTCCATATGCGGTGGAAGTCGTTGTAGACCAGTTCAAGGAAGAAAAGAAAAGTATCCATATCAATGCTGTCATTTATGTGGAGCGTGAGTCGCAGAAAGGGATCATTATCGGACATAAAGGGGTGGCATTGAAGAAAGTGGCTTCAGAGGCTCGCAGATCGCTGGAGCATTTCTTCCAGAAGTCGGTTTATCTGGAAGTGTTTGTGAAAGTTGACAAAGACTGGAGAAGTTCGGACAAGGAGCTGAAGAACTTCGGTTATCAATTGGATTAATCTCGGCTGCGAAGCCGTAAATGAATAATGTTATGGGAAATTTAGTAGCAATTGTAGGACGTCCCAATGTGGGAAAGTCGACACTGTTTAACCGTCTGACCAAAACCCGTCAGGCGATTGTGAATGAACAGGC
>CALUIZ010000058.1 GCA_944320815.1 uncultured Phocaeicola sp. | reverse complement strand
CCACTTCAACCAAAACCCTTGTAACTCAATTCTATCACTATATCTTTCCGCATTTCACTTTTTTGTAGTAACTTTGCATGGGGAATTTTTTGAATATCTGACAAATTTTCTAGACAAAATTCTGTATATGAAAAACAAATAAAGTTATCAGTATGAGAAGAATAATATTTGCAGTTTCTTTTTTGATGTCTTGTCTTTTCGCTGAGGCGCAAATGGCAAGATGGGTCATGCAACCGGTGTATGACAGCATTTATGTCGCGTCGGGCATTCCTGCCGTTATCGCGGATTCATCCGGAGTAACTTCTGTGTGGAATATGAATGAGCGTCGGGTGATTGTGACGAGTGACCGGCTCCACGCTTTTCGTGAAGGATTGGCCGTAACGACCAAAAAGGAAACGGATGAAATTACAGGATTCTATAAAGAAAACGGTGAATTCGTGCCTTTGTCGGGTTATTCGGTGGCCTATTCTTATCCTTATTTTTCAGATGGCTATCTTCTGGTGAAGAAAAACGGTTATTTCTGTTATCTGGACACAAAGGGTGCCAATGCCAATATCGCCCCGCAGACAAAGATGTATCCTTTTAACGGGAAAAGAGCCGTGTTCATGACTTATAAGTCGCCCGAAAGGATGAAAGACCCGTATTGTATATGTGTGGATACAGGAAATAAACCTGTGAATTTTTCATTCAAGGGCAAGACAATTGATACGGAGGACATCAAATATTTGTCGTCTCTCAATGATGAAGGAATCGGAATCGCGGTGGTGAAGCGTAAAGTGTATTTCTATGAACAGGATTCCTTGAGACTGGAACCTGCGTGTGTGGATAAAACCGAAGGAAGCAAGAAAAAACAGATCCAGCTTGACGGAAATATTGATGAAGCTCTGCTCGATATGGGAGACTCCATTGTCATCAAGGCACGGAGCGGAAAGAATGATGTAAGTTTTGTGTGCGACAGACTGAACAGGCTGAGAAGAATACAGTTTGAGGGAAATTCGGCCGTTTTCAAGGATGAGGACCAGGTGAAGCTTGATTATGAGACGGACCTTGAAGCGGTGAAGTCTGGCGACAGACTGTTTGGGCTGAATTGTGGAGGCAGAACAGTATTGCCTCCGCAGTTTGAGAACGTTGAGTTTTTTCTCGGCAATTATGCCGTGGTGTGTACCGGAGGAAAAATAGGAATGCTGGTGGTTGACAAGGATGCAAGTTTTCGCATTCAGATGAACAAGGGGAACGATGTGGCATTCCGTCATCAGAAATTTGAAACGGTTGTGCGTCTGGACCTGCCGGTGAAGTTCTCTTCCGATAAATGCCGTTTTGATATAAGTCCGGAAGACGGTTGCGAAATCGACAAGACTTCCATCCAGACGAGAAATACGGAAAGCGGGAATTTTGTGCAGTATAATTGTATTCTCACCATGCCGGACTCTCTTCCGGACGTAACGACTGAAGTCGTGTATCCGGTGCGGATGACATATGACAAACTGAAATATCCTGTATGCCCGTTGAAAATTAGAGCATGGCATTATAAATATATCAATGTGGACCTGCATGAAGAAGAAATTACGATAGAGCATGGCAATGTGGAATTTACCGTCAACATTTCTGCGGAAAAGAATCCGGGAGAAAGCGATTATCCGTTTGTTGTGGAGATAAAGACGGATTCTTTGCAGACCAGTCTGGAGAAGATTTCGGAGACAAGATATAAATGTCGGATATTTGCTTTGGAGGAAGGATTGAACGATGTGGTCATCAACATTCTGGAAAAAGGATGTCCGCCCACTGTATTCCCGTTTGAAATCATGTATGTAAAGCCCAAGAAGAATGAGGAAGAGCAAGTGACGATTCAGAAAAGAATAGATGTTGAGCCTTCTGTAATTCAGGAGGGGGAACCGTTGGAAGCAGTGCAAGACACGGTTGCCGTTGGGTTGCCCGCAGAGGCTGATTCCGTGAGACAAGAGTAGATAAAGAAGGCTGTATCAAGATGAAAACCATTTCTGTTTTGATACAGCCTTTTTTCCTTTCAGGTTCATTTGATTCGTTTGTAGCCATAAACAGCCAGATTGCCCAGTTCTTCTTCTATGCGGAGCAGTTGGTTGTATTTGGCCATGCGGTCGGAACGGCTCAACGAACCGGTCTTGATTTGTCCGCTGTTGGTGGCTACGGCGATGTCAGCGATGGTTGCGTCTTCCGTTTCACCGGATCGGTGGGACGTGACGGTAGTGTATCCGTGACGGTGGGCCATTTCGATAGCATCAAGCGTTTCACTCAGCGAACCAATCTGGTTCACCTTGATGAGAATCGAATTGGCGCATCCCATGGCGATACCCTTTGAAAGAAATTCCACATTCGTCACGAACAGGTCGTCACCTACCAGTTGGCAGCGGTCGCCGATTCGCGCGGTCAGTTTCTGCCATCCCTCCCAGTCGTTCTCACTCATTCCGTCCTCAATGGAGTCAATCGGATATTTGTTGACAAGTTCTTCCAGATAATCAATCTGTTCGTCGGAAGTGCGTTTCTTTCCATGTGTACCTTCAAATACGGTATAGTCGTAAATTCCGTCCTTGTAGAATTCGGAGGAAGCACAGTCCATTCCAATCATCACATCCTTTCCCGGTTCATAACCTGCTGTTCTGATGGCCGACAAGATTGATTCCAGCGCATCTTCCGTACCTTCCAGTGAAGGGGCGAATCCGCCTTCATCTCCTACGGCTGTACTGAGTCCCCGGTTGTGCAGTACTTTCTTGAGTGCATGGAACACTTCGGCTCCCATGCGGAGTCCTTCGCGGAAAGAGGAGGCACCTACCGGACGGATCATGAATTCCTGGAAAGCGATGGGAGCATCGCTGTGAGAACCTCCGTTGATGATGTTCATCATCGGTATGGGCATTACGTATGTGTTTACACCGCCTATGTATCGGTAAAGCGGGATATGCAGGTAGTTTGCGGCCGCTTTTGCCACGGCCAGCGAAACGCCGAGTATAGCATTCGCTCCTAAGTTTGATTTGGTTTTTGTTCCGTCCAGTTCCAGCATTTTTCTGTCGACGGCGCGCTGTTCAAGCACTGACCATCCGGTCAAGGCTGGAGCGATGATGTTGTTCACGTTTTCAACAGCCTTCAGCACACCTTTTCCTCCATATCGTTTGGGGTCGTTGTCTCTCAGTTCCAGTGCTTCATGTTCTCCTGTTGATGCGCCGGAAGGAACCGACGCTCTTCCAGTGACACCGGATTCCAGCTTTACTTCCACTTCTACGGTAGGATTACCGCGTGAGTCCAGAATTTCCCGTCCTGTAATTGTTTTTATTCTCATTTCCTTTAATGTTGAGGTTAGTAATTCTTTTTGTTTACAAAGTTGGTGACTTGCTTTTGTCCGGACAATACCTTAAAGTAGGTATTTTGCCGAAAAAAATAGGCCGTAACCCCATGAACAGCGGTTACGGCCTGGCAAATGATTAAGTTGAAAAATCAATAATTGTTTTTCTTCACTTCAAAGTAGGCTTGCGGATGCAGGCAGGCCGGACATGTTTCCGGAGCTTCTGTCCCTACAAACAGATAACCGCAGTTGCGGCATTGCCAAACCACTTCCGTATCTTTTTTGAACACTTTTCCTTCCTCCACATTTTTGGCGAGGGCGAGGTATCTTTCTTCATGGCCCTTTTCAGCAACGGCAATTTCACGATACATTTTCGCAATGGCGGGGAATCCCTCTTCGTCGGCGATATCGGCAAATTTCGGGTAATCGAGTGTCCACTCCTCATTTTCTCCTGCCGCCGCTGTTTTCAGGTTTTCCAGTGTCGTGCCGATTACACCCGAAGGATAGCTGGCCGTAATTTCCACCATTCCACCTTCCAGCCATTTGAACATACGTTTCGCATGTTCCTTTTCCTGGTCGGCAGTTTCGGTGAAGATGGCTGAGATTTGTTCGTATCCTTCTTTTTTGGCTGCACTCGCAAAATATGTATAACGCATTCTGGCCTGTGATTCACCAGCAAATGAGATGCCCAAGTTCTTTTCTGTTCTTGTTCCTTTGATGCTCTTTCCCATAATCGTTCGTTTTAAAAGTTGGTTATTAATTGATTTCCTTTTGTCACAAAGATAATGAAATTATTCAAACTTGTAATAATTACAATTCTTATTTATGCTTTATTAATACTTTGTTTCTTTCGCGGAAAAACGATAGTTGTTTTTTAATAATACGCATTATTTTGCACCAGTGTTTAAATATTTGGCTACTTTTGCGCTCTATTTTTACTTTTATAACACAAAACAGAGTATTTTATGAAAGGGGTTGAGTTTAAACCGAAGTTATTTGAAACATTGAAGAATTATTCGAAGGCAAATCTGATGACTGATGTCATGGCAGGTATCATTGTGGGTATTGTGGCTTTGCCGTTGGCCATAGCGTTTGGAATCGCATCGGGAGTCAGTCCGGAGAAAGGTATCATTACAGCGATTGTGGCGGGTTTCATCATTTCTTTTCTCGGAGGGAGCAAGGTTCAGATTGGAGGGCCTACGGGTGCGTTCATTGTCATCATTTATGGAATTATCCAGCAGTATGGCATTGACGGTCTGATGGTCGCCACGATGATGGCGGGAGTGCTGCTCATCTTGTTGGGTGTGTTCAAGCTGGGTACAGTCATCAAGTTTATTCCCTACCCTATTATCATCGGTTTTACGAGCGGTATTGCCGTGACCATCTTTACCACTCAGATTGCGGACGTGTTCGGACTTCAGTTTGGGAATGAGAAAGTTCCGGGTGATTTTATCGGAAAGTGGATGCTTTATGTCCGTCATTTCGATACGGTGAACTGGTGGAATGCGCTTGTGAGTGTGGTGAGTGTGCTCATTATAGCTCTGACACCGAAGTTCTCGAAAAAGATTCCCGGTTCGCTGGTGGCCATTGTGCTGGTGACTGTAGGAGTGTATTTCTTGAAAATATATGGGGGAGTGGACTGTATTGACACCATAGGCGACCGTTTCAGCATCAAGTCGCAGCTTCCTGAGGCCACGGTTCCTTCGCTCGACTGGGAGGCTATAAAGAATCTGTTTCCGGTAGCCATCACGATAGCCGTGCTCGGTGCCATCGAATCTCTGCTTTCTGCCACCGTTGCGGATGGAGTGATCGGCGACCGTCATGATTCGAACACTGAACTGGTTGCGCAGGGGATAGCCAACATTGCGTCTCCTATTTTCGGGGGAATCCCTGCGACGGGAGCCATTGCACGTACGATGACCAACATCAACAATGGCGGCCGTTCTCCGATAGCCGGCATTGTACATGCGGTGGTTCTATTGCTTATTCTGTTGTTTCTGATGCCTTTGGCACAATATATTCCGATGGCCTGTCTGGCCGGAGTGCTGGTTGTCGTTTCATACAACATGAGTGGATGGAGAGTGTTCAGAGGTCTTCTGAGGAATCCGAAGGCGGATGTGACTGTGCTGCTGCTGACATTCTTCCTTACCGTCATCTTCGATTTGACCGTAGCTATCGAAGTCGGACTAGTCATCGCCTGTGTGTTGTTCATGAAACGTGTGATGGAAACAACCGAAATATCTGTCATTACTGATGAGATAGACCCGAACAAGGAATCGGATGCGGAAACGCACGAGGAACATCTTGTGATACCTGACGGGGTGGAAGTGTATGAAATCAACGGGCCTTATTTCTTCGGTATTGCCACGAAGTTTGAGGAAATCATGTCCCGACTGGGTGACCGCCCCAAAATTCGCATCATTCGTATGAGGAGGGTTCCTTTCATAGATTCGACAGGCATTCATAATCTCACGACTTTCTGCGAGATGTCGCAGAAGGAGAACATTCATCTGATTCTTTCGGGAGTGAATCCTCAGGTACATGCCGTATTGGAGAAAGCCGGATTTTATGAGCTTTTGGGCAAGGAGAACATTTGCAGCAACATCAATGAGGCATTGGGTGTGGCAGAAAAGGAAATAAAAGGATTGGGATAAGGCAAAGGCATAATGTTCGAAAATATGTACGTTTGTGACGTATTTTCATAGTATTAGACATTAAGGTCAACGAAGGTTGGAGGAGTACCGCCGGTACTCCTTTTTTATGTCCTTATGTCTTGTTTTTGGTCGTTTCTTTACTGGCGGCATAAGGTCGTTTTTTCAGATTTGTGTTTGTCGGTGTTCTTTTCCTAAAAATATCCCTTTCCTTTCCCCTGGATATGGTGCTTTTCTTCCTCAGGCGACGGGTTGTTTTCCCTGAAGTGACTTGGCTTTCGCCTTTATATATATAAATAAATGTGTCCCTTTTCCGTTTTCTTTCCCTCCT
>CALUIZ010000057.1 GCA_944320815.1 uncultured Phocaeicola sp. | reverse complement strand
GTACTGCGACAGCGGGAGAGTAGGTCGCCGCCGTCTTGGGGTCCCCCCTCCGTTCCGCAATCCGCGGAAGGGGGGGGGACCCCTCTTTTTCATGCCGCCCCACGGGGCGGAAGTTTTTTCGTTTCCCCTTTCCCCCTCCCACGGAAGGGCGCGCGTGGATTCCGCGCATCGGGGTGACTGGTTTTCCCGCACGTCCTCTGAAGGGGAACGTCTGCCTACAATGTGAACTGAGGATTGCAATCTGATTTGTTTCTCAATTGATTTTGAAGTCTACTGTGCGCCGTTCGGCGATTGAGAGTTTGGATAAAGGAGTAACTGCTGTCCACAAAGCCAAATCATCTACTGTTGCTGGGTAAGCCATTTTGCCGGACAAGGCTGCCTCTATGGCTTTCAGCATTATGTAGTCCATTCCCTGATGGTGGAGGTCGGCTTGCAGTGCTTCTTTTCCCCAATGTTGCCAATAAGTGTGTTCATAGTGTCTGATGTAGGGAGCGTCATCCTCCCAGCATTCAGGCTTACTGTCTCTTTCCACATAAATGCGATGGCTGTCTCCTTGCCAAAGTCCTTTGGTACCTTGCACTTCGAAGTCAAGGCTGCGCGGACGCGGCAGTGTCGTGTCATGAGTGAGAGAGATAAGCACGCCCTGTTCCGTTTCCAGTTGGGTCATCACGATGTCGCCTAGTGTCACGCGTATCCGGTCGTTCCCGCCCAGACTACGAATACGGTGCAGTAAGCCTGCCGGTCTTGAAGCAAATGAGGTGAGTCTCTTTATATGGTCCGTATGGTTGAGTCCACCTATGAGACACAAGGGAGCCAGACCATGTGTCGGATAAACATCTCCATTCTCTTCCTGGTAGAATCGGGCGCGCCACACGCTTTCCGTGTTCCGGCGGTTGCCCAGATGCCCCTCGTCGTCCAGCAGTAAATCGCGAAGGTCATGCCGATAGCCGCCGCGCATATGAATTATTTCACCCAATACCCCTTCCTGCACCATAGTGTGTACGGCAAGGATATCCCGTCTGAAAAGCGTGTTTTCCAGTGGAAACAACTGGAGTCCACTGTCGCGGACCAAGGCGGACAAGGGGGCATATTCACCTTCTGCCAGTCCGCCTTTGATTTCAAGTGCCACATGACAACCAGCATTCAGGCAGTCCAATGCATGCCGTACATGAAAAATCCACGGTGAAGCCACTACAACCAGTTCAGGACGGGCTTCCTTCAGCATACGCAAATAATCTTCTGTCCCCTCACCATACCCTTTGACATCCGGTGGCAATACCTTTCTGTCCAGATTAGGGTCGGCTACGGCTGTCACCCGGAAGAAAGGTATGCGACACAGCAGCGTAAGCAGTTGTTTGCCCCGATAACCCAATCCGATGCACGCTGTCTTTATCTGTTCCATTCTCTTGCTTTCCTTTTGTCGGAGCGTCTTTTATATTACCCCATATACCTCTCTATAAATGTTTTTGCGGATCTTTTCAAACTGGCTGTCTATATTGTCAGTGCCATAAAACATGAGTTTGAGCGGAAGCTCTTCCCCTCCCTTGCGGTAGGGGGGCTGTATATATGGTTTGTCGCAGAGTGCGAGTCCACATCTTTGATAGAAATTGATTCGTCGGATACTCAGTTCATCTTCTGGCTCTTCCACCTCCAGAACGAGTATATCCGGTACGATTTCTTTCACCTTTTCCATGATTTGTTTTCCATATCCCCGGTTACGCACCTCAGGTGAGGTGGCCAGATGCTCCGCGTAATGAAATCCGTCAAGCTGCCATAGAGTAAGCATTCCTACCAGCGTGTCTTCATCTGTGATGAGATAGCAGGAGAATTTGGAATTGTAATCGGTGTTGTTTCGTTGGCCTTCATCATCCCTGCGTTCCGTTTCCGGGAAAGACGCATGAAGCAAATTTTCAACAAACGGATAATTCTTGTCTTTGGTATTAATTTTTGTGAATGTGACCATAATCGGAATCATTTATCAGTGTAAAAATAAATCAGTCTTTTTAATGCGCGCTGGCAGACCGGGCAGAATACCGGCGCTTCGTTTATTTTCATCCGGCATTCTGTGGCCGGACGGTAGATGCCTTTCAGAGTATATCCTCCTCCTTCATACACACCTACCTTTGTGTAGACCATTTCTGGATTCGTTTCCACTGGTGTAGGGATGGAGACATCCGGAGCGACTATATCCTTCCATTTGCTTTCGAAATCTACCAGTGTCGTAATGTTGGGCTCCCATGGTTCCACTTCGTAGGGGTATTGTGGGCTTGGAGCCTCGTCATAGGCATATTCATCGGCAAGTCCTCCGAAGCTATGTCCGAACTCATGCACGACAACCGGTTTGAACATTGAATGATGGGCTGTAGTCAGCGTATATGAATTGTAGATACCTCCACCTCCATATGTGTCCGTATTCGCCAGAATGATGATATGCTCATAAGGAATGCCTTCCAGCCAGTTATGGATGGCTTTCACACTGCGTGTGGTAAGATACCGTTCGGAATAGAAAGTGTCGAAATGCGAACCGACCGCCGTGTTCTTCCATTGGTCCTGGCGTGGTATGCTGACTCCGCTGTCTTCCGATTCACTGAAAACGGCCACCACATTGAAGCGGTCCTGCAATGCCTTGAATGGTTCGTGAGAGAAAAGCGATTCACAGGCTGTCTGCGCATCCTTGTAGAACAGTTCCATCTCCTCTTTTGTGTAGCCTTCCGCCATGATGGCTATGTCGATGCAGTCTTTATAACTTCCGTTGCGCAGCAGATAGCGGTGAGGCGTTTTCTGTGAAAATCCCCGCCGGTGTATAAGAATGTCTTCAGGATTTATTTCATGTGTCAGGGATGCCCTTTCCTTGTGATATGTGTCTTTCAGTTTGATTTTGACGATTGCCGGCTGTTTGGGGAAAGGCAAAAGAAAAGTATTCTCGAATCCGCGTTTCACGTGCTTCGCCTCCTCTTCGCAAATCCATTCCTGGAACAGGCTTGAAAAAGAAGTGCGGTAGATGACCTTCCCGCTAGCCTTGTCGCGCATCTCAATTTCTCCGTTCCCTTCCAGAGGAAGTTTGTCAAGGCGTGTTCTTCTTCCGGCCCATTGGGGAAGGAGTGAAAGTTCATCGAGACATATGTCCTGCTCTTCGGCATTGCCGTTGAACAGATAGTCGGCTCTTATGGTACTGTCGGTGAAGCACTCATCGAAAGTTTGCGCATGATTGGCACTGCACAGGAGGCAGGCCGTAACAAATGTGAGAAGATGCTTTTTCATAAAAATATTTTTTTAATTCCTGCAAATTTATAAATTATAATTGGAAATGTCAATCCCTTTTCCATATGTTTGTGTCTGGATAGCCGTATTGTTATGTTGGTTGGCTCTGCCGGTATCCGGACACATGCAATGCCATGCAAAAATCACGGATTCTTGTACGTTTTTGGCCGTATTTCTGTGGGATTAATGTTTAATGGCCCGGAAAAGTAATAAATATAGAGTTTTTATGAAGAAAAATTACTATCTTTGCACAGATATAAAAACAAGAGAAAGATGGGACATCATCAGTTAGACAGTTTAGATGAACAGATTTTGAGATTGATTGCCGACAATGCGCGCATTCCGTTCCTGGAAGTGGCCCGTGCCTGCAACGTGTCGGGAGCGGCTATCCACCAGCGCATTCAGAAGTTGACAAACCTAGGCATTCTGAAAGGTTCCGAGTTTATCATCGATCCGGAGAAGATTGGATATGAAACGTGTGCCTATATTGGCCTGTATCTGAAGGATCCCGAACAGTTCGATGCGGTGACGGAGGCCTTGAAGCTGATTCCTGAAGTGGTGGAATGTCATTTCACGACAGGACAATACGATATGTTTATCAAGATTTATGCGAAGAACAATCATCATTTGCTGGAGATAATTCACGACAAGCTGCAGCCGCTGGGCCTGGCGCGTTCGGAAACAATCATTTCGTTCCGGGAAGCCATCAAGCGCCAGATGCCTATTCTGGATTTGGCGAATGATGACTGATCGTACTCCATTCTCCTGTCAGCGGAGACGTTCGTAGTTGACAAAACTATAAGAGTAGAGATGCTTCTCGTCGGTTGGGTGGCATTCTCTACTTTTTTCTTGCCATTCTCTTGTGTTGATTTCGGGGAAGAACACGTCGGCCGATTCCTTGTCGTCGTCCACTTCCGTCAGGTAGAGCTTGTCGGCCAGAGGCATCGCCTCGCTGTAGAGTCTGGCCCCTCCGATAATGAACACTTCTTCTTCTCCTTTGCAGGCTTTCAGAGCCTCGTCAAGGCAATGGAAACATTCGGTCCCGTCATACATCCTGTCCTGCGAACTGAGCACAATGTTCCTGCGGTTGGGGAGTGCCCCTTTGGGCAGTGACTCGAATGTTTTCCGGCCCATGATGACGGTATGTCCGGTGGTAAGCGACTTGAAGCGTTTCAGGTCGTTGGGAAGGCGGTACAGCAGCCTGTTCTGGCGGCCCAGACCGCGGTTTCTGTTGATGGCGGCAATGATGGATAATGTCATGGTCGTGATGTCTTTGAATTTTCTGTTCTTTTTATACTGCAACTTTTCCGGCGATATGCGGCCAAGGGTCGTAATTCTCAAGCTGGAAGTCTTCATATCTGAAACTGAATATGTCCTTGACATCCGGATTCAGTTTCATTGTCGGCAACGGACGGGGAGTGCGGGTGAGCTGCAAGTCTACTTGTTCCAGATGGTTGAGATAGATATGCGCGTCGCCCAGTGTATGAATGAAATCACCCGCTTTCAGTCCTGTCACTTGCGCCATCATCTGAAGCAGCAGAGCGTATGAGGCGATGTTGAACGGAACGCCCAGAAACGTGTCTGCGCTGCGCTGGTACATCTGCAGACTGAGCCGTCCGTCTGCCACATAGAACTGGAAGAATGCGTGGCAGGGTGGAAGGTTCATGTTCTTCAGGTCGGCCACGTTCCATGCGCTCACGATGATGCGCCGTGAGTCGGGGTTGTGTCTGATAGTCTCCACAGCTTCCGAAATCTGGTCGATGAACTCTCCGTTGTAGCCCGGCCACGACCGCCATTGATAGCCGTAGATGTGCCCCAGATTACCGTCAGCATCGGCCCATTCGTTCCAGATTCTCACTCCGTGCTCCTGCAGATATTTCACGTTGGTGTCTCCTTGCAGGAACCAGAGCAGTTCGTGGATGATGGATTTCAGATGAAGTTTCTTGGTGGTGACCAGCGGGAATCCGTCTTCAAGGTTGAAGCGCATCTGATGTCCGAACACACTGAGTGTGCCCGTGCCCGTGCGGTCGTCTTTTCTTGTTCCTTCTGTGCGGATGCGGCGCAGAAGTTCTAGGTATTGTTTCATGCTTGTCTGTCGGTTTGTTTCTGCAAAGGTAGGCAAATTTTCTTTTGAATGGCCGAAATATTCTTGCATCAATCTTCTTCCAATATAGAAAAGCCTTGTTTATTCTCCGTTATCTAAAAAACGTTTCAAATCATAGTACATGGAACGTGTTTTGTCTTTTTTATCTTTGGAGGACAAAAAATCAAAGCCACATTGTTGATAAAAAACTACGGCATCTTGATAAGCGTCCACTGTGATAAAACGGCAGCCGGTTCTATTACCATGAGTAAAAGTATATTTGATAAGACGGATAATGTCTCTTCCGATGCCTTGTCCGGCATATTCTTCCGATACAGCCAGTCTGCCTATCTTTACAGCAGGATAATCTTTACGCCGTTTGGGATTGGCCACACGACGGCTCAACCGGTTCCAAATACTACGCTGTTCTGGGTCAAAAGTAATTTTATCGTTCAGAAGACTGAAATATGCCACAGTTTTGTTATTAGGCAAATCCTCCCATAGATAGGTGACAGCCATCAAGTCGGTCAGGTATTTCCGGGCATCTTCAAATAAAAAGCCGTTTAAGTCATCATCTTTACACTTAAACGGCTTTATCTCGCTGTCCGCTTTCAGCGGTATGAAATAATAATCTTCAAGAGCCATGTTCGTATCAGAATGTAAATGCGGCTATGGCCTTGAACTTCTCATAAACCTTCTTTGCAGCCTCTTTCTCTTCTTTGCTTTCCGGCTTCAGATGAGCCATTTTCTCTGCAAAGCGTTTAGCATCCTTACCGGTAACCACCGGTGTTTCTTTAATCGGTCGAGCCATAATCTTTAGTTTTTACTCATTGCAAAGGTACGGATAATACGGTTGAAAATCAAATTATGGGATATATTTCTTTGATAATGAGCGCGGCTCATTAAAACAGCTTCAATGGCAGAGTCAACCAGCAAGTGCAACATTACGAAATATTTTTGAAAAAGCACTCGGCCGATGTCTGGAAATTTAG
>CALUIZ010000056.1 GCA_944320815.1 uncultured Phocaeicola sp. | reverse complement strand
TCCAGATGGATGAGGCACTTGTTGGTGTTCACCACCTGTTTCAGGTCGATGTTCTTTTCCACGATGTGAGTGAAAGAATCTTCCGCATAGTATTCTTCGTACATCTTGACAATCTCTTCCAGCTCTACCTTTGTCTTTACCACGAGGGTGGCGAAGATGCCGCGCGCGAAATCACCGCGATAAGGAATGAAATCAATCTCCGAATCAAAGCTGTTCTGCAACTGCTTGAGCGACTGCTTGATTTCCGGCACATGCTGGTGGGCAAACGGTTTGTAGATGCTGAGATTGTTGTTGCGCCAGCTGAAGTGGCTGGTAGGGCCGGGTTTCACACCTGCTCCCGTGCTTCCGGTGATGGCGTTCACCATGATGTCATCGTTCAGAAGCAAGTGTTTGGCTAGCGGAAGCAGACCGAGCTGGATGCAGGTGGCGAAACATCCCGGATTGGCCACGTGCTTGCTGTGGCAGATGGCCCGGCGATTCAGTTCCGGAAGTCCGTATACGAAGTCGTGGGTCCCGTCTGCGATGCGATAGTCCATCGACAGGTCGATGATTCTGAGATCTTCCGGCAGATTATGGCAGTCGATGAACTTCTTCGTGTCGCCATGAGCCGTACAGAAGAATACCACATCCACCTCGTTCAGAGGCAGTTCGTCGGTGAATACCAGATCAGTCTCGCCATAAAGCCCTTCATGTACGTCCGTAATCTTGTTTCCCGCGTTGCTGGAACTGTTCACAAATTTTATTTCTACGTCAGGATGGTTCAGCAGCAGGCGGATCAGTTCGCCTGCCGTATATCCTGCACCTCCTATGATTCCGACTTTTATCATAATTAATCGTTTATTCTTCTTGTGGTATAATAATCCATAACAGGACATAAAGAGGAAGACCGGAGCAAAGTATGAATGCAACGCGTATAGCCGTTGCATTCAATCCGAAATGTTCTGCTAATCCGCCACAGACACCAGCGATTACTCTGTCAGATGTTGAGCGTCTCAGATACCCTCCTGTCATTACATCATCTCGTCTTTATGGTTGGCGTAGTAGGCACGGAGCGGAGTGGAGAGCACCTTGATGAATCCCTTCGCGTCTTCCGCCGTCCAGCCTTTCTGCATTTCACCATACTCGCCGAACTTGTTCTTCACGAGGTCGTCCTTCGATTCCACGCCTACGGTAGAGAAGCCATACGGACGGAGTTCCAGAATAGCCGTACCGTTCACGTTGCGCTGCGATTCGGTCAGCATGGCCTCAATGTCACGCATCACAGGTTCCAGATACTGACTTTCGTGGAGGAACATGCCATACCAGTTGGCTACCTGATCTTTCCAGTACTGCTGCCATTTGCTGAGCGTATATTTCTCCAGGAAGCGGTGCGCGCCGATAATCAGCATCGGAGCGGCGGCCTCGAAGCCTACACGTCCCTTGATGCCGATGATGGTGTCGCCCACGTGCATGTCGCGTCCGATACCATAAGGAGCACCGATTTCCTCTACTTTCTGAATGGCCTTGATCTTGTCGTCGAACACTTCACCGTTCACGGCATACAGCTCGCCTTTCCTGAACTCCAGCTTCAGTTGCTCGCTTCCGTCTTTTGTCACCTGCTTCAGGTACGCGCTTTCCGGCAGCCCCTGAGCGGAATCCAGAATCTCACCTCCGCAGATGGAAGTTCCCCAAATGCCTACATTATATGAATATTTCAGTTTGGTGAAGTCCGCTTCAAATCCGTGCTCTTTCAGGTAATTGATTTCATAGTCACGGCTGAGTGCCATGTCGCGCGTCAGCGTGATGATTTCCACACCCGGAGCCATTACCAGGAAAGTCATGTCGAAGCGCACCTGGTCGTTGCCTGCGCCTGTAGAGCCATGCGCGATGGCATGTGCGCCGATTTCGTTGGCATAGCGCGCGATGGCCAGTGCCTGGAAGATACGTTCCGAGCTGACAGAGATAGGATAAGTACCGTTGCGCAGCACATTCCCGAAAATCATGTATTTCAGACTTTTCTCATAATATTCCTGCGTCACGTCGAGCGTCACGTATTTCACCGCACCCAGCTTGTAGGCATTTTCCTCGTTCTTCTTCAGTTGTTCGGCACTGAATCCGCCCGTGTTGGCGCAGGCCGCATACACTTCATATCCCTTCTCTTTGGCCAGATACATCACGGTGAAGGATGTGTCCAGTCCGCCGCTGAAAGCAACGACCACTTTTTTCTTTTCTTCCATGATTGATATGTTTTTCGGTTTTTAGTCTTAAAAATTGGTGACCTTGTCGTCCGTATGCAGGGCAGGGTCATAGAGCATGGCCGTGCAGATACAGAACTTGCGGTTCTTGGCCATGAGAATCTCATGGTTGATGCAGCCCTCGCATCCTTTCCAGAAAGCTTCGTCATCGGTTAGCTCATTGAACGTCACCGGCACATAGCCCAGTTCCGTGTTCATCTTCATGACGGCCGCTCCTGAAGTCAGACTGAAGATTTTCGCCTTCGGCCACCGGAGACGTGCCAGCGTGAACGATGCGTGCTTGATACGCTTGGCGAGTCCCAGACCGCGATATTTGGGGTGTACAATCAGACCGGATGTAGCCACGTATTGCTTGTTCCCCCATGACTCGATGTAAGTGAATCCGGCAAAATCATCTCCGCAAAGGGCGATGATAGCTTTCCCCTCCTTCATCTTGGTAGCCACATATTCGTGCGTGCGTTCGGCGATTCCCGTGCCGCGCACCTTGGCCGCTTCTCTGATGGTGTTCAAAATTGTGTCAACATAAACCTCGTGTGAGGCGTCGGCTACCATTACATCAATTTGTTTAGTAGGTTCCATTCTTGTTTTTCTATATTATTATATACGGTTTATATTCGGAATGATGGTTGACAATGCTTCCAGAACAGCCGTGCGGAGCGTGTTTTCGCGCACTACCAGCATGATGGTGTCGTCGCCGGCGATGGTTCCGATGATTTCATGGAAGTTGTGCACGTCGATGTCGTAGGCCAGACTGCTGGCATATCCGGGACGGGTCTTGATGACGGCGATGTTGGCCGAAAACTCGATGGAGACGAAACCGTTGTGACGGAGCATCTCGCTCGCGCTCTGGGGTTCGGTCATGCGCTTGTACATCGTGTTGTTTGGCAGAACATACACATAGTTCCCGTTCATGCTGGCCGCCTTGGCCACCTTCAGCTGTTTCAGGTCGCGTGAGAGAGTGGCCTGGGTGAGGCGGAAGCCTTCTTTGGCGAGTTCGCTCAAAAGTTCTTCCTGGCTGCCCACTTCTTTGCTGGAGATAATCATCTTGATGGAATCAAGTCTGCTGTTCTTGTTCTTCATTGTATAATTATTCTTTTACGGCTGCAAATATACAGATAATATTGAAATAATATACGATTGAGGGTACTTTTTTCACTCCCTGCGGAAGAATCTTCCAGAAGACTTCCCTTCGCATAAAAAACAAGCGGTTATTTTCATAAAAATAAGCGGATAACTTCATGTAAACAAGCGGTCATCTTTTCAAAGGCAAGCGGTCATTTCCGGAAAAAAGAATATATTTGTAGGGAATCAAAAAACTCTTATGATATGAAAAGAAATACATGTCTGCTTCTTTCATTGTGCGCGGGGCAGTTTGCCTTTGCACAGGACCGTCCGAACATCGTCCTGTTTCTGGTGGACGACATGGGGCTGATGGACACCTCTCTTCCGTTCCTGACAGATGAAAGCGGGAATGCCGAACGTTATCCGCTGAACGACTGGTACCGGACTCCCAACATGGAGCGGATGGCAAGGCAGGGTATCCTCTTCTCCACGTTTTATGCGCAGAGCGTCAGCTCTCCTTCGCGCGCTTCCATCATGACGGGACAGAATGCGGCACGTCACCGCACGACCAACTGGATAAACTCGGAAGACAACAACCGCACGCCTTTCGGTCCTCCCGAATGGAACTGGCAGGGACTTTCAAGCCGGACTCCCACTTTGCCGAAAATGTTGCAGAAAGCCGGATACAAGACAATACAGATTGGCAAGGCCCATTTCGGCCCGATAGGAAGCGAAGGGGAAAATCCGGAGAATGTGGGCTTTGATGTCAGCATCGCCGGTTCGTCCATAGGCCAGCCCGGAAGCTATTATGGCGAGGCGGGCTACGGGAATATCCGAGGAAACAAGGCACGTGCCGTTCCGGGACTGGAAAAATATCACGGGACCAACACCTTCCTGAGCGATGCGCTGACCTTCGAGGCGAATGAGCAGATTGACAAGGCAGTCGAAGAAAAGAAACCGTTCTTCCTTTATTTGGGGCATTATGCTGTGCACCATCCTTTTGAGACCGACCCCCGTTTCATCGGGAACTATACGGATTCGGACAAGTCGTCTGACGCGAAAGCCTTTGCTACACTGATTGAAGGGATGGACAAGTCGCTGGGTGATGTGATGGACCATCTGGAGAAAATCGGGGTGGCGGAAAACACGCTGCTGGTTTTCCTTGGAGACAACGGTTCGGACGCTCCTCTGGGGGATGAGAAGGGATACACTTCTTCGGCTCCGTTAAGAGGGAAGAAAGGAAGCGAATATGAAGGGGGGATGCGGGTGCCCTTCATTGCCTGCTGGGCGAAACCGGACGGGAGGAACCGTTTCCAGAAGAAGCTCCCGATACAGGCCGGAGGCATCCAGATGCAGATGGGCACCGTGATGGACATTTATCCGACACTCCTTTCCGTGGCGGAGGCCAAGACACCGGACGGTTATACTCTTGACGGGGTGGACTTGTCTGTCCAGTTGAGAGGGGAGAGGAATGCGGACCGTCCGGAAAGATTTCTGATGCACTTCCCTCATGAGCATCGGGGCAGTTACTTCACGACTTATCGCGAGGGCGACTGGAAGCTGATTTATTATTACAATCCTCTGATGCCGGACAGGCCGGTCTGCGAGCTTTATAATCTGAAGAAGGACCCGTTTGAAGTGCATAATCTTGCCACGACCGATGTGGAGCGTCTGGTGAAGATGGTGGATGCGATGGCGGACGAACTGGAGGCCGAAAAAGCTCTGTATCCCGTGGATGCGGAAGGAAATCCTCTGAAACCTGTAAGATTGCGCTGAGCGAGGCTGGTTTGGCCTTAGGATGGGCATGGCCTCATTTTAAAGGCAGAAAGAATAGAGGAGAAACCTAAAACGTGGCATTGCAGTTTTACGTTTGAACTGGATCGTAATCCTTTTTCAAGCACCGCCTCGTTTAATTGGGGGTTGTATCTTTTTGAGACTATCATTCTTCTTCAGAAGATTGTTCCGGTACTCGGTGGGATACATCCCTGTCCGTTTCTGTACATATCGGCTGAAGTAGGAAACAGATGAAAAATTCATGCGGGTCGCAATTTCTGTCAAGGTAAGTTCTTTTTGGCAGAGCAGACGGACTATCTCTTGGAGAGTGAAGCGGTCAATCCAATAGGAAGCGGGTTGGCCGCTTGATTTTTTGCATATTTCGGACAGATAATGTGATGTGATGCAGAGCTTTGAAGCGTAGTAAGGCAAATCTCTGTGTCGGATATATTCTTTTTGATACAACAGTCCGATAAACTGACTGAGCAGAATGAAAAGACGTTCTGATGGCTCTTCGAGTGTGTGTGTACATGCATGGATGTCGTACAGGTCAAGTATATGGGCGGCAAGCAGATGACTTATCATCTCCTCCTTGAAAAGATGACTGTTGTCATCCAATCTTTCTCGGATACGTAACAAGTCTGTCCGGCACTTCATGAAATCTTTCTGTGAGAGTTTCATTACTGGATTCTGCAGCAGAGACAGATGTCCGATGATGCCATAATTGCTGCGCAGTGCCATTGGGGTCACAAATGATTCTGGAAAACACATGATAATGCCCTTGAATTTTTCTGAACGGATAAAACCGGCAGCGAAAGACACATTGGTGAGGATGATATAGTCTCCGTTTGCGATGTTATAACGCGTTTCCCGGAAGTTGAAACTCATGGAGCCTTCTGTGCAAAGAATATGTACCACATTGCCCAATAAATCCGCAACATTATAATCATCAATCGAATCGATGAAGAATACCTCGTTCTTTATTTTTCTGTCCATATTGAATGCTGTCTGAAAAACTGTTGTCGCAAAATTAAGCAATAAACCACGAAAAGTGAATAAGCCGCCACGAATTTCATATTATGATTCCAATCTAGTGGCTGTATTTTTGCAATAAAATCCAAAGACAATGAAAGAAGTAAGATTGAACAATGGCATCATGATGCCTGCCATCGGATTCGGTGTCTATCAGATTCCGGTGGATGAAACGGAAAGAATTGTAAGCGAGGCATTTGAAACAGGTTATCGGATGATAGACACTGCCGCTTCTTATTTCAATGAAGAGCAAGTGGGCAATGCCATTCGTCGCAGCGGATTGAAACGGGAGGAGATATTTGTCACCACCAAGCTTTGGGTGCAGGACTATGAATGTGATGATGCCCTGCGCGCTTTCGACAAATCGTTAAAGTTGCTCGGATTGGATTATGTCGACCTCTACCTGCTGCACAAGCCCTACGGCAACTATTATGCGGCTTGGAGAGTCTGCGAACGGCTTTATAAAGAAGGCAGAATCCGAGCCATCGGCGTGACGAGTTTCTCTAATGAACGACTGCAAGACCTTTTCCTGCACAACGAAGTGAAACCTGCTGTCAATCAGTTGGAAACCCACCCGTTCTTCCAGCAGAAAGCCGCCAACAAGTTCTTGCAATGCGAAGGCATACAGCA
>CALUIZ010000055.1 GCA_944320815.1 uncultured Phocaeicola sp. | reverse complement strand
GATAGAGCATTAGCCTTCCAAGCTGAGGGTCGCGGGTTTGAGTCCCGTCTTCCGCTCTGAAGAAAAGAGATTGCCAAAGCGGCAATCTCTTTTTTATTTCTTCATAAAATCACTTTCTGAAAGGAGGCTTCACCACTTTCATCCGCAGCTTGCGGCCACGGTTATCAAGATAAATCTCCGTTGAAGGGAGAGAATATTCCGTCTTTACATACCCCATGCCAATGCCAATCTTCAGTGTCGGCGACATTGTACCAGAAGTGACATGCCCTATTTCATTTCCTTCCGCATCCGTCAGCTTATATCCTTGCCGGGGAATGCCACGGTCAATCATCTCAAACCCTACCAGCTTGCGGGAAACACCTTCCGCCTTCTGCCGTTCAAGAATCTTGCGGGCCGTAAAGTCCTTACCTTCCACGAACTTTGTAATCCATCCCAGTCCGGCTTCAATGGGAGAAGTCGTATCATCAATATCGTTACCATACAGGCAAAAGCCCATTTCCAGACGAAGCGTGTCGCGAGCACCCAGACCGACGGGCCTGATTCCATATTCCGCCCCAGCGTCGAATACCGCATTCCATATCGTCATGGCATTTTCCGGATAGAAATAGAGCTCAAAGCCTCCTGCTCCCGTATAACCGGTATTCGATATGATCACTTCAGGCACACCGGCCACCTCACCCACCTTGAATGTATAATAAGCTATTCCGGAAAGATCCACCGGAGTCAGTTTCTGAAGAGTCGGCAAAGCATTGGGACCCTGCACAGCCAGTTGGGCGATACGGTCGGAAGAGTTCTCAAGCACGGCACCCGCACGATTGTGCGACACACACCAGTTCCAGTCTTTCTCGATATTCGCCGCATTGACCACCATCATATATTTGTCGCCGCCATAGTTGTAAATGACAAGGTCGTCCACGATACCGCCCTGTTCGTTGGGCAGACATGAATACTGCACCTTTCCCGGCACAAGAGCCGCCACATTGTTGGAAGTCACCTCCTGGAGAAATTCGAGCGCATGGGGCCCCTTCACCCAAAATTCGCCCATATGAGAAACGTCGAACACCCCTACTCCGCCACATACGGTCAAATGTTCCTCTATGATGCCGCCCGGATATTCAATCGGCATGTTATAACCGGCAAATTCATGCATTTTCGCTCCGAGAGCAAGATGAGCCTCGGTAAATGGAGTTGTTTTCATAAAATAGTAAGTATTAAGGTCATTGAAATAATCCGCAGAGGCAGAAAAGCTTCATTCCGCCTCCCGCCCCTGCGCTGTCATCCACATAAATTCAATCAGTATCTTCTTGCCGTCAGTTCAGCAATCTTCACCACGACTTTCATCGCCTTCTCGATTGACTGGACCGGAATGAATTCATAACGCCCGTGAAAGTTCAGTCCCCCCGCAAAGATATTCGGGCACGGAAGCCCTTTGAACGAAAGCTGCGCCCCGTCCGTACCTCCACGGATAGCCTTCACTTTCGGTTCCACACCCGCCTCCTGCATGGCGGCAAATGCCAGGTCGATGATATGCATCAACGGCTCCACCTGCTGACGCATGTTATAGTACTGGTCCTTCAGCGTGACGGAAACCGTTCCCGCCCCATATTTTCCGTTCAGCGTCTCCGCACATTCCAGCATCAGGTTCTTGCGTGCCTCAAACTTCTCCCGGTCATGGTCGCGGATAATGTAAGTGAGCAACGTCTTCTCCACCTCACCTTCCATGCCTACAAGATGAAAGAAACCTTCATACCCTTCCGTCAAGGCCGGAACCTCATCCGGCGGCAACATGGACACAAATTCATTGGCCACAAGCAACGAATTGACCATCTTGTTCTTCGCGTAGCCCGGGTGCACGTTCAAGCCTTTCACCGCAACCACTGCCGAGGCCGCATTGAAGTTCTCGAACTCCAGTTCCCCCACTTCGCCGCCATCCATCGTATAGGCCCACTTCGCGCCGAATTTCTCCACATCGAACTTGTGTGCGCCCAATCCGATTTCCTCATCCGGATTGAAGCCGACACGAATGTCACCATGCTCGATTTCAGGATGATCCAGCAGATAGGCCATCGCGCCCACAATCTCCGCGATGCCGGCCTTGTCGTCCGCGCCCAGCAGCGTATGCCCGTCAGTCACAATCAGATCCTCCCCTACATGGTCACGGAGTTCAGGGAAACAGGCCGGAGAGAGCACAATGTTGTCGTCCGCACTCAGCACAATGTCCGACCCGTCATATTTCTCCACAATGCGGGGCTTCACATCCGCCCCGCTCATATCAGGACTTGTATCCATATGGGCTATGAACCCGACCACCGGTATCGGACGGCTGACATTGGAAGGAAGCGTGGCAAACAGGTAACCGTTGTCATCAAGCGTGATGTCTTTCAGGCCCAGATCCTCAAGCTCCGACTTCAAGTACTTCGCAAACACCATCTGTTTCTCCGTGCTTGGAGTCACTCCCGTAGATTCGTCCGACTGAGTGTCAAAAGTCACATACTTCAAAAATCGTTCTGTTACTGTCATAAAAATTCATCCTTTAAATATAATGTAAATATAATCATTAACAGCAGAACAGCCAAACGGTTTACTGTTTTTTCGCACAAAGAGTCACTTTTATTATCCGCGACAAAGCGCAGGCTCCTCCACCCCTGAAAAACACCCGCACATTTCGTCCGGAACAACGGGCTGTCCGAAGGAAAACATCCTGACATTTCTGCCGGAACACCCCGTTGTTTTCAAAAAAAGACGAAGGTATCAAAGATTGTCCTAAAAACTTGTCGTTATATTGTCCAACTTTAGAAAATTAATTATATTTACAGCCAAAATATAACCAAAAGATTTATGAATACCAGCTTTAAAACACTTGCACTGGCGGCTGTCGCCTCGTGCAGCCTGGCCTGGGGAACACCGCAGGCATATGCTTCCGTTTCGGCCCAGAACGAATTTGAAATGTTCATGGAAAAGATACGGAACAGTGTAACGAAGAATCCTTCCATCGACAACAGCCTCGCAAAATTCAACGATGACGGTTCGTTCAGCGATGTGGACTATACCAACACGGCGATGACCAACTGGGACCCCATCAAGCACATCGAACGGCTCCAGGATTTCGCATACGCCTACACAAACCCCAAGAACAAATATTTCCAGAGCGACGATGTGTACGCAAAAATCGTGAAAGGACTGGAGTACTGGTATGCACAAGACCCGGAAAGTGACAACTGGTGGCATAACCAGATTTCAGAACCCCAGAAGATAGGGGTCCTGCTGATTCAGATGCGCGCCGGAAAGAAACAGGTGCCGAAAGACATCGAGACGAAGACGCTCGACCGTATCCTGAAAGATGGAGGCGAACCCGAAAAATGGACCGGAGCCAACCGTACGGACATCGCGCTGCACTGGATTTACCGTGCATGCCTGACCGAGAATGCCACCGACCTGAAACGCGCGATAAACAACGTGTTCAGCCCCATCGAATATACCACAGAAGAAGGCTTCCAGTATGACAACAGCTATTTCCAGCACGGCACACAGCTCTACATCGGAGGATACGGAGATGAAATCCTGAAAGGAGTGACCCAGGTGGCCTCCTATGCATTGGGTACAAGCTACGAACTGAGCAAGGAGAAAGTGGCCCTTGTCAGCAAGTTCATGAGAGAAACCTACTACCGCGCCGTACGCGGACAAAACATGATGTGGGATGTCATAGGCCGGAGCATGAGCCGTCCGAACGCAACCAAGAAGCAGAACACAGCTGTATATGCGAAACGCATGATTGACATCGACCCGGAACATGCGGACGAGTTCAAGGACATCGTGGCACGCCTGAACCGCAAACAGCCCGCCGACTATAACGTGAGAAGCGGACACACACATTATTATATAGGCGACTATTCGCTCTACACAAGTCCCCAATATGCAATGGACGTGCGTCTGGCATCGACACGCACCAAGAAGTGTGAATATGGTAACAAGGAAAACCTGAAGACTTACTTCCTGTCGTACGGATGTACCTGCATCACCCAGACGGGCGACGAATACTTCAACATTTTCCCCGTATGGGACTGGCGCCATATTCCGGGCACCACTGCACCGCAGGTGGAGACCATTCCGATGGACCCCAAGGCATGGGGCACAAACGGCACATCCACTTTTGCGGGAGGCGTTTCTGACAGCATCATGGGTGCGACAGCATTCGCATATACCGACACGAAAGAGGAAGTGAACCTCAGTGCAAAGAAGAGCTGGTATTTCTTCGGCGACGAAGTGGTATGTCTCGGAGCCGGAATCAGTTCTACGACTACAGTGCCGGTACACACAACCATCAACCAGTGCTTCCTGGGGGAATTCAACATGAACGCAAAGACACCGGAACATCCCAACTGGATTATAAATGACAATGTCGGCTACCTCTTCCCGCAGGAAGAAAAGGTGTTCTTCACCTCTCAGGTCCAGAAAGGGAAATGGAGTGACATCAATACCAGCAAGAGCAAGAAGGAAGAGTCACACCACGTATTCACGGTGGGCATCGACCATGGCATAGCCCCCAAGAACGCAAGCTATGCCTACATCGTCGTCCCGAACAAAAAGTCGGAAAAAGAAATGGAAACATACTACAAGAACAACCCGATTGAAATCCTGTCGAACACTGACAAGGTTCAGGCAGTACGCAACACGGAAGACGGCGTATGGATGGTTACCTTCTTCGAAGCCGGAACCATGAAGCACAAAGACCTGAGCATCACTGCGGACAAGCCTTGTGTGCTGATGGTAAAGAACCTGACCTCCAAATCGGCGACACTGCACATCGCTGACCCGGGACAGACACAGACCGCAATAAAGGTCACAATGAAAAACGGAAAGAAAGAAAAATCAGTGACGGCAGATTTCGCCAATACAGGCATCCATGCCGGGGCAACCAAAGCTTACCGGATAGCTTTCTGAAACTGATGAAGCCATAAAAAGAAGAGCGTATGTCCTGTCCAACGGAACATACGCTCTTTTTCTTTATCACCTGCCGAACAACCGGCTGAATGTTTTCTTCCTCTTTGCCTTGCTCCGCCACAGGACGCTGAAACGGAAACGCTCCGGAATGTTGTCGGTCACACTCTTCAAGAGATTTTCCTTCCTGTCGGCCACAAATGAAGGAAGCATTTGCCTGAAGTCCCGACGGGCCTTCAAAACCGCTTTAAAGTTGGCACGCTCCCCTTTCAACAGGAAAGACACCGCCGCCAGATAATCCAGAACCTTACGGACAGACAGCACATGGTCCAGTTCCGCCTCCGGAAGATTCTTGTAAAGCATCAGCAGATTGTTTCTGAAATTAAGATAGGTCTTGCGAGGATTCTCTTTCTTCAATGTCGCCCCTCCCACATGATACACTACAGAAGCGGGCACACATACCAGCGAATATCCCCTGCTGCGCAGACGCCAGCACAAATCAATCTCTTCCATATGAGCAAAAAAACGCCCGTCCAGTCCACCGGCACTCCGGTAAATGTCCAGGCGCACCAACAGTGCGGCACCGGTGGCCCAGAACACAGAAACGGGGGTATCATACTGCCCTTCATCAGTCTCCACCACATCAAAAATCCTTCCCCGGCAGAAAGGATAACCGTAACGGTCAATGAACCCTCCCGCAGCACCGGCATACTCAAACCGCTTCCTGTCACGGAAACTCAAAAGCTTAGGCTGGCAGGCGGCCACATCAGGATGCGCGTCCATATAATCCACCAGAGTGTCAAGCCACCTTTCCGTAACCTCCACATCGCTGTTGAGCAGCACTGCATACCGGGCCTCCACCTGCTCCAGAGCCTTGTTGTAACCATCCGCAAAGCCATAGTTCCGGTCCAGACAAATCAGACGAACAGAAGGGAACTCCTTCTCCACCACCGCCCGTGACTCGTCAGCAGAAGCATTGTCAGCCACACATACCTCCACATCACTCCCCAACGAATACCTGACAACAGAAGGCAGGAAACGGCGGAGCATCTCCGCACCGTTCCAGTTCAATATGACGACAGAAACCTTTTTCATAACACCACTCCCTTCAACGCCGAACCATCTTCATTGAAATCTCCCAGACGCACACGCACCAGATGATTGTCGAGCGCGTCATCATGCTCCAGCTCCACACGGATATAATTCCGCGTAAAACCGTGCATCGGTAACCCCGCCTTCGATTTCTCCATCAGCACCTCGGCCTCCTGTCCGATATGACGGGCATAAAAGTCATGCAGCTTCCGCTCAGACAAAGCCAGCAGACACTGGCTGCGCCGATGCTTCTCTTCAGGCGCAACCACATAGTCAATTTTGAGAGCCTGCGTACCCGGACGTTCAGAATAACTGAACACATGAAGCTGAGTCACGTCCAGTCCCTCAATAAAACGGCTGGCACATTCAAAATATTCAGGAGTCTCGCCCCGCGTGCCCACAATCACATCCACTCCGATGAATGCATCCGGCATCAGTTCCTTTATTGTATGGACTTTCGAAGCAAACAAGGCCGTATCATAACGACGACGCATCAGCTTCAGCACATCATCACATCCCGACTGGAGAGGAATATGAAAATGAGGCATGAAACGTTTTGAACGCGAAACGAATCCGATAATCTCATCCGTTAGCAGATTCGGCTCAATGGAAGAAATACGATAACGCTCTATCCCATCCACCTCATCAAGTGCCTTCACCAGTTCAAGAAACGTCTCCCCTGTAGATTTCCCGAAATCACCGATATTCACTCCTGTCAGCACAATCTCTTTTCCGCCTTCCTCCGCTACCTGACGGGCCTGTGCCACCAAATCCTCAACCCGTCCGTTACGGCTGCGCCCGCGGGCAAAAGGAATGGTGCAATACGAACAGAAATAATCGCATCCGTCCTGCACTTTCAGGAAATAACGGGTGCGGTCTCCCCGTGAGCAAGAAAAAGAGAAGGTACGTATATCCTTCACGGCAGTCGTGACGGCCTCACCATGCTCCTTTTTCTCCAGACAGCCGAGATAGTCCATTATATTCCCTTTCTGTTCCGCGCCAAGCACCAGGTCAACCCCTTCAATTCCGGCCACCTGCTCCGGCTTCAACTGAGCATAGCACCCCGTTACCACGACAAATGCGCCGGGATGCTGCTTCACCAGCTTATGAATGGCCTGTCTGCATTTCTTGTCTGCCACATCCGTAACCGAACAAGTGTTGACAATGCAGATGTCTGCCTTCTCGCCTTTCCGGGCTGTCCGCACACCAGCCTCCTTCAGCTTCTTGCCAATGGAAGATGTCTCTGCAAAATTCAGCTTACAACCCAACGTGTAATAAACGGCCACCTTATCCTGAAAAACAGTCGTATCAATCATAAATTCTTATCTTTAAATTGTATAGAGCTGCAAAGTTATACATAATTCATGAATCTTGCTCACCGAAAAAAGAGAATGCAGCTTCCTGATATAATCTCCGCATCCGTCTGAAGCACAAGTATCCTATCCCCCGACGGTAGAAAGTCGGCAACAGCATACAGACAACACTCGCGTTTATGTTATAAAACATGTTGGTTCACAAGCAAATATATTCTACAACATATTTTTTTTGAAAAAAGTTGGCACACAAGAGAACAACGTATCCAAAAAGTCTATATATTTGCAACGTTTTAAGAAACAACATAAGTATTACAGATTTAAAAGCAAAAGAAAATGAAAAAATTGGTATTTTTGTTCGTAGCATTTGCTGCTGTATCTTTCGCTTCTTGCGGAAACAAAGCAGCTAACACTGAAGCAACAGTTGATTCTACAGCAGTAGAAACAGTAGAAGAAGCAGCTCCGGTTGTTGATTCAACAGCAGTTGCAGCTGACTCTACAGCAGCTGATTCAGCAGTTGTTGCTGAATAATCTCG
>CALUIZ010000054.1 GCA_944320815.1 uncultured Phocaeicola sp. | reverse complement strand
TATCACCGCAACTCTTCTGTCAGCGGATGCCTGTTTGAACAGATTGGAGCCAGTGCGGTCTGCATGGTAGGAAAGCCCGAGGCAGTCCGTTCGCCCAGCTTTAGCTATGGATATAATGTAGAGCCGGATGAAATGGATTTTACACCCGGACCGAAGACTGAAGAATATCCCTCCCGATGCACGGTTTCTGATAATCTGATACGTCGCATCGGTCTGTTTGAAAAACAGGTAGCAGGTGTGGAACTGTCCATGTGCAGTCATATTCTTGTGAGTCATAACACTATTTATGATGTGCCCCGTGCAGGCATCAATGTCAGTGAAGGTACATGGGGAGGACACCATATCGTCCATAACGATGTGTTCAATACTGTATTGGAGACGGGCGATCATGGCGCGTTCAACTCATGGGGGCGCGATCGTTTCTGGAGCAGCTCGAACAAACGCATCAGTCAGCTCTTGCAGGTCCGTCCCGACCTGGTCCTGGCGGATGCCGGATCGTGTACCACACTTGCCTTCAATCGTTTTCGCTGTGACCGCGGATGGGACATTGACCTTGACGACGGGTCCAGCAACTACCATATCTACAATAATCTCTGCTTGAACGGAGGCATCAAATTGCGTGAAGGATTCTACCGGGTGGTAGAGAACAACATCATGGTAAACAATACGTTTCATCCACATGTGTGGTTTCCCCGCAGCGGTGATGTATTTGTGCGTAATCTTGTGATGAGTCCGTACCGCCCTATCGGTGTATCCCATTGGGGTGCTGAAGTTGACTATAATGTGTTTGTCGACAGTACGGCCTATCGTGCGGCAAGGGCTGTCGGAACGGATGAACATTCGGTCGTTTATGCTCCGGAGTTTTTAAATCCGGAGGAGGGTGACTTTCGCTTGGCAAACATTGCGGCACTGACTTCGCTTTGCGGCTTCAAGAATTTCGGGATGGATGATTTCGGCGTAATCTCGCCAAGACTTAAGGCATTGGCTGCACAACCTCCGATGCCATTGCCGGCAGTATACGCTGAAGGGGATGAAACACGTGTTTGGGAATGGTCCGGATTGCGGTTGAAGACACTCGACACGCTTGGCGAACGTTCGGCTACCGGCATGGACAGTGAACGGGGTGTTTACGTGGTGTCTGTGCATGCCATGGGGAGTCCGTTGCGCGACTTCATACGTCCGAATGACGTTATTCTGAAGCTGAACGGCAAACCGGTAAACAGGCTCGAGGACCTGCAGGAAATTGTGCAGGATGCAGACTGGACAAAGCCACATGAGATTATGCTCTTCAGAGAGCAGCGCGAGCAGTTGAAGACCATACCGGCCGGAACTATCCAAAAACCTTAGCGGCAGAACCTTTCGACATAAAGCACATTCTTTATCTCCAGTCTGGGGGTAAAAATTTCGGCTGCTTGCCATCGGTTTCTTCTTTCCTTGAGCTATAGAAACCGGCTAAATTTGAAAAAGATTTTCATCATGCTAAAAATATTTGTTCAAAATGTATGAAAATCAGATTTTATTGCTTTAATTTGTAGTTACACATATTTTATAAAAGAAGAACATTCTTAAAATTCTTATACGATGGAAGTAAATGAAACTAACCGCCCGTTAACTGAAACTCCGGAGGCCAATGCACCGGAAGTTTCGGTTCCTACTGCCGTTGAAGAACCTCAGGCTGTGTATGAACCCAAGCAGACAAAAAAGGAAGTCATCCAGCGTCTGAAGGAACTCGACGAAAACATCAATGAAGCTGACAAGGTGGAAATCGACCAACTGAAACAGACATTCTACAAACTGCACAAGGCTGAACAGGAAGCGGCCCGAAAAGCTTTCATCGAAGGCGGAGGCAATGCCGAAGAGTTTTCCCCGACCCCCGATCCGGACGAAGGGGATTTCAAGGAGGTCATGAAGTCAATCAAGGAAAAGCGCAGTACCATTGCAGCCGCACAGGAAAAGGAAAAGGAAGAAAATCTGCTGAAAAAAGAGAATATTCTGGAGAAAATGAAGGCAATGACCGAATCGTCCGAAGATACCGGAAAGATTTACAACGACTTCAAACAGCTCCAGCAGGACTGGAATGAAACCGGACAGGTGCCTGCCGCCAAAGTCAATGAACTCTGGAAAAGCTACCAGTTGTACACGGAAAAGTTTTATGACATGGTGAAGCTGAACAATGAATTCAGAGAATATGACTTCAAGAAGAATCTGGAACAGAAGACTCGCTTGTGTGAAGCGGCGGAAAAGCTGGCCGACGAGCCGGATGTAATCTCTGCTTTCCATCAGTTGCAGAAACTTCATCAGGAGTTCCGTTCCATCGGTCCTGTAGCGAAAGAGCTGCGCGAAAATGTCTGGGCACGCTTCAAGGCAGCCTCTACAGTCGTGAACCGTCGCCACCAGCAGCATTTTGAGGAGCTGAAGGAGAAGGAACAGAACAATCTGGACCAGAAGACGGTTATTTGTGAAATCGTGGAAGGCATGGAATATGACAAGTTCACTACTTTCGCCGACTGGGAGGAAAAGACACAGGAGATTCTTGCTCTTCAGGCCAAATGGAAGACCATAGGCTATGCGCCGCAGAAGATGAACGTGAAAATCTTCGAGCGTTTCCGTGCCGCCTGCGATGAGTTCTTCCGTCGGAAAGCCGCATTCTTCAAGATGATAAAGGAGAATATGGCTGCCAATCTGGAAAAGAAGAAAGCTTTGTGCGAAAAGGCGGAAGCTTTGAAGGACAGCACTGACTGGAAGGCCACTGCAGAGACGCTGACCAAACTCCAGAAAGAGTGGAAGACAATCGGACCGGTGGCGAAAAAGCATTCGGATGCCGTGTGGAAACGGTTTATCGGTGCATGCGACTATTTCTTTGAGCAGAAGAACAAGGCAACGTCATCACAGCGTTCTGCAGAAGTGGAAAATCTGGCAAGGAAGGAAGAAATCATCAGCCAGCTGAAAGCGTTGGACGAATCGGGAGCGACAGATGAAGCTGCAGCCAGCCGTACTCGTGAACTGATGAAAGAGTGGAATTCTGTCGGATTCGTTCCCTTCAAGGAAAAGGACCGGCTGTATAAGGAATATCACAGCCTGATTGACAGTCTGTTCGATCGTCTGCATCTGTCTGCGGCAGAGAAGAAGCTGAGCAATTTCAAGGCCGGTCTTAACAAGGAAAGCAATCTGTATCGCGACCGTGAACGTCTTGTCCGCACTTATGAGGGCCTGAAGAATGATGTCCAGACTTATGAGAACAACCTTGGTTTCCTCAGTTCTTCTTCACAGAAAGGAAACAGTCTGGTGGCTGACATCAACCGGAAAGTGGAACGTCTGAAGGCAGACATGGAACTGGTACTCAAAAAGATTGCAGCCATTGACGAGGCATTGAAGGAACAGCAATAATCAGAATGGTTTTTCCAGAGAGGGTGTCAGATCTGGAAAACCAAATGCGAAGGACACAAAGACGCGGAGTATTGTTTGATTGATAAACAAGGCTCCGCGTTTTTGTATCTGCTGTGTTCAAAAAAGCAGATTTGATATAGCTTTCAGGGAAAAAAAGATCCCGGACGGAACTGACATCCATCCGGGATTTTCTTTATGTAATGGGGAAAGAGATTACATCATTCCGCCCATACCGCCCATGCCGGCTGCCGGCATTTCAGGCTTGTCTTCCTTCTTTTCCACGATTACACATTCTGTAGTCAGGAACATGCCTGCGATTGAAGCGGCATTTTCCAGAGCCACACGCGTAACCTTGGCGGGGTCAACAACCCCGGCTGCATGCAGATGTTCGTAAACGTCCGTACGTGCATTGTAGCCAAAGTCGCCTTCACCTTCGCGAACCTTCTGGACAACTACCGCGCCTTCCTTGCCTGCATTGGCAACAATCTGACGCAGCGGCTCTTCGATGGCGCGCTTGATGATTTCAATACCGGTAGTTTCATCTGCATTGTCACCTTTCAGGCCTTCCAATGCGTCGATGGCACGGATGTAAGCCACACCACCGCCCGGAACGATACCTTCTTCGATTGCGGCACGAGTTGCGCACAACGCGTCGTCCACACGGTCTTTCTTTTCTTTCATTTCCACTTCTGAAGCGGCACCCACATACAGAACTGCCACACCTCCTGACAATTTGGCCAGACGTTCCTGCAGTTTCTCCTTGTCGTAGTCAGAAGTAGTATTCTTGATTTCAGCCTTAATCTGGTTGATACGTTCCTGAATGTTTTCCTTGTCACCGGCACCGTTCACGATAGTCGTGTTTTCTTTCGTGATAGTCACCTTGTCGCAGGAACCCAGCATTTCAAGAGTAGCCTGTTCCAGTTTCAGACCCTTTTCTTCGCTGATTACTACACCGCCTGTCAGTACGGCAATGTCTTCCAGCATCGCTTTGCGACGGTCGCCGAAGCCTGGAGCCTTCACGGCACAAATCTTCAGTTGTCCGCGCAGACGGTTGACAACCAATGTAGTCAACGCTTCGCTGTCTACATCTTCCGCGATTACCAGCAAAGGACGTCCGCTCTGTACGGCCGGTTCCAGAATGGGCAGGAAATCTTTCAGATTGCTGATTTTCTTGTCATAAATCAGGATATACGGATGTTCCATCACGCACTCCATCTTTTCAGTGTCTGTAACGAAGTAGGCCGACAGATAACCGCGGTCGAACTGCATGCCTTCCACCACACCGATAGTAGTGTCAGTACCTTTAGCCTCTTCGATAGTGATGACACCATCCTTTGATACCTTACGCATCGCATCGGCAATCAGCTTTCCAATCTGAGGGTCGTTGTTTGCAGAAACGGTGGCCACCTGTTCAATCTTGTCATAGTTGTCGCCCACGGTTTCAGCCTGCGACTTGATGGATTCAACCACTTTTGCCACTGCCTTGTCGATACCGCGTTTCAGATCCATCGGGTTCGCGCCTGCAGTCACGTTCTTCAGGCCCACGCCAACGATAGACTGCGCCAGAACGGTTGCAGTAGTTGTACCGTCACCTGCATCGTCACCTGTTTTGGAAGCGACTGACTTAACCAGCTGTGCACCCGTGTTCTGGAAAGCGTCAGCCAGTTCAATTTCCTTTGCGACGGTCACACCGTCTTTGGTGATATGGGGAGCACCGAATTTCTTTTCGATGATTACGTTACGTCCTTTCGGGCCCAGTGTCACTTTCACCGCGTTAGCCAGTTCGTCCACACCTTTTTTCAACTGGTCGCGGGCATCAATATTGAAAAGTATTTCTTTTGCCATAATTCTTTTGATTTTTTAGTTTAAACGTTCATGCCTTCATCAGTCTGGCATTCCACTCCTTATCCCAGCACAGCGAGAACATCGCTCTGACGCATCATCAGGTATTTCACACCTTCGTGCTCGATTTCAGTGCCCGAATATTTGCCGTACAACACCGTATCGCCTACCTTCAGAACCATCTCTTCGTCTTTTGTTCCATGACCTACCGCTACAACTTCACCCTGCAACGGTTTTTCTTTCGCTGTGTCCGGTATGATGATACCGCCTACTGTCTTTTCTTCGGCCGGTGCCGGAAGAATCAGCACTCTGTCTGCTAAAGGTTTAATGTTCATAATTCTTATATATTTAGTTTCGTTTTTATTTTCCTGTCCAGAAAGGACGCTAACCTTACAGCTAAAACCATGCCATTCCCGAAAAACTGACAATCTGGCATCATCCAGCTGACAGGATACGCCACCAACTGACAGACTTGCCATTCTTTGCCAAAAAAAGTCTGTCGTCTGTTCCTGTGCCGCCGCCTGTCGGAATCTTTGCCGGAAATAGCCCGATGTCTTCACCCGAATATCCCGTTGTTCCGGCCGGAATACCCTGATACTTTTTCTGCGGGATTCCGGTTGGGGAACAGGGGAGAGCCGTTTCTTCAGAATCCGTTTTGTCGGTTTGTCTGTGGATTTCCGCTTCTATTTCCCTAAAAAACAGAAAGTATTTCTTTCTGGCCGATACCATATGAATAAAGTTTTGTACATTTGTCAGTGAATGGCACACTTTCCAGCCAATACCCGCAAACATATTTGTCGCATGAAAAAGAAAATATTATTATTTGCCATAGTACTGCTTTCCGTCATCTGCCCGGCTCTGGCCCAGCAGCAGGATTCGGTTTTTCATGTAAAATCCGTGGCAGACCAGCCCGCATTCAGCCATGACAGTCTGCAAACATCCCGTGCGCTGACAAAAAAAGAACTCCGCCGTCAGAAAGTGGCCAGCCGCAATTTCCATTACAACATTCTGGGAGGTCCCAGCTATACGCCCGATTTCGGGGTGCTTGTGGGAGGAAGCGCGCTGATGACGTTCCGCATCAATCCGAAGGACACCACCATGCGTCGTTCGGTCGTTCCTGCCGCTCTGGCATTCATGTTCAACGGGGGACTGAATGTGTTTGTCAAGCCCCAACTTTTCTTCAAGGACGACCGGTTCCGCATCTTCGGACAGTTCTCCTATAAAAACACGCAGGAAAATTTCTACGGAGTAGGATATGACACGAACAAGAATTATGTGAGGAGCGACACGACCAGCCAGTATCGGTACAGTGGCATACAAATCAACCCGTGGTTCCTGTTCCGCATCGGGGAAAGCGATTTCTTTGCAGGCCCTCAGATAGACATCACTTACGACCATATCACCAACCCGGCCAAGCATATGATTGAGCAGCCTGATTATGTGCGCGCCGGAGGGAAGGCCGACGGATACAAGAATTTCAGTTCGGGCGTGGGCTTTCTGGTGACATACGACACGAGAGATGTGCCTGCCAACGCATACAAAGGTATATATATGAACTTGTCGGGGATAATGTATGAGAAGTTCCTTGGAAGCGACACCCATTTTTATCGTATGGAGTTGGATTATCGCCAATATCTGAATGTAGGGAAGCGGAGGGTGCTCGCATGGACCGTGCAGAGCAAACATACGTTCGGAAAAGACGAAAACATCCCGCTCAATAAATACGTGCTGACAGGTACCCCGTTTGATCTGCGTGGGTATTATCAGGGACAATACCGGGACAAGTCATCCCATCTGGCGATGGTGGAATACCGCCATATGTTCAACACGGACAAGAGCAACTGGATCAGGAAGGTCATCAACCGGCTCGGTTTTGTGGCGTGGGGCGGATGCGGATTCATGGGACCGAATCCGGGGAAGATTGACGGGGTGCTTCCCAATGCCGGACTGGGACTGCGTATCGAGGTGCAGCCCCGGATGAATGTGCGCCTGGATTTGGGGCGGGACTTCACAAACAGGCAGAATCTGTTTTATTTCAACATGACGGAAGCGTTCTGAAGCAAGACCATAAAACGAAGGCGCAAAGACCGGGAATTATTCCTTCGGCCTTTGCGCCTTTATTGTGTCATTTTCTGTTTGGATCAGAAGCAGCTTGAACCGTCAAAACAATGTGTGCAGACTTTGCATTTGGGGAGTCCGATAGACTCAACCAGTGTCTCCAGCGTGTTGAAGCGCAACGAGGTCAGTCCGAAGCGCGCACGTATGCGCTCAACCAGTGCCTTGTATTCCGGCGAATCAGTGGTGGCATATTTGTCAAGCTTTGCATTCTCATCGCCTTCCAGCTCCTTGATGATGCGTCGCGTAATCAGTTCCATGTCACCTTTCGATGAAGTGAAGCCGATGAACGGACAGCCATAGATCAACGGCGGGCAGGCAATGCGCATGTGTACCTCTTTTGCTCCGTAATCATACAGAATCTTCACGTTGTCGCGCAGCTGAGTGCCACGTACAATCGAGTCATCGCAGAACAGCATCCGTTTTCCCTGGAGCATCGAACGGTTGGGAATCAGTTTCATCTTCGCCACCAGCGAACGCATGTTCTGGTTGCTTGGAGTGAAGCTGCGCGGCCATGTCGGAGTGTATTTCGCTATGGCGCGATGATAGGGCACCCCTTTCCCTTCGGCATAGCCCAAAGCCATTCCCACACCGGAATCAGGAATCCCGCATACGCAATCCACTTCTGAATCGTCTGTCTTTCCCATCTTGTATCCGCTGGTGAAACGAACTTCCTCTACATTCCGTCCCTCATAACAGGAAACGGGGAAGCCATAATAAACCCACAGGAACGAACATATCTGCATCTTGTCGTTCGGCTTGCGCATCTGTTCCAGACTGTCGGCGCGCATCCGGACAATTTCTCCGGGGCCTACATATTTTTCAATCTCATAATCCAGATTCGGGAGGCTGCTTGATTCGCTTGTCGCCGCATACGCCCCTTCCTTTTTCCCGATAATGATGGGAGTGCGTCCCCACTTGTCGCGTGCTACAATGATTCCGTCTTCTGTGAGAATCAGCATGGAACATGAGCCTTTGATTTTATTGAACACGTTCTCTATTCCGTCCACAAAGTCCTTTCCCTGTGTAATCAGCAGAGCCACGAGTTCTGTCTGGTTCGTCCGGCTCATGCTCATTTCCGAGAAATGTATGTTGTCGTGCAGCATCTCCGCCACGAGCTCTTCCATATTGTTGATTTTGGCCACAGTGACAATGGCGAAACGTCCCAGTCTGGAATTGATCATAATGGGCTGCGGATCCGTGTCGCTGATTACTCCGATGCCCGCTTTCCCATGAAATCCGGGAAGTTCGCTCTCAAACTTCGTGCGGAAATAAGAACTTTCCAGATTATGAATAGAACGCATGAAACCTTCGCCTTCAGCATATGTGGCCATACCCGCGCGTTTGGTTCCCAAATGTGAATTATAGTCCGTACCGTAAAACAAATCGGTAACGCATTCAGTCTTAGAGACTGTACCGAAAAAACCACCCATTCTTTTTGACTTGTTATGTTAGTTGTTGTTAGATTTCGGCGCAAAATTACGGAAAAAACAGGACAAAGGTATAGAGGAATACAAAAAACGAGATGAAAAAATCAGAAAAGCGGAGAACAAACAGGGTGTCTGCAGTGTTATTTATGTAAAACAGATTCATTCCATATATTCACAAAACTCAACCAAACTTTTATTGTGTACTGAAAGCCGCCGCCGCAACACCGGCGGCTTTTTCATGTTCCGGGTAAGCACAAAAAAGGCGGATGTAGTCACCCGCCCTGTCTGAGCCTCTTGTCGGATTCGAACCAACGACCCCGAGATTACAAATCACGTGCTCTGGCCAACTGAGCTAAAGAG
>CALUIZ010000053.1 GCA_944320815.1 uncultured Phocaeicola sp. | reverse complement strand
AACTTGGCTTTTTGGACGTAAAGTTAATGATGGAAGTTGGAGACGAAAATACGTGGTTTACCGAATGCTTACGAACAGTGGGCATTTCAAGAAAGACTCTTGCCTGACGCTTTTCTGCAGACTAAGCCAATCGAACAATTTGGTATAATCATCTTCGTTTTGCAGGAATTCGGAAGTGACATCCGCATCAATGCATAATTTCCCGTTTACGTCTTTTTCTCGTTGATAAATCCTTAGGTTAGAAAGGAATTGCCACAGGCGGAACTCTTGGAATAAAGGATGTGATTTGGCGATGCACTTTATTCCGAAATGCCGAATTTCGCCTGTATCCTTGTCTGTGTGAGTGTGTTCCTCGTAAGGGCAATCGGCAATTAAAGACTTTTTGCTTTTCAACGGGCGTTGATAAAACAGAATATCGTCAATAAAAAGATAAACTAAATCGTGAGTGCTTATTAGATTGCGGTGCGCGTCATTCTGCGGATATAATTCTGCCAAACAAGCCTCGTATAAAGCCCGGTCTTGAAATTCGGGATGAAACTCTTTTTGTTTTTCCAAAATTTGACGTAATTCCTCTTTATAATATTTGCGCTCAATTGTGCGTACCAGTTTTCCCCGAATCTTTTGTTTGGGCATTTGCAACAGGGTATCATAAATATAAGCGCCGATGGTTTTCCCCGAAGCGTCCAAATCATTTTGTGTCTTCGTTTTTATTAGTTCCCATTGTTCTTCCCATTCCTGCTCGGTAGGAATTTTAAAATGGCAGCTTAGTTCCCCATTCTCGTCGTATTTGTCGTTTCCTTCTTTATCAAGGTCTACGGTCACGATAATGTCTTTTTTCTGACCAATCCAATCAGGAATTTCTTTATTGAAAATCTTTCCTTTTGTTCCGTCTTCCAATATGACAGAAAGCACTTTCATCCCTTTATATGTCTGATTCGTATCAATTATGTCAATTACTACTTGGCTGTCGAAATACTTGCGGTTTTTGGAAGAACGTTCTTGTTCTTCTTCTCCTCGTAGTTGATAATATCCACGCTTCTGATTGAAATTAAGCAATATCCAAGCCAACTCTTCTTTAGTAATCTTTTGTGTTAAGGCTTTTTTGCGTAAATAGTAGATAGTCCAATCATACGGAATCTTTTGTCCCTTGGATACTATATCTGGCTGATTTCGATAAAAATCAGCCAACATTTCATTAAACGATTCTTGGAAAATGAATGTCCAATGTCCTTGCTCGTCTTTATACCAAGGCAACTTAGGTTCTGCAACAGCAATAAACTTGCCGTAGCGGTTCAATTGTTTGGAATAGTGTGGTGGAAGAAATCCCACTAAATCTAATATTCTGTGTAATCTTTCACGGCGCAGTTTGCTCCGTTCATATAATCGGCGGGTACTGCGGCTTTGAGTTCGGTCGGCTGTTTGTGACTTTGAATTGCCTTTATCAAAATCACCCAACACAGCCGCATCCATCGGGATGATTCTCACGCCATCACAATTGATGCCGTCCAATTGTTCTTTATCTTCTTCGTTTTTCAAAGCGTTAATCACTGCCCAACCGATACTGTTGGTGCCTAAATCCAGACCTAAGATATGTTTTTGTCCCATAGCATTTTATGCATTTTATTTTCCTCAAATCTATAAATTTTTCATGAAAACAATTGTTCCTTTAAAGTTTTTTCTTAACTTTGTCGAACTAATTTGAAGCAAATCACAATAAGGATTATTCCGTTGTGAAAACATTAGGTGCCCTCGTCCTTTAACGGGGGTTTTTTATTGCTTTTTCCATCTCGATTCGAATTTCAGAAACTATATTCCTCTGTCTCCACCATTATTCTCTAAAGCCGCATTTCTGTCTTCAAGTTCTGCCTCCAGTATTCGTATTCTCTGTATTAGCCTTTCGTTCGCTTCACAAAGGTTTTTCACACGTTTCCTCAAATCCCTATTCTGCTCTTTCAGCGAATGCGTATCCACAATTTCCTGCAATTCTTCAGGACTTCTTGCTTCCTCAATCTTATGAGCCTGAATAATCCTATCCAACTCCGAAATCCGCATCTTTTGTCTCAACACGATTTTTTCCAAATCTTTCCTTTCCCCTTTCGCCTCGGTCACTTCCAGGAAAAAACTCTCCAGTTCCCCAAGCCTCCGCATCTTCTCCGTATAATACGACTTACGTTCCTCATCATACTTTTTGAATTCCTGTATCACTTTTTTAAGACGTGAAATCTCTATGTCTTTCTTGTCTTCAAAAAATAAATCCTTGTTCAACATATTATTTAGATTAATTAAAATTCCAAGTAATCCGGTTTATACATCTTAAATGGTAAGGCATTAACTTCTTAAAAACCGCTGGTTTCACAAAGATACAATAAAGACATAACCTTCGCAACCGTCAGTCTCAAAAGCCTGTCCGCGGATTGCAATCCATCGGCCTTTTTTCACTATCTTTGTGAACCAAAAACGGACAATAAGATGGCATCAAAGGAAAAAACAGTATACGTATGCACCAACTGTGGACAGGAATCGCCCAAATGGGCGGGGAAGTGTCCCTCTTGCGGACAATGGAACACGTTTGTGGAAGAGGTGGTACGCAAGGAGCCGGCGGTGGCGAAACATGTGGCACATGGCATTGAAGGGGTGCGCTCGAAACCGCAGCGTCTGATGGAAATTGTGGCTGGCGAAGAGCAGCGTATTGACATGCACGATGATGAGTTGAACAGGGTGCTCGGAGGGGGACTGGTGGAAGGTTCGCTTACGCTCATAGGTGGAGAACCGGGTATAGGGAAATCGACTCTCGTGCTGCAGACCGTGTTGCGTCTTGCAGACAAAAAAGTGCTTTATGTGTCCGGAGAGGAGAGTGCCCGCCAACTGAAGCTCCGTGCCGACCGTATATCTCATGTTGACAAGGGAAACTTGCTTATAGCTTGCGAGACCTCACTCGAACAGATTTTCACGCATGTCAGGAATGTGGCTCCCGATCTGGTTGTCATCGACTCTATACAGACCATTTCGACGGAAAGTGTTGATTCTTCGCCGGGCAGCATCGTGCAGGTGCGGGAGTGTTCAGCCTCGATTCTGAAGTTTGCCAAAGAGACAGGCACGCCGGTCATCCTTATCGGACATATAAATAAGGAAGGAAGTTTGGCGGGCCCGAAAGTGTTGGAACATATTGTAGACACGGTACTGCAGTTTGAAGGCGACCAGCATTATATGTACCGTATTCTCAGGAGCATTAAGAACCGTTTCGGAAGTACCGCCGAGTTGGGTATTTATGAAATGAGGCAGGACGGTCTCCGGCAAGTGAGCAATCCGTCGGAACTGTTGCTTACGCAAGACCATGAGGGCATGAGCGGAGTGGCCATTGCCGGAGCAGTGGAGGGAGTGCGCCCGTTTCTTATAGAGGTGCAGGCACTGGTGAGTACGGCGGCCTATGGGATGCCGCAGCGTTCCGCCACCGGTTTCGATCTCCGCCGCATGAACATGCTTCTGGCCGTGCTCGAAAAGCGGGTAGGGTTCAAGCTGGCGCAGAAGGATGTGTTTCTGAACATTGCCGGCGGACTGAAAGTGAACGACCCGGCCATCGATCTGGCCGTCATCAGTGCCATCCTTTCTAGCAATATGGACACGGAAATAGAGGCCGGTGTATGCATGGCGGGCGAAGTGGGCCTGAGCGGCGAAATCCGTCCCGTGAACCGCATAGAGCAGCGTATCAGTGAGGCCGAGAAGCTGGGCTTCACGCGGATGCTCGTGCCTCGGCATAATCTTCAGGGAATTGACCGGAAGAAGGTGAAGATTCAGCTTGTGCCCGTGCGGAAGGTGGAAGAAGCCTTCAGGGAGCTTTTCGGATAGTCCGCGCTTCAGATTTCAATGCCCATGATGTAGTCGTTCATGTAGTATCCGTTGCCGATGGGGAAATCTCCCTCGCGCACTTTCTTCATGCCCATGTGTTCGTAGAATCCCAGTGCCGGGTTGCGGCGGTTCACGTTCAGTTCCATGCGGCACGGTTCAGGATGGAGTTCCTTGATGGCGGAGATGGCCTGCCTGAACAATAGTTTTCCCAGTCCGTATTTCTGGTAATAGGGGAGGACATAGATTTTTTGTAAATGATAGAGGTCTTTCCCTTCCGGCTGGATGGACACGTAGCCTGCCGCTTCGCATTCTTCGTAGGCTATATAATAGATGTGTCCTTCTTCTTCCATCTGTTTGCGGATGTTTTCGGGCGAGTACATCCAGTCCATCATATAGTCGCTCTGCTCTTTTGTGAGTATGTCTTTGTAGGTGGCAGGGAATATCTGCCAGGCCAGCTTGTTGATAAGCTCAATGTCGCTCGTGTCTGCTTTTCTTATTGTAAACATGTTTGTATGAATTTAATGTTGTCTGTATTTGAGGATTTGGTGCAAAAATACATTTTTACTCCGTTCACAATTCTGAATAAAGACACTTGAACTGATAATATATATTAAATAATAGTACTATGTAATGCATAGTATTCTGGCAATGTGTATATTTGTGCCATACAAAATAGTATGGATTATGAATGTGGACAATGTAAAGTCGCAGATGCGCAAGGGAATGCTTGAGTATTGCATTCTGCTTCTGCTGCACAGAGAAGCCTCGTATGCTTCAGACATCATCCAGAAGCTGAAGGAGGCTAAACTGATAGTGGTGGAGGGAACACTTTATCCGTTGCTTACAAGACTGAAAAACGATGGACTGCTTTCGTATGAATGGGTGGAGTCTACACAGGGGCCTCCTCGCAAGTATTACAGACTGACCGATGAGGGGATGGAGTTTCTGGAAAATCTTGAGACGGCTTGGGACGAACTTTCGGCCACGGTGAGCCATTTGAGAATGAGTTGAAGCCGCATCGTTGTGTGTATGTCGCTTCTCGTACTTTTTATTTTTTCAAAAAACAGACAGTAATGAAAAAGACTTTGACAATAAACCTGGGGGGAACCGTCTATAATATAGATGAGGATGCGTACCTCCTTCTTGACAATTATCTGAACAATCTGCGCTATCATTTCCGTAAGAATCCGGAAGGGGAGGAGATTGTGCGTGACATGGAAATCCGTATAGCGGAACTTTTCAATGAATGTCTCAGTGGGGGCGGACAGGTAGTGACCATGGAAAATGTAGAGGCTGTGATTTCCCGCATGGGCAAACCGGAAGATTTGAACGATGGGGAAGAGGAGGCTGCCGCGGAAGCGTCTGATCCGGAAAGGAAAAAAGATGTGAAACGTCGTCTGTTCCGTAATCCGGACGATCGGGTGCTGGGTGGTGTGGCTTCCGGCATCGCCGCCTATTTCGGATGGGACGTGCTGGCGCTTCGTCTGCTTTTTGTCGTTTTGGGCATTTTCTTCCATTGGCTCTTGCTGGCTTATCTGATAGCATGGATCGTTATTCCTTTGGCACGGACGGCTACGGAGAAGCTGCAGATGCGCGGAGAACCGGTCAATATGGAGAATATCGGACGTACAGTGACCGGAGGTTTCGATGGGAAAGACAGCGCGGAGGCTCCGAAGATGGTGTGGCATAAGATAGGTGATGTCATCGTGAAGATTATCGGCTTCATCCTGAAGCTTTGTCTCATTCTGCTGGCTATATGTTGTTTCCCGATTTTGTTTGTGGCATTGATTGTGGCGTTCGCCCTGTTGTTGTCTGCGGTTGGCATATTGGTAAGTGTACCTTCTCTCTTCTATGAGTTTTCTCCGGTCATTGACTGGAATATGGTAGGTGCGTTTCCTGTGACTTCGGGGGTGATGGCCGTTTGTTGTCTGCTGGCTGTAGGCATCCCCATAGCAGGTCTTGTACAGGTGCTCATGCAGGTGTTCGGGAACTGGAAGCCTATGTCGACTGTAGCGAAACTCATTCTCATATTGGTTTGGCTTGTGGCGATAATTGTAGGTGTGATTGTATTTTTTGATTCGCCTTTTATGGGCAGTGTCATGCTGTAGACATGATTTCTGTCAGCATGACGGCCATTTTGTCAGCCTGTGTCAGAAAAAACATTTCTGGCATGGGCTGTTTCTTTTTTGGCACGGTATTTGTTTTGAATAAGGCGTAACGTTTTGCGTTGCAGAGTTAATTCAATCAGTAAACAAATAAAATAGATACAATTATGGGAAAGATTATTGGTATTGACTTAGGAACTACAAACTCATGTGTAGCAGTGTTCGAAGGTAACGAACCGGTGGTAATTGCCAACAGCGAAGGCAAGCGTACTACTCCTTCTGTGGTAGGTTTCGTGGATGGCGGTGAACGTAAGGTAGGCGATCCCGCCAAGCGTCAGGCTATCACAAACCCGAAACGTACGGTGTACTCCATCAAGCGTTTCATGGGTGAGACTTACGATCAGGTTCAGAAAGAAGTTTCACGTGTTCCTTACTCAGTGGTAAGGGGAGAAAACAATACTCCGCGTGTGGATATTGACGGACGTCTGTACACTCCGCAGGAAATTTCAGCTATGATTCTTCAGAAAATGAAGAAGACGGCGGAAGATTATCTGGGTCAGGAAGTGACGGAAGCTGTGATTACCGTGCCGGCATACTTCTCCGACTCTCAGCGTCAGGCAACCAAGGAAGCCGGACAGATTGCAGGTCTGGATGTGAAGCGTATTGTCAACGAACCGACAGCGGCCGCTCTGGCTTACGGTGTGGACAAGGCCAATAAGGATATGAAAGTGGCTGTGTTCGACCTCGGTGGCGGTACATTCGATATTTCAATATTGGAGTTCGGTGGCGGTGTGTTCGAAGTGTTGGCTACCAACGGTGATACTCATCTGGGTGGTGACGACTTCGACCAGGCAATCATCAACTGGCTGGTTCAGGAATTCAAGAATGATGAGGGTGCTGATCTGACGGCTGACCCGATGGCCATGCAGCGTCTGAAGGAAGCTGCGGAGAAAGCGAAGATTGAATTGTCTTCTTCTACTTCCACTGAAATCAATTTGCCGTACATTATGCCGGTTGCGGGTGTGCCCAAGCACTTGGTAAAGACCTTGACGCGTGCTAAATTCGAGCAGTTGGCTCACGATTTGATTCAGGCTTGTCTGGAACCGTGCAAGAAGGCTATGAGTGATGCGGGTCTGAGCAACTCGGATATTGATGAAGTTATCCTTGTGGGTGGTTCTTCACGTATCCCGGCAGTGCAGCAGTTGGTTCAGGACTTCTTCGGCAAGGTTCCTTCCAAGGGTGTGAACCCGGATGAGGTGGTAGCCGTAGGTGCAGCCATTCAGGGTGCCGTGTTGAACAAGGAAGCCGGTGTGGGCAACATCGTCCTGCTGGATGTCACTCCGTTGACATTGGGTATCGAAACCATGGGTGGTGTGATGACCAAATTGATTGATGCCAACACGACCATCCCGTGCAAGAAGAGTGAAGTGTTCTCTACTGCAGCTGATAACCAGACGGAAGTTACCATCCACGTATTGCAGGGTGAGCGTCCGATGGCAGCCCAGAACAAGTCAATCGGTCAGTTCAACCTGACAGGTATCGCACCGGCTCGTCGTGGAGTTCCTCAGATTGAGGTAACTTTCGATATTGATGCCAACGGTATTTTGAAAGTGTCTGCGAAGGATAAGGCAACCGGTAAGGAACAGGCCATCCGCATCGAGGCTTCCAGCGGCTTGAGCAAGGAAGAAATTGAACGCATGAAGGCTGAGGCATCTGCCAACGCTGAGGCTGACAAGAAGGAACGTGAGAAAGTGGACAAGCTGAACCAGGCCGACTCCATGATTTTCACAACCGAAAATCAGTTGAAAGATCTTGGTGACAAGATTCCTGCCGACAAGAAAGCTCCTATCGAAGCAGCTCTTCAGAAACTGAAAGACGCTCACAAGGCTCAGGACTTGGCAGCCATCGACAGTGCAATGGCTGAGTTGAACACCGCATTCCAGGCCGCAAGTGCTGAGATGTATGCACAGACAGGTGCACAAGGCGGTGCGCAGGCCGGTCCTAACGCTGGTCAGGCAAACAACAATGCCGGTCAGGGTTCAAGCAAGAACAATGACAATGTGCAGGATGCTGACTTTGAGGAGGTGAAATAAGCATCGGTAAACAACGATAACCAACCATAGGAAAGTAGGGTGTAGCTCAATGAGTTACGCCCTACTTTGTTTTTAACACTTTCTGATGGATTTGCTTGTTTTTCGGATTTTTATTGTATATTTGTACCATATTTGTGCCGACACTTATAAGTAGATAATATGACACTTAATATGTTGTCGGTGCTGATAGTGAATGAATTATATTTCAAAGACATATATGCCAGCAGCAAAGTTCGAGATAGTACGCAAATGTAAGGTCTGCGGAGAACTTTTCAAAGCAAAGACCATTGAATCTTGGTATTGCTCTCCAAGATGTTCTAAAATTGCTTGGAAGAGAAAAAAGGACGAGGAGTTAAGGATGCAGAAGTTGGATGAGGTTGTGAAGAAAATACCGAAGTCCAAAGACTATATCACCGTTCCTGAAGCCTATGCTTTGTTTGGAATTAGCAAAGAAACCCTCTACCGTTTGATTCGTAAAGGTGTCATACCAAGCGTAAATGTTGGTACGCGACAAACAAGGGTCTGCAAAGAAGAACTGCTGAAACTCTATCCGCTACGGAAGAAAGCTCTGACTAAACCAAAGTCCATTGCCAAACTGTACAGCTTGGAACCTAAAGACTGTTATACTATCGGCGAAATATCCAAGAAGTTCCATTTGGAGGACAGCACAGTCTACCTGCATATCCGCAAATATTCTATCCCAACTCGACAGATAGGCAACTTCGTTTATGTGCCTAAAAAAGAAATTGATAACCTATATAAAGGAATGAAGCAATGAAGAAAGCGTTGGCCAATACACGAGTTTCGGTAAAACTCCGCAAGTCGGAATACCGTGAGGAATGGTATCTGTATATTGAAGCCTATCCGGTTTTTCAAGCAGACAAGCCCACTCCCCAAAGAGTGCGTGAATATCTGAACCGCACCATCACCACTCCCATTTGGGATAAGTCGCGGAATGCCCGAACCGACAAGGACGGCAAAACCACTTATAAGCCAAAGCGTGACTTGAACGGCATTATCCAATGCAAATCACAGTTAGACCAAGAATCGTGCATCTATGCTGACAAGGTGAGGAGCCTGCGCCAAAAGGAATACGATAACGCCTCGCTTTATTCAGAAACCGATGCGGAACAGGCGGAGCAACTGGAGCGTTCCCATTGCAACTTCATTGAATACTTCGACCACGTACAGCGGTTACGCCATGCCCATAGTTCCGATTCCATTATCATCAACTGGAAGCGTGTGCATGAACTGTTGAAAATCTTTGCGAAAGGCGACACCGTCCTTTTTTCGCAGATAGATTTGAAGCTGATAGAATCATTCCGTATGTTCTTATTGAACGCCCCACAGGGAGGTGGCAAGAAAGGTGTCATCTCGCAAAATACAGCATCCACCTATTTCTCCATATTCAAAGCCGCATTGAAGCAGGCTTTCATTGACGGCTATCTGACGGTTGATATTGGGGCGAAGGTCAAAGGTATTCAAGGTCAAGAAAGCCGTAGGGAATACCTGACCATTGAAGAACTGAACCGCTTGGCTCAAACTCCATGCGACCCGTTGTTGAAACGAGCCGCACTCTTTTCCGCACTAACCGGGCTTCGTCACTGTGACATTCAAAAGTTGAAGTGGTCAGAGATAGAGATATTCAATGGTGGTTACCGCCTAAACTTCACCCAACAAAAGACCAAAGGCGTTGAGTATATGCCCATATCCGAACAGGCATTCCAGCTTTGCGGTGAACGGAAAGACGGAGAACAGTTAGTTTTTGCCGGACTGCCCGACCCGTCATGGATTAACCGCCCGATAAAGAGATGGGTGGCGGAAGCTGGAATTACGAAGCACATCACCTACCATTCCGGAAGACATACCAATTCTTCTTACTCATTGAAAACAAGAAACTTACAAAGATTGTCGGCTTGACAGGTAACGACTTGGAAACCAGCGGGTTTCTATATTCTGCAATGTTCTGCACTAATCAAAAGAACGCTTTTCTCACTTGCAAAAGTAGTGTTTTTATCCTTTATTACCAAAGTTATTCCTCTGAAAAATGGAGAAAAGTTCACGTTAAGTATAAAGGCAGAGTCAACCAGCAAGTGCAACATTACGAAATATTTTTGAAAAAGCACTCGGCCGATGTCTGGAAATTTAGTTT
>CALUIZ010000052.1 GCA_944320815.1 uncultured Phocaeicola sp. | reverse complement strand
GTGGATGAGGGTGCTACCGTGCGTAAAGGCCAGGCTTTGTTCCAGATTGACCCTACCCAATATCAGGCTGCTTTCGACCAGGCTGCGGCAGGAGTGGAATCAGCGAAGGCTAACCTGAAGACGCTGACCGAAACGGAAGCCAACAAGAAGATGCTGCACGAGCAGAAAATCATCAGTGACTTTGAATATCAGACGGCGGTCAACAACCTGCTGACTGCAAAGGCCAGCCTTGCACAGGCGGAGGCTTCTTATACGGCTGCCAAACAGAATCTGGGCTTCTGCACGGTGACAAGTCCTTCTGACGGTGTGATCGGCACATTCCCGTACCGTATCGGTGCATTGGTAAGCCCGTCGGTGGCCGAACCGCTGACCACAGTGTCTCAAATCGGTGACATGTACGTGTATTTTTCATTGACAGAGAAAGAACTGCTGAACCTGACCAGAGCGGGAGGCACTCTGAAAGAACAGTTGGAGAAGATGCCGGCCGTGCAGTTGGAACTTGCCGACGGAAGCATCTATGGTGAAAAGGGAAAGATTGACGCGGTGAGCGGTGTCATCGACCAGACTACAGGTTCTGTAAGTATGCGTGCCATTTTCCCGAACAAGGCCAATATCCTTCGGAGTGGAGGTATGGCGAATGTAATCTTCCCTTACACGATGGAAAATGTGCTGCTGGTTCCGCAGTCGGCAACAGTGGATATTCAGGACAAGAAGTTCGTGTATGTCCTGCAGCCGGACAGCACCGTGAAATACACGGAAATCCAGATATCGAATCTGAACGACGGCAAGAATTACATCGTGCTTGACGGTCTGAAGTCGGGCGACAAGATTGCGGTAGAAGGCGTAACCCGTTTGAACGACGGCATGAAGATTACTCCGATCAGCCAAGCGCAGAAAGAAGCCAAATATCAGCAGGCTCTGAAAGACCAGCGTGAAGGAAACATCGCCAGCGCATTTAATTGATTAATGTGAGTCGTTATACATAATTAAGGTATATATAGATAAGGTATACATAAATGAGACTAGATAAATTTATTAACCGTCCGGTATTATCAACCGTTATTTCTATCTTGTTGGTAATCTTGGGTATCATCGGACTTGCCACACTGCCTATTACCCAATATCCGGACATCGCGCCTCCTACCGTTTCGGTGAGCGCGACTTATACGGGTGCCAATGCGCAAGCCGTATTGAACTCTGTGATTTCTCCGTTGGAGGACCAGATCAATGGTGTGGAAAACATGATGTACATGCAGTCTACCGCTACTAACAACGGTTCGGCACGTATCACGGTGTACTTTAATCAAGGTACTGACCCGGATATGGCGCAGGTCAACGTACAGAACCGTGTGACTCAGGCACAAGGTCTGTTGCCTGCCGAAGTAACCAAAGTCGGTGTGACTACGATGAAACGTCAGACTTCAATGTTGATGATTTTCTCTATTTATGATAAGGAAGACAAATACAACATCGAGTTCCTCGAAAACTATGCAAGTATCAACTTGATTCCGGAAATCAAGCGTGTAAGCGGTGTGGGTGATGCCAATGTGATGGGTACCGACTACTCTATGCGTATTTGGTTGAAGCCGGACGTGATGGCGCAATATAAGTTGGTGCCGAGCGACATTACGGGAGTATTGGCAGAACAGAACGTGGAAGCTGCTCCAGGTCAGTTCGGTGAACGTGGTAACCAGTCGTTCCAGTACACTATCCGTTATAAGGGACGTCTGTCGAGCGAGACGGAATTCGGTGACATTGTCATCAAGTCACTTCCCGACGGTGAAGTACTTCGCTTGAAGGATGTGGCTGAACTGGAACTGGGCCGTCTGACCTACAACTTCAACAATACAGTGAACGGTCACAAGGCGGTGTCCTGTATCATCTATCAGATGGCGGGAACCAATGCGACGGAAACTATCGCCAATCTGGAAAAGGTGCTTGCTGACTATGAAAAGAACCTGCCGGAAGGTTTGGGTATCAACATTGCGCAGAGTGCCAATGACTTCCTGTTCGCTTCTATCCATGAGGTAGTCAAGACCTTGATTGAAGCGTTTATCCTGGTGTTCATCGTGGTGTATATCTTCCTGCAGGATATGCGTTCTACGCTGATTCCGGCGATTGCCATTCCGGTAGCGTTGATTGCAACCTTCTTTGCGCTGAAGTTAATCGGCTTCAGTATCAACTTGCTGACCTTGTCCGCGATGGTGCTTGCGATTGCCATAGTCGTCGACGATGCCATAGTCGTCGTCGAGGGTGTCCATGCCAAGCTGGACCAAGGGTATAAGTCGACCCGTGAGGCTTCTATCGATGCCATGAGCGAATTGGGTGGTGCCATCGTTTCCATTACCTTGGTGATGATGTCCGTGTTTATCCCGGTAAGTTTCATGAGCGGTACGGCCGGTACGTTCTATCGGCAGTTCGGTCTCACTATGGCCATTTCCATCGGTTTCTCGGCTCTGAACGCATTGACGCTTTCTCCGGCATTGTGCGCCCTGTTCCTGAAACCGCACAATTCAGAGGCTTCGTTGAAAGAACGCATGGGTACAGCCTATAAGGAATCCCGCAAGATTATGGTGGCACGCTATACCGATGCGCTTGGCAGATGGATGAATCCGAAGATTGTCATTCTCTTCACGGTGGTTGCCATCTTGGGTATGATTTTCGGTCTGTTCAGTTTCGAAGAACATCCGGTGCTCTGTGTGCTGATGATCATTATCAGTATCCTGGCTTTTGCAGGCATGACGACCGACAAGTTCAAGGCTTCGTTCAACAAGTCATATAATTCATTGTTGGGCAAGTACAAGAAACGTGTCGTGTTCTTTATCCACAAGCGTTGGCTGTCTATGGGTCTGGTGGCCGGTGCGATTGCCTTGCTGGTTGTCTTCATGAGCATCACCCCGACCGGTATGATTCCGAACGAAGATACAGGTACGATTATGGGTTCGGTGACTTTGCCTCCCGGCACATCTCAGGAACGTGCGCGTGAAGTGTTGGCACAGGTGGATAGCTTGATTGCAGCCGAGCCAGCCGTTCAGTCACGTACTGTGATTTCCGGTTTCAGCTTTATCGGTAGCGGTCAGGGACCTTCCTACGGTTCTATCATTATCAAGCTGAAAGACTGGGAAGAACGAACCACGCAACAAAGTTCCGATATTGTGGTCGCCACCTTGTTCATGCGTTCACAGAAACTCTTCAAGGATGCGCAGGTGTTGTTCTTCGCGCCTCCGATGATTCCGGGTTACTCCATTTCAACCGATATTGAGTTGAACATGCAGGATAAGACCGGCGGTAGTCTGGATCACTTCTTCCAGGTGGTGAACGATTACATTGCCGCTCTACAGGAACGTCCGGAAATCAATTCGGCTTCCACTAACTTCAACCCGAGCTTCCCGCAATATCAGTTGGATATTGATGCGGCAGCTTGTAAGAAGGCCGGCCTCAGTCCGAGTGATATCTTGACCACGATGCAGGGATACTTCGGCGGTATTTACGCTTCAAACTTCAACAGCTTCGGTAAGATGTACCGTGTCATGATTCAGGCAGAACCCGATGCAACGAAGAATCTCGAATCGTTGAACGGCATCAAGGTGCGCGGCAGCGACGGTGAGATGGCTCCGATTTCACAGTTCGTGTCGTTGAAGAAGATTTACGGTCCGGACGTGATCAGCCGATTCAACCTTTATACTTCCATTCAGGTGATGGTTTCTCCGGCTGCCGGTTATTCTTCCGGTCAGGCTTTGCAGGCGATTGCCGAAGTGGCCAACGATAACTTGCCAGCCGGTTTCGGTTACGAGTTGGGAGGTATGGCGCGTGAGGAAGCCCAGACAACCAATACGACAGGAATCATCTTTGTGCTCTGTCTGGTATTCGTCTACCTGTTGCTGAGTGCGCAGTACGAAAGTTATCTGTTGCCGCTGGCTGTGTTGCTCTCTATTCCTTGCGGTCTGTTGGGAAGCTTCCTGTTCGTCAACGGATTCTCCGCACTGGGAAGCATACCGGCATTGAAGATGGTATTGGGAACCATGTCGAACGACATCTACATGCAGATTGCATTGATTATGTTGATGGGTCTGTTGGCTAAGAATGCGATTCTGATTGTAGAGTTCGCGCTCGACCGTCGCAAGCAGGGTATGAGTATCTCCTGGGCCGCTGTCCTTGGAGCTTCCGCCCGTCTGCGACCGATTCTGATGACTTCGTTGGCAATGATTATCGGTCTGCTTCCGTTGATGTTCGCCTTCGGTGTAGGTGCCCACGGTAACCGTACACTGGGTGCTTCCGCAATCGGTGGTATGTTGATCGGTATGATTTTCCAGATATTCATCGTTCCTATCCTGTTCGTTGTGTTCCAGTGGTTGCAGGAAAAGGTTAAGCCGATGGAATGGGATAGCCTGGATGAAAGCGAAGTGGAAGCAGAAATTGAACAGTATTCTCCTAATATTAAATGACAAGACGATAATGAAGAAACAGATAATAGGAATGATGTGTCTGGCTGCCATGATGAGCAGCTGCCACATCTACAGAGCTTATGATCGTCCGGAAACGGTAGATGCCTCAGGCATCTATCGTGACCCGGTATCAGAAACGGACACGTTGGCTGTTACCGACACGGCGAATATGGGCAATCTTCCGTGGAAAGAAGTGTTCCGCGACCCTCAGCTGCAGGCTTTGATTGAAGAAGGACTGGCCAACAATGTAGACATGCAGGCTGCGATTCTTCGTGTGGAGGAGGCGAAAGTGATGCTGACCGCCGCCAAGCTGGCGTATCTGCCTTCGTTCAATCTGGCTCCCCAGGGAACATTGAGCAGCTTCGACAAGGCAAAGACCAGCAAGACATACCAGTTGCCGGTTGCGGCCAGCTGGGAGATTGACCTGTTCGGCAAACTGTTGAACGCCAAGCGTGGTGAGCGTGCGGCTTATCTGCAGAGCCAGTATTCCCAGCAGGCTGTCCGTTCGCAGATTATCGGCGGCATTGCCAACATCTATTATTCTTTGCTGATGCTTGACCGTCAGGTGGAGATCACTTCCGAGACGGTGGATATCTACAAGGAAAATGTCCGCACGATGGAAGCGATGAAAATTGCCGGCATGACGACGGAGGCCGCTGTGGCTCAGACACGTGCCGTCTATCATCAGGTCCAGGCTTCTCTGCTTGACCTGAAGCGTCAGGTGCGTGAAACGGAAAACTCTCTGTGTGTGCTGCTTGCAAAGGCACCGCAGCACATTGACCGTGGCACACTGGATGCACAGACTGTTCCCGACAATCTTATGGTCGGTGTCCCCTTGCAGCTCTTGGAGAACCGTCCGGATGTGAAGATTGCTGAAATGTCTTTGGCAAGTGCTTATTATACGACCAATCAGGCTCGTTCGGCGTTCTATCCGAGCATCACCATCAGCGGTACGGCAGGATGGACCAACAATGCCGGCGTTATCATCAACCCAGGTAAAGTGATTCTCAGCGCAGTCGCTTCGCTTACGCAGCCGATATTCAACAATGGCCGTCTGGTTGCCAATCTGAAAGTGTCGAAGGCGGAAGAGAAGATTGCTCAGATGAATTATCAGCAGACCATTCTGGAAGCCGGACAGGAAGTGAGTGATGCGCTGTATCTGTACGACACGCAGAACAATAAACTTGTTCAGGACCGTCAGCAGGTGGACCAGTTGGACAAAGCCGTCACATATACGAAGGCACTGTTCCAGAGCGGTGACGCCACTTATCTGGAAATCCTGACCGCACAGCAGAGTCTGTTGAGTGCGCAGCTGACTGAAGTGTCCGACAATTTCCAGCGTCTGCAGGCTGTCATCAACCTGTACAGTGCATTGGGTGGAGGCAGAAATTAATGTAACCTTAAAATAGAGTGTATATGACTATGATTAGCCCTTTAGCTTACGTGGACCCTTCTGCAAAGATTGGGAAAAACGTGACGATTCATCCGTTCGCCTATATTGACAAGAACGTGGAAATAGGTGACGACAATGTGATAATGCCTTACGCAAGTCTGATGAGCGGGGCGCGTATGGGAAACGGCAATACCGTTTATCAGGGTGCGGTGGTTGCCGCCGTTCCTCAGGATTTTGCCTACACGGGGGAAGAAACTTGTGCACGCATAGGCAACAACAATGTAATCCGTGAGAACGCGGTGATTATCCGTGGCACCCATGCGGGGCATGATACGGTAATCGGTGACGGGAACTTCATCATGACCGGCGCGCGTCTGTCGCACGATGTGGAAGTGGGAAACCGCTGTATCATCGGCAATGGCTCGCAGGTTTCGGGCAATTGTGTGATTCATGACTGTTCCATACTGACTTCCAACGTGCTGATGCAGGGGAACACCCGGCTTGGCACTTTCTCCGTGGTGCAGGGAGGCTGCCGTTTCGTGCGGGACATTCCTCCTTACATTGTGGCTGCCCACGAACCTATCGAGTTCTATAGCATCAACACGAAGGTGCTGGAACACAACGGGTTCTCGGAAACGCTGATCAAGCACATTGCTCAGGCTTACCGTATCCTGTATAAGGCGAACACGTCGCAGCATGATGCGCTGATCCGAATCCGCGAACAGGTTCCCAACAGCAAAGAGATTAACAACATCATCGAATTTGTGGAAAATTCGAGGCTGGGAATTATCCGCTGACGGGTTTTGCCGGCAATATTTAAAGGCTGCTTTCAGGGCTGAGGCTTTGGAAGCAGCCTTTTTTAGCGGGTATATTTCTGCATGTATGCCTGAAAACTAAATTATCATTCGATTCTGCCTCCATACTTGTTGAAATGCTTTATCTTTGCAGCGATTTTCTAGAAAGAACTGTCTGATGAAAAATAAACTGATGGCCACGTTCCTGCTGGTGCTGCTGGTCGTGGCGGGACTTTTCGCCTTGCATTTTCTTCCGCCCATGAAGTTGGGCGGGAAACCTTTGCGGAAGGTTGACTTGCTTTCTGATGTGCGCGTTGAGGTTGTGCCGCCGGCCGATTCAGATACGGTGGCTCTTCCGCCTCCGCCTGTGAAGCCGGCATTTGTGGATACCTGCAAGGGCGGGATGGTGTGCATAGAGGACTATGCCGATTCCACCGTGCATGGAATGGCGCATTTTTATGACGTGCTTGCCCGGAGGGAAACATTGGACCGTCCGGTGCGCATCGCGTATTTCGGTGATTCGTTCATAGAAGCGGACATCCTGACTGGCGATTTGAGGAAGATGCTCCAGAAGCGTTTCGGCGGCAGTGGGGTGGGATATGTGCCTGTAACAACCAAGATTGCGGGATTCCGCCGTTCGGTCCGCCAGACATTTGATGGATGGGACAGCCATTCAATCACCGATTCCGTCCGCTTTGACCGTTCGCTGCAGGATATGTCAAACCATTATTTCATACCATCATCCGGTGCCTATGTGGAGCTGCAAGGGGATACGTGCGACGTGTCTTCCTGTTATTTCTTTGCTCCGGATTCGTTGGAACTGTCTGTCTCAGTCAACGGCCGGGAACCGCGGCGGTTCAGTGTAGCGGGCGGCGATGGCCTGCAGACCGTATCTGTGGAAGGGCGGATTGGGCGTGTACGTTGGACAGTGGAGCGTTTTGATTCGATTCCGGTGTTCTATGCCGCTACGATGGATGCCGCCGGAGGAATCGTGCTCGACAATTTCAGTACGCGGGGAAGCAGCGGACAGCAGTTGGGAGGAGTACCCCTTTCTCTGATGAAGCAGTATGACCGTCTGCGCACCTACGATTTGATTGTGCTTCAGTATGGCCTGAACGTGGCATCCGAAGGCCTGACCAACTATTCCTATTATAAGGATGCCATGATACGTGTAGTGAATTATCTGAAGGAAGCGTTCCCGCAGGCTTCTGTTCTGGTGGTCGGTGTGGGTGACCGTGAGACGAAGGATGAGAATGGAAACCTGCGGACCATGCCCGAAGTGAAAAGTCTGGTACGCTATCAGCAACTGGTGGCCGCTGAAACCGGAGTCGCTTTCTGGAACATGTATGAAGCGATGGGAGGAGAGGGAAGCATCGTGAAAATGGTGGAAAGCAAGCCTTCGATGGCGAATTATGATTATACGCACATCAATTTCCGGGGTGGAAAGCATCTGGCGGGCATTCTTTTTGAAGCGTTGATGTACGGAAAAGAACAGTATGAGAAACGGAAGGCTTATGAGGCGGAATAAAAGAAAGCGGCTGTTCGGGCTGATTTGTATGCTTTGTATCTGTCTTCTTGTGCGGGCACAGGACCCTCTTCCCGGCATGGCTCCGCGCGACCGCAATTCCGGTCCCGTTTATGGGAGTCCGGCTATGCGGAATCTGATGAAATACATGCCGGTGACTGATTCGATGCCTTCGTCGTTTCTTGAGACGCAGGAAAACCGTATAACCGACCCGGAGAACGAACTTCGACCTTTCTGGGAAAAGATTTCGCGGATGGACGGTCCGGTGCGTATCGTGCATATCGGCGACTCTCATGTACGTGGACATCTCTATCCTTATGTGGTGAGAAAACTTCTTGAAGAAGACTTTGGCGGGGATGCGGTGCTGGACATGCAGGTAACCTACCGAACTTCCGGCCTGGCTCATGAAACGGGTGCTCCCGGAATCGTCTATCATATTCTGGGGGTGAACGGAAGTACCTGCGGCACATTCTCTACTCCTGAGAAAATCCGTGAGATAACGGAACTGAATCCGGATCTGGTCATTGTCTCGTTCGGAACAAATGAGGCGCACGGACGGCGGTATTCCCCGGCGGAACACTGCAATGCGATGGATTCGTTGCTGTTGCAGCTCCGGAAAGGGTGTCCCGGAACAGCGTTTCTGCTTACCACTCCTCCCGGGGCATATGTGAGGAACGGACGTCGCGGAGCGAGAGTCATCAATCCGCGCACGCCGCTGGTGGTGAAGACGGAGAAAGAGTATGCCGCTTCCCGCGGAATCGCTCTTTGGAATTTGTATGACATTGCGGGAGGAAAGCGGTATGCATGCCGGAACTGGAATGCGGGGCATTATTACCAGCGTGACAGGATTCATTTCACGGCCGAAGGATACAGGCTGCAGGGACTATTATTACATGAAGCAATCATAAAAGCGTATAACGATTATGTGGAAACTCAACTGGGAGGCATTGGGAATTGACTGGGGGAAGGTGGCCGAAGTGCTGACCTATGACTCTCATCAGCCGATGATATTCAATAGTGGACTGTTTCTTTTTCTCTTTTTAGGATTCAGTCTGGTTTATGTGCTCTTGCAGCGGAAGACAACTGCCCGGCTTTTGTTCGTGACAATGTTTTCCTACTATTTCTATTATAAGAGCAGCGGGGTCTATTTCTATCTGCTGGGCATTGTCACCGTGTCCGATTTTCTTCTGGCGCGCCGGATGGAAGAGACGGACACGCCGTGGAAACGCAAGCTTCTGGTTGTCGCCAGTCTGTGCATCAATCTCGGCCTTCTCTGTTATTTCAAGTACACCAACTTCTTTTATGAGATGCTGGCACCGCTGTGGAACGGGACTTTCCGTCCGCTCGACATTTTCCTGCCTGTAGGAATCTCATTCTTCACCTTCCAGTCGCTGAGTTATACGCTCGACGTGTATCGGAAAGACCTGAAGCCTCTCGACAGTCTGTTGGATTATGCCTTTTATGTGTCTTTCTTCCCGCAACTGGTGGCGGGGCCGATTGTGCGTGCCCGTGACTTCGTTCCCCAGATTCGCCGGCCTCTGTCTGTGTCCTCCGAAATGTTCGGTCGGGGACTGTTCTTCATCGTGAGCGGTCTGTTCAAGAAGGCAGTCATCTCCGACTACATCAGTGTCAATTTTGTGGAACGTATCTTCGACAATCCCGGCCTTTATTCGGGACTGGAAAATCTCTTCGGCATTTATGGGTATGCCCTGCAGATTTATTGCGATTTTTCGGGCTACAGCGACATGGCCATCGGGCTCGCCTTGCTGCTGGGCTTCCATTTCCCCTTGAACTTCAATTCGCCTTATAAGGCGGAAAGTGTGACGGATTTCTGGCACCGCTGGCATATTTCGCTTTCTACATGGCTGCGTGATTATCTGTACATTTCTTTGGGCGGCAACCGTAAGGGAAAGGCCCGCACGTATATCAATCTGATGCTTACGATGCTGCTGGGCGGTCTGTGGCATGGAGCGTCGTGGAACTTCATCGTGTGGGGTGGCCTCCATGGAGCAGCTCTGGCTCTGCACAAGTTTTTCCGTAACCTGACCGGTCGTCCCAAGACTTATCACAGTACGGGAATCCGCCGTATCTTTGCCGTTGTCCTTACATTCCATTTTGTGTGTTTCTGCTGGATATTCTTCCGTAACGCCACATTCGATGCGTCTGTGGTGATGATCCGCCAGATTTTTACGGCTTTTCATCCCGAACTTTTCGTCCAGCTCGTCACGGGTTATTGGCAGGTGTTTGCGCTGATGGCATTGGGGTTTGTGCTCCATTGGTGTCCCGACAGTTGGCAGAATGCATGCAGCCGGGGGATGACCCGTCTGCCTTTGGTGGCCCAGGCCATGGTGCTGATAGCATTGGTTTATCTGGTAATCCAGGTGAAGAGCAGTGACATTCAGCCTTTTATCTATTTCCAGTTCTGACAGAAAGATTTTTTTGCGGAAAAATTAGGAGATAAGCGCGAATAATTGTACTTTTGTTCCGCATTTGAAAAGCGTATTCATTTGCGCCCGTAGTTCAATGGATAGAATAAAGGATTCCGGTTCCTTCGATTGGGGTTCGACTCCCCACGGGCGTACAACGAAAGAGGGTGTGCGGAGATGACCGCATGCCCTCTTTCGGGTATCTGCGGGAGTGCGGATTTGTGACCCAAAATAGCCTCCGTTTTTTATTTTTTGGGATTTTCTTTTGTCTAAAAGAGCAACTTTGTCAAATCGTCCGGACAGAATATACAAGACGCGCAATAAACATATAGCTACCGTCAAGTTAGAAGTGCAACTCCGCCACCGCCTTCCTCCGTCCTTGGAGCGTAGCGGAAAGGGCGGAGGAA
>CALUIZ010000051.1 GCA_944320815.1 uncultured Phocaeicola sp. | reverse complement strand
TTCCTCCGCCCTTTCCGCTACGCTCCAAGGACGGAGGAAGGCGGTGGCGGAGTTGCACTTCTAACTTGACGGTAGCTCCAATGATGAGTGTATTCAAGTTTCATCAGGCATTGGCTGTGGCGGATTTTATGGACAGGAACGACATACCGCTTTCAGCCAGACTGTCGGTTGCTGCAGGTCAGTTGAGGCCGGACACTTATAGTCCGTTGCGCGACCGCTATTCAGGCGGGGGAGTTTCCCTTCCGTTGAGTGAGCTGCTGACTTATACTTTGCAGCTTAGTGACAACAATGCATGTGACATTTTGTTCGACTATATAGGAGGTGTGCAGGTGGCGGACAATTATATCCGTTCGTTGGGGATTGATGACTTTGCCATCTCCGCTACGGAAGCGGACATGCATCGTGAACCGGACCTTTGTGATGCGAACTGGACCACTCCGTTGTCTGCCGCATGTCTTCTGGAAACTTTTCTTACCCGTCCGCTTTTTAATGACACGCTCCGGAAGTTTGTGGAGAACACGATGGTGACGTGCCGGACAGGCGGGAACAGACTGGCGAAGCCGCTGGAAGATACAGATGCGGTTATCGGTCACAAGACAGGTACGGGCGACCGCAATCCGGAGGGAGCACTGGTGGGAACCAACGACATCGGTTTCGTGTTTCTTCCAGATGGCAGACGATATGTAGTCGCCGTGTTCGTGAAAGATTCTGAAGAAACTTCTGAAACGACGGAACGTATCATTGCAGATGTATCGTCTGTCGTATATCAGTACGTGTGCCGATAGGGTGGTTTTTATGGCATTTTCACGTATTTCATGTATTCGTCATAACTGATGAAGCGTCCGCCCATTGACTTGAGGTGAGGCGTTTCAAACTGGCAGTCGATGAGTACTCCTCCGCGACTTCCGAAGAGCTGTGCGAGAAAAATCAGTGCCAGTTTTGAGGTATTGGGTGCAAGCGAGAACATGCTTTCTCCGAAAAAGCAGCGTCCGATGGTTACTCCATAAAGTCCGCCTGCCAGCTTGTCTTCCTCCCATACCTCCACACTGGCCGCAAATCCCTGTTCGTGAAGCCGGATATAGGCCGCTGTCATTTCTTTTCCCAGCCATGCCCCTTCTTCATGTTTCCTTAAGTCTCCGCATGCTTTGATGACATCTTCAAATGCCTGATTGACGGTGACCTTGTATTTTTGCTTGTTCACCAGTGCGCGCATGGAGTGGGATATGTGTATCTCATCCGGAAAAATCACAAAGCGTTGCATGGGGCACCACCATTCAATCACTTTCCTCCGGAATGCATACCACGGGAAGATTCCATGTGAGTAGGCAAGCAGCAGGCGGTCGACCGACAGATCGCCGCCTATGGCCAGAAGGCCGTCAGGATCACCCAGATGAGGATCCGGGAACGCAATTTCGTTTGTAAGTCGGAAAACCATGGTTATTGCCTGAGTTTAAGTTGGTTCTGTTCCAGGCATACAGTCGCTTCTCCGCCATTCTTCAGACACCCGAATAGAATTTCTCGTGTCAGCAGTGGCTTTAGATGATGGATGATGGCACGATCCATTTCTCTCGCTCCATATTCGGGAACAAATCCTTTTTCCAGCAGCCATTCATGTGCTTCCGGTGAAACATGAAGAGTGATGTGCCGTGCAGACAGCTTGTCATTCAGTTCCCGCAGTTTCTTGTCGAGAATGCGTGCTGCCATCGGGCGGTCCATGTCGTGAAACACTACGGTTGCCGTAAGTCGGTTGATGAATTCAGGCTTGAATGTTTTCTTTACTTGTTTTAGCATGGCTTCTCCTGCACTGATGTGGCTGTTGAACCCCACTGATGCCTGCCGTGCGTATTGTGCCCCCGCATTTGATGTCATGATGAGGATGACATGACGGAAATCTGATTTCCGCCCTTTGTTGTCGGTCAGCATACCATAGTCCATTACCTGAAGGAGAATATTGAATATGTCGGGATGTGCTTTCTCTATTTCATCAAGCAGCAATACACAGTTGGGCGTTTTCCGGATAGCGTCTGTCAGAAGTCCCCCGTCATCATATCCTATATAACCGGCCGGCGAGCCTATCAGTTTGGCCACCGTATGTTTCTCGGTATATTCACTCATGTCGAACCTTTGCAGTGTGATGTTCATTTCCGAGGCCAGCACTTTGGCCACTTCGGTTTTTCCTACTCCCGTAGGTCCGACGAAGAGCAGGTTTGCCAGCGGCTTGTTTTCATCAAGCAGACCAGCCTTGGCCATCTGGACAGCCTCCACTACTTGTGTGACCGCTTCGTCTTGTCCGAATATCTTGCGGCTGATTCGGTTGTGCAAGGTACTGAGCGTATCGGTGTCATCTTCTTTCATTACAATTGAATCCGTCTTACAGATGCGGGACAGAATTTCGGCTATCAGTTTCTTGTCGATGCTTTGTTCTTTGCCGGGGAGCGGATGAATCTCCCGATAGGCCCCCGCTTCGTCTATGAGGTCTATGGCCTTGTCGGGCAAGAAGCGGTCGTGGATGAGTTTAGTGCTGGCTTTCACCGCATACGGAATGACACCGTCCAGGTATGTGACATGGTGGAATGTCTCATATTTTTGTTTGAGCCCTTCAATGATGCGGATGGCCTCTTCTTCATTCGGCTCAAGGATGTCTATCTGCTGGAAGCGTCTTACAAGTCCTTTGTTCTGTGAAAAATAGCGGTTGTATTCATCGTAGGTAGTGGACCCGATGAAACGTATATTTTCCTGCTCCAGATAAGGCTTCAGCAGGTTTGATGCATCCATTGAACCGTCTCCTGTACTTCCTGCCCCGACCAGATTGTGTATTTCATCGATATAAATGATAGACTTCCCACTTTCGCAAATACCATCCATTATGGCTTTCAGTCTTTTTTCGAGTTCGCCTCTAAACTGAGTGCCGGCCAGCAGGCTTCCCAAGTCGAGCTCGTATATTTTGCTCCCTTGAAGTCGCTCGGGCACAGTTCCGGCCTCAATGCGTGCGGCCAGACCATAAGCCAGTGAGGTCTTGCCCACTCCCGGTTCCCCCACATGCAGCGGGTTGTTCTTGTCTTTTCTGCACAGCACTTGGATGGTCCGTTCCAGTTCAGCCTCTCTTCCGATAAGCGGGTTGTGATCCTGCAGATGTTCGTTCAGACAGGTGACAAAATTTTTCCATCCCATTCTTTTCTTCTCTTCGGTCTCTTTCCTGTCATCCGGATCCGTTTCATCGAATGCAGGGGCTTCCGCATACTCATATTCATCAATGAGCGTGCTGATGAAACCGGAAATATCGTTTCCTATTTCTTCTTTTAGATAAAAAGCGGCATATGACTCCTTGAGCCGCATCATTGACCGGATGATATGAGGTATGTCCACTTTGTCTGCTTCACTGCCGAGCGTAATCTGGTATGCGCCTCCAATCATCTCTTTCAATTGAAACGATGGCTCCGGTTCACACTCCATGTTGGCCGGGAGATGCTCTGTCTTCTGGAGCAAATAAAGTTTCAGATTCTTTCCCAGTCTGTCCGGGTCACCGTTGCATTCTTCCATTGCCTGCAGAAAAGCTTCCTGTTCCATACAGGCATAGAGGAAATGTTCGGGTGTGACAAATTCGTTGCGGAAAGCTTTAGCCATCGCTTCAGCCAGCATCCATGCCTCTTCGGCATTGCTTGTAAGATATTCAGTTTCCATCTGGTGAGTGTGTCTTTGGGTTATTCTTCTTCCGGCTGTACGCTCAGGCGGAGAGGGAAGCCTTCCGCACGTGCCATTTCTGTTGCCTTGTCTGTTTTCGACCGGGCGATGTCATAGGTGTAAATGCCGGCTATAGCCGATCCGGTTTTGTGTATTTTCATCATCAACGCTTCAGCCTCTTCCCGTTCTTTGAGAAATATTTCTTCGAGCACTTTCACCACGAAGTCCATCGTTGTGAAGTCATCGTTGTAGATGATTACTTTATAGCGTTTCGGTTCATCGAGTCTGATGCGTTCCTTTGTCCTATAAGAAGTCTGTTGCTGTTCCATTGCCTTTGGGTTATTTTTGTGTAGGAAGTGAAAATTCTTGCCATGCATATTCTTGTCCGTAAGCGTCGGTTACGGACAGACGGATGGTGACATTTCCGTTTTTCAGTTTTCTCCCCGCACTGATGGTGGCGGTATATTTTATGCCGTTTCCTGGAAGAATCCTTTCGACCATGACAGACGGAGAGATTCGGATATGTTTCATGCCTGTTGTTTCAATCACGCTTGGCACAACGTTATATACGGGTTCTGTGCCTTCGTTCATGATTTCAAAAATCACCTTCCCGCTTTCGTTCGCGCTGATGACATGGTCCCGGTTTTCGTCAATGAAACGTATGCGATGAATCTGCAGATTGCAGAAAGGTGACTGTCGGGAGGCTGCGGCAGGAGTGTAGCTCCGCACCGGCTTTTTCGGCACCACTTCCTCTTCCGGGCTGGAACGGCGGGGTGAAGTCAGGGCTCCTCCGATGGCAGCTCCAGCCAGCGTCCCTACGACACTTCCTATGGCCGATCCCTTGTAGCTTCCTCTCCAGCTGTGGCGGCTGTCTCCAACAAGTCCTCCGACGGCCCCTCCTACATTGTTTCCGATGGCGGCTCCGCCAAAGATGGCCCCTGTATTGGCCGTTCCACATCCGCCGACTGTCAGAGACAGGATCAGCAGGAATATTAAACATGCGTCTGGATTCTTTCTCATGAAATAAAGTATTTTGACAGATTCATGCCTTTGTGTAAGATAATATTGTTATCTTCGCACGCTATGAAAGGACAATATGTCATTCTCATACAAATTAATGCATGTCATGCCGCGACAGACTGCAACGCGTTTGTATGAGGATGACAGGCCATTTCCATGAGCGGGAATGAATGAGCTTGTCGTTTGATTGATACAAATATATTACTTTTTAAGATATAACTACAACAATGAAAAAAGAATTTTTGTTCACTTGGGCACTCTGTCTTGGCATGGTGGCCAGTGCGGAACGGATAGAAGTGACTTCGTTCAGATATGCGGGGCCTTACTTCGTTCAGAAGCCTTTGGCGACTGACAGTGTGGATGTAAACTCAAAGAAATGGTCAGCCGGAAGGCTGCTGGACACTCCTTTGTCGCTTGATGCAGTGGAACGGGCGGCGGCTGTTTCCAGTGGAGAACTGCCTGTCGCTCCGGAGAAAGACTATGCTTTGCATCTGTTGGGATTCGACATCGAGAGTACCCGTTATGGGAAAGCGACACTGAAGGTCGGGAAGATGAAGAATTATCAGTTGTATGTCGACGGGAAGCGGGCAGTGAGACCTATGCTTTTGCTTGAACCGGGGACACATGAAGTGGTGCTGAAATGCCTTACTTCTCCGGGTGACACCCTAAAGCCTGAAATTTCGTTTGAAAGCGGTCAGGACAGTGTGTTTTCTCTGCATTACGGAGACAACAGAATGTATACGTTGGCGGATGCCATGCATGGTATGAAGTGTGCGGGAGTGCAGCTTTCCCCTGACGGCAAGTTCCTTATTGTGGCATATCGCACAAACTTGCAAGGAGGGAAATCGACTATGGAGTATTGTGTGAAGGAACTGTCTACTGGAAAAGTCGTTGCACGCCGCACCGAGATGCTTCAGTGGATGCCCCGTTCGGGGAATTATTATTATGTACGTCAGGGATTGCCGGGACGGTGTCTTGTGAGCGTGAATCCCGTGACGGGTGAAGAAACTGTTCTGGCAGAGAATCTTCCTATGGGGAATTTCCGTTTCTCTCCTGCAGAAGATTATCTGTTGTACACCCTGACGCAGAGCGGTCCGAAGGAGCGGAGAGAAATCCGTGAGATTATCGACCCGGATGACCGTCAGTCTGGATGGAGAAACCGGAGCTATGTGGCGAAATATGATTTGGAATCGGGACTGATGCAGTCTCTGACGTTCGGCTACAGAAATGCTTGGGTGACGGATATTTCGGCCGACGGTCGTCATGTGCTGCTGATGGTTTCAAGTCATCGTATGGGTGCTCGTCCCACTACGTTATATTCTCTTTACAAGATGGACGTGCAGACGCTGAAGGCCGACACGTTGGTTGAGAATGACGGATTCCTCAGCCGCGCATTGTTCTCTCCCGATGCGGCTCAGGTATTGGTGCAGGGTTCGCCTGAAGCGTTCGGCGGCATAGGCATGAATGTGGAAGAAGGGCAGACTCCGAACATGATGGACAGTCAGTTGTTCCTGCTGAATGTGGCAGACCGGAAGGTGACTCCTCTCACACGCACGTTCAATCCGAGCGTGCGGAATGCACGGTGGAGCCAGGCCGACGGACTGGTTTATTTCACGGCGGAAAACAAGGACTGTCATTCGCTTTATCAGCTTGACCCCGAAAGCGGGAAGATAGTCCGTCTGGATGTGCCTGAAGAAATGGTGCTTTCGTTCTCTCTGGCAGAGAAATCGCCGCTGATGGCCTTTTATGGCGAAAGCGCATCCAATTCGCATCGGATATACACGCTGAATCTGAAGAAGAAAAAGGTGGAACAGTTGGAAGACCTGAGCAAGAGGTTGCTGGAAGGAGTGCAGTTGGGCAAGTGTGAGGAATGGAATTTCATCAACTCCCGTGGCGACACCATCTGTGGGCGTTATTATCTGCCTCCTCATTTCGACGCGGCGAAAAAATATCCGATGATTGTGTACTATTATGGTGGATGCAGCCCCACGAGCCGCAATTTCGACACTCTTTATCCGTTCCATGCCTATGCGGCATTAGGTTATGTGGTTTATGTCGTGCAGCCGAGCGGGGCTACAGGCTTCGGCCAGAAGTTCTCTGCCCGCCACGTGAATACGTTCGGTGACTATGTGGCGGATGACATTATCGAGGGAACGAAGAAATTCGTGGATGAACATCCGTATGTGAACGGCAAGAAAATTGGCTGTCTTGGTGCGTCTTACGGCGGTTTCATGACTCAGTATCTGCAGACAAAGACAGACTTGTTTGCGGCGGCCATTTCCCATGCGGGTATCAGTGATCATACCAGTTATTGGGGGGAAGGCTACTGGGGATATTCTTACAGCGAAGTGTCTGGTGCCAACAGTTACCCCTGGAAAAATCCTGAGCTTTTTGTGGAGCATAGTCCGCTTTACAATGCAGACAAGATTCATACGCCGCTTCTTTTCCTTCACGGTTCTGCCGATACGAATGTGCCTGTGGGCGAAAGCATTCAGATGTACACGGCCCTGAAACTTCTGGGACGTGAGACAGCGTTGGTCGTAGTGGATGGACAGGACCATCATATCTTGGACTATAACAAGCGCATCTTGTGGCAGAACACTATTTTTGCCTGGTTCGCGAAATGGCTGCAGGACGACTCTTTGTGGTGGAACACAATGTATCCTCCCAAGACATTGTGACGCCGTTTAGTAAAGACGTTGTATCCGGACAGCTGATAGGGGAAATGTCGGCTGTCCGGACATGACGGGACAAAAGGAAAAGGATAGCAGCCTGTTTTGTTGGAAATGTCCGCTTGTTCCGTGGCAAATACAAGCATGTTTCATTTAAGGCCAGAACAGTATGAGGAACGGATGGACACTCGTGAAATGTTTGTATTCAGATTTTTTATAAAGAATAATGAAAAGTGAAATGATGACGAATATAAAAATTGTTTTTTCTTTTCTGTTGTTTATGATTCCGGCTTCGGTTGTAGCCGATGATTTGACACGTATCAGACAGAATCTGTTTCAGATGATTGTCCCTTCAGGAGAGGATGAATTCGGACTGAAGGCGGTTTTGGATTCGTTGCCGAAAGAGGAGCAGGTTTCCGATCAGGTGGTGGTTGAACTGCTCCAGAGTTGTTCCGTCGATAGGGAAAGGGTGGGCAGATATATCTCTTCCCAGTGTGCCGACGGGTCATGGTCCGACATAAACTATCAGGACACGAAGCGTTCCGGTTGGGAACCGAAAGTGCATACGGAACGTATATTGGAACTGACGAAAGCCTTCCAGTCTGAAAATTCGGAGTATTATCATGCCCCTGCGCTGGAAAAGACAATCCATAGGGCACTTGATTATTGGTTCAAGGCCGGACTTGTCTGCAGGAACTGGTGGTATAACCAGATTGGCATACCGAAAACGTTAGGTACGGCGTTTCTTCTTTTTGAGTCATATCTTACTCCGGCGGAGAAAGAGAATGCTGTGGAGCTGATGCATGCTTCGAAGATGGGAATGACCGGCCAGAACAAGGTGTGGCTGGCGGGGAATGTGATGATGAGGGCTCTTCTGCAGAATGATGCCGGACTGGTCAGGGCGGCGCGTGATACGATTGTCTCTGAGATTGTGACCGGGCGTGAAGAGGGCATTCAAAATGACTGGAGTTTCCATCAGCATGGTTCGCAGCAGCAGTTCGGCAACTACGGACTGGCGTTTGTCTCTGCCATGAGTTTCTATTCCGGCTTGTTCGCAGGCACTTCGATGGCTTTCGACAAGGCGCACCTTGACATTATCACTAACCTGATTGATAATGGGTATCGGTGGACGTTGTGGTGTGGCCGGATGGACATCAATGCCTTAGGTCGTCAGCTCTTCCATCATGCCTCTGTTCACAAGGCATTGGCACTGGCTTTTGCCGCGACAGAACTGGGCGGAGGCAAGGACCGGGAAGCCGGGGAAGTAGCCCGGAATCTGTTGGACGAGAACTATGGCGCGTGTCCGAATCCGTCGACGCATGTCGGACATAGGCATTTCTGGAAGTCTGACTATACGATACATCGCAGTCCCCGTTGGATGGCTTCGCTGAAGATGGCTTCCACGCGTGTCTGGGGAGTTGAGAGCTTGAATGGGGATAATATGTTGGGATATTATATGGGTGACGGGGCCGTTTATGTTTATATGGACGGTGATGAGTATTTGGATATATTCCCTCTCTGGAATTGGCGCAGGCTGCCGGGTGTTACCGCTTTGCAGGATGATGCCCCCATGCCTCTCATCAGGTCGGGGTATGAACCGGGCAATGACGCTTCGTTTGTGGGAGGTGTCTCCAACGGCAGGACGGGAGTGTCGGCTATGGTGCTGGAGCGTGCGGGGGTAAGTGCGCGCAAGTCATGGATTTTTACCGATGACTTCATGTTGTGTCTGGGTGCCGGAATTGAGGCGGATAGTTGCCTGGCCGTAGCTACCTCTGTCGAGCAGTGTTGGCATAGGGGAGAGGCAATGTATCTCCATAATGGTGAATGGAAAGTTCTGAATGGCAGGATGGAGTCAGAAAATGGTGAGTCACGCCTGTTCCATGACGGAGTGGGATATATCGCGTGGGAACATGGCGGAATGGTGGCGGAAACTTCCCGGCGTTCCGGCTGTTGGCACGATGTCATGCAGATGTATTCTCCTGAAGAGGTTTCCGGAGATGTGTTCTCTTTGTATTTGAATCATGGCATAAGACCGGAAGGTGCTTGCTATCAGTATATTGTGCTTCCTGGAACTGACAGGGAGAGAGTGAGAAGCTTTGATTTGTCTTCAATAAAGATTCTCAGGAATGATGAAGTGGCGCAGATTGTGTTTCAGCCTTCATCTTCTATGTATTGGATTGTGGCATATGCTCCGGTTTCGTTCCGTCTGAAGTCTGGCGAGACGGTCAGTTGCAGGACTCCGGGAGGTTATATGCTTCATGACAGGGGAGAAAATGGCTATACTTTGTGGGCGGCTGATTTTGATTGTGCGCATGAAAGCGGTGAAGTCGTTGTCGGAAGAAAAGCCGTACGGATTCCGTATCCGGAGGAAAAGGGAAAAACGATAGAGATTAAGTTTTAATTGGGTAATCTTCTTGATTGTTTTGGTGGGGAAGAGGGTGTGCCTGAAATGAATGGATTGTCGGGAAAGCGATTTCGTTCATTTATGGCACACCCTCTTTTTGAATTCATCAGAGCCGGTTTAGTTGTCTGTTTTTAGGAATTTCCATACACCGGCACTTAAAGCTCCTCCCAGCAGCGGTGCTACGATGAACAGCCATAATTGTTCAATCGCCTGTCCGCCTTCCATCAGTGCCGGACCGATACTGCGTGCCGGATTGACGGATGTGCCTGTGATGGGGATACATACAATGTGAATCAGTGTGAGGGTGAGGCCGATTATGAGTCCTGCCAGATTTCCTGCGCCTTTCTTTTCATCGGTCGAGCCCAACACTACCAGCACGAAGATGAAGGTGAATAAGGTTTCCGCGATGAATGCCTGTAACATGTCGTTTGGTTCGAATGTGTTGGAGCCTGTCATGGTTGGTCCGTCGTGGGTGCCTGTGGAGACCAGCAGTGAAAGGGCCAACGAACCGATGATGGCTCCTACAATCTGGAACAGCATGTACATCAATGCACGTTTGGGCTTCATTCCTCCCGAAAGCCAGACTCCTAACGTGATGGCAGGGTTGATGTGGCATCCTGAAATGTTTCCGATGGTATAGGCCATCGCTACAACGGATAATCCGAAAGCCAGTGCCACTCCGATTGTTCCTACTCCGGCACCTACTGTGTCGGCCACTCCTCCGGCAAATACGGCACTGCCGCATCCCATGAATACGAGGACCATGGTTCCTACGAGTTCTGCTACATACTTTTTCATAATATTCTACTTTTAAAAAGTGATAAACTGCCTCTAATATATGATTTTTTTGTCAGAAATGCAAATGTGTTGTTGGTTTTCCAACTTTTTGTCTTGTTGCAGTTCATTTGTTCATTAGGGAAAGTTGAAAACGGCGATAACGTCCTTTAACTTTTGGCGTTTTTCAGAGAAATATGTCTGTGTCTGCCAGAATGCATTTGTGTAAATTATAATAATAAGGTTTATTGTTTTTCTTTATTAAATACAATATAAATATTTTTGTTGTGATAATATGCTGTAAATCAACGTTATGTAACTTTATTTATAAATTTTGGACAAAAAAAGTGTCAGATATGTTGTTTGTATGGAAAAAGTGCGTACCTTTGCAACCGCTTTCGGAAATGAAAGAGAGTTAAATGAAATGATGAGCGAAGGGAAAAATGAAAAATAGTGTTTCTTGTTTGAAAAAATAGAAAAATATTTGGAGAATGAGAAAAAACGATTTACCTTTGCATTCACTCTCTCTCCTTTAAGAGGGCGACAAGAAACGAGAGATCATTGAAAGGATTAGGATACAGAGAAGGAAACGAGTAAGGAAGGCGGCGCAAGTGCCGTCTGTTTTGAACGCGGGGCCAGGACAGAGAAATTGATTATACAAGATATTCTACAGTGAAGAGTTTGATCCTGGCTCAGGATGAACGCTAGCCACAGGCCTAACACATGCA
>CALUIZ010000050.1 GCA_944320815.1 uncultured Phocaeicola sp. | reverse complement strand
GGACGTCCCAATGTGGGAAAGTCGACACTGTTTAACCGTCTGACCAAAACCCGTCAGGCGATTGTGAATGAACAGGCCGGTACAACCCGCGACCGCCAGTATGGAAAGTGTGAGTGGTTGGGAAAGGAGTTCTCAGTGGTGGATACCGGCGGATGGGTGGTGAATTCGGATGACATCTTTGAGGGAGAAATCCGCAAGCAGGTGAAGCTGGCCATAGATGAGGCGGATGTGATTCTGTTTGTGGTAGACGTGCTGAACGGGGTGACCGATCTGGACATGGATGTGGCAGATATTTTGCGCCGTTCAAAGACACCTGTGATTGTTGTGGCCAACAAGACGGACAACAACATGCAGAGATATAATGCGGCGGAGTTTTATTCGCTCGGTCTGGGCGACCCCTACTGTATTTCTGCGATGAGTGGAAGCGGTACGGGTGATTTGCTTGACTTTATTCTGAGCAAGTTCAGGAAAGAAGCGCCGGAATTGCTGGATGAGGATGTGCCGCGTTTTGCTGTGGTGGGGCGTCCGAATGCAGGAAAGTCTTCCATCATTAATTCGTTTATCGGGGAAGAGCGTAACATTGTGACGGAAATAGCAGGCACGACCCGTGACTCCATCTACACGCGTTATGATAAGTTCGGTTTCGACTTTTATCTGGTTGATACGGCAGGTATCCGGAAAAAGAACAAAGTGAACGAGGATCTGGAATATTACTCAGTTGTCCGCTCTATCCGTTCCATTGAGAACTCGGATGTCTGCATCCTGATGCTGGACGCGACAAGGGGCATTGAGCGTCAGGACATGAATATCTTCTCTTTGATACAGCGCAACCAGAAAGGGCTGGTGGTTGTTGTTAACAAGTGGGATTTGGTGGAAGAGAAGACGGTAAAGGTGATGAAGAATTATGAGGACGCGATTCGTGAGCGTCTGGCTCCGTTCACGGACTTTCCGATTGTTTTTGCCTCGGCCTTGACAAAGCAGCGTATTCTTAAAGTGCTTGAAGCGGCAAAGGAAGTGTATCAGGCGCGGACGTTGAAGGTGCCTACAGCCCGTCTGAATGAAGAGCTGCTGCCCTTGATCGAGGCTTATCCGCCCCCATCGAACAAAGGGAAATATATCAAGATCAAGTATGTCACTCAGTTGCCTAACACTCGGATTCCTTCTTTCGTGTTCTTTGCGAATCTGCCCCAATATGTGAAGGAGCCTTATAAGCGTTTCCTGGAAAACAAGATTCGTGAGCGATGGAAGCTATCGGGTACTCCGATAAATATATTTATCCGCCAGAAATAACTGCCGGAGAGTTTGATAAGAGCGGAAACGGAAACGTTCCGCTTCTTTTTGCTTCTTTTTTTGCTTTCTGATAAAAAATACCGGGGTTTTGTTTGGATGTTTGAAGAAAATTTTATACTTTTGCACCGCAATTCAATGAAATGCCCAGATGGCGGAATCGGTAGACGCGCTGGTCTCAAACACCAGTGGAGTAAAATCCATCCCGGTTCGACCCCGGGTCTGGGTACGATGAAAGGCTGACAGTCAAGCGATTGTCAGCCTTTTCTGATAAACAGGCAATTCAGATAAGGGGTATGATGCAGTTTTCGTCCGAAACATTAAGCTTTATTCACTCTCACCGCACGGATGATGTGCGTGAATTGGCTCTTCATGCCCGGAAATATCCGGGGGTGGATGTGATGTCGGCTGTGGAGCAGATAGCCGGTTGGCAGATGGCCCGTAAAAAATTGCCTGAATGGGCTCAGACTGAAGGTTTGGTTTATCCGAAGCATCTTTCTATGGAGCAGTGCTCTTCAGAAGTGACGGCACGCTATAAGGCTTCGCTGGTGGGTGGGGGTACTTTTGTCGACCTGACAGCAGGTTTCGGTGTGGATTGTGCTTATATGGCGAAAAAATTCCTCCGGGCGGATTACGTGGAACGGCAGGAAACACTTTGTGAACAGGCTGTTCATAACTATTCTCTGTTGGGACTGAAGCATATACAGGTGCATTGCGCTGATGCCGTTGACTATTTGAAAGGAATGGATCCTGTAGATTGTCTTTTCTTGGATCCGGCCCGTCGGGACATTCATGGCGGCAGAGTCGTGAAAATATCTGATTGTGAGCCTGATGTGTGCGCATTGGAACCTCTTCTTGTTGAGAAGGGGAGAAAGGTCATAGTCAAACTGTCTCCAATGTTGGATATATTTGTCACCTTGAAGGATTTGAAATATGTACGCGAAGTGCATGTGGTAGCTGTGAATAACGAGTGCAAAGAGTTGTTGATAATTCTTCAGAAGAGGGCAGGTGAGTCTCATGAGCCGACAATAGTTTGTGAACAGGCTGTTGATAACTTTTTGTCTGAACCCTTTCGCTTCACTTATTCTGAAGAGAAGAAGGCAGTCTGTCCGATAGCGGTTTCGGTTGGGGAGTTCCTTTATGAGCCGGGGGCCGCTCTGTTGAAGGCGGGACCTTATCGTTTGCTTGCCGAGCGTTATAATCTGAAAAAGCTGCATCCGAACAGTCATTTGTATTCTTCTGATTTGCTTGTTGATTTTCCTGGGAGGCGGTTTCAAGTGGTGGAGGTTTCCGGTTTCGGGAAAAAAGAACTGAAGGCTTTCCTGCAGGATATGGATAAGGCCAATCTTACTGTGCGCAATTTTCCGGCTTCTGTGGCCGATTTGCGTAAGAAGTTGAAATTGCAGGAAGGAGGAGACATGTATGTATTTGCTACCACACTGGGAGATAATGAGAGAGTACTGATAAAGTGCAGGCGAGTGTGAAGAATCTGCCTGTCAGATGTTTGAAGTGTTAATTGATGTGTAATTCGGCTTTTTGCCCGATTATTGTCCGTTTTTTGATTGATTTGTTTGTGTCGTTGGTACACTAATCCTTATCTTTGCAATCAGACGTTAACATTATAGACATTTGATTATGAGAAACCAGATTTTAGCTCTGCTTGTATTTTTTTCGTGTGTTACAAATGTGTCATTCGCTTCTGCAGTGGAAGAAAAAGATTATGTGGCTTACCTTTTTACGTATTTTACAGGGAACCATATCAGCGAGGAGGCGGTGTGCTATGCTGTCAGTATGGACGGATATTCATATTGGGCATTGAACGGCAACAAGCCTGTGATTGATTCAAAAATAATCAGTTCGACAGGTGGCGTGCGCGACCCTCATATTCTTCGCTGTGAGGATGGAAAGACATTCTATATGGTGGTGACTGATATGGTCTCGGACAACGGTTGGGACTCTAACCGGGCTATGGTGCTGCTGAAATCAACGGATCTTGTGAACTGGTCGCATTCTGTCATCAACATGCAGAAACGTTATGCGGGACAGGAAAGATTGAAGCGTGTATGGGCACCTCAGACCATATTCGACAGAGAGGCCGGGAAATATATGGTATATTGGTCGATGAAGTATGGAGACGGGCCGGATGTGATTTATTATGCATATGCAAACGAGGAGTTTACTGATCTGGTTGGAGAACCGAAGCCTTTGTTTGTTCCGGCAGACAAGAAATCGTGTATAGACGGAGACATTGTATACAAGGACGGACTTTATCATTTGTTCTATAAGACAGAAGGGCACGGGAACGGAATCAAGGTGGCTACTGCGCGTTCGCTGGCTGCCGGGGAATGGAAGGAAAGTCCTGACTACAAACAACAGACCAAGGAAGCTGTGGAGGGCGCAGGGACATTCAAACTGATTGGCCAGGACAAGTATATCTTGATGTATGATGTGTATATGAAAGGTGCATATCAGTTTACAGAAACTACAGATCTTGAACATTTCAAGGTGATTGACCATGCGGTGAAAATGAATTTCCATCCCCGTCATGGTACGATCATTCCGATTACCCGTGCCGAACTGAAGCGGATAACAGACAAATGGGGGAAACCTGCAGAGCTGGGGACGCTTCCGGAGAATCCGGTCATTCCGGGTTTCCATGCCGATCCTGAAATTCTTTATTCTAATCTGACTGACAAATATTACATTTATTCTACAACCGACGGACAGCCGGGATGGGGCGGATGGTATTTTACTGCCTTTTCTTCACCCGACATGAAGGAGTGGACTTATGAAGGCGTAGTGCTCGACCTGCGTTCTCCTCAGGTTCCGTGGGCCAATGGAAATGCATGGGCACCGGCAATTGAGGAAAAACTGATTGACGGGAAATATAAATATTTCTTCTATTATAGTGGAAATCCGAACGACAATTCGCGCAAACAGATTGGAGTGGCTGTCGCTGATTCTCCAGTGGGGCCGTTCAAGGATATGGGCAGACCTATCATTACGGATTCTCCGGTTGGAAGAGGACAGCAGATTGACGTGGATGTGTTCACTGATCCGGTGTCGGGCGTGCCTTATATCTATTGGGGAAATGGCTATATGGCCGGAGCGGAACTGAATTCTGACATGGTTTCTGTAAAGAAAGAGACCATAAGGGTGATGACTCCCCGCGGAGGTTCTCTGAAGGACTATGCTTACCGTGAGGCTCCGTATGTGTTCTACAGGAAAGGCATCTATTATTTCATGTGGTCGGTAGATGATACGGGAGCGGCAAACTATCATGTGGCTTACGGAACGTCCGACTCTCCTCTGGGACCGATTAAGGTGGCTGATGATCCGATTGTGACTATCCAGGATCCCGACAAGGAAATCTATGGTCCGGCGCACAACTCCGTTATCTGCAAACCTGGCACGGACGAATGGTATATTGTATATCATCGGATCAACAAGAATTATATTGAAAAGGATAAAGGACCGGGAGTGCATCGTGAGGTGTGCATCGACCGGCTGGAGTTCAATGAAGACGGTACGATCAGGAGAGTTCAGTTATCAGAATAAACAACATATACATTAACTTTAAAATACGGAATACTGATGAAACATTTGGCATATATGGCAGTCTTGTGTGCCTGCATGGGGGTGGCTCCAGTGTCGGCGCATGTGGAAGAAACGATGAACGAGCCGGACTCGGTTTTTCTGTTCTCGTATGCGACGGTTCCCGATGCGGGAAGAAGCGGGTTGAAGTTTGCATGGAGTCCTGATGGTGATGAATGGTTCAGCGTGGGCGGTGGATATGCTTACGTGAAGTGTGACTATGCGGCATGGGGAAGTGAAAAGAGAATGGTGAAGCCGGAACTTTTCCGTGACGGCAAAGGGATGTGGCATTGTGTCTGGCAGTTGAACGGAAACGGGAAGGAGTTTGCGCACGCTGCCTCGGATGACTTGCTCGACTGGAAACGTCAGACGTATTTCACTGATGCGCAGTTCGGGAAATATGTGTCTGCCGCATGGACGAAATATCCGCAGAAAACTGTTGTGGTAGATGGGGTTTCTGAAAGCGGTACCCTGCAGAAAGTTGCTTGGACGGATGTGGAAAGGTTGTCGAGATTTGCCGACCACCGTGCTTATCGGACTCGGCTTCATGATGAACGGACGGAACAGGACGGTGCGCGTTTTGCCGGACTTCAGCCTGTGGGCATGAAGCTGACTGTACTCCCCGGAAAGGAAAAAGCCATCAGCGACAAGCTGATAGGTGTGTTCTTTGAGGACATCAATTATGGAGCCGATGGAGGATTGTATGCGGAACTGGTGCAGAACCGCGATTTTGAATACAGGGAAGGAGAGAACAGACGCGTGAAGGACTGGGGACCGACTTATGCCTGGTCGCTTGAGGGAAACGGCGCGAGCATGTCGGTGCGGACAGAGGCTCCGATTCATGAAAACAATCCGCATTATCTGGCACTGGACATACAGAAGGGGGGAACGGAACTTACGAATGCCGGATTCGACGGGATAGTGGTAAAGGAAGGAGAAAAATATGATTTCTCATTCTTCGGCCGTGCAGGGAAGAAAGGCGGAAAGATAAAAGTCAGTCTGCGTGCTGAAGACGGGAGTATTCTGGCAAGCAAGACGTTGGCTGTCTCTTCCGGCGGATGGAAAAAAAAGACGGCGGTGCTTCGGGCAAACGCTTCCGCGGAAAAAGCTGCGCTGGTGCTGTCTTTCTTGACCGAAGGGAGTTATGATGTGGATATGGTTTCGCTTTTCCCTCAGAAGACGTTCAAGGGGCATAAGAACGGGCTGCGTGCGGATCTGGCGCAGACCATAGCGGATCTTCACCCGCGTTTTGTCCGTTTCCCCGGAGGCTGTGCATCGCACGGGCAGGGACTAGAGAACATTTATCGCTGGAAAAACACGGTCGGTCCCTTGGAGTCACGGAAGCCGATGAGAAATATCTGGGGGTATCATCAGACAATGGGATTGGGTTATTTTGAGTATTTCCAGTTTTGCGAAGATATGGGAGCGGAGCCGTTGCCTGTGCTGGCGGCCGGAGTTCCTTGCCAGAATTCAGCCTGCATACCGGGCAAACTGCTTGGCGGCGGACAACAGGGAGGGATTCCTATGGACGAGATGGACGGATATGTGCAGGATATTCTTGATTTGATTGACTATGCGAATGCCGACCCGAAGAAGAACAGATGGGCGAAGCTGCGTGCTGAGGCCGGTCATCCGGAGCCGTTCAACCTGAAATATATCGGCATCGGAAACGAAGACCAGATAACGGATGTGTTTGAAGAGCGTTTTACCATGATTTACAAGGCGATAAAGGAGAAGCATCCTGAAATTACGGTAATCGGTACTGTGGGACCTTTCTATGAAGGCACAGACTATGAGGAGGGGTGGAAACTGGCTGACAAACTGGAACTGCCGATGGTTGATGAGCATTATTACAACACGCCGGGATGGTTCATCTATAATCAGAATTTCTACGACCGCTATGACCGCACCAAGTCGAAGGTATATCTGGGTGAATATGCGGCCCATCTTCCTGGCCGCCCCAACAATGTTGAGACGGCTTTGGCTGAGGCTCTGTATCTTACGGCGGTGGAGCGTAACGGAGACCTTGTCGAGATGACTTCCTATGCACCGCTGCTTGCGAAGGAGGGTTATACGCAGTGGAATCCCGACCTGATTTATTTCAACAACAAGGAGGTGAAGCCTACGGTGGGATATTATACCCAGTTGTTGTTCGGCCAGAACACCGGAGACGTGTATCTCTCCGCTGAGTGTGAGGTGGACAGCAGGAGAGAGGATGTGCGTAACCGCATTGCGACATCGACGGTGCGCGACAGCCGGACGGGTGACATGATAGTCAAGATGGTCAATCTGCTTCCGGTGGCGGTGAAGGCTGATGTGAATCTTCCTTCCGGCACGAAGGATGAGGCCGCTTCGGTGAAAGTGCTGTCCGGAAAGCCGGCTGACAGGAATGTGAAGCCTGTAGAAAGCACGCTGGCCGTAAAGGACGGATTCGCATACGAAATGCCGGCATACTCTCTGACCGTAATCCGCATTTCTTCTTCCATGCCGGAATGAACCGGGCAGAGCCGGTGTTATTCTGACTTTTTCTGCCGGGAAACGGCAGGAAGGCTTGCCGGGAACAACGGCCTGTTTTCTGTGAAGCAGGCGGGAATTGCCGGTAAAATAGGCGGGTGTTTTCTGCATGGTGACGGGAATGCCGGAAAACGGCTTGTGTCCGAAGTTTAAACAACAAACAAATAACAACCTATGAAGACGACAGTATTATTATTGGCCGGACTGCTTCTGGGCGGTGTGGCAGGTGCGCAGCAGACCGGATATCCCATCACTCCGGTTCCGTTTACGGCGACTCATGTGACCGGAGGGTTCTGGAAACAGCGTCTGGACGCGTGCAGGGATGTGACGGTTCCGCTGGCTTTCAGCAAATGCGAGGAAACGGGACGTTATGACAATTTCGTGAAGGCGCAGCATCCTTGCGACACATTTAAGGTGGGGGGATTTTCATTTGATGACACGGATGTGTACAAGACAATCGAGGGTGCCAGCTATCTTCTGCAGACTTATCCGGACAAGAGGATGGAAAGCTATATCGACAGTGTGCTGACCATCGTGGCCGGTGCGCAGGAACCCGACGGCTATCTTTATACGGCACGTACGATGAATCCGAAACATCCGCATTCGTGGGCCGGGTCAAAACGTTGGGAGAAGGTGGAGGAACTGAGCCACGAATTCTATAATCTGGGGCACATGATAGAGGGCGCAGTGGCTCATTATCAGGCTACCGGAAAACGGAATTTCCTTGACATCGCCATCAAATATGCCGATTGTGTCTGCCGGGCCATCGGTCCTGATGAAGGACAGTTGGTGCGTGTCCCCGGCCATCAGATCGCAGAGATGGCATTGGTGAAGCTTTATCTTGTGACGGGGGACAGAAAATATCTGGACGAGGCGAAATTCTTCCTCGACAAACGCGGGTACACTTCCCGCCGGGATGCTTATAGTCAGGCGCACAAGCCGGTGGTGCAGCAGGATGAGGCGGTGGGCCATGCAGTCCGCGCCACTTATATGTATGCGGGCATGGCTGATGTGGCTGCCCTGACCGGCGATACGGCTTATGTGCGTGCCATTGACAGGATTTGGGATAATATCGTAGGCAAAAAACTTTATCTGACGGGAGGAATAGGTGCCACTGCCAACGGGGAAGCGTTCGGAGCCAATTATGAACTGCCTAATGCAACGGCTTATTGTGAGACGTGTGCGGCAATCGGAAACGTATATGTCAATCATCGGCTCTTCCTTTTCCATGGAGATGCCAAATATTATGATGTGCTGGAACGTTCGCTTTATAACGGGGTGCTGTCGGGCATCTCACTGGACGGAGGCAGCTTCTTCTATCCGAATCCTTTGGAGTCTGCCGGCGGCTATGAGCGGAAAGCATGGTTCGGATGCGCCTGCTGCCCCTCCAATCTGTGCCGTTTCCTCCCTTCTGTGCCGGGCTACATTTATGCCACTCATGGTGACAGCTTGTATGTCAATCTTTTTATGGAAGGAGTCTCTGACATTCAGGTGGGGAAACGGAAACTGAAGATAGAGCAGACGACCGCTTATCCGTTTGAAGGGAATGTCAGTCTGAAACTGTTGAAGGGGAGCGGAAACTTTGCCATGAGAATCCGTATTCCTGGTTGGGTGCGTGGTCAGGTGGTGCCCGGCGACTTGTACCGGTTCGCCGACAGGAAACAGACCCCTTATTCGGTGAAAGTCAACGGAGAGAGCGTGGACGGGGATATAGAGAAAGGATATCTGACCATAAACCGCCGCTGGAGGAAAGGCGATGTGGTGGAGATTTCGCTGGATATGTCGCCCCGTCTGGTGGCGGCCAATGAGAAAGTGGCGGAAGACCGCGGCAAGCTGGCTGTAGAGCGTGGGCCGCTGGTGTATTGTGCGGAATGGCCCGACAATAAGGAGGTGGACTTGTTCTCGGTGCTTCTTCCCGCCAAAACCCAGTTGACTGTGGTGGATGAAAAAGCTCCCGGAGGAGCCCGGATGATAACGGCCGGCGCGCAGAAAGTGTCGTATGACACGGACGGACATCTGCAGACAGACGATTTCATGCTGAAGCTGATTCCGTATTATGCATGGGCGAATCGCGGGCAGGGGAAGATGATGGTGTGGCTGCCGTATGAAGCCGGTGCCATGCACCTTGGACCGGCCTTGTCGGTGGGGACAAATGAATTTCTTGACAAATAATTCTTCCAGAAAACGGAATGTGACCTGATTTCATTCGTTTCTGACCGATTTATATATGCTTTCTTTCTCAAGAATGGCTTATTTTTGTAGATATAGTATTAACCGAAAAAACAACTGAAAATATCATGAAACGATTGTTGGGCATTGCCCTTTCGCTGGTGCTCTTCTGGGGCGCGTCAACGTCTCTCGCCGCTTCATCCTTGTCTGTGGCGCAGGACCAGCAGAAAGAGACTTTTGAAGTGGGGAAGGGTACTTTCCTGCTGAATGGCAAACCTTTTGTGGTGAAGGCTGCCGAAGTGCATTATCCCCGTATCCCTGAACCTTATTGGGAACAGCGTATCCTTTCGTGCAAGGCGTTGGGAATGAATACGGTCTGTCTCTATGTGTTTTGGAATCTCCACGAACAGCATCCGGGTGAGTTTGATTTCTCCGGAAATAAGGATATTGCCAAGTTCTGTCGGCTGGCTCAGAAACATGGCATGTACGTGATCGTACGGCCGGGACCTTATGTTTGCGCTGAGTGGGAGATGGGAGGCCTTCCTTGGTGGCTGCTGAAGAAACAGGATGTGCAGCTGCGTACGCTTGATCCGTATTATATGGAACGTGTGGGTATCTTTATGAATGAAGTCGGCAAGCAGTTGAAAGATCTGCAGATTTCGCGCGGCGGAAATATCATAATGGTACAGGTGGAAAATGAATATGGTTCTTATGGCATCAACAAGCCTTATGTGTCGGCTATCCGTGACATGGTGAAGAAGGCGGGATTCACTGATGTACCGCTTTTCCAGTGCGACTGGAATTCCAATTTCACGAACAATGCACTTGATGATTTGCTGTGGACGGTGAATTTCGGAACGGGTGCGAACATTGATGATCAGTTCAGGAAACTGAAGGAGCTCCGTCCGGAAACGCCGCTGATGTGCAGCGAATTCTGGAGCGGCTGGTTTGACCACTGGGGACGCAAGCATGAAACCCGCGACGCTGCGACTATGGTAAGCGGTATAAAGGATATGCTTGACCGCAATATCTCGTTCAGCTTGTATATGACTCATGGTGGCACGACATTCGGCTGGTGGGGAGGTGCGAACAATCCTGCTTATTCAGCAATGTGCAGTTCATATGATTATGATGCCCCCATCAGTGAGGCGGGTTGGATTACCCCGAAGTATTTCCAGCTCCGTGACCTGTTGAAGCAATATCTGCCGGAAGGGGAAACGTTGCCTGAACCTCCGGCTCCTTTCCCCGTAATCAGTGTAAGTCCGATAACGGAGTGGCAGGTAGCCCCTTTGTTTGATAACCTTCCGGAACCAAAGCAGTCGGAAGAAATCAAGCCGATGGAACAGTTCGACCAGGGATGGGGAAGCATTCTGTATCGTACGACTCTGAAAGAAGACATCAGTGGTACGCTCCATCTGAATGAGATGCATGATTGGGCGCAGATTTTTGCGGATGGAAAACTGCTGGGACGGCTTGACCGCCGTCACGGTGAGTTCACTCTTCCGTTGGAGAATGGACTGAAGAAGGGTACAAGACTCGACATTCTGGTTGAGGCGATGGGACGTGTGAATTTTGACAAGTCCATTCATGACCGGAAAGGTATAACCAATAAGGTGGAAGTGCTGGACGGAGACAAGGCTGTAGAGTTGAAAGACTGGACAGTATATAATCTGCCTCCATTCTATGAATTTGTCAGCCAGAAGGACTATAAGCCGGGCAAGGCTTTGCAAGGTCCTGCATATTATAAGGCTACATTCAATCTGGAGAAGACAGGCGATACTTTCTTCGACATGCAGACATGGGGGAAAGGTATGGTCTGGGTGAATGGCCATGCTTTGGGACGTTTCTGGGAGATAGGTCCCCAACAGACGCTTTATATGCCGGGATGCTGGTTGAAAGAAGGTGAGAATGAAATTATTGTGCTTGATCTGAAGGGTCCTGCCGAGGCGAAAGTGACGGGACTTGAAAAGCCGATTCTGGATATGCTTCGTGAAAAAGCTCCTGAAACTCACCGTGAGCAGGGACAGAACTTGAACCTGAAAGTGGAAAAGGCGGTTCATACGGGTACGTTTGCTCCTGGCAACGGATGGCAGGAAGTGAAGTTCGGAAAGCCGGTCAGCGGACGTTATTTCTGTCTGGAAGGAACGTCTAATTATGACGGGACGAATATTGCCGCTGTTGCTGAAATGGATGTGTTGGGCCCCGACGGGAAACCGGTTTCGAGAGAGTCCTGGAAGATTGTGTATGCAGACAGTGAAGAGACTCGTAGCGGTAACCGTACTGCCGACAAGGTGTTTGATTTGCAGGAAAGTACCTTCTGGCAGACCGTTGACAATACGGCCTATCCGCATCAGATTGTGATTGATTTGGGAAAAGAATATCAGGTGACGGGATTCCGGATGTTACCTCGTGCTGAGGCTGGTGCTCCCGGACTGATAAAGGACTACAGAGTGTTCGTCAGGAAAACGGATTTCTCTTATTGATTGAATTAATGCGGGATGGGGTGCGTTGAAAGATGCATCCCATCTTTTTTCTGGCTGCAGAAGAGCGTCTGGAAAGTATTCTGGCATGGGCCGGCTGATTCTTTGCGAGTCAGTCGGCCTTTATGTTGGCCGTTCCCGTCGGTTTATGCGGGTCCGGCAGTTCTGCGGGAATTTCATGACAGAAGAAGGAGCCACATCTTGTGATATGACTCCTTCTTCTGGTGGGCGTTGACGGATTCGAACCGCCGACCCTCTGCTTGTAAGGCAGATGCTCTGAACCAGCTGAGCTAAACGCC
>CALUIZ010000049.1 GCA_944320815.1 uncultured Phocaeicola sp. | reverse complement strand
GGAAAACGAGACTCGAACTCGCGACCCCAACCTTGGCAAGGTTGTGCTCTACCAACTGAGCTATTTCCGCAATTCGCCTGCAATTTCAGAACATCTGTTTCTCAATTGCGAGTGCAAAGGTAGTACTTTTTCTGAAACCTCCAAAACTTATCGCCATTTTTTTTAGAAAGTTTCTGCGGCGGGAAAGCCGGACAACTGATATTGTGCACAGACTCACGTGGTTACGGAACATGATTTGTTTGATGTTTTTTTTAATGAATGTCCGCATTCCACCAGATTACTTGTAGGGGCGTATGCGATACGCCCCTACGTTGGCTCTTTGCGGACATTCATTTTTTATTGTATAGACTAATTGTGTTTGATACCTAAAAGAAAATGACATCAGTAAGACTTAAATTCAGAGCTTCGGCGAATCCGGACAAAGAAGGTTCGCTGGTTTTTCAAGTGATTCATGGGCGCGCGGTCCACAGAATCAGGAGTGCGTACAGGATTTTCAGGGATGAATGGGATGAGGCTTCCGGCCGGATTGTGCTGCCGCCCGCCTCGTCTCCCCGTTATGCCCGGCTGGTTCTTGTCCGTTTCAATGTGGAGTGGGAGCTGCAGCGTCTTAGGGAGATTGCAGACGGGCTGGAGCGTGCGGGCGGCGAATGGGGAACGGACGAGCTGGCCCGGAGATTTCTTCCCGGCGCGGACACCGCCCGCAGTGTGTTCAATTTTATCCGCACTCAGGTGGTGCGCAAGAGGCAGTTGGGCAGGATACGTTGCAGTGAGACCTATCAGGCCGCGCTCAACAGCTTCATGCGTTTCCGGAGAGGGGTGGATCTGACGTTCGGCATGGTCGATTCGGAACTGATGGAACTTTATGAGGCGGAGCTGCGGAACCGTGGACTTTCGCGGAACACGACGTCATTCTACATGCGTATTCTGCGCACCAACTACAGGTTGGCCGTGGAGGAGGGACTTACACCGGACCGCCGTCCTTTCAGGCATGTCTATTGCGGGATGGACAAGACGGTGAAGAGGTGCATCTCGCTGGCGGAGATCAGGAGGATAAAGGGGCTTGACCTGTCGCGGAAGCCGGCACTCGACTTCGCGCGCGACATGTTCCTCTTCAGCTTCTGCACACGGGGCATGTCGTTCGTCGACATGGCTTATCTCAGGAAAAGCGATTTGAAGGACGGCTTTCTCTCTTACCGGAGGCGGAAGACCGGGCAGTTGGTCATCGTCGAATGGACGCGGCAGATGCAGGAGATTCTCGGGAAATATGCGCCTAACCCTACCTGCTATCTGCTTCCGATTATTACCGTGGAGGATGGGGACGAGCGTCGTCAGTATCTGAACCAGATGATGAGAGTCAACCGGCGGCTGAAGGATGTGGCCGCTCTGGCGAAGCTTCCGGTGCCCTTGTCGATGTATTACAGCCGTCACAGTTGGGCTACCATCGCGAGGAGCAAGCACATTCCGCTGGCGGTCATAAGTGAGGGGCTTGGCCATGATTCGGAACGCACCACGCAGATTTATCTGGATTCCATCCGTTCGGGCGAGGTGGACAGGGCGAACAGGAAAATATTGAAGGAGCTTTGACGGGGCTGTCGTGCGGGCGGGAAAATGACATGCTGGAATCTGCCTGCAAATACCCCGGTATTTCGGGCGAAATGGCTTGTTGTTTTGGATAAAGTAACGGGGTGTTTTGGAAAGAGATAACCCTCACGGTTCAGACACGTTCATTTCATGAAAAAATGACTGTCTCCTGATGATGAGACGGTCACTTTCGTGAAATGGTTGACATTCAATATATTGCACATCTATTTGACCGTATGTTTGCACAACAAACTCCGGCCTTTCACCTTCGGTCACAAATAAATTCACTAAAAAAGATTGGGAATTAAATTATTTTCGTACCTTTGTCACAAAAGATTATCTCATCATCAGGAGACGGATGCGATGGTTTTGTCGGAAAACGGGACTGTTCCTGATTGTTTTCCGTTCAGGCATGTCGGCGTTTCGTGTTCCTGGGATGGGTGTGAACCATGTTGATACAGGAACGTATGAAGCACACAGTGATATCTGCATCCGGATTTTCGCTGACGAAGCGCGAAAGGTATCTTTTGCTGCGCCGTCACGCGCTGCATCTCAAATACGAAGAGGCGGTGACGCTCTATGCGGACACGGACATGCCGCTGAAGGCGATTGCCGGAAAGTGTGGTGTGCCGGTGGGCGGACTGGGGAGTTATCTGCGCCGCTACTGGCGCGAACTGGTGTTGCGTCGTCATGAAGTTCCTGTCGGCGGGAGATGCCCGCATGACGTGAAGATCATAGAGGCCGGAAAGCAGAGCGAAGTGGCTCATGCCAAATATAAGGATGCGGTGGAGGCTTGTGATTCGCAGGAATACATAGAGTTCAACATCGCACAGATAGCCCGTAAGTTCGGTGTGGAAGGAACGTCGCTGGCGGCTTTCATGCGGATGCATTATGCCGACATCCTCGGACGGCGTGAAAAGGTGCGCCGTTGGCTGGGCATTGCCGACAATATCCGTCGGGGGATGCGTCCGGAATGTGCGGAGCAGTATGCCGGGGCCGTGGAACTGTATGCCGGCACGGACATGACCGTGGAGGAGGTGGCCGGACTGTGCAGGGTTTCTCCCGACGCTTTCAGCCAGCATCTGAGATTCTATCATAAAGGGGTGCTGGAGCGGAAGAGGCAGGAACGCCGGCTGGCGCGGGGAAAAAGCCGGGATGCGTCGGGCGGACTGACGGGCAACGGACGCCGGTACAGGCCTTCGGACGGGACGGAACGCAAGTATGCCGGAGCACTGCTCCTTTACAGGGATACGGCACTGACCATGAAGGAAATCGCCGTGCGGACGGGTGTCACGGAGGGAGGTCTCCGCTGCTATCTGCACAAATGGCACCGGAATCTGGTGCTGGAGCGTGCGGGAGTTTCCGGGGAAGGGAACGGACGGGTGGATTTGCGGAAGGAGCGGAAGCGTATGAAGGCCACAGCGGCGAAATATGCCGGGGCGGTAGGCAGTCTGAGAAGGTGCCCGCGTCCGCTGTCGGAGGTGGCCGCCGAGTTCGGCTTCAGTCCCGAGGCACTCAGGAATTATCTGCGCAGACAGGAGCCGGAGCTGGCCCGACAACAGGGGATGATGCGGGCGGACAACGGCCGGCGGGTGTCGCGCCGGAGTGAGATGAAATATGCCGAGGCCGTCCGTCTGTATGGCAGTACGGCGGAAAGCTTGAAGTCGATAGCTGTCAGGCTTGGACTGCCTTATGGTAATGTGGGCGGATATGTGCGCCGCAACTGTCCGGAGGTGATTGCCCGCCATCGGGCACTGTTGCGGGATAGTGCAGGCAACTGAAACGCCCCAGTATAAGCTGGACAACATAAACTATTGGAAAAACGGAAAGGTATGCAGACAAACGAATTTATCTATGAAAACAAACGGGGAACCGGGCCGCCCGGCCTGTGGGGACATTCCGCTTCAGGGTGGGAATGGCTTCTGTCTTTTGCCCGGCTGTCACCGGGGCGGAAGGACGGACATCGCGCTTCCGGCAGGAGGCGCGGGGCAATCGCGGAAGAAAAATGACATCTATAATAGTTTAACTTTCTAATTTTTTTAATTGCAATGAAAAAAGATAAAAGAGTGGCGTATGAGGCGCCTCACACGGAGCGCACTCAGGTAAGTCTGGAGAGCGGTGTCTGTGCCGCTTCGAAGGAGAAGGTCGTTGTGGATGACGACAACACCTCTGTCAGTATCGAAAGGCAAGAGGGTGAAGGCAGTGATTTCGTGATAGATTCATGGGACAACAGTAGTAACGGATTCTAAAAAAAACAAGATTCAGGTATGAAAAAGTATTTCAGTGCCTTGTGTGCAGGATTGGTAGTCGCCGGAGCGCTCAGCGGATGCTCGGACGATGATTTCGGCAACGGGCAGAACGGTTCAGCTTCCGCTGGGGAAAAAGTGAATTTCACATTGGGCGGTCCTTCCTCCCGCACCGTATATGACGATGAAGACGAATATCAGATCAACTGGACGGACGGCGACAAGGTGCGCATTTATTGCGATGAGGCCGAAGACGTGAAGCAGGCGGACTATTCCGTTCTGAAGAGTGAGACGGAAGAATCGGAAGGAAAGCTCCAGTACAACGAGAACGGTCTGGCATGGGGTGGTATGGATGAACACCATTTCTATGCGGTCTATCCGGCTGACGACAGCAAGGTGAGTGTGTCAAATGGTATTGCCAGATTTCGGATAAACCAATACCAGAGATGTGAATTTTCGCAGACATCAGACGGCAACTATGTGGGCAGTCCAGACATGTCGAACGCATATATGACGGCTTCGCTTGCCACTACGCCTGTAGATGAGGTGAAGTTGAGCTTCGAGCCGATAATGACCACGCTGGAAATTACTTTGCGGGGACGCAATGAGGTCAATGAACCGTCTATCACAGTGACCGGACTCAGCATAATCAGCAAAGTGGGACGTTCAGACGATTTGGGTTGGTTCAACTATGATGTGGCTAACAAGACTATTGTAGGAGATGCGTCTGCCGCTCCCGAGCAGACCACTTTGGTGGGTATCCGTTATTTTGATGAAGCAGAGAATGCAGAAAAGACTTTCATTGATTTGCCTGCAGGAAAGTCCGTTACATTTACCGTATTCCTGCCGCCTGTAGACATCAATGCGGCTAATCAGATTGAGATACGTCCGAATGTGGCCGGTCCGGTAGAAATGAAAGTGACGGTTGGAGGAAATACGGATGCCGAAGGAAAAACTGTAGAATATAAAGCCAAGTCGAAAGGAAAACTGACCTTGCCGGCATGGCCTGGTAGTGGGACGGAAGTGACAGGAAACAACTGGATTACTCCGCTGGATGACAATATTTATGTACAGCAGTTGAGTATACCGGGTACGCATGATGCGGCGGCTTACGAAACTACCGGATTAAATTTGGGCGCAACGCAAGATTTGACCATAGGGGAACAGTTTGATATGGGTATCCGTGCGTTTGATTTGCGTGCTGCAAAACGGGCTTTGGCTTCAGAATTTTGGCTTTATCATGGGATTACAGCTACATCAATTTCTTTGAAGGATGCTTTGACTACGTTGTCTGAAAAGTTGAATGCCAATGAGGGTGAGTTTGTGATTGTGCAGTTGCGTCATGAAAAGGAAGGTAAACCATATAGTGACTGGAAAGAGGACTTGTATGAGGATCTTAAGGGATACGATGCCAAAGTTGTGCCATGGAAACCAGACCTTACCATTGGAGACTGCCGTGGAAGCATTGTTGTTCTGACACGTGATGATTATGACGGTCGTTCTAAAGCAGGTTTGATTTCAAATTGGCCGGATAACACTTCTGTTCTGGAGAATAACGTATTGGCTTACATTAATGGCACAACTCCTTACTACGTACAGGATTATTATAGATATTTTGCTGGAAACATCTTTGGTGATCCGGAGGGCAGCCGAAAGGCCGGTTTGGTTGAAGCTTTGCTGGAAGTTACCAAGCAGTTTAAGGATCCGACTTCAGACTATTTCCAAAAGAAAGCATGGGCATTGAACCATACTTCGGGGTATGCTACATCTTTATCTATTACAGAATGGACCGGAACAACAGTTGCTTACCAGAGCAATGCTGCCAGAGTCAATCCGCAGATTTATAACTATATGCAGAATCAGACTGATTTCGGGCCGACTGGCATCATATTTATGGATTGGGTCGGTGCGCGTGACGCAACCAGTTACAGGGTTTATGGCGATTTGCTGCCGCAGGTCATCATTGACAACAACTATCGTTACACTATGCTGCGCAAACAATAACAGAATCCTTTCCGGATGTCCGCTTCCCGGAGACGGGGCGGAACATCCGGAAGAGTACAATTTATAAACGAATAATGATATGAATCAAAAGACATTTGTTGCAGCCCTTCTCCTTGCGGCTGCAGGCCCGGCCTTCGCACAGACCGGAACAAATGCTGAGACCACGGAAACCGTGGAATACAGCACAGACAAATATAAGGTAGAGACCAACCGCTTCTGGAGCAACTGGTTCATCTCGGTGGGCGCAGGTCCGCAGGTGTTGTTCAGCGACCATGACAAGCAGAGAAAGTTCGGCGAACGCATTTCTCCGGCTCTCGACATCGCGGTGGGAAAATGGTTCACTCCGGGCATCGGTGTGCGCTTCATGTATAGCGGACTCTCGCTCGACGGTGCCACCCAGAACGGCGCGCATTCCAGCGGTGAACCTATCAGCGGAAAGCCCTGGCATGGCTATTGGCTGGAGAACCAGGACATCAACTTCTATCATTTCCATTTTGATGCGTTGTTCAACTTCTCCAACCTGCTTTGCGGTTACAACGAAAAACGAATCTGGAACTGCATCCCTTATGGAGGTCTCGGTGTGATCAAGGCCACCAACTCACCTTCACGCACAGATATCGCCGCTAACTTCGGTATCCTGAACACTTTCCGTCTTTCATCTGCATGGGACATCAATCTTGACCTGCGCGGCACGATGATGAGCGATGAGTTCGACGGCGAAGTGGGACACCGCGGCGGTGAAGGTCTGTTCGCTGCGACGGTTGGATTCACATATAAAATCAAGCCCCGCGGTTGGGACCGTTCCAAGACAGTGGTACGCACCAATGAAGCGGCCATCAATAACCTGCGCCGTCAGATTGATGAGATGCGTGCGGAAAACGAGCGTCTGAAACGTGCGTTGGCCGAGAACCAGAAGCCGACCAGGGAAGTGGTGAAACAGATTGTCACACGCAATCTGGTCATCTTCCCGATTGGAAAGAGCGAACTGTCTAACGAGGCGCGCGCCAACCTGAGCCTGTTGGCTGAGGTCATCAAGAAGGCAGACAGCGACGCCGTATTCACCGTTACAGGTTATGCGGATGCCGGCACCGGAAACAAACGTATCAACGATCGTTTGAGCAAGGAACGTGCACAGGCCGTGTATGATTGTCTGGTCAATGAATTTGGCATTCCTGAATCGCAGTTGCGCATGGATTCTAAGGGTGGTGTAGGCAATATGTTCTACGATGACCCGCGTCTGAGCCGTGCGGTGATTACGATGAGCGAAGAATAATAGTTATTCCAATTTGCTTGTTCCGTTATTCATGTCGTGATGACATCAGAATACGGACTAAATAACCCTTGAAGGGGGTGTGCCGGAAAGCACACCCCCTTCGGTTTTCAGGCAAATGGAAGAGCCGTGTCAGCACATCCGGTCGCGGTAGTCCTCATAGCGGAAAGTGCGGTACACCTCCAGTTGCCCGTCCTCGTGCAGCAGTGCGATGGACGGGTGATGAATGCCGTTGAACATGTTCGTCTTGACCATCGTGTAATGAATCATGTCCTCAAACAGGATACGTTCGCCCACCTGCAGCTCATGGTCGAATTTCCAGCTTCCCATATAGTCGCCGCTCAAGCAACTGTTTCCTCCCAGCCGGTAGATGTGGTCTTCTTTCCGGCAAGTCTTTGCCGCATCGGCTGGCAGCGATTCCGCCCCGCGCACACGGGGCTGGTAAGGCATTTCCAGACAGTCCGGCATGTGGCAGGTGAAACTTACGTCCAGAATGGCGGTGCGGATGCCCCTGCTTTCCACCACATCGACAACCGTCGACACCAGAGGGCCTGTCTGCCAGGTGAATGCCGACCCCGGTTCCAGAATAATCTGCAGGTGCGGATAACGTTCCTTCAGTCCCTGAAGCAGACGGATGAGATGCTCCACGTCATAGTCTTTGCGCGTCATGAGATGCCCGCCCCCCAGATTCAGCCATTTCAGTTGCGGAAACCAGCGGGCGAACTTTTCCTCAATGTGCTTCAGCGTGCGCTCCAATTCGTATGAACTTGACTCACAGTGGCAGTGGCAGTGAAACCCCTCGATGCCCTCCGGCAGCCGGTCGGGAAGCATGTCGGCTGTCACTCCGAAGCGTGTGCCCGGAGCGCACGGATTGTACAGCTCCACTTCCACCTCCGAATATTCGGGATTCACGCGGAGACCGCACGACACAGGTTCGGCATATGCCTTCGCCGCCGGATAGAACCGTCCATACTGTGAGAGCGAATTGAACGTGATATGGCTGCAGTATTTCAGGAAAGCAGGGAAATTCTCTTCCGTGTAGGCTGGAGAGTAGGCATGCGCCTTCCCGCCGAATTCTTCGAAGGCGAGGCGGGCTTCATATTCCGAGCTTGCGGTGGTGCTGCGGATGTATTCGCGGAATATGGGGAATGATTTCCACATGGCGAATGCCTTGAACGCCAGAATGATTTCCACTCCCGCCGTGTCGGCCACATGCTTTATCAGGCTCAGATTCTTTCTGAGCAGCCCTTCTTCCATCACATAGCATGGAGAAGGAATCTGTTTTGTTTCTTCCGTCATTTTTTGTCTTGTCTGTTTTTTATGTGTCTTTTCAGCTCAGGTTCTCCATACCTGTGCGCTTCACTTCCTCAATCACTTTCAGCAGATATTGTCCGTACTGGTTCTTCAGCATCGGCTGGGCCAGTTCCCGCATCTTTTCTGCCGTAATCCATCCCTTGCGGAACGCGATGCCCTCCAGGCAGGCCACCTTCAGTCCCTGCCGCTTTTCTATCACTTCAATGTAGGTGGATGCTTCGGCGAGCGAGTCGTGGGTGCCGGTGTCCAGCCAGGCGAATCCGCGCCCCAGAGTCTGCACCTTCAGTTTCCCGTCGGCCAGAAACTTCTGGTTGACCGTAGTGATTTCCAGTTCGCCGCGTGCCGACGGTTTGATGTGCTTGGCAATTTCCACCACTTCGTTCGGATAGAAATACAGTCCTGTCACCGCATAGTTTGATTTCGGGTGCAGGGGCTTCTCCTCGATGGAGAGACAGTTCCCGTTCTTGTCGAACTCCGCCACGCCGTAACGTTCCGGGTCGCTCACCCAATAGCCGAACACGGTGGCTTTCCCTTCCTGTTCGGCTGTGCGGACCGCTTCCCTCAGCATCACCGTAAAGCTGTTCCCATGGAAAATGTTGTCGCCCAGAATCAGGCAGGCGGCATCGTTTCCGATGAACTTCTCGCCGATGATGAAGGCCTGTGCCAGTCCGTCGGGCGAGGGTTGTTCCGCATATTCGAACTGTACTCCGAAATCGCTTCCGTCGCCCAGAAGCCGCCTGAATCCGGGCAGGTCGTGTGGGGTGGAGATAATCAGAATCTCACGGATACCCGCCAGCATGAGCACGGAAATGGGATAATAAATCATTGGTTTGTCGAAAATGGGGAGCAGTTGTTTGCTGACTCCTTTTGTGATGGGATAGAGCCGTGTGCCCGACCCTCCGGCCAATACGATACCTTTCATGATGTTGTTTTTCAGTTGTTCGTTAATGTTTTTCCGTTGTAGATTTTCCGTCTGTCACTTTACGCTGACCAGTCTGTATTGTCTGCACCCAAGCCCGATTTTCTCTGCATGCGCCAGACAGGTCTGGTATTCGGTGTTCGGATTCGTGTTGCAGAAGTGGTCGTGCCGGTCGTGGAAATGCGGATTCCCCATCTCGTCGGTCAATTGGCTCCCGGGCAGGGGAGTCTGCTTCAGGCACGCGTCCACACAAGCCTGGTCGAGAGCCAGAGGGTCGAATGAGGCGAACATACCCACATCAGGGATGATCGGCGCGTCGTTTCCCGCATGGCAGTCGCAGGTGGGCGACACGTCGCATACCAGCGAGATGTGGAAGTTCGGCCTGCCGCAGACCACGGCCTTGGTGTATTCCGCCATTCTGCAGTTCAGTTCCTTGATTGCCGCATCTTGCGCAAAGTCGATGGCATCGAAGTTGCAGGCACCGATGCAGCGTCCGCATCCGACGCAGTTTGCCGGGTTGACGGTCATCTTTTTCCGTTCCTCGTCGAATGTGAGTCCGTCGTTGGCACATTCGCGCATGCATCTCTTGCACCCCCGGCAAAGTTCGGGATTGATGACCGGTTTTCCGTTGCAGTGCTGGTCCTTCTTTCCGGCCCTTGAACCGCATCCCATCCCGATGTTCTTTATCGTTCCGCCGAATCCGGTCATTTCATGTCCCTTGAAGTGAGTCAGCGAGATGAAGATGTCGGCATCCATGACCGCCCGTCCTATCTTGGCTTCTTTCACATATTCTCCTCCTTCCACTGGCACCGCTATGTCGTCCGTGCCCTTCAGCCCGTCGCCGATGATGACCGGGCATCCTGCCGTGAGCGGGGTGAATCCGTTCTCCCATGCGCAGTACAGATGTTCGATGGCATTCTTCCGGCTTCCCGGATACAGCGTGTTGCAGTCTGTGAGGAACGGTTTCCCGCCGTTCTGTTTCACGAAGTCGGCCACCGCTCTGGCATAGTTCGGGCGGAGAAAGCTCATGTTCCCAAGCTCCCCGAAGTGCATCTTGATGGCCACGAACTTCCCTTCCATGTCTATCTTGTTCATGCCGGCGGCCTTTATCAGTCTCTTCAGCTTGTCGACCGGCCCTTCATCGGGTTTGCACCGGAAGTCTGTAAAGAATACTTCCGGCAGTCCCTGTGTGTCCTTTTCATTCATCGCTTGCATTTCTTTGAGTCAGTTATGGTTTAGGTCTACAAAAATACGCATTTTTATGATGCTGGTGCGGTATTTATGCTTCTTCTTTCGCTTTTTTACATTATATTTGGCGGCAAAGAACAGGACATTATGGACAAAAGACATTTTTTTATCGCGGCAATGTGTCTCATGACGCTGGCGGGCTGCACCCAGAAGACGGAATTGCCTGAGAATCCGAAGGACCAGGAAGAATATCGCGACTCGCAGGGCAACAGTTGGATTTACAACGCCATGCTGATGCGGTGGGCACTGATGCCTTCGCCTATGAACGGACTTGCAGGCACTCACTACTATTATCCCCGGTCGGGGGAATGGACCGATGCCCGTGGCACGAAAGTGGACCCTCCGTCGAAGATAAAAGTGGCCCGTCCGTCATCGGCGAAATCGGGCGGCAATGTGTTCGGTACTACACGCCGTTCGTCGGGAATCCACGCTTAACGGAGGAGGTTGGGACATGAAGCGTATTTATGTGACTCCCCGTGCGGACTACAGGGAAAAGATTGAGGCTCTCGGATTTGATTTTCACGGCGACTACTGGCGGGAGGAGGCATGTTATCAGTTGTCTTCGGAAGAGGTGGAAAGGCTGGAGGTGGCTACTGCCGAGGCTTATCGCATGTATTGTGAGGCGGTGGAATATATCTTGACAGACTGTCCGGAGTTTATGGAACGTATTCTGCGGCTTCCTCCCGAAATGGCGGAACGCATCCGGCGTTCATGGGATGACGATGAACTGAGCTTGTACGGACGCTTCGACTTTATGTTCGACAGGGCGGGCGTGCCGAAGATTCTGGAATTCAATGCCGACACGCCGACCTCCCTGCTTGAGGCGTCGGTCATACAGTGGCAATGGAAGGAAGACGTGTTTCCGGAGAGCGACCAGTATAACGGCATCCATGAAGGGCTGGTCCAGTCGTGGCGCGACATGTTTCCTGCCGGAAGCGCGATTCATTTCGCCGGTGCGCTTGATGATCACGAGGATACGGGCACGCTTCAGTATCTTGCAAGTACGGCTATGGAGGCCGGATTCTCCACCCGTGTGCTTGACATCAACGCACTCAACCTTCAGGACGGGCGTTTCTATGACCCTTCCGGTGAGCGGGTGGAACGCTGCTTCAAACTCTATCCCTGGGAATGGATGGCGGATGAAAGCCCCGACGGATGTCTGGCTGATGTGCAGTGGGTGGAGCCAATGTGGAAGCTGCTGATGTCGAACAAGGCCATTCTGAAAATATTGTCCGATTTGTTCCCGGATTCCCCCTATGTGCTTCCCTGTTATCTGTCACGTCCGGAAAGCGGGATGTTCTGCAAGAAACCGGTCTATTCGCGTGAAGGGCACAATGTGAGTGTCCTTGAAATCAGGAACTGGGAAGAGCGTGTCCTGCTGCCTGAGACGGAAGGCGATTACGGAACGGGAGCATATGTGTATCAGGAATATGTCGTTCCTGTTGCCTATTCAGGGCGTTATCCGGTAATCGGTTCATGGATTGTGGGCGGTGAACCGGCCGGCATCGGCATCCGTGAGAATCGGACGGAAGTGACCGACAATCTTTCGGAATTTGTGCCCCATATCATTGTGTGACGTGCTTTGGATTCCTTTCTGTCGTCCGTGTTCCAGAAGTGTTTCAGAAGTGTGCCAGAAAAAGTTTTTTCCGAAAAAAGCAGAACAAGTATTGCAGAATTAAAAAATAGTTGTACCTTTGCAACGCATTTGAGAAAAGCAATGCAAGAACAAAAGTCGGTTCCTTGGATGAGTGGCTTAGTCAGCGGTCTGCAAAACCGCGTACGGCGGTTCGAATCCGCCAGGAACCTCAT
>CALUIZ010000048.1 GCA_944320815.1 uncultured Phocaeicola sp. | reverse complement strand
TCGAACTCCCGACACTCGGTTTTGGAGACCGATGCTCTACCAACTGAGCTATTCCCGTGTTTGCGGTTGCAAAAGTAATGCTTTTTTTCATAACGGCAAGCTTTTCCCCCATTTATTTTCTTTTTTCGCTTCACGCCGCCATATTTGTGGGAAAAAACGCTCAAATTCTTTCCAGCGAGGCCAGCACTTTTCTATAATATTCAGCTTTCCACTCTATCGGACGCGGATAGGCCCGAGAAGACGAAGGCATTCTCCACACCGCCAGCCGTCTGCCTGCAAAATCAGCCTCAAGGCATTCTCCCACCGACAACGGACCGCAACCGACCACAGACTGCAAGGTTTCGGCCGACTTCAGTCCCGTAGCGACGACGGCACGGCATTCCGGTATCCGTTCCAGCAAACCGGCAATATCTGTCGGAGAGACAATCTGCAGGAAATTATCCGAAGCATTGTCTTTCAGGCGGACCACTTCTTCCGCCATGTCATATAAAGCGATGCCACAATCCCGACAGAACGCTTCAATCTTCTCCCTGTCAAAACGTTTTTCGCCCGGAACGACGAAATAATTTTTGTCACCTTTCGCTATATAACCCCAGATTCTCCACATGTCATTACTCCAATTCGGATAAAAAAACTCCATGCACCACCGCTTTCTGGGAGGCGGGAAACTGCCCAGCATCAGGATTCTCGCATTTTCAGGCAGAAACGGATGCAGGGGATGCTGCTCTCTTTCCATATTCATCTTTTATATTTCTCCGACATTTATGCCATGCAAAAATAATCAAAAAAGATGGCATACAAAAAATCCGCCCCGGCTCCATCGGATATTGATGGCACCGGAACGGACTCTCATATCAAAAAACTTTATCGGTAAAAATTCACTTGACCGGTACAATATCATAGTGTTCCACCGGGACGGAAGAATTTATCGTCACATTGTTTGAGCTGTCGGTCGATATGAACCGCACTCCTGCCCACCACAAAATATTCAGCACGACGGCACTCAAAATCACGATGAAAGTGGTGATGCGTACTTCCTGCTGCCTCCCAGATTGTCTGTTTGCTGTTTTCCCAAACATTGTTCTCTCCATATTCTAACTTCTCTTTTGTCGTTTCTGACTAGAAAATGCAGAACATCCCTGAATACTGCATCAAAAAACGAAAAAAAATGATGTAAAACATACACAATATTGGTTCACCGCATACACCCGCACATCGAAAGCGTTTATTTTCAATCAATTGACAAAAACAGTACTGAAATATCGGCAGAATATTTCTCTTGCCTCCTCCAGTTGGGCAGAAGTGTTCGGAAGCACATCCTTCAGCTTATAATCCATATTCATGGCCTCATATTTATGAACTCCCAGCGTATGATAAGGAAGAATTTCCACTCTTTCAATCATTTGGTAGTCCTTGAAATGCTCACCAAGTGCCTCTATGTCTTCCTTGAAATGACTGTATCCCTGCACCAGCACATAACGGAGCCAGAAGGGCTTATGATTTTCTTCCAGCCAGGCCGCCGTCTTCAAAGTCTGCGCATTGCTTCTGGAAGTCAGCGTCCTGTGACGCCCGTCATTGAATTCCTTCACATCCAGCAGAACCAAATCGGCCAGAGAAAACAGTTCTTCCACGTCTTTATTCCATATCCCTCCGTTCGAGTCGATGCAGACATGAATGCCGGCCTCCTTCAGCATACGGCACAAAGGCACCAGTTCCTTTGCCTGGAAAGTAGGCTCTCCGCCGCTGAACGTCACTCCGCCCTTCTTCCCGAAGAAAGGTTTCTGACTGACAGCCATGCGGAGAATCTCTTCGGGAGCGGTTTCCCTGCTCTCCCCTTTCGCGTCGATGGTGTCGGGATTGGCACAATAAAGACAGCGGAAGTTGCATCCCTGCAAGAATACCACCAGACGGATACCCGGTCCGTCATACGTGCCCAACGATTCATAAGAATGGACTCTGATCATAATTCTATAATACATTAAGATGACATGAAGCAGAAAGGCACAAAGTCGGGGTATCCATCTCCATACTTTGCGCCTTTATCTACACAATATTCTATATTGATTCCTGATTACATACGCTCGTGGAAACTGCGTGAAATCACTTCCAACTGATGCTCACGGCTCAACTTGATGAAATTGACCGCATAGCCCGACACGCGGATGGTAAGCTGCGGATACTTCTCCGGATGTTCCATCGCATCCTCCAGCATCTCACGGTTCAGCACATTCACGTTCAGATGATGCGCTCCTTTCACGAAATACCCGTCCGTCATGGTCACGAGATTCTCGATACGGTGCTCCATGTCAACGCCCAGCGATTTCGGGACAATGGAGAAAGTGTTGCTGATTCCGTCCTGCGAATCACGGTAGCGGAGTTTGGCCACAGAGCTCAACGAAGCGATGGCACCGTTCTTGTCGCGTCCGTGCATCGGGTTCGCGCCCGGAGCGAACGCCACGCCTTTCGCACGTCCATCGGGAGTGGCTCCCGTCTTCTTGCCATACATCACATTCGAGGTGATGGTAAGGATGGAAAGAGTGGGCTTCGCATTCTTGTAGACCGGAAGTTTCTTCAGTTCCTCGTCGAAATAATAAATCAAGTCCACCGCCAGATGGTCCACACGGTCATCGTCATTTCCGAAACAAGGGAATTCTCCCTCAATGTCAAAACCTTCGGTCAGACCGATGTCGTTGCGTCTTGCCTTCACCTTCGCATATTTGATGGCAGACAAGGAGTCTACCGCAATCGACATTCCTGCCACACCGTAGGCCAGATTGATTGCCGGATCCGTGTCGACAAACGCCATCTGGGCTTTTTCATAATAATATTTGTCGTGCATGTAATGGATGATGTTCATCGCCTCGTTATATACGCGGGCCATCTCCTTCAACACCTTCTTGTAGTTGGCCAGCACCTCCTCAAAGTTCAGTTCATCACTGCTCAGAAGCGGAATGTCCTTCACCATCAGCGTACCCGTGTTCTCACAGCGTCCGCCGTTGATGGCCAGCAGCAGTGCCTTGGCCAGATTGCAGCGCGCCCCGAAGAACTGGATATGTCGTCCGATGTCCTGATAAGACACGCAGCAGGCGATTCCGTAATCGTCAGACCCCCGCACCTCACGCATCAGGTCATCATTTTCATACTGGATGGAAGACGTGTCGATGGAAACCTGTGCACAGAACCGTTTGAATCCCTCCGGAAGCTGAGGACTCCAGAGAACGGTCAGATTCGGTTCGGGCGAAGGCCCCAGATTGTAGAGCGTCTGCAGGAAACGGAAAGAAGTCTTCGTGACTTTCGTGCGTCCGTCGTTGAAACGTCCGCCGATTGATTCGGTCACCCATGTCGGGTCGCCCGCAAAGATGTCCGTATAAGCCTGCATACGCAGATGGCGCACCATGCGCAGCTTGATGACAAACTGGTCAATCAGCTCCTGCGCATGAAGCTCGTCGAGCTTGCCATGGGCCATATCATACTCTATATATATATCAAGGAAAGAAGAGACATTGCCCAGCGACATGGCCGCACCGTCCTGCTCCTTCACTGCCGCCAGATAAGCCATATACACCCACTGAACCGCTTCCTGCGCACATTCCGCAGGACGGCTCAGGTCGAGTCCGTACTGTTCGCCCATTATTTTAATCTCCTTCAGTGCCTTGATCTGTTCGGCCACCTCCTCACGCAGACGGATGCGCGCGTCGGTCATCGGCCCGGTCAGATGCCGCAGGTCATTCTGCTTGGCTTCAATCAGACGGTCAAGTCCATAAAGAGCCAGACGACGGTAGTCGCCGATAATACGTCCGCGCGCATAGTTGTCGGGCAGTCCGGTAAGGAATCCCAGCGAGCGGAACGAACGGATTTCCTCCGTATAAGCGTCAAACACACCGTCATTATGCGTTTTACGGTAATGAGTGAAAATATCCTTCACTTTCGGGTCTACCTCCACACCGTTCTCGCGGCATGCCTTCTCAACCACTTTGATGCCTCCGAAAGGTTTGATTGCACGACGCAGCACCTCATCAGTCTGCAAGCCTACAATCACTTCGTTTTCCTTGTCAATGTATCCGGGCGCGAAAGAGGTGATGGTAGATACCGTTGACGGGTCAAGCGAGCGTACTCCATTGTTCGCACGTTCTTCGGCAAGAGCCTCCAGACACTTGTTCCACACTGCTTTCGTACGTTCTGTCGGTCCGGTCAGAAACGACGCGTCGCCTTCATAAGGAGCGATGTTCGTCTTTACGAAGTCTGTCACGTTGATTTCATAGTTCCAACGGCCTTCTTTGAAATTCATTGCCATAAAAAATAATCGGTTTTAAAATGTAATAAACTTGAAACACGCGCAAAGGTAGGAGTTTTAAAACGATTGCGCAATACCTAAAATTAGTTATTTTACCAAATTGTAATTATTACAAATATTTTCACATTCTAGACAGGAAATAAATCCTCCACAGAACAAACTGACAACCAGACAAAAACAGGCGGCTGTTCCAAAGAAAATAGCCTTTTGTTCCATACAAAAGAAAAGGTTATTTTCCAGACCTATTTTTCCATCCCGGCAGGAAACGGACAACATATCCGGTCAAATGCAGGGAGCTTCACATACACACCGTACAGAAAAAAGATTGAGTGCATTGAAAAAAATGTTTGAAAAGTTTGGACAAATGAAAAAGTCGCTCTATATTTGCACCGCATTTATGAGAAATGCTTCATTTATTGCATCCACGACTGGAAGTTTGGGTGAGTGGCTGAAACCAGCAGTTTGCTAAACTGCCGTACGGATTTCCCGTACCGGGGGTTCGAATCCCCCAGCTTCCGCGCAGCAATAAATGAAACAGACACGGCGCTTTCGTCTAGTGGCCTAGGACGCGGCCCTCTCACGGCTGAAACACGGGTTCGATTCCCGTATGCGCTACACCTCCCGGAAGTTTGGGTGAGTGGCTGAAACCAGCAGTTTGCTAAACTGCCGTACGGATTTCCCGTACCGGGGGTTCGAATCCCCCAGCTTCCGCGTAAGAACGTCCCACAACACTCAAGGTATTGTGGGACGTTCTTATTTTTATTTATACCACAGAATTTTGAAGCCCAGCATCATGCGATTGCGGAATGACACATTCTACCAATATCTGAAAATAAGAACAAACCAAGCCTACAGGCTGCTTCGGGAGATAGGTCTGCCGAGAAGCCTTTTCATCCTCACGCTTTTCGCAGCCATCCTTTACGCCCTCTTAAAAACAGAAAGCATATGGATTATGCCTGCAAGTGTCGTGACAGGACTATGGCTCTACCACAACGAAAGGAAGGACAGGCAATTCCTCTTTCTGCATACCCACATGGCCAGAATCATTTTCAGAAAAGAATACATATTGGCTGGAACGCCCTTCATCCTGACACTTTTGCTGAAAAAAGAATTTCTTCCGGCAGGCATTCTCACCTCCGCCGCCCTTCTGCTTCCGGGACTGAAAAGCATAAAACTGAAATCATCCGTTCTCCCGCTCCCTTTTCTGTCAAAAAGAGCACTCGAATACCGGCACATGTTCAGAAAATACTCAGGGCTGTATATCATTTTGGCGGCCGTGGCTCTTTCGGGAAGCCTCCACGGAAACACGAGGGTCGGAAAGGTCTGCCTGATAATCTGGGGAGTCATCCAAAGCGGAGGACTGATGAACACGGCGCAGAGACAGCAACTTGTCTTCTATCTGAATTTCCGCACTTTTCTGAAATGCATCATACTTTCCAGCATACAGAACGTGGCAGTCACCGGCGCACCCTTCCTGATTTTTGTCATCGCCTTTTCTCCCACAGGATGGAATTGCCTGTTTTCACTATCAGTTCTGTCCGCTACAATATTATATCTTTGGAACGTCAGTATGGCAAGATTCCTTTATTCCACTCCGGTAGCCTTGGGAATCCACTGCCTGCTGTTCCCGTTGCCGCTTTATGTCTCTGCCTGCTTCATATCTCTGGTACTGCCGCTCTTTTTTGCCGCAAATGTCATATTATCCATAACTGTAAAGAACAAATACAAAAGAGTATGGAACTGATTCAAATAGAATGTCTGACCAAAGAATACGGTAAGACAAAAGTGCTGAAAGACCTTTCTGTGTCTTATTCTTCTGGCATGATTTATGGACTGGCCGGAGAGAATGGAGCCGGAAAAACCACGCTTTTCAACTGCATCATGGGTCTGACGGATTACAAGGGAACCATCCGGAAGAAGTCAGACATGCGCATCGGTTATCTTCCTGCGGAGAACTACTTCTATCCGCTCATAACCGGGAAAGAATATCTTGAGTTCTGCATAAAGGCCAAAGGGAGGGATGTCACGCTGCAAGAAATAGAGCGACTCAACGAAAAATTCCAGCTCCCCTTACACAGGTTTGCCACAGAATATTCCACCGGAATGAAAAAGAAACTGGCATTAATGGCATTGCTTCTTCAGGAAAACGACCTGCTAATTCTGGACGAGCCATTCAACGGAGTCGACCTTTACGGCTGCATCCAATTGAAAAAAGTCATCCGTTCTCTGAAAGAAGACGGAAAAACTATACTGATGTCTTCACATCAGATAACCGTCCTGCATGAATTATGCGACAGCATCGATTATTTAAGCCACCACACAATCCTCAAAAGATATGAAGGAGAATCCGTAAGCGCAATGGAAGAAGACATACTGAGCGACATGAGCTTCCGGCACGACGGAGCATGAAGCATTCGGCGCAAGAACGCACACCCCGACAGGAACAAAAAAAGGATGTACCCGAAAGCACATCCTCATTTCAATATCCGGTAGCGGGACCCGGGATTGAACCGGGGACCTCATGATTATGAATCATGCGCTCTAACCAGCTGAGCTATCCCGCCTCATAAAAAAGCCGCCAGGCGTGGAAGCCACCCAACGGCCAAGACTTTTCACGTAGCGGGACCCGGGATTGAACCGGGGACCTCATGATTATGAATCATGCGCTCTAACCAGCTGAGCTATCCCGCCATGTTTCTTGTTTGCGGGTGCAAAGGTAAACCAAGTTTTTGAATTACGCAAGAATCGGGCCCAATTTTTATTTACTTTTTCTTCCGGCAAACGGAAAGCAATGCTCCGGCCTGTGGAGACAGGGAAAAAACAGGCTGTCATTCAAGCTCAAGCAACGGGGTATCTGAAACGAAATAGCCTGAAACCTTATATCCGGAAACGGGATGCAATCCTGCCGGATGCCAGACATTTCATGCAAGAGCCGAAAAAAATAAAGAGATTCGCTATGTGATGCAAAAAAAATTACTTTAATTTGCCGCCGTTACATAAAACAAAAGAAAAACACCATGAAACGAAAAATACATATCGAATACCCACTGAACCCTTCTTCCGGAACTATCATATGGAACGCAATCAGTACACCGGCAGGTCTGGAACGCTGGTTTGCAGACAAGGTGACAAAAAACGACCGGAAATTCACTTTCCAATGGGGAAAGACGGAAACCAGAGAAGCGGAAGTGATCAACTACCGGACAGAATATTTCATCCGCTTCCATTGGCTGGATGAAGAGAACAAAACATACTTTGAACTGAAAATCCAATACAACGAACTGACCACAGACCATGTGCTCGAGGTGACCGACTTCGCCGAATCGGGAGAGGAGGAAGACGCACGCGACCTCTGGAACTCGCAAGTCGATACGTTGAAGAGGGTTTTCGGACTATAAACCTAAAATTTCACAAAACATTATTTTCATGTCTGTTTTTTATGCTACTTTTGCACCTTGATAATACACAAGACAAAGAATGCTACGCATAAAAAAACTTGATATATTTGTCCTGAAGAGCTTCCTGCTGCTCTTCGCCGGAACGTTTTTTATCTGCCTTTTCATCTTCATGATGCAGTTCTTATGGAGATATGTGGACGAGCTGGTGGGAAAAGGGCTTGAGATGAACGTCCTGGCGCAATTTTTCTTCCTGTCGGCACTGACATTGATTCCATTGTCTCTCCCCCTGGCCATCCTGCTGGCCGCACTGATGACTTTCGGAAATTTCGGCGAACGCTATGAACTGCTGTCCATGAAGGCGGCGGGCATTCCTCTGCTCCGCATCATGCGTCCGGTCGTGCTGTTCTGCATGTTTCTGGGAATCATGTCGTTCTTCTTCCAGAATGTAGTGGGACCGAAAGCACAGAAGGAACTCTGGACACTGCTCGTGTCAATGAAGCAGAAATCGCCCGAAGTGGACATTCCGGAAGGGGTGTTCTACAGCGACATCGAAGGATATAACATCTATGTCAAGCAGAAGGACCGCGAAACGGGCATGCTGAAGGATGTGCTCATCTACAATTTTTCGGACGGATTTGAAAACGCGCACATCATCTGGGCGGAAGAAGGGAAACTGGAGCTGACCGCCGACAAGAAACATCTGTTCCTACACCTGTACAACGGTGAGCAGTTCGAGAATCTCCGCTCACAGTCGGTCATTTCGAGAAACGTGCCCTACCGGAGGGAGACATTCAGAGAAAAGCATACGCTCATCGCCTTCGACACCAACTTCGAGATGGTGGACGGAAACTTCCTGAACCAACGTTCGGACATCAAGAACATGCGGGAAATCTCACTGGCCATCGACTCGCTCAACATGTATGCCGACAGTGTGGGCCGCTCACTCTATACCGAGGCGATGGACCGCACCTACAAGACGACAACGCCTACAAAAAGGGATTCCACAAGACTGGCAGAACAGAAAATCAAATACATCAATACGGACAGTATATTCAACGGATACACGTCTGCACAGAAGCTGAAGACGCTGAACTCGGCCAAAAACCGCATATCCTCACTCGCGTCCGAATGGTCGATGAAAAGCTTCACCACAAAAGACATCGACGGAAGAATACGGGGACACCGCTCCGACTGGCACAAGAAAATCACCCTGTCACTGGCATGTCTCATTTTCTTCTTCATCGGCGCCCCTCTGGGAGCGATTATCCGCAAGGGAGGATTAGGTATGCCGGTAGTGATTTCTGTCCTGATTTTCGTGCTCTACTATATTATTGACTCGGGAGCCACGCGCGTGGCGAAAAGCGGTGAGATGAACATTGTGCTGGGCACATGGATGAGCACCATCATTCTGGCTCCTTTGGGAGGGTTCCTCACCTATAAGTCGAACAAGGATTCTGTCGTGTTCAACATCGACGTGTATGCGGCTTTCTTCAGGAAGATACTGGGAATCAGGGTATCACGGCACATCTTCAAGAAAGAGGTCATCATTCACACTCCCGACTATCCTGCTGTCGCGGAAAAACTGGAAAGAATCAGCGAGGAATGTGCCGCATATGCGGCATGCCACAAACTGCTGGGGCCTCCCAACTATTACAGGATTTTCACCAACAACACCCCGGACGATGCCATCGCGGACATCAGCAGACAGATGGAGGACGTGATAGAAGAATTGTCGAACTCAACGGACAGCGTACTGCTGAACATGATGAACAATTATCCGTTCCTTTCCGTTAAAGCCCACAAGAGCCTGTTCGACAACAGATGGCTCAACATGCTGTGCGGACTGGCCGTACCTGTAGGCCTGCTGCTCTGGCTGAACATCTGGCGATACAGGGTGCGTCTGGACAAGGACCTGAAAAGCATCATCAAGACAAGCAGGGACATACAAGAACGAATGAAACAGAATTTATCATAAATCAGCTCAACAATGGAAAAAGTGAAACTAAACACAATTGAAGAGGCAATAGAAGACTTCCGGAAAGGAGAGTTCGTCATCATCGTGGACGATGAAGACCGTGAAAACGAAGGTGACCTGGTTGTGGCCGCTGAAAAAATCACGCCGGAAAAGGTCAACTTCATGCTGAAACATGCCAGAGGAGTGCTCTGCGCTCCGATTACCATATCGCGATGCAAGGAGCTCGACTTGCCCCACCAGGTAATGAACAACACTTCTGTGCTGGGCACTCCGTTCACCGTAACCATCGACAAGCTGGAAGGCTGCACGACGGGGGTTTCGGCTGCCGACCGCGCCGCCACCATACAGGCATTGGCAGACCCGAAATCCACACCGGAAACATTCGGCCGTCCGGGGCACGTCAATCCGCTCTATGCACAGGAGAAAGGGGTGCTCCGCCGCGCGGGACACACCGAAGCCTGCGTAGACATGGCACGTCTGGCAGGGCTTTATCCGGCCGCTGCCCTCATGGAGGTGATGAACGAGGACGGAACGATGGCGCGTCTGCCTGAACTCAGAAAGATGGCCGACGAATATGGATTCAAGCTGATTTCCATAGCCGACCTCATCGCGTATCGTCTGAAACAGGAATCGCTGGTGGAAAAAGGCGTGGAGGTGGACATGCCGACCGCTTACGGACATTTCCGCATGATTCCATTCAAACAGAAAAGCAACGGACTGGAACACATGGCACTCATCAAGGGAGATTTCGGTCCTGATGAACCTGTACTGGTACGCGTACATTCGTCCTGTGCCACAGGCGACATATTCGGCTCCATGCGGTGCGACTGCGGAGAACAGCTCCACCGGGCCATGCAGCAGATTGAAAGGGAAGGAAAAGGTGCTGTCATCTATCTGAATCAGGAAGGACGCGGCATCGGACTGATGGAAAAGATGAAGGCCTACAAACTTCAGGAAGAAGGTATGGATACGGTGGACGCCAACATCTGCCTGGGACATCAGGCCGACGAACGCGACTATGGTGTGGGAGCGCAGATACTCCGCGAAATCGGCATCCACAAGATGCGTCTGCTGACCAACAACCCTGTCAAGCGTGTGGGACTCGAGGCATACGGACTGGAAATCGTGGAAAACGTGCCGATAGAAGTTACCCCGAACCCCTACAACGAGCGTTATCTCCACACCAAAAAAGACCGGATGGGACATACGCTCCATTTCAATAAATGAATTGAAATCAATTAACTTGCAATAAAAATGGAAACGAACAATTTGGTAAGAAGTATAGCGGACAAGGCGGCTCAGACAGCTCTGTTCCGCAGTGTTTACGTATGGATGACATTGGCTCTGGCCATCACCGGCTTCGTAGCTTTGTACGTGGCGAAATCTTATACGCTGATAAATGCCATGGCCCAGAACTCCATTCTGTTTTGGGGACTTCTCATCGCTGAAGTGGCATTGGTGATGTATCTTTCCGCGCGTATTCACCGCATCAGTTTCACCACGGCCACAATCCTGTTCATCGCTTATTCTATCCTGAACGGAGTCACGATGTCTGTATTGTTCATGGTCTATACCATGAGCTCGATTGCCACTACTTTCTTTATTACGGCAGGGACCTTCGGAGCCACCGCTCTTTATGGCTATGTGACCAAAAAAGACTTGACACGCATCGGAAGTCTCTGCATCATGGGAGTCATCGGACTGATAATCGCTTCGCTCGTCAATCTCTTCCTGCACAGTTCCATGATGGATCTTATCATCTCTTATGTCGGAGTGCTGCTCTTTGTGGGACTGACTGCATACGACTCACAGAAAATCAAACAGCTCCTCTCCGGTGATGATATAGAAATAAATGAGACGACACAGAAAATCGCATTGATGGGTTCACTTACATTATATCTGGACTTCATCAATCTGTTCATCTATCTGCTGAGAATACTCGGAGACAGAAAATAATCCTCTTCATAAGCTAATTTCTTTCATATATCGGAGAAATTAGCTTATTTTGCAGAAAAATACAACAATAAACATCATAAAGAAATATGAACCAACTTTCAGATCGTCTGAACAGCCTGTCGCCTTCGGCAACATTGGCCATGTCACAAAAAAGTAGTGAATTGAAAGCTCAAGGCGTTGATGTGATAAACCTGAGCGTAGGAGAACCGGATTTCAACACTCCGGAACATATCAAGGAAGCCGCAAAAAAGGCTATTGACGAAAACTATTCACGCTATTCTCCCGTTGCCGGCTACCCGGCCCTCCGGAATGCAATCGTTGAAAAGTTGAAAAAGGAAAATGATCTGGAATACACGGCTGCACAAATCAGCTGTGCCAACGGAGCCAAGCAATCGGTGTGCAACACTATCATGGCATTGATAAACAAAGGTGATGAGGTTATCGTGCCTGCTCCTTTCTGGGTAAGTTACCCGGAAATGGTGAAGCTCGCGGAGGGTACTCCCGTCATCGTGCGTGCAGGTATCGACCAAGACTTCAAGATTACTCCCGCACAGTTGGAGGCGGCCATCACCCCGAAAACCCGTGCACTGATTCTCTGTTCTCCCTCCAACCCGACCGGATCTGTTTACAGCAAAGAAGAGCTGGCCGGACTGGCTGAAGTGCTGGCCAAGCATGAACGTGTGATTGTCATCGCCGACGAAATATATGAACACATCAATTATATCGGCAAGCATGAAAGCATCGCGCAGTTCCCGGAAATCAAGGACCGTGTAGTTATCGTGAACGGAGTGTCCAAAGCATATGCCATGACCGGATGGCGCATCGGTTTCATCGCCGCTCCGGAATGGATTGTGAAAGGTGTGAATAAACTGCAGGGACAATACACTTCAGGACCGTGCTCTGTATCACAGAAAGCGGCAGAAGCTGCCTATACCGGAACTCAAGAACCGGTGGAAGAGATGCGCAAGGCATTCGAACGCCGCCGTGACCTTATCGTCAAACTGGCAAAAGATATTCCGGGATTTGAAGTGAACGTGCCTCAAGGTGCTTTCTATCTGTTCCCGAAATGTGACTCTTTCTTCGGGAAGAAAGACGGCGAACGTGCAATCAACAATGCGGAAGATTTGGCGATGTATCTGTTGGAGGTAGGACATGTGGCTTGCGTGGGAGGTACTTCTTTCGGTGCTCCTGAATGCATCCGCATGAGCTATGCAACTTCTGATGAAAACATCGTGGAAGCAATGCGCCGCATCAAGGAAACACTGGCACGACTGAAATAACATTCCAATCATCCAGACAATTACACCACAGAAGCCGGAGAAAGCGGAAATGCCGCACGGCTTCTGTGGCATTTTTATGAATTCTCACATGAAATCGGACACACTGTTCCACTGCATAGCCATTCTGACAGTCTGCATTTGGGGAACGACTTTCGTCTCCTCCAAAATATTGATACAATCAGGGCTAACACCTGTGGAAATATTTCTCTACCGCTTCTCAGCCGCTTATGTCTTTCTGTTAGCCATCTCTCACAAGAAATTCATTGCAAACAGTCTGAAAGATGAGTTTGTCCTCTTTCTTGCCGGACTTTTCGGCGGCTCCCTTTATTTCATCACAGAAAACACAGCACTAGAAATTACACAAGCCTCCAATGTGTCACTGCTGGTATGCACAGCACCAGTATTCACCCAACTGTTCGTCTGCCTGTTCCATAAAGAGAGATTCCGCAGGCATTTCCTTTCCGGTTCAATCATCGCCTTATCAGGAGTGGCACTTGTCGTATTCAACGGCAACGGAACACTGGAAATAAACCCGACAGGAGATTTCCTTTCACTTACAGCCGCTATTTCATGGGCCTTATATTGTCTGGTACTCAAAAAATTAGGTAATGCCTACCCTACACTGTTCATCACACGGAAAGTTTTCTTCTATGGAGTGCTTTCTCTGTTACTTTATTTCACCATACAACCCGCCAATCTCCACATTGAACTGCTTTCACAACCGAAAATTTATTCCAACCTGCTGTTTCTTGCTCTGGTCGCCTCCATGCTCTGCTACATTTCATGGAATGCGACGATACGCGCAATCGGAGCTTCGAAAGCCTCAAATTATCTATACATAAACCCTCTGGCCACTATCCTGACCGCCCATTTCATTTTAGGCGAACAGATAACATCCGTTTCCATCCTTGGAGCGGTCTGCATCATCGGAGGAGTCTATCTTGCAGAGAAACGATAAAAAAAGGAGCACCCTCACGGATGCTCCTGCATAAGTTTGTCATACGACGACTCGATTATCCCAAGTGAATAGCTTCAGAAGGACAAACATCGGCGCAAGTACCACATTCTGTACAAGCATCCGGATTGATTGAATATTTGTCACCTTCAGAAATTGCGCCAACCGGGCATTCATCGATACAAGTACCGCAAGCGATACAATCGTCAC
>CALUIZ010000047.1 GCA_944320815.1 uncultured Phocaeicola sp. | reverse complement strand
AACTAAATTTCCAGACATCGGCCGAGTGCTTTTTCAAAAATATTTCGTAATGTTGCACTTGCTGGTTGACTCTGCCGCCTTGATTACGGCTTTCATGTGCAACATTTAAAATTTCCTGATAATGAACACTGTCGAAATCTGTATCGTCAAACGGGACGGGAAACGGGAACGCTTTTCGTCCGACAAAATAAGTAATGCCATCAGAAAAGCATTTTGTGCTACAGGTATGGAGAACCGGGAAGAGCAGATTGCCGGAATTACTCGTAGGGTGGTAGAACACATCACGCAATCTGTTGTTGGGGTAGAAGACATTCAGGACTTGGTGGAGACAGAGTTGATGAAGACGCAGCCGGAAGTGGCAAAAAAATACATCATCTATCGTCAGTGGAGAAATGTCGAACGCGACCGCAAGACACAGATCAAGCACGTTATGGACGGGATTGTGGCGATTGACAAGAATGATGTGAATCTGAGTAACGCCAACATGTCAAGCCACACTCCTGCAGGGCAGATGATGACTTTTGCATCGGAAATCACAAAAGACTACACTTACAAATATCTGCTTCCGGCCTCTTATGCGGAGGCTCACCGTAACGGTGATATTCATATCCACGACCTTGACTATTATCCGACCAAGACCACAACTTGCATCCAGTATGATTTGGAGGATTTGTTTGAGCGGGGATTCCATACAAAAAACGGGAGTATACGCACGCCTCAGTCCATACAGAGTTACGCTACGTTGGCTACGATTGTTTTCCAGACCAACCAGAACGAGCAGCACGGCGGGCAGGCCATCCCGGCTTTTGACTTTTTTATGGCGAAGGGGGTGCTGAAGTCGTTCCAGAAGCAGGTCGCGGCCAATCTGTCGTTCTATCTGGAAATGAAAGGAATGGAGAGCGATGAGAAAGAACTGCTCTCGTTGGTCAGACAACATTTGAGTTCCATTGCGGTGGACGAGAAAGCCCGGCTTGCGTTTTCGGATGCACTGGATGCTATTGGTCTGCGCCTGACGGAGGAAGAGTTGTTGCATCTCCTTCAGCGTTCTTTTGTACATACCCGGAAAGAGACGCATCAGGCTATGGAGGGTTTCATCCATAATCTCAATACGATGCATTCGCGCGGAGGGAATCAGGTGGTGTTCAGTTCCATCAATTATGGTACGGACACTTCGCCTGAGGGGCGGATGGTTGTCGAAGAGCTGTTGAAGGCTACTGCTGAAGGACTGGGGACACGGGGCGAGGTTCCGGTGTTTCCGATACAGATATTCAAGGTGAAGGACGGTGTTTCATATTCTGAAGCGGATTATGCTCTTGCCATGCAGGACTTTGAGGCGGCGATGGAGGGAAAACTTGAATTTGAGGCACCTAACTTTGATTTGTTTCTGAAGGCCTGCCGCACAACGGCTAAGGCTCTGTTCCCGAACTTCATGTTTCTCGACACTCCGTTCAACCGGCATGAAAAATGGAGGGCGGATGACCCGAAACGTTACCGGTACGAACTGGCCACTATGGGATGCCGTACTCGTGTGTTTGAAAACATCAATGGCGAAAAGACATCGTTCGGACGTGGAAATCTCTCGTTTACGACCATGAATCTCCCTCGTCTTGCCATTGAGGCTGTCCGTAAGGCGGAGACGTTGGGCGGGAACGGAGAAGACAAGGAAATGAAGGCGAAAGACCTGTTCCTTCAGTCCGTTCGCAGAATGGCGGAGTTTATAGCTGAACAGCTGCATGTCCGTTACCAATACCAGCGGACTGCGCTTGCGCGCCAGTTTCCTTTCATGATGAGCAATGACGTGTGGAAGGGAGGAGGCAGGCTGGACCCGAACGAAGAAGTGGGCGATGTGTTGAATCAGGGCACGCTGGGAATCGGCTTTATCGGAGGGCATAATGCCATGGCCGCCCTCTATGGACAGGGGCACGGACATTGCAGGAAGGCATGGGAGACTTTGTATGAGGCGGTAGAGGAAATGAACAGGGTGGCCGAGGAATACCGGGAAAAATATCATTTGAATTATTCGGTGCTGGCCACTCCGGCTGAAGGACTCTCCGGAAGGTTCACCCGGATGGACAGGCGGAAATACGGAGTCATTGAGGGAGTGAATGACCGGGAGTATTATGTGAACTCGTTTCATGTGGATGTGAAGGAGCGCATCAGCATTATGGAGAAAATCAGATGTGAAGCTCCTTTCCATGCGCTGACAAAAGGCGGGCATATCACTTATGTGGAACTTGACGGGGAGGCGAAGAAAAATGTCAGGGCAATCGTGAAGATTGTAAAGGCAATGCATGACGAGGGGATTGGCTATGGTTCCATCAATCATCCGGTTGACACCTGCCATAATTGCGGATATAAAGGTATCATTTACAGTAAATGTCCTGTTTGTAATGGCGATGACATCCTTCGTATGCGCCGGATTACCGGTTATCTGACTGGTGACCTGAACAGTTGGAACTCTTCCAAGCGGGCGGAAGAGAGGGACAGAGTGAAGCATTTCTGATAATGTTGCATTATTTATATACATATCCTGAAACGATAGTAGACGGTGAGGGTATCCGGTATTCCATCTATCTGGCCGGATGTTCTCACCGTTGTCCGGGATGCCATAATCCTCAGTCGTGGAATCCGAATGCAGGGCAACCGCTTACTCCCGGTGCGTTGCGGCAAATCATCAGTGAAATCAATTCAAATCCTTTGCTCGACGGGGTGACGTTTACGGGCGGGGACCCCTTCTTTAATCCTCCGGAATTTCTTCAGGTGTTGAAAGAGGTGAAAAGCCGGACACGGCTGAATATTTGGTGTTATACCGGCTATACACTGGAGGAACTTCAGGAAGATTCCATGCGCAGCCCTTTGTTGGCATACATTGATGTGCTGGTGGACGGCCGTTTCGTTGAATCGCTTTATTCTCCTTGTCTGGAGTTCAGAGGGAGCAGCAACCAGCGTATCTTAAGTCTGAAAAAGAAATGATGTTTTAACAATAAAGCTTGTTTTGTGCCAATTTGATTGCGTTTTTGTTGATTAAATCGATGGCCGTTTCCCGTAAATGTAATTTGTATGCAGAAAAAGCGGCTGCATATGGCTTCTGATATGCAGAAAAGCGGATGTCCCGGCCTTTTCTTGACTTATGTCATGAAAATGGGCATTACGTTCAAAAACAGGAGATAAACTCTTGTCGTTTAAAGAAAAGCCTGTATATTTGCATTGTGGTTGTGAAACCGATAGGTAAAAATATACATTTTAGGTGTTAGATTTTGATTAAGGTAAATTAAGGTATTAGATTATAAGGTAAGAAGTAAGGTTTTCAAAGGTTAATTGTTAGTTTTCTCTTTGGGTAAAAGAGATTGGAAAAGAAGGATAACACAAACAGAAAATTTACACTGATGAAAAAGAACCCGTAAAGGGGGTTCTTTTAGATTGTCGGCGAGGTTCAGTCATTGAACGTCGCTTTTTTTGTGTTTACGCTCTCAGTCTGTAAAAAAATAAATGAATGCCACAAAGAGCCAACGTAGGGGCGTATGCGATACGCCCCTACAAGTAATCTGGTGGAATGCGGACATTCATTAAAAAATATATAATCCGGAGAGAGGGATTTGGAGATTCCATTCTTCACTCTCCGGATGAAAGGTGGTCATTGCTTCATGATTCAGCGTTGCGGTATGTCAACCGAGGTTTCTTTCTGTCCTTTCAGGTGTTCCGAGAAGAAATCCACCATGCGCCAATAGAAATATTCATCCATGTTGCCGAACCCGTGGCGTTGTCCCGGGAGAATCAGCATGTCGAAGCGTTTGTTGGCACGAATCAGCGCATTCACCACGCGGATGGTATTTCCCGGATGCACGTTGTTGTCGATATCACCATGCACAAGCATCAGATGTCCTTTCAGCCGTTTCACTATTTCCGGATTGGTGGCTATCTTGTAGGCAAATGTCGTGTCGCCTTTTTCCGAAATCTCTTCTTTCACACCGTGATGAGTTTCGCTCCACCAGCGATTGTAGATGCGGTTGTCGTGGTTCCCGGCACATGATACGGCAGCCTTGTAGAAATCCGGATATTGGCAGATGGCAGCGGTTGACATGAATCCTCCTCCGGAATGTCCGTGGATGCCCACGCGGTTGATGTCAATGAACGGATAGCGCGCGGCAAGCTGTTCCACCGCCGCTTTATGGTCGGCAAGCGGATAGTCGCGCATGTTGCCATATCCATAGTTGTGATACCATTTTGAACGGCTCGGATGTCCGCCGCGCTGCCCTACCGAGATGACGATGAATCCGGCCTGTGCCAGACGGTCGGTGCGCACGCTCATCCGTGTGAACGGATAATATACGGCTTCTACTTGCGGACCGGGATATACGTAGTCTATTATCGGATAGACTTTTGTCGAATCAAAGTTGAACGGTTTGTACATCACTCCGTAAAGGTCGGTCACTCCGTCGGCGGCCTTTACCTTGAACAGCTCAGGGAACTGGTAGCCGGCAAGTTTCAGTTGGGAGAAGTCGCTTTCCTGAATTGTCATCACCTTGTTACCGTTACGGTCTACCAGAGCAGCACAGGGAATACTGTTTACCCTTGAATAGTTGTCGACGAAGAAACGTGCTTCATCGTCCGCCTCTACTGCGTGGAAGTAATCGCCTTCGGTCAGCCGTTTCAGTCCGCTTCCGTCCGCATTTACTCGGTAGAGGTGCTCATAATACGGATTCTCGTCCTTTTCACGTCCGTTTGCCATGAAATAGATGGTGCGTGTGGCTTCATCCACTTTCACCACGCGTTCCACGTGCCATGGCCCTGACGTAATCCGGTTTTTCAGGTTCCCTTTGTCGTCATACAGGTACAGATGCGCCCATCCGTCACGTTCGCTCCATTGGATAAATTCTTTGCCCTCGTTGAACACTTGAATCGGACGGGTTTCCTGATAAGTGTTCATGCGTTCTTTCACAATCGGCACGATTGAATCCTGTCCGATGGTGTACGTACATACGTCGATGCGGTGCAGGTCACGGCTGCTGCGAGTGAGGAAGAAACGTTCGTTGTCGCCCTGCCAGATGGAGGGCACAAGCTCCTTGTCGCGCTGCTTCTGCTCAAACGGCCGGAAGGAGAGGTCGAGCGACTGGTTTTTCCATGCTGCCGTACGGATTTCTTTTCGTGTGTTGTTCTGCATGTCGAACAGGTAGAGATGGTATTCCGGCATTCCGGTCTCGCCCGGCATCTCATACTTATATGTTTCAAGCGTAGGACGTGGTTCGGCGATGGAATTGATGACCCACAAAGGTTTCACGTCAGTCTGGTCGAGTACGATTGTCGCGTAATGGCGTGAATCGGGCGACCAGGCTCCCCATACGCTTCTTCGTTTCCCGTTGCACAGAGTGTCCGTGTTCAATGTACTGTATGGGATGCCGTACCCGAAATCGGGTGTCCCGTCCTTTGTGAGCTGTATCTCAACGATTGTGCTGTCCTTTTCATCCTTCTGTGCCTTGCGGTAATCCTCTATGCTCATTCGGTAGAGATTGCAGTCTTTGGCATAGACCACTGACTTCCCGTCGGGAGAGACGGAAGCCCAGGACAATTTTTTAGGTTCTTTCTCGGCCTTTTCCAGATGCGTCAACTTGCGGGTCGGGAAATCATATGAGAAGTAATAGATTTTCTTTTCCTTCTTGCCCTTTTCATTTTTTTCGTCTTGTGAAGACACGACTTCAAATGTGAAGGTACGTCCGTCCTCCTTTGCCTTCAGGTTGCGCACAGGGAGCTGGCGCGCTTCAAAAGGGTCGTGCATGATTTCCGTCAGTTGGGCGGCCAGTTCTTCTCGGTCGAAAAGCTCTTCTTTCGAGCGTGCGGAAGGATTTACCACATACCAGAATGTGCCTTCGCTGGTTTTGTATGAAAACCAGAATGAGTTTCCTTTCTGAAACCAATGCGGGTCGACCGTTGTTGAAAAAAGCATGTGGCTTAGTTTGGACTTCGTGAACTTTTCAGCCTGCAGATACTCCGGCAGACGCTCCTGTCCGTTGGCGGACGACACGGAGAGCAGACTTCCGGCCAATATCGCGGCCATAAACAAATGTTTCATCATAATACAGTTAGTTTTGTTATTTATAAATTGAGTGTTTTTCAAAAAATGTGCCGGACGATGCAAATGTCCTTTCACCCGGGCGGCAAAAATAGAAAATTTCCGCCAAATGCTGAAAAAGATTCGCTTTCATCCGTGAAGAAGATAACAAAAATGCCGGAAAGTTTTCAAAGGGACGTGTCGGCATTACAAAAAGAACGCCCCGCCGTCCCAACAGAACGACAGGGCGATTTGTCTCGCTATATGTGGCGGTCAGAACAAAAATCTCATCACATCGTTGAAGTTTGCCCAGATGAGCAAGCCGAACAGAAGGAACATTCCCACCACCTGTGCATATTCCAGAAATTTGTCGCTTGGTTTGCGGCGTGCGATGATTTCATAAAGAAGGAACAATACGTGCCCACCGTCAAGCGCAGGAATCGGAAGGATGTTCATCACTGCCAGCATCACGGACAACAAAGCGGTCATTTCCCAAAAACGCTGCCAGTCCCATGCTTTGGGGAAAATGCTTCCGATGGTACCGAATCCGCCCAGACTCTTGGCCCCCTCTTTCGTGAACACATATTTCATGTCGTTGACATATCCTTTCAACGTATTCACTCCCAATGTCACACCGGCGGGGAATGACTGGAAGAAACCGTAATTCACCTCCGTAACCTTATAATCAGGCAGTTTTCCGATGGCTGCAACCTTGAAGCTCGAATCGGTCTGCACGTCTACCGTATCGCGTACTCCCGCACGGGAATAAACCAGAGAGAAACCGGCAGAAGTCTTTTGTTCTAGTTCGGCCTTGGTCTTGAGCACTCCCATTTCATACTGGAATTCATTCCATGAGGTCAGTGGCTTGCCGTTGAATGCCAGCAAAGAGTCACCCTTCTGTATGCCTGCTTTGGCAAATCCGCCTCCGGCAAGAACAGAGTCCACCACATTCGGACAGAACAGGTCCACGAACATCGGGTCCTCTTTCGCCACATTCAGCAAGCTCAGTTCCGGCATCAAAATCTTCTTTTCTTCCCCGTTGCGGAGCACCGTCACCTCACGCGCTTCCACGATGCTGCGGATCATGTCCATGTCAAAACGGGTCAGTTCCTTTCCGTCTGCGCTTCTGAGTATGTCACCGTCGCGGAAGCCTATTTTCTGTGCGTGTTCGTTGAATTTCATCCCGTATGTCATGTCGCTCAAAGCCGTATAGCGGTCGCCCCATGTGTACAGAATCATGGAATAGATGAACAAGGCCAGGATGAAGTTCATCAGTACTCCGCCGACCATGACCAGCAGACGCTGCCAGGCCGGTTTTGCACGGAATTCCCACGGCTGTGGAGGCTGTTTCATCTGTTCCGTATCCATTGATTCGTCAATCATACCCGAAATCTTGCAGTAGCCGCCCAGAGGCAACCAGCCGATTCCGTATTCCGTATCACTATTCTTCGGCTTGAACTTGAACAAAGAGAACCAAGGGTCGAAGAATATATAAAATTTTTCCACGCGTATCTTGAATAGACGCGCAAAGAAAAAGTGCCCGCCTTCATGCACGATTACCAGCAGCGAAAGGCTGAGAATCAACTGCAGGGCGCGAATCAAAAATGTTTCCATTCTGCTTTAACTTCTTGTTTTTATTATTAAAATCATTTGTCATTTCATCCCATTGATAACCAGCTCGGCGGCAATGCGGCGCGTTTCAGCGTCTGTTTCCACATAATCGGTATAATCCGGGGTCTGGATAAAAGACACGTGTGACATGGCTTTCTCTATCACATCACTCATGCCGAGAAATGAAATCTGGTCTTTCAGGAACGCGGCTACCACCACCTCATTGGCTGCATTTACGATGCACGGCATGTTCCCTCCTTTATGCAAGGCTTCGTATGCCAGTGCCAGATTGCGGAAACGGTCTGTGTCCGGCTTTTCAAAAGTCAGCGTATTGTATCTGGAGAAATCCAGTCTCTCGCCCGACAGGTGCACCCGTTTCGGGTAAGAGAAAGCATACTGGATGGGCAGACGCATGTCGGGCACGCCCAACTGTGCTTTCACTGCTCCGTCCTCAAATTCTACCATGGAATGAATGACCGACTGCGGATGAACCACCACCTCTATCTGGTCGGGACGTACGCCGAAAAGCCATTTCGCTTCCATCACTTCAAATCCTTTGTTCATCATTGAAGCCGAATCAATTGTGATTTTTGCCCCCATGTGCCAGTTGGGATGTTTCAGGGCCTGTTCCTTTGTCACAGTCTGAAGTTGCTCCATTGTATATGTGCGGAAAGGTCCTCCCGATGCCGTAAGGATTACTTTATGTACCGGATTGTTCATCTCCAGACACTGAAACACAGCCGAGTGTTCGGAATCTACCGGAAGAATCGGAGCATGATATTCATTCGCCAGTCTGTTGATAAGTTCTCCTGCCACCACAAGCGTTTCCTTATTGGCCAGTGCAATGGTTTTCCCCGCCTTGATGGCATTCATCGTCGGGCGAAGACCGGCATAGCCCACCATAGCAGTGAGCACAATGTCAATCGGCTCCGACTCTACAATCTGAGCCAGGGCATCCGTTCCTGCATACACTTTCACCGGCTCTCCGCTCAAGGCTTCCTTCAGTTGCGGGTACTTGTCCTCGTTGGCGATGACCACAGCCTCAGGATGAAACTTGCGCACCTGTTCCACCAGCAGGTCTACCTTGTTGTTCGCCGTCAGCGCATAGACCTCATACAAATCAGGGTGCTCTTCTATGACTTGAAGAGCCTGCGTTCCGATAGACCCCGTAGAGCCTAGTATAGCAATTTGTTTTTTCATAATCTAAAACACGATATATTTATCCGGATTGACAGCCTGCCCCTTGTGCCACAGCTCAAAGTGGAGATGTGGTGTCGGGTGCTTGTCATCCGGCCTTCTTGTCAATGCAATAACTTCTCCTCCTTTCACACGGTCGCCTGTCTGTTTCATCAGTGAACCGCAGTTCTTGTAGATTGTCATAAAGTCCTTCACATGCTGCACCTGAATGACATAGCCATATTCTATTGTAAAAGCGGCAAACACTATCGTTCCGTCCAAAGCAGAAAGCACACTTCCGGCAGGCTCTGCGGTCAGGTCCACCCCGAAATGTTTTTCTTCCGGATTGAATTCTGACGTGACGACTCCCCGTGAAGGGCGGTAGAAAATCAGTCCTTCCGTTCCGGTACGCTCTGACACAGAGCGCAGATTGTAACGCTCTTTCCTTTCATATTCTTCCCGGAAGCGTTCCTCTTCTTCGGAACGTGACATAAGCTCTTCTGTGCGCAGTCTGGTCAGTGAATCTATGGAAGTTATCGTGTCCGCTTTCACACGGCCGCTGATGATGTCCTGTATATTCATGATATACATGTTCTGACGGTTCAGGGCCTCTGCCAGGGAGTCGGCACGCAATGCATTGCTTACGACCTGTGCGCGGACTTCACTGTTCATGTATCCAGGCAAATAGTTTCTCAGCGGAGTGAAAGTGATGATGGCCGCAGCTATCAGGAATATGATGGTACATGCGCTCAGAAGGACGGAAAGTCCGTTCAGCTTGGACACATGAATGCCCACCACTTCTTCCAAAGTGTTTTCGTTGATGATGGTCAACTTATACTTGAACTTGAAATTCCGCCAGAATGCTTTACGTACCGATCTCCTCATATTTTGCAGTTTAATCCAACAGTCCGTTGGGTATATCTACATAGACAATCTTTTTATCCTTGTCATAGTCACGGACAAACTCTTCATGTGCCGGAAGCAGCAGTTCCTTCCCGTTTTTTTCTATGACGAAAAGAACATTGATTGTCGAGTCGTCTATGCCGACAATCTTGCCCAGGTCTCCATGACGGCTGTCCATCACTTTGAATCCTTCAAATATGTTCCATGAAATGATTTCCTCTGATATGCTGTCCATATATTTAGTGGGGAAATATACAGGTATGTTGGTGAACATCCGCGCCTTTTCGGCTGTATCAACATCTTCAAACTTCACCAGTGCCACATTGTCTGATTTGAAGCGATATTCCTCAATGAAGAAAGGCACCAGTATGCCGTCGAGCAAAAGAACCAGATAATCACAGTCTGTCCGGTCGAAGATGTCGTCAGAAAAAGTGAATGACACTTCCCCTTTCACTCCGTGCGGCTTGTTGATGACCCCAATCTTGAAAACTTCTTCTTCTCTTATCATACTCTTGTCATTCAATGCGTGTTATGCGTGCTCCCAGAGCGGTCAGACGCTGTTCTATATTCTGGTAGCCGCGGTCAATCTGTTCAATGTTGTGGATTCGGCTGATTCCTTCCGCACCCAATGCCGCAATCAGCAGCGCGATTCCGGCGCGGATATCCGGCGAAGTCATGTTGCCTCCGCGAAGACTGAAGCCGCGGTCATGACCGATGACCACCGCACGGTGAGGGTCGCACAAGATAATCTGCGCTCCCATGTCTATCAGTTTGTCGACAAAGAACAGGCGGCTTTCAAACATTTTCTGGTGAATCAGCACACTGCCTTTGGCCTGAGTGGCCACAACCAGCATCACACTGAGCAAGTCGGGTGTCAGCCCCGGCCACGGCGCATCTGCGATGGTCATGATAGATCCGTCGAGGAACGTCTCTATCTGGTAGTGTTCCTGAGCGGGAACCAGAATGTCGTCTCCGTGCTGTTCCACCTGGATACCCAGCCGGCGGAAACTTTCGGGGATGATTCCCAGATTTCCGTAAGAAACATCCTTGATAGTTATTTCACTTCCTGTCATCGCAGCCATTCCGATGAAGCTTCCCACTTCAATCATGTCGGGAAGCGCGCGGTGCGTGCAGCCGTTCAGACTGCTGACCCCTTCGATGGTCAGCAAGTTGGATGCGATGCCGGAGATTCTGGCTCCCATGCGGTTCAGCATCCGGCACAACTGTTGGATGTAGGGTTCGCATGCCGCGTTATAGATTGTGGTTGTCCCTTCAGCCAGCACTGCCGACATGATGATATTGGCGGTACCGGTTATCGAGGCCTCGTCAAGCAGCATGTAAGTTCCCTTCAGCTTCTCTGCAGAAATGCGGAACACTCCTTCCGCCGCATCATAGTCGAACGATGCGCCCAGTTTCTGTATTCCCAGAAAATGCGTGTCAAGCCTGCGGCGTCCAATCTTGTCACCGCCAGGTTTGGAGATCATCGCTTTCCCGAAGCGTGCCACCAGCGGTCCTACCAGCATGACAGACCCCCGGAGTTTGGAACAGCGCGACAGAAACTCTTCCGTTTCCAGATAGGCCAGATTTATATTGTCTGCCCTGAACGTATAGGTGTCGCTTCCGGTTTTTGACACGGCCACCCCCATGTCGCGGAGCAACTGAATCAGGTTGTTCACATCCAGAATATTCGGAATGTTGCTGATCGTTACTTCTTTATCGGTCAAAAGGGTAGCGCAAAGCACTTGAAGCACTTCGTTCTTTGCTCCTTGCGGAACAATCTCCCCGTTCAGCCTGTACCCGCCTTCAATGACAAACGAAGCCATATCGGTCAATATTTATTACGTTTCTGATTGTTGTTCTGCTGTCCTTGGCGGCGGCGCGGAATCAGTATCCGCTGCTCTACCAGGTGATAGTTTTCGGCGGAAAGTTTTATTTTCCCTCCGGAGAGTTCGCAAAGGTCATCCAGAATTTTCTGGTCTTCCACTCCGTCTTTGTTCCAGTTGATATAGTCTTTCTTCATATGGTTGGCGATGTATTTTATCAACACATCCTTTTCTTCCCCTTCGGGATAGTCAACCGCCACTTTTATCAGGTCCTGCACGAAACGCCCGTAATGCCGGTAATGGATTTTGTTGGGCGAATACGGAATCTGCTCCGGCTTGATTTCCAGACTCTCTTTCTTTACCACTTCCACCGGATAGTCGATGTCGAGCTTGAAGTCGGACATGATGGCCAGATGGTCCCACAGTTTATGCCGGAAGTCCTCCATGTCGCGCAACTGAGGGAACATTCCTCCCATAATGTTCACTATCGTGTTGGCGCAACGCTGACGCTCTGCGCGGTCTTCGATGGTCAGTGCATGGTCTACCATGTTCTGTACGCTCCGTCCGTATTCAGGAAGGGGTAATTTTTGTTGTTGGGTATTGTATTCCATATCAATGATGATTCGATTATAACAAGTTTTTGGGTTTGGATGCCACAAACTCTTTCAGGTAGAACGGTTCAAAGTAGGCCACATCCTTGAAATCGTTTTGTGCCATCGCTTTTTCTGCCAGCGGGAACATCCATTTTGCCAGCGGATGAATGTCTTCGATGAAATGCGCGTTGGGGTGTACGAGCTTTTCCTTGCACTTGGCCGCTCCGTTGCCGAAGAAATATACCGGATGGTCCGACAGGAATTCTTCGTACGAGTGTTCATCCACAATGTCTGCACCGGTTTCGCGCTTTATGCGGAGCGCACGGTCATAGATGGTCGCATAGACTTCCATCCGGCGTGCGTCAATCATCGGGCAAAGCAGCGCGTCTTCGGGCAATTCGCGGAAGAGCAGAACCGGAACGCACATTATTTCCAATGTGGGGAGACCAATCAAGGGTACTCCAAGTCCGTAACATATTCCTTTGGCCATGGAAACTCCGATGCGCAACCCTGTATATGAGCCGGGCCCGCAACTCACCGCCACCGCATCGACAGGAATGGCATGGCTGTCTGCGAAAGACAACGCTTCGTCGACGAATACACCCAGCTCCGTTGCATGCGAGGGACCCTTAAAGTCTTCTTTAGAGAAGATGGAAGCACCGTCCTGGCTGAGTGCCACCGAACAGACTTCCGTAGAAGTTTCAATATGTAATATACAAGACATAACCGAGTTGATATTAATAGTTTGCAAATATACGTTTTTCTGTTTACTCCGCATTCATTGTCTGTCCACTTTTATTTTCTATTAAGTATAAGTGCCGGTACGGATTGGCCGGGGGCCGCTCCGTATGCTTTGCGGGAAACGATGCGGGCTGACGAAAGAAAACGTCCCGGCATTCCTCCTTTCAGGGGATGCCGGGACGCTCTATTTAGAAAAATGAATCTTATGCCTGTTCCTTGTTGTTGCGGTGCGGGCGGCGGTCATGTCTTGCATGGCCTTCACCTTTTCCGTTCTCCGTACCTTCCGGTTTGGGGAGCAGCACTTTGTGCGACAGCTTGAACTTGCCCGTCTTCGGGTCAATGTCCAGCAGCTTCACGTCGATTTCGTCACCTTCCTTCAGACCTGTTTCTTCGATGGTCTCAAAACGTTTCCAGTCGATTTCTGAAATGTGGAGCAGACCGTCTTTTCCAGGCAGGAATTCAACGAAGGCACCGTAAGGCATTACAGAGCGGACCTTTCCTTTGTAAGTCTCGCCGATTTCCGGAACAGCCACGATGTTCTTGATGAGACGAATCGCGTCATCAATGCTCTTCTTGTTGGTTCCGGCTATTTCAATGCGTCCTACGCCGTCAGTCTCTTCAATAGTGATGGTGGCTCCGGTCTCTTCCTGCATGCCCTGGATAATCTTTCCGCCCGGACCGATGACAGCGCCGATGAATTCTTTCGGGATAGTCATGGTTTCGATGCGGGGTGCATGCGGCTTCAGCTCAGGACGAGGTTCTGCGATGCATTCGGTCAGTTTGCCGAGGATGTATTCGCGTCCTTGTTTTGCCTGCAGCAATGCTTTTTCCAGAATATCGTATGTCAGACCGTCACACTTGATATCCATCTGGGTGGCAGTGATACCGTCGCGTGTGCCTGTCACCTTGAAGTCCATGTCTCCCAGGTGGTCTTCGTCGCCCAGGATGTCCGAGAGGACAGCATATTTATCTTCTCCGGCATTTTTGATCAATCCCATTGCAATACCTGATACCGGTTTTTTGATAGGTACACCAGCATCCATCAGCGCCAGTGTTCCGGCACATACCGTAGCCATTGAAGATGAACCGTTTGACTCAAGGATGTCTGAAACTACACGTACACAATACGGATAGTCTTCAGGAATCTGTCCTTTCAGCGCGCGCCATGCCAAGTGTCCGTGGCCAATTTCGCGGCGGCCTACACCACGCTGTGCTTTTGCCTCGCCTGTTGAGAACGGCGGGAAGTTGTAGTGTAGCAGGAAGCGTTCCTTGTGCTGGTCGAGCACGTCGTCTACGGTCTTCTCGTCGAGTTTCGTACCCAAAGTGGCGGTACTCAGCGACTGAGTTTCGCCGCGGGTGAAGATGGATGAACCGTGAGGTCCGGGCAGCGGACTCACTTCACACCAGATGGGACGGATGTCTGTCGTGGCACGTCCGTCCAGACGTTTGCCTTCGTCGAGGATGCAGCGGCGCATCGCTTCCTTTTCTACATCGTGGTAGTAGCGGTCAATCATAGGACCTTTCTCTTCCAGTTCTTCTTCTGTGAACTGTGCCTTGAATTCATCGCATATGGCGGTAAACGCATCTTCACGTTCGTGCTTGTTCTTGTTGCCTGATTCCGCTACGGCATATGCTTTGGCATAGCAGGCTTCGTGAACGGCCTTGCGCAGGTCTTCATCGTTCTCTTCGTGGCAGTATTCGCGTTTTACAGTCTTGCCCGCTTCTTCCATAAGCTCCATCTGAGCCTTGCAGTGAATCTTGATTTCTTCATGAGCGAACTTCATGGCTTCCAGCAAGTCCTGTTCCGAAACTTCCTTCATTTCGCCTTCCACCATCATGATGTTTTCATAGGTGGCCGCTACCATGATGTCCATGTCAGCGCGTTTCAGGTCTTCGAAAGTCGGGTCGATGACGAATTTTCCGTCAATGCGTGCCACTCGTACCTCAGAAATCGGTCCTCCGAACGGAATGTCGGAAACGGCCAGTGCGGCAGAGGCGGCTAATCCGGCCAGCGCGTCGGGCATGTCAACGCCGTCGGCTGAGAAAAGAATGATATTTACGTAAACTTCTGCATGATAGTTGTCCGGGAACAAGGGGCGCAGTGCGCGGTCCACCAGACGGCAAGTAAGAATTTCGTAGTCAGAAGCCTTTCCCTCACGTCTGGTAAAGCCGCCCGGAAAACGTCCGAACGCAGAATATTTTTCTCTGTACTCTACCTGGAGAGGCATGAAATCAGTACCGGGAACTGCATCTTTTGCTGCACAAACAGTAGCCAGCAGCATGGTATTTCCCATGCGCAGCATAACAGCACCATCTGCCTGTTTTGCAAGCTTTCCCGTTTCGAG
>CALUIZ010000046.1 GCA_944320815.1 uncultured Phocaeicola sp. | reverse complement strand
GCTCCGGTTGTTGATTCAACAGCAGTTGCAGCTGACTCTACAGCAGCTGATTCAGCAGTTGTTGCTGAATAATCTCGGACAACAGAGAGAATTGAAAGTCTGTAAGTTCAGCCTACAGACTTTTTTTATGCCTATACGTTTCATCCATTGCCCCCCGATTTCTCTTATAAAAAGCGGTCGGTTCCCGAAAGAACCGACCGCTTCCTCCATTATGTAATTGTACCAAAACAAACTTATCTCATTTGCTCTCTTTCCATTCCTTTGCACCCTGCTCTTTCAGTTTGGCAGTAAACGCAGCAGCCTTTTCAGCGGCCACCTTCTCATCTTCCGGACTGGCAAAAGCATGCTTATAACCTTTCACCGTATTCCATTCGCCACGTGTAAAGTCAGGAAAAGCAACCGGAGCACATCCGTTATCCATGGAAAGTTCGCCCAGTTCGGCCAGACAGCACCATTCGGCCAAGTCATATACATCCATATCCAACGGGAGTCCGTTCTGCAGACAATAAACCAGACGACTGTCCATTATGAAATCCATGCCTCCATGGCCTCCGACTTCCTTCGCCATCTCTCCGTATTTCTTCAGAATAGGATGCTGATATTTGGCTACAAGCGCATCCATCTCAGCCTTAGGCAAGAAACTGTGCGCGCTCAGGTTATCCACTTCCGGCTGCACTCCGGAAGTTGCCAGCTGGTCAGCCTCCACGGCATAGCCCTGAACCGGATATTTGTTTGCAAAGCCCTTCGTTCCAGTCAACTGATACAGACGGTTGTAAGGCTGAGGAGTCATCACGTCATGCTGGATTTCAATCACTTTCCCGTTTTCCGTACGGATAAGCGTTGTAGTATGGTCACCGTTACGGAAATTGTTGCAGGTTGAATCTGTACGGGCTTCCACCAATGCCTTTCCGACAACCGACTTGGTATCCATAGCCACCAAAGTCTTCATGCGGTCGCCACGATGGATGTCCAAAGCCTGGGCTACCGGACCAAGGCCATGAGTGGCATACACATCACCGCGATGACGCATGTTATAGTCCAGACGCCATCCCAGTTTGTCATTCTCTCCATTCTTCCAATAATAATCCCAGAACTGGTCGAGGTTGTGGATATACGCTCCCTGCGCACGGATCACTTCACCGAACACCCCATTCTGCGCCATGTTCAGCGTGTTCATTTCAAACCAGTCATAGCAGCAGTTCTCAAGAATGAAACAATGCTTGCGGGTAGTTTCACTCAGATTGACCAAAGCCCAACACTCTTCCAGATTCATTGCGGAAGGCACCTCGATGGCCACATGCTTCCCGTTTTCAAGCGCACATTTCGCGATGGGGAAATGATGCATCCAGTCCGCCGCGATATACACCAGGTCTATGTCCTCGCGCTTGCACAGTTCCTCATATCCCTTTTCTCCCGAGTAAACGGCAGCTTTCGGCAGAGAAGCCTTCTCCAGATATTTCTGACATTTTTCAGCACGCTCCTTCTCATAGTCGCAAAGTGCCACAATCTGTGTTCCGGGAATATAAGTGAACCGCTGCACAGCACCGGGACCACGCATTCCCAAACCGACAAATCCCACACGGACCACTTCCAGTTTAGGCGCAGTAAGGCCGATCACACTTATCTGTCCTTCCGGACGTTCGGGAGTTTCCACCACAATTGTCCCCTTGTCCCAGCTCCACCGTGTTCCGTGTTCATTCACCTGCACGGCAGATTCCTGCGGTGACGTGCAAGCACATAAAGCAGCCGCGCACACACCCAGCAACAATGTTTTAATCTTTCTCATGTTCTTTTATTTTTAGGTTAATTAATGATCATCACCAGCCGGCATGTTCCCGTTCGTTCACATAAGTGTCCGCCTCGCGTGCCTTCTCACCGGCATATATCCATTCTATTTCATCGGTATATTCCTTTCCGTCCGACTCCACCACTGCCTTCAGCGTATTCTTTCCCTCGGCAAGAGTCACATTGTCGAACACATAATGCACGTCCGTGTATCCCTGACGCACACCTTCCAGACGCTTTCCGTTCAGATAAACCACAGGAGTGCCCATATTGGAATAGACGGTCACCGAAGTGTTCTTGCGCTCGCGGTTCACGTTGCGCCGCTGAGTCAGATAAACCACAGGCTCCTCACTCCAGTTCGCCTTATACCAGAAATAAGAGTCCTTCTTCGTTTTCCGGTCGAAAGTGACCAGTCCCTTCAGATTGCGTGCAGGCACACCACCTCTTTCCCACATCGGAACGGCAAAATCAAACATATTCCACAAATAGGAAGCTATGATATACGGATGCTCCGCAATGACACTCCACTGATATTCGTGCGTCTTAGTCTGGAACGTTTCCGGATAGAAAGGCTTTCCCCAGTTCAAAGCCTCTCCCAACACCTCTGTCTGATGCGCGATGTTGGCATCCGCCCCGTATTCCGTCAGCATCAGACGCTGCCAGGGATAATCTTTTTCAAGCTGCTCCACCCACGGAAGAATGTCCTGTACCTTCTTCTCATACCAGCCGAAATAACGGTTCATACCCTGTATGTCGGCATTCTGGTTCACCGGATGTTCCGCATGTCCGAAGCCGTTGACGGCCGCCGTAAAACGGTCGGGATCTTCCGTCTTGCACAAGTCATGGAGCGAGCGAGTCAAAGCCGCCGTATATTCGTGAGGATAATACACCTCATTATGAATACCCCACACATAGATGGACGGATGATTAAAACTCTGGCGAATCAGTTCGCGCATCTGCTGGTGCGCATTCTCCCACTCTTCACCTGTCACGCGATTCACGAAAGGGATCTCCGCCCAGATGACCAGTCCCAGCGTATCACAACGGGAATAGATATAGTCCGACTGCTGATAATGAGCGAAACGCACCGTAGTGGCACCGACATCCATGATGGTGGCCAAATCAAAATCGTGCTCTTTGTTTGTCAGGGCACTGCCCAACCCCCACCAGTCCTGATGGCGTGTCACACCATACATCGGATATTTCTCTCCGTTCAGGAAGAAGCCTTTCCCGGCTATGATTTCATATTTACGTACCCCCAACGGCTGCACAACTTCATCCAGCACGCGTCCGTCACTGGAGAGCCGTGAAACCACCTTGTAAAGATACGGGTCTTTCCTTCCGTTCCAAAGATGCGGGCTGTTCATCCTGAAACTGGAAGAATAGCACTGCATACCTTGGGGAGTAAGGTCGAACGACTGTACATGACGCTTCACCAGCTTCCCTTCCGCATCATAAATGGCATTTTCAAGCTCTACAGGAACCGGAGCCAGTGAAGCATTGTCCAGCTTCACCTTCACCGTAATCTCGGCCGACTTCTTTGACACATTCTTTTGCGTAATGTACACACCGGAAGAAGCGCAGTCATTCACCGCAATCGCACAAGGCTCGGTCACCACCAACCATACCGGACGATAGATACCGCCATAGACACCAAAAAGATTGTGGTTCACCGGTATTACATCCGGACGGGCAGTATTGTCCGCCCTCACGACAATTTCATTTTCCTTTCCCCACTTAATCTGAGGACCCAGTTCACATACAAACGCTGAATATCCCCCCTTATGCGTTCCGGCCAGAGAACCGTTGATGTACACTTCCGCACAAGATCCTACTCCTTCAAAACGGAGATAGACCCGCTTTCCTTTCAATCTTTCCGGAAAGACAAGACGCTTGCGGTAATAAGCTTCCCCCTGATAGAACGAAGCAGCTTTCCGCTGCATGTCGGCCGCATTCCACGTATGAGGAAGACTCACTTTCTCCCATTTTCCGTCCCATTTCATCGCGGTCTTCAACGCGTTCTCCTCAAAGGGTCCTTTCTTGAACTCCCATCCGTCATTGAATGGAATCACCTCCCGCGCAGACAGACACTGCGCGACAGACAGGAAAACTCCCAACAAAAATATGAAAAATGCATTCCTTTTCATTTTTCAACCAATTTATTTTATGTATAGATACCTATTGAATACTTCATTCACACAACAACTCATACTGACATCCGGCCATCAGAAAAGCACCTACTCCATACACTTCGGTCATGTCGCGGGTCACCTTGCGCGGATCAGCCCCTATCGGCTGCACATATCCCAGCTTTCCGTCCTTTCCTACCGCCTCGGTCAGTGCCTTCCATCCTTTCTCCACAGCCGGCAAGTAAGTGTCCTTGTCAAGCAGTCCCGCATTGATGCCGTAAGCCAACCCATAAACGATGAATCCCGTTGCGCTCGTTTCCGGCGACGGATAAGACTTGGGGTCAAGCAGACTGGCATGCCAATAACCGTCGGGACTCTGCAGCTCGGCCAAGCACCCGGCCAAGTCTACAAACAAATCTTCATAGAACTTCCGGGAATCCCCTTCCGGCAATTCCTTCAGAATCTCGGCCAGACCTGCAATCACCCAGGCATTTCCTCGCCCCCAGAACACCTTCTCTCCATTGGATTCACGCTGTCCGAAATAACGATGGTCGCGATAAAACAGACGTTCCCCCTTGTCATAAAGATAATCATAAGTGGTCCGATATTCCCGGTCCATGAAATCCAGATATTTCTCGTCACCCGTCAGCGCATAAAGCTTGGCATATACAGGAGGAGCCATGAACAAAGCGTCACACCACGACCAGCGGTCAAGCGTCTCCATCTTGCCATAATCCAGTTCCAGCGAAGTTTTCGCAGGATGCCCCACAATCCAGTCAGCACGCGACATTACAGGAGCTATCATCTTCTCGTCGCCATATTTCTTGTACATATCAATGAACGACTGCCCCACGGCTATGAAATCGGCATGATACATCCATTTGCCCACCTGAAAATGGTTCCGCTTCCCAATTTTGAGCAGCCATTTATAATAAGTGAGGTCTCCATATTCCTTTTCCGCCACTTCGGCCCAGTCGACCATCCCCATATAAAGAACCGCATGCGTCCAGTCCAGGTCATCATTCACGGCACCACTGTTGGGATGCGCAATCTGCCAATCGGCCACAAGCCGCATCATGTCGTCCACCTTTTTCTTTTTTCCCGAATCAGTCTGTCCCCATGCGGCAAAAGCCGAGATCAACAGACACACACAAATCAGAATCCGTTTCATAGTCTTTCTTTTTAAGTTAGCGAATTAATTTTTTTCTGGCTCAAAGATATGCCTGAAAACAAATCTATCGCTTATCATGTGTGTATATTTCCAATGTTTTTCATCCTTTCGGATAAATTAGACATATTCTTCGGACGAAAATAGCACCTCCGACAGCCTGTCGCCGGACAAAAACAGAGATACCGACTCCAAAGGCATGCCCATCCGGACAAGCGGTTCCGGCCATCCATAGTTGCCCAACAGACAATTTTCTCTGTCTCCAGGCCAAAGATAGTAAATTCAAATTAAAAATATGTATCTCCAACCTGGAGACAGAGAAAATTCCGCTTCCGGTCGGTACAGGAAACGCCTATCCTGCCACTTTTCTTCTACCCGTCAATGTCCGTTACAATATTTTTTGTATTTTTGTAACCATGAGTAAAATCATCACAATAAAAAGAAAAAATATTATGAAAAATACAGTTCTAAGTGTCATCTGTTTGTTGTGTACCCTTACAGTCCAGTCCCAGAGTCTCTACTTCAAACACCTGGGCATCGCCGACGGATTGTCGCAGGTACGCACCCAAGCCATCTACCAAGACGAAACGGGAGCCATATGGATAAGCACCGCCGAGGGCCTGAACCGATACAACGGCTCCAGCGTCAGCACCTATACTCCATCCGACACGACAAACTTCCCTACCAACGGAATCGAGCAGTTGTGCGGAAACAAGAACGGGCAGCTCTATCTGCTTTCGCAAGGGAAAGTGGCCCGGTTCGACCTCTACCGGGAAAAATTCAGCCTCATTTCCGGCAAAGACGTGAGAAGCATCTTCTGCGAGAAGGACACTCTTTGGATGGCATGCAAGGACGGTATCTATTGCTATACGGAAAAAGAGAAAAACACTTCCCTCTTTTTCAGATTCCCCAAAACGCTCTTGCAGGCATCCCGCCTCTATGCGGGAAATGACACGATATGGGCACTGAACTCCACATACCTGACCGCTATCCCGCGCAAAAATCCTTCCCAATGGAAAAAGCTGTTCACATTCCATAAAGGAAACACCCAGTGCCTGTTTGTCGACAAAAGGCAGAATATCTGGGTAGGAAGCTGGAACGGGGTGTACCGCCTGTCGCCCTCCAGAAAAACCAGCCACTACACTAGCCAGACAGGGGAAGTGTCTGACAACCAGATACGGTGCATTCTGGAAGACGATGCGGGAGACATCTGGTTCGGCACGTTCAAAGGGCTTGACTGCTACCATCCAAAAAGTGACACGTGGAGTCATTACACTGAATACGGAGACTCGCCCAACACACTGAGCCACAGTTCTATCCTTGCGCTCCACAAAGACCGGGACGGCAATATCTGGGCTGGTACATACTTCGGAGGGGTGAACGTGTTCAACCCCGACAGGGAGAACAACCATTTCTATTATGCCGCCCCTCTCAGAAAAGACTGGCTCAACTTTCCGGTGGTGGGGAAGATAGCGGAAGACCTTGCCGGAAACTTATGGATCTGCACCGAAGGAGGAGGGCTCAACAAGCTTGACGTAAATACAGGAAAGTTCTCACACTATGTCCACCGGAAAGGAGACCCGCAAAGTATCGGGAGCAACAACCTGAAATCCATCTATTTCCACCCGGAAACCAAAAAGCTTTATGTGGGCACACATTTCGGCGGGCTTTATATTCTGGACACCCGTACGGGAAAAGGACATACCCTGCGGCATGTCAGCGGAGACCCCTCTTCTCTCCCTCATGACATTGTCAACCAGATACAGCCTTACAAGGAAGGACTGCTGATTCTGACCCAGGGAGGACTGGCCTATATGGATCCGGAAACAGAAAAATTCTCTAAAGTCAGCATGAACCGGGAAATAAACAAACTGCTGGCCAAATACTTCACATACGAAACATTCCTCCTCGACAAGCGCAACCGGCTCTGGCTGGGACTGTCACGGGGCGGGGTGATTTGCGCCGACCTTACCACTTCGCATATATCCCAATATCTGGATGCACCCTTCACTCCGGGGGAGGTGTCTCATATCTTTGAAGACCGGTATGGCGACATTTATATAGGGACTGCAGGGTCGGGCCTGCTCCGCTACCAGAAGAAGGAAGACGCGTTCAAGCAATACAGCACATACGACGGCACACTGTCCAGCAATTTCTGCTATTATATCGGAGAAGCGAAGCAGAACAACTGTCTTTATCTGATTCATGGGAAGGGAATCTCCCTGTTCAACACACAGACCGAATCCATCGAGAACACCTACCGTCTGTTCGACCAGAGCTACAGTCTGGGGTCCGCCATGTTCAGAGACAGAAAAGGGACATTATATATAGGTGGAACAAACGGACTGGCCGTCCTCCGGAAAGAGAACACGGAAATCGCCTCTCCGACACCCCATTTCGACCGGCTTTCCATCTTCAACCGGGAAATCTGTCCCGGCGACGGAAGCGGCATCCTCTCTGACATTCTGGGAAAGACCAGAGAAATCCGTCTGAAACATGACCAGAACAATGTCACGGTAGAAATAACGGACTTCCGCTATCTGGAGGATATTCATCCCAGCTTCGAATACACGCTGGAAGGTTTCGACGAGAGCTGGAACCATGTGCAGGGTTCAAAAATCACTTACACAAACCTGTCTCCCGGACACTACACGCTGAAGGTGCGCCCCATAGCCGGAGACTCGCAGACAGAGGAAGCCGCTCTGGACATCCGGGTGACACCTCCTTTCTATGCGAGCGCATGGGCCTACGTGCTGTATGCCTGCATCGCAGGAGGCATCCTGTTTGTCATCCTGTCGTTCATCATACACCAGACGCGACTGTATGCTTCACTGAATCTGGCCAAAAAGGAGAAGAAACATATTGAGGAAATGAACCGGATGAAGATAGACTTCTTCACCAACGTGTCTCACGAGTTCAAAACACCGCTCACACTGATTCTAGGACAGCTTGAAACCTTGATCCAGTCGGACAACGTCAGCAATCCGATACACAACAAGCTGCTGCGCATCTACAGGAACGCAGCGGGAATGCGGCGGCTCATATCCGAACTGATGGACTTCCACACACAGGAACGGGGACGCATCAAGCTGAAAGCGGAAGGGATGGATTTTGTGGAGTTCATGCGCCAGACATGCCAGCCGTTTACGGAATATGCACGCCAGAAAGACATCGGTTTCCGCTTCAATGCACTGACAGACCACTTCACGGTCTGGCTCGACCCCATACAGATGCAGAAGGTGGTTTCCAACCTGCTTCTGAATGCATTGAAATACACGCCGTCAAAGGGCTGTATCACCGTGGAAGTGCGCAAGACAAAGGACATGGGAATCGTCACGGTTGCAGACACCGGCAAAGGAATATCCAAAGAAGACCTCAAACGGATATTCAATCCGTTCTTCCAGACAGGAGATGCGCAGAAAGGCATCGGAATCGGTCTGTCGATAGCCAAAGAAATTGTCGACCTGCACCACGGAAGCATTCAGGTCGACAGCAGGCAGGGAGAAGGCAGCCAGTTCACGGTAAGTCTGCCTTTGGGCCAGTCGCATTTCAGTCAGGAAGAGCTGAAACAGGAAGAAGATTTTGTTTTCCTCCCTCAAGAGCAGCTTCCTCTCCCGCTTGCCGACGAAGAGGAAAACGAAGATGGAGAGGTGTTCCCTGCCGATGAAGACACTGAAGAAGGAAAGCCTCTCCTGCTGCTGGTGGAAGACAACAAGGAGCTGTGCACCATCCTGAAAGAAGCGTTCAGTCCAAGTTTCCAACTGCATGTGGTACACGACGGGCAGGAAGGATGGGAAAAGGCTCAACAACTCCATCCCGACATGGTCATCTGCGATGTTGTGGTTTCCGGCATACCGGGAAAGGAACTCTGCTACAAGATAAAGAACAATGTGGAACTGGCGGACGTTTCCGTCATTCTGGTCAGTGCACAAACTTCCAGCGACCAGGAAATAGAGGCCTACCGTTTCGGAGCCGACGACTATATTGTCAAGCCGTTCGACATCAGCATACTGCTGACCCGGTGTCATAACCTTCTGAAAAACAGGGGACGGCTGATGGCTTTCTACACCGACAAGGCTGTCCCGGAAACAACGGCCGAAGAGGCCATCAGCGACGCCGACCGGAAGATTATGCAGAAAGCCATCGACATCATACGCGCGAACTTCACGAATCCGAAGTTCGACGTAACGGAGCTGGCCAATTCGCTCGCTATGGGACGCAGCAAGCTCTATACGAAGTTCAAACAGGTGGCAGGTCTCCCTCCCAACGAATTTATCCTGAAAATCAAGTTGGAAGAAGGAATGTTGATGCTGAAGGACCACCCGGAACTCAATATATCCGAGATATCCCAGAAGCTGGGATTCTCTTCACCCCGCTATTTCACCAAACAGTTCAAGGCGTTCTTCGGAATCACACCGCAGAACATGCGCAGCAAAAAAGAAGAATAAGCCATCAAAGCCCCTCCATACGAGGGGCTTATTTTTTATCAAATACCCACCGTCCTTTTTCATTCCTCCTCACATCCAAAACTACAGAAACACGGACCAACCAAAGAGTAGAATGTCCGAATTAGGCGATAAAATCGTCCGAACAAGGTGACAAAATCGTCCGCACGCACTTTTATTCGACAACGAACGGACAAACAGATGCAGCAAACAGCCCCCTGCGTCATATATTTGTGAAAAGATAAAAAATTAATTTGTTTTCACCATGAACAACAATCTTATATCTGTAGTCATTCCCATACACAACAACAGGGATACCATAAAAAGAGCCGTATGTTCTGCACTGTCGCAGTCGTATTCCAACTCAGAAATCATCGTGGTAGACGACGGCTCAACCGACAACGGCTTGGAGTTTGCCGAAAAACAGACCGCCTGTACATGAACTACCATCTGCACATGCTACGCCTAGCCGTAGCCCAATCGGCCGATGAGGCCATTATCAGCCACTATCGCAGAGAAGCCACCCGATATGAATACCTGATTTCACTCCAAGACTACCTGATTCTTCGGAATCCCCAAAACCATGCCGAAGCATGGAAAATGAAAATGGAATATCTGCGGAACATTCTACGGACAAACTTTACAACAGACTAAAATAAATAATCTTTCAAAAGCTATGAAACGACAAACCATTTTTCTGATGACAGCTCTATTTTTGTTGATAGGAACATCATTAAAAGCGCAGAGCTTTCACATCAAAGGGGAAGTAACCGACAGCAAACAAGAAACGATAGCCGGCGCTTCCGTACAGCTCTACAGCGAAAAAGATACACTCCATGCCATCAGTGCAGTTGTCACGAACAACAAAGGACATTTCGCATTTGCCAAGCTTCCTGCAGGTGATTACCATATCCGGACTTCATTCATCGGATACAAAGGCAGCAGTCTGCAGATTGACAATCTCTCAAGCAACATAAACGGACTGAAAATCGTATTGCATGAAGAATCCATACAGCTCGACGAAGCAACGGTCACGACCAGCAGAATAGTTACCGAATTCGACAGGCAAATCATCTATCCGGACCAGTACACGAAGAAAAGATCCGTCAACGGAATCGATTTCATTGATGCCCTGCACCTCTCCGGCATCATCGTGGACAACAGCGAAGACCCCATCAAAGGAATACAGGGAGGGACAATCTTACTGCGCATCAACGGAGCGCCGGCCGACGTGAACGACATACAAAACATTGACCCGGAGATGGTGACGCGCGTAGAATACCACGACATGCCTTCTATGAGATACGGCAATGCAGAAGGAGTGATTGACCTGTATGTGAAACGGAAGGAATTCGGAGGGACAGGAAACATCTATTCCGACAATTTCCTTACATCTTTAAACAGCAGACAGGGGGGCTATCTGAAGTTCAGCAACCGCAAATCCGAATTTTCCGTAAGCGGCTCTTTTCGACCAGATATAACCGGGAAGGCACAATAGAGAAACTTACGGACTATCACTTTGAAAACGGTGACATCCTCACCCGGCATGAAGTGCTGACCGGGAAATCCAAAAAGAATGAGGGAAACGGAGCATTGAACTACAACTACCTGATTCCAGACGACAAGATGTTTCAGGTAAAGTTTTCGTACTACGGACTTCCCAAATTCTATGAAGATTTTGGAGGACCGATTATGGAAAACGACAAGCTGCAACTGGAAAAACGGCTCTACCATGACAACAACATGAAGATGCCGCGCGTCAATCTCTACTACCAGCAGAACCTGAAGAACAAGCAGTTCATCGCCATCGACGTGATGGGTTCCTATACACGGGGCAAAGAGAATCTAAACACTCAGGAAACGCTGGGCCAGAATATCACAACCAACATCTCCAACCTGATCAATGCGAAAACTTATACGATAGCAGCGGAAGGAATCTATGAAAAACGTTTTGAGAATATGAGCCTGAGTAGCGGACTCAACCAGCGCATCAATTATGTAGACAACCAATATGGAGGCAGCATGGACAACCTCAGCCGGATACACAACTACACGACCAACGTCTATGCAGAGCTGATGGGAAAGAAAGGTAAATTCAACTATTCGGTAGGAGCACGCGGCATTTTCAACCAGGTGTACCAAAACAACGAACACAACAACAGTGCCAGCTTCGGAGGGAACCTGCGTGCGGGATATCAGTTCACAAAAGCGTCACAATTACGGTATAACGGCTCCATGACCGTCACCCTGCCCACGTTAGGCAGCATGAATGATGTGGAAATGGACATGAACGGCTACGAGTCAAAGAAAGGAAACGCAGGCCTGGATAAAATGACCACCTACAGCAATACGCTCAACTACATCTTCCAGAAAGGACAGTTCAGATACAATCTGAATGCAGGAAGCACTTATACCGTCCATCCGACATTGGCCACGATTTCCCGTGAAAATGGAAGATTTGTATCCCAGACCCGAAACGGAGATTACCTGCACAACCTTACAGCCTCGGCCATGATTAACTGGAACAGCACAAACCGAAAGATCGGCCTTTTCAGCAGAATCATGTACATTCATACAGAAAACAAAATAACAGAATATTTCCATTCATTGAATACTTGGTCTTTCAATATAGGAGGAAGTTGGGATTGCAATGAGCATTTAAGCTTCATGGGAGGCTTTTATAAAGGTAAAAAATCCTTGTCGTCCGAAAACATTTCTTACCCAAGCCAAAATATCAACTGCAGAATCGTGTACAGATGGAAAGATTTATTTATTTGGGCAAACGCAGAGTTCCGCATCGGCAACAAGGCTAACCGCACAGAAAATCTGAATCAATACGTTTACAGCGACCAGAAAATTACGTTACCGGAAAGCAATACATACATTAGACTTCAGGTAAGCTGGAACTTCCAATTCGGGAAACCGAGGAAAAGCATGAGAACTCGAATTGAGAACGCTGCCACTTCAAATACAAGTTTTCAATGACAAAATTTTACTTTCAAATAGTCTCGCAAGCTGGATGAAAGGATTTCATTATATGTACAATAAAAAGCAATAAATGCGGAAAGCAGATTTGAGAAACCAATGTCACGATGACATTAAAAAACAAAAAAGTAATTAATCAATTAACGTACTAACCATGAAAGAAATTAAAAAATCAATTAAGCTTAAAGACATTAGTGACCAGCAAAAATTAAATGTAGAACAACTTTCCAAGGTAATTGGAGGTATGGCAGCTTCTGCATGTACAGCAAATGTATGTGAACAGAATTTAGAGGATTTCACCCAATATTGCAATGGAGATGGAATTTGCGAAAGTGGAATTGGAGGAGGAGGCTCATGCTCCTCAACCACATGTATATTTAGTGCCTAAAATAACTAAAATGTAGAATTAATTTAGCAGCTAAGTCTTTTGTCGCTTAGCTGCTATTAAAAAACCTTTCTAACAATGGAAACAAGATACATTCTAAACAATTATTATTTATTGAGACACGACTTGAAAAGAAGCTACATCATATCTTCCAAAAAAACAATAAATGGAACCACTCCGGAGGTCCAAATGGAATGGACCTCCCGGATTCATCCCATTCTGGCAATGGCATTATCTCTATTCTCCGAGCCCCATACATTAGATGAACTGAAAGGAATATTTTCCGACTTTTTCTGTATTTCAGAAGAAGAAGCGGACAAATTTATCCGTCTGTTCATCGACAATCCACAATCATTCACCATTACATATGAGAATATAGAGAGCCATCTTCCAAAAAACATTATAATAAATGCCGACCAGCAATTCGTAGCACCCATTCTCTATACTCCGGAACAGTTTGCCTACGAAGAACTGGAAATGAAAAGAGAACGCCCTTATCTCGCCCCTCTGTCACTGGTTTTCATGGTCAATAATACATGCGCCACAGACTGTGTATATTGTTATGCCAACAAATCCGTAAAGCCTGCCTTGATTGAGTTTGACCGGCTCAAAGAAATCATAAAGGAAGCGCATGAACTCAAAATCCCCTATCTGACATTAGTCGGCGGAGAGGTTATCCTGTACAAACATTGGGAAAAACTACTGCAACTGCTCAAGAGCTATGACATGCTGAAAACCACATTGTCCACAAAAGTCCCTATTGACGAAAAAGTCATTGCTATATTGAAAAAATACGATATAAACATACAAATTTCTTTGGATGCCATTCATTCTGGCAGACTGCAGCAGATATTAAAAGTAGGTCCTTCATATGCAGACAATATCAAACGTACAATCCAATTGTTAGACAAATATCATGTAAGATTCCAGATAGCCACTGTATTGACCAAATACAACAGCCTTCCGGAAGACTTGAACGACATCTACCATTTTCTACAACCACTAAAGCACATGCACCGATGGGAAATCCGAGTGGCCTTCAAATCACTTTACAGCAGAGGAGATTTTCAAAATTTCAAGCTGTCAAAAGAGGAAATTCAAATGATAGACAAATGGGTTAATGAAACAAAACAACACACCAATATGCCTATCCAATGGTCCATTGCTCAACAGAGAAAATATTTTGTCAGCAAAAATGGAAGCCGCAGTTTTGAAGGTTCAAGATGTTCAGCAAACTACTCTAATCTATTTATTCTTCCCGATGGCAAAGTAACCATTTGCGAACAACTGTATTGGAATCCTCGCTTTATTATCGGTGATCTAAACAAACAAAGTATTCAAGAAGTATGGAACTCTCCTAAAGCCTTGTCACTTGCTTTTCCTAAAAAAGAAGATTTCCGAGAAAAAAGTGCTTGCAGAAGTTGTAAACTATTTGATGACTGCATGGAATTTCCTAACAGATGCATCGCCGACATATTAAAAGGATATGGAGAGGAGAATTGGGACTATCCTGATCCAAGATGTGTCAAGGCTCCTAAATTTATATATAATTTACTAAGTGAATAAATAACTATCTGCAATGAACCCCAAACTTACCATCATCATCCCGTTCCTCAATGAAGGTGAAGAGGTTGCACGCACCGTTAAAAGCATTCGGGAGCACTCTAACCAAGAAGAAATTATCATTCTCTTGATAAATGATGCGTCTACGGACGGATTCAATTACTCGCAAATAGCCCAAAGATACAACACGCAATATATAGAAAACACTCAAAGAATGGGAGTAGCAGGCTCTAGAGAAATCGGGATAGAACACTCCTGGACCCCATACTTTATGCTATTGGACGCACACATGAGATTTTATGACAATCGTTGGACTAACAGAATCATAGAAGAATTGGAAAAAGATCCAAAAACCTTATTGTGCTGCCAGACAAAAGCATTAAATTCAATAAATGGAGAAATTGTAGAAATTACAAAACGTGCTATATCTTATGGTGCACATATCAATTTCTACACAGGCAGAAGGCTGTTTGAATGTTTTTGGAACTTTGATAAAAGGCAGGAATCACCAACTATGAAAATACCCTGTGTATTAGGAGCAACTTATTGTTGCTCAAAAGAATACTGGCAGTATTTGAAAGGATTAAAAGGGTTAATGGTATACGGCAATGATGAAGCGTATATCAGCATCAAGGTATATCTGAACGGAGGAAACTGCAAACTATTGACAGACATAGCTGTCGGACATATCTATAGAAAATGTGCTCCATACATTGTGGAAGATGACATGCGAATCTATAACAAATTCTTTCTTTCGGAAATCTTATTGCCCAATTCCTACAAATCTCGTTTCTTCTCACAGACAATCCATTATTACAAACAATTTAATGAAAAATACAAGAATGCTTTATATTTATTTTACGAAAAGCGCAAAGAAATATACTCTTTAAAAAGAATATTATAGTACAATATTTACACATAAATTCTCTGATTTCGAGTATTTAAACAGACAAAATTCTGTATTTCAACCTATCAAAGAAAACAAAGATGAGATGCTAAAAGAAATAGCAATACACCTAACCTTGCAAGTTAATCAGCTAAAAGACAATGGACTAATGAGTGGAAAAATGGGAGTCCTTTTGTATCTCTATTACTATAGCCGATATGCAAAAAACGAAACATTCGAATGGTTTGCAGACAGCATATTGAATAATATTCTAGATAATCTATCCATCAATACCCCACTCGAATTTTATAACGGACGCTACCGTCAAGTTAGAAGTGCAACTCCGCCACCGCCTTCCTCCGTCCTTGGAGCGTAGCGGAAAGGGCGGAGGA
>CALUIZ010000045.1 GCA_944320815.1 uncultured Phocaeicola sp. | reverse complement strand
AACTAAATTTCCAGACATCGGCCGAGTGCTTTTTCAAAAATATTTCGTAATGTTGCACTTGCTGGTTGACTCTGCCGGTTAATTTTTCACTTTCCATATTGCATAATATTTATGGATACAAAGTTACAGAACGAAATATACGCAAAGAAGAAATAGGTGTATCATGTTATTGTGCATAATGTATTAATTTCAAGAATATTCAATAATTCCTCGACAAGTTATTGCGGTCTTATCTTATCCCTTACACGAATAATTGCAGCGATTTATTTAAAAAGCCAGATTTAGCCACTCTCTCTATTTAAAAATCTATAAAAACTCTCTGTAATTTCATGGAATTACAGAAGGTCACTATTACAGAGTTTCGCTTCAGAAAGGTCACCTGAAGGTCACCAAATAAAAGAAAAAGCACCTACAAATCTTTGTAAGTGCTTGATTATTAAAGTGGACCAGCCAGGGCTTGAACCTGGGACCTCCAGATTATGAGTCTGTTGCTCTAACCAACTGAGCTACAAGTCCGACATTTTGAGGTATGTTTCAAAACTGCTGCAAAAGTAAGCCTTTCCTTTGGAAATTGCAATAGTTGGCGCAAAAAAAATGATAAAAAACGCATACCAACCGTTTTTTTTCCAATATATATTGTAAATTTGCGCCGCTAATGTTTAATTTTCAGATATATGTCATCTAAAACAAACGAACCTCATCTGACGGGACTTTCCGACCAGGAGGTCCTCAAAAGCCGCGAGCAGCATGGAGTGAATCTGCTGACTCCGCCCAAGCGTCCTTCCATCTGGAAACTTTATCTTGAGAAATTTCAGGACCCTGTAATCCGGGTATTGCTCGTAGCGGCTGTATTCTCACTGATCATTTCTGTCATAGAAAACGAATATGCCGAAACCATAGGTATCTTCTTTGCCATCTTTCTGGCAACCGGAATCGGATTCTATTTTGAATATGACGCAAACAAGAAGTTCGACCTGCTGAATGCAGTGAATGAAGAAACGCCGGTCACCGTAATCCGGAACGGAAAGATACGCGAGATTCCGCGCAAGGATGTGGTGGTGGGCGACATCGTAATCCTCAATACCGGTGAAGAGGTTCCGGCAGACGGGACACTGATGGAAGCGGTGTCGCTTCAAGTGAACGAGTCAAGCCTTACCGGTGAACTTATGGTAAACAAGACCACCGATGAAGCGCACTTCGACAAAGAGGCCACATATCCGTCGAATGCCGTGATGCGGGGAACAACCATTACTGACGGACATGGGGTAATGCGTGTAGACCGCGTAGGCGATGCAACCGAAATCGGAAAGGTGGCGCGACAGGCTACCGAACAGAGTCAGGAACAGACTCCGCTGAACATTCAACTGGAAAAACTTGCCAGCCTGATCGGCAAAGTAGGATTCACCATCGCCGCCCTTACTTTCATTATATTTACAGGGAAAGACCTGTATGCATACCTCAACGCAAATGTAGTGAGCGACTGGCATCAGTGGATTGACATCGCACGCATTGTCCTGAAATATTTCATGATGGCTGTCACATTGATTGTGGTCGCCGTACCGGAAGGACTCCCGATGAGTGTCACGCTGAGTCTGGCACTGAACATGCGCCGTATGCTGAAGACGAACAATCTTGTGCGCAAAATGCATGCCTGTGAGACGATGGGGGCCATCACGGTTATCTGTACGGACAAGACCGGCACGCTGACCCAGAATCTGATGCAGGTGTACGAAGCAAAACTCGACGAGAGCAATCCAAACCTGATAGCGGAAGGCATCGCCGCCAACTCCACCGCTTTCCTTGAAGAAAAAGGCGAAGGCGAAAAGCCGTCAGGGGTAGGGAATCCGACGGAAGTGGCTCTGCTGCTCTGGCTCAACGGAAAAGGAAAGAATTATGCAGAACTGCGGGAGAATGCAAAAGTGGTCAATCAGCTGACGTTCTCCACCGAACGGAAATACATGGCCACACTGGTCGATTCCCCCATCGAGAAAAAACGCATATTATATATAAAAGGTGCGCCCGAAATCGTAATGGGCAAATGCAACCTCCACAAAGAAGAGGTTGCGAAAAACAATGAGCAACTGCTTGCCTACCAAAACAAGGCCATGCGTACACTGGGGCTTGCCTATAAATATGTAGGTGAGAACGAACCGGTCGACTGCGCCGAACTGGTAAATCAGGGTGGCATGACATTCTTAGGAATCTTTGCCATCAGCGACCCGATACGCCCGGATGTCCCCGATGCAGTGAAGCGTTGCCAGTCAGCCGGAATCGGCATCAAAATCGTAACGGGTGACACCCCGGGAACAGCGACCGAGATCGCACGCCAAATCGGTCTGTGGAAACCGGAAGATACAGACCGCAACCGAATCACGGGAGTGGAGTTCGAAGCGTTGAGCGATGAAGAGGCACTCGACCGGGTACTTGATATAAAGGTTATGAGCCGCGCCCGCCCGATGGACAAGCAACGTCTGGTACAGCTTCTCCAGAAGAAAGGGGCCGTGGTAGCCGTTACGGGTGACGGCACGAACGATGCACCTGCATTGAACCACGCACAGGTAGGTCTGTCTATGGGAACGGGAACTTCGGTCGCCAAGGAGGCCAGCGACATCACACTGCTCGACGACTCGTTCAACAGCATTGCCACGGCGGTAATGTGGGGACGTTCGCTCTACAAAAACATCCAGCGCTTCATCGTATTCCAGCTTACCATCAATGTAGTGGCTCTGCTGAGTGTGCTTTTCGGCGCATTCTTCGGAACCTCCCTGCCGCTTACCGTAACACAGATGCTTTGGGTGAACCTGATCATGGATACGTTCGCGGCCATGGCACTGGCATCCATCTCGCCGAGCATGGATGTCATGAACGAGAAGCCGCGCAAACGGACAGACTTCATCATCACCCGGGACATGCGCAACAACATATTCGGCGTGGGGATGGGATTCCTTGTCATCCTGATGGGTATTCTCTATTATTTCAAGACGCTGCCGGGAGGACTTCTCCCGAACGGAGAGATGGACGTACACTACCTGACCATCTTCTTCACCATCTTCGTGATGCTGCAGTTCTGGAACCTGTTCAACGCAAGTGTATTCGGCACGAACCATTCCATATTCCGCGATGCGAGCCATGCGCTAGGCATGCTCAGTGTGGCACTGATCATTCTGGTCGGCCAGTTCATCATCGTCACATTCGGAGGAAAAGTATTCCGTACCGAACCGCTTTTATTATATGAATGGCTGTATATCATCGGAGGCACATCATTCGTGCTGTGGATCGGTGAAATATGGCGGGGTGTCAAACGACTGAAGAAAAGCTGACGCATCATGAACCCACAAATACGCAACATTATCTTCGACTGGGGAGGCGTGTTGATTGACCTCGATACGGAAGGCTGTATCGAGGCTTTCAGACGGCTGGGTGCCGACGTAAAGGCCTTGCTCACGGGAACCAACGAACTGGGAGTGTTCAGCGCGTACGAATCAGGTGCGCTGGACACCGCAGGATTCCATCAGGAAATCCGACGGATTATCGGCAAGGAGGTATCAGATGAAGAAATAGACAAGGCATGGAACACACAGTTGAAATCAATCCCGGCCGGAAAGCTTGACCTCCTTCTGGAACTGAAAGCGCGCTATAACCTTTATTTGTTAAGTAACACGAACGAGCTCCATTGGTTCTGCGGAACAAAGGCATTCCGCTACAAAGGACATGAAGTGCAGGACTATTTCAAACAGATATTCCTGTCCTTCCGGATGCATCTGGCCAAGCCTGACCCGCAAATCTTCCTGACCGCACTGAAAGAAGCAGGACTGAAAGAAGCAGGACTGAAAGCCGAAGAAACGCTTTTCGTCGATGACTCTCCGGTCAACTGCCAGGCGGCCGCTTCGGCAGGGCTTCATACTTTCCACTACGTGCCGGGAAATGACCTGAACGAGATTTTTCTATAATTACCGACCATCAATCGCCAATCATCTGCCAAACGCGTGATTCTGACAAGCAGCACATATCATGAACTTTCTCCCTGCGCCGCCACCATCGGATGCTTCGATGGTGTCCACCGCGGACACCGCCACCTCATCCGTCAGGTATGCGAAACGGCAAAAAAGAAAGGCCTGTGTTCCGTACTGATTACTTTCCCCGTACATCCCCGTCAGGTGATGCATGCGGATTACCGGCCTCAGCTCCTGTCGTGCCTGAAACAGAAAGAAGATCTGCTGGCCCTCTCGGAAGCAGACTACTGCATGCTGCTTCCGTTCACGAAAGAGCTATCACAGCTCACCGCACGCGAATTCATGCACCTGCTTCATGAAGAATACCACGTACAGTCCCTCGTCATCGGATACGACCACCGCTTCGGACATAACCGGAGTGAAGGCTTCGATGACTACTGCCAATACGGGAAGGAACTTGGGATGGAAGTGATTCGTGCAAACGCACTGACAGAAGACGGGAAGACTATCAGCTCTACCCTGATACGGAACCTCCTGAAAGAGGGACAGGTGGAAGAGGCAAACCGGTATCTGGGCTATTCCTATTATATAAGCGGTACGGTAGTCGACGGATACAAGGTAGGCAGGAGACTGGGATTTCCCACAGCCAACCTCAGACCCTCATGTCCGGAGAAACTGATTCCTGAGACGGGGGTCTATGCCGTTCATGTATATGTAGGCGGCATGCCGCACATCGGTATGCTGAACATCGGCCACCGCCCCACGCTCAACAACGGGAAAGACCTGAGCATCGAAGTGCACATCATTGACTTCAATGCCGACATCTATCACAAAGAAATGAAAATAGAATTTGTCCGCCGCATACGCCCGGAGAAAAAGTTCAACGGACTGGAAGAACTGGTCGCGCAGCTGAAGGAAGACAGAGACACGGTGAAACGGCTTCTGGGGAGTGAATGAGAAAAGAGGACATGCCAAAAAGGAAAAGCCGGTTCCGGTTCTGGCACATCCCCTCTCCCACTTCCTCTTTAAAGTTCCTTTATCGAAACAGCCACACCTCCGCCGGGAGCAAGACGTTGCTTCAGTACCGTTTTACCGTCCACCTTCCTTGAAGAAATCACATAATCTTTCGGAGCTGTCCTCCAGTCAGCCTTCTTTCCGTCGGCATAAATCGTAGCCTGGAAACGTTTTCCTTCCGGCAGAAAGCTCAGGTCGATTTCAGCCTCACGGGCATTCTCATCGGTTATGCCTCCCACGTACCATTCATTCTTACCTTTCGCCTTGCGGGCTATAGTGACATAGTCGCCCGGCTCGGCCTCCAATATATAAGTATCATCCCAGTCTGTCGCCACATCCTTTATGAACTGGAATGCATCTGGATACTTCTCATAATTGGTGTACAAGTCAGCAGCCATCTGAAGCGGGCTGTGCATCGTGACGTAAAGGGCAAGCTGCTTGGCCAGCGTCGTGCTGAGTCTGGCCTTGTTCGAGCCATAGACCGACAGGTCGCCCTCGAAGATGCCCGGAGTATAGTCCATAGGCCCTCCCATAAGCCGGGTGAAAGGAAGAATGGTAGTATGATCAGGACGGTTCCCCTTGAAGGACTCAAATTCGGTGCCGCGGGCTGACTCCTGGGCAATCCAGTTGGGATAAGTGCGGCACAGCCCGGTGGGACGCACCGCTTCATGCGAATTGACCATCACCTTATACCTGGCTGCAGTCTTCACCACCCGCAGATAATGGTTCACCATCCACTGCCCGTCATGGTGTTCACTGCGGGGAATGATCGGACCTACATAACCCGTCTTCACTGCATCGTAGCCATGGTCTGCCATAAACCGGAAAGCGTCTTCCATCTGCCTCTCATAATCGGAGACCGAAGAAGTCGTTTCATGATGCATGATAATCTTCACCCCTCTCTCGGCGGCATAGCGGTGAAGCTCTTCCACGTCAAAGTCCGGATAAGGCTTGGTAAAGCTGTAAATCCGCTCCTTCACATAAGCGAAGTTAGCCTCCCATCCTTCATTCCATCCCTCCACCAGCACCGCGTCAAAACCATGCTTCGCCGCGAAATCAATGTATTCCTTCACATGGGCTGTGTTCGCTCCGTGCGTGCCGTTGGGAATCTCCTTCGAATAGTCAGTCTCTCCAATCTTAATGTCCTGATTGGCCGTATAAGCCCATGTGGAGCCCTGCCCGGTAAAATATTCCCACCACACTCCCACATACTTCACCGGATGTATCCAGGAAGTGTCCTCCAGCTTGCATGGCTCGTTCAGGTTCAGAATCACGTTGGAGGCCAGAATGTCACGGGCATCGTCACTCACAATCACCGTGCGCCAGGGGGTGACGCTTCCCGTCTGCATGAACCCCTTCGCCCCATTCTTGTCGGGAGTAAGGTGCGCACTCAGACAGAATGCCTTGTCGTCCAGATTCAGCTGCATCGCCGGATAATCGACCAGAGCGGCCTCATGGACATTGATATACAGTCCGTCGGAAGATTTCAGCATGAGAGGAGTCTGTACGGCCAGATTGGGCGTAAAGCTTCTGACCGCCAGCGGCTCTGTGCGGACACTGTCAATCAAAGAAGCCACTTCCGACAGCCGGGAGGTAGTAGTGGGATATTCGTTGGTATCATAATCTCCCGGTAGCCAGAAAGCCTTATGGTCACCGGTCAGCCGGAACTCCGTCATCTCTTCCTTGAGAGTAAAATTGCGCAGGTCTTTCTGCACCGGGAACTCATAGCGGAACCCCAGTCCGTCGTCAAACAGACGGAAGCGGATGTTCAGCAGCCACCCCGTTGAAGGCTGGCACAGAGCGACGCACATTTCCTTATGCCGGTCGCGGATGTCGCGATACTGGCCCCACACCGGCTGCCAGACAGAATCGGTTTCGGAAAAGCGGACATCTGTCTGCTCAAAACCTCTGTCGAATTCATAATCCGGAGCAATCCGGAAGCCCATCCGGCTCTCTCCTATCACGGTTTTTCCCTTATATCGCAGGGAATACACAGGAACTCCGTCGGGCGACAAATGAAAGTCAAGCGACAGACCGCCGTCGGGAGATGTCAGGCGCTGAGCCTCTGCCATACCAAAAGCCGCAAGGCAGAGAAGCATACAAACAAGTCGTTTCATAGCATAATCAATTTTATGGTTCGTATAAATATATGTATAATAAGAACAGCCGAAAGGCCGGTTCCACTTAGTCCGGATGCCACAAAATCTGAAGCCTCAAAAACAACCTGTCATTCCACACAAAACACCGGGCTGTCCGGCCCCAGACATCAGGGTATTCTTTCCAAGAAAACGGGGTTCCATTCTCCGGCCGGAACAGACGCATAAAACGCTAACGAATAAAGACAAACAGCAAGAAACATTCTATAAAGACACTGATATATCAAGAATTATCAGTACCTTTGCAAAAATTTTGATATTTGAGAACTGAATGAAGACATTTGAAGAACTTGGCGTTTCCCCCGAAATCCGCAAAGCAATCGAAGAAATGGGGTATGTAAGTCCCATGCCCGTACAAGAAGAAGTGATTCCTTACCTGTTGGGAAACGGTAATGATGTAGTAGCTCTGGCACAGACCGGAACTGGAAAAACAGCCGCATTTGGTCTGCCGCTGATTCAAAAAATAGACGTGAAGCGTCGCGAACCGCAGGCACTGATTCTCTGCCCTACACGTGAGCTCTGCCTGCAGATAGCTGGCGACCTGACTGACTATTCAAAGTATATAACCGACCTGAAGATTATTCCCGTTTACGGAGGCTCGTCAATCGAAAGCCAGATCCGCAGCCTCAAGAAGGGAGTGCACATTATCGTGGCTACCCCCGGCCGTCTGATTGACCTGATGGAACGCAAGGTGGCCAAGCTGGAAACCATCAAGGATGTGGTGATGGACGAGGCCGACGAGATGCTGAACATGGGATTCACCGACAGTATCAATGCCATTCTGGAACATGTGCCGCAGGACCGGAACACGCTGATGTTCTCGGCTACCATGAGTCCCGAAATCTCAAAAATAGCCAAGACTTACCTTCACGACGCAAAAGAGATTACAATCGGCGTGAAGAACGAAAGCACGAAGAATGTACATCATATCGCATATATCGTACATGCCAAAGACAAATATCTTGCCCTCAAGCGTGTGGTTGACTTCTATCCGCAGATTTACGGAATCATCTTCTGCCGCACACGAAAGGAAACGCAGGAAATAGCCGACAAGCTGATGCAGGACGGATATAACGCCGACTCGCTGCACGGCGACCTGAGCCAGGCTCAACGCGACTTGGTGATGCAGAAATTCCGCCAGCGTCATCTCCAGCTGCTGGTGGCTACTGATGTGGCCGCACGCGGACTGGACGTAAACGACCTGACACATGTCATCAATTATGGTCTCCCTGAAGACACCGAAAGCTATACGCACCGGAGCGGACGTACCGGACGTGCCGGAAAAACAGGTATCTCCATCGCCATCATGAATCTGCGCGAGAAGGGGAAAATGCGCCAGATTGAACGCATCATCAACAAGAAGTTTGAAGTCAGCGCACTGCCTACCGGAAAAGAAATCTGCGAACAGCAGCTCGTAAAAGTAATCGACGAGATTGAAAAGGTAAAAGTGGACGAGGAAGAAATCGAAACGTTCCTGCCAAGCATCTACCGCAAGTTCGAATGGCTCAGCAAAGAGGACCTTATCAAACGTGTGGTTTCGATGGAGTTCAACCGTTTCCTCGACTATTACAAGAACGCGCCTGAAGTCGCACAGCCGAACGCATCTGAAAAGGGCGGCAAGGAAAAGAAGGACCGTAAAGACCGCAAGGAACGGGGTGAAAGAAGCCGCAAGGCGGAAAAGGGTTACACCCGCCTCTTCCTGAATCTGGGAAAGACTGACGGGTTCTATGCCAACCAGATCATCGACCTGATCAACCATGCCGTCAAAGGGGAACGTATCCAGATAGGACGCATTGACCTGATGCAGAATTTCTCATTCGTGGAAGTAATTGAACCGCAGACTTCAATCCTTCTGAAGGCAATGAACAAGGTGACGCTGAAGAACGGACGCAAGGTTGTACTGGAAGTGGCCAGCGACAACAACGGAAACAGCGACAGCAGCGGAAAGAAACGCGAACGTGCTGAAAAGTCAAGAGGCAGAAAAGCGAAAGCTTCTTCAGAACCGGCCGCTTCGCAGAAAATGAAGAAAGACGACTGGATGCAGTTCTTCGAACAAGAGAACTTGTCTGACAACGGAAGTGAATGGTGGCCGAAAGCGAACAAGAAGAAGAAAAAGAAATAATGTCATCCTGAGATGATATAACTCCATAAAGAAAGCGCGCCGTACGGAGATTTCTCTGCACGGCGCGCCTTCTTTTTATTTACGATTGGCGGTCATTCCACTATCAGATGCATCTTTTCCGCCCCCGTACGGGCCTTCAGCCAATTGGACATCTTTTCCTTTTCCTGCTTTGAAGGGACATGCGTACATCCGACTATGGCATAGGTTACAGTATCCATCCGTGCACTGTCAACGGCCAACTGAAGGCTTTTGGACACGGAGATGGTCTTTACCATAGGGAAAAGCACTTTCATTTCTCTCCCCATCCGCGCATCCACCTGACTCAGGCCGCTGAATGCATTCAGTGCCTTCCGCAAGGAATCCAGTTCTACACGCTGTTCGGACAACTGTTTCTCGCTGTTATGATAAAAGTCTTCCATCACCATCGACTTGATGTTGCTGATGTCTATCGTGCTGCTGTTCCCTACTCCCTGGAACACCACCAACTTCGTCTTGTCCAGATTATATTCTCCCAACCGGTTGCGTGCCTCGACTATCTGATTTTCGGGTATCTCTTTGCCCACAAGCACCACCCGGATTTCACGTTTGTCATATGAAATGTCCCTGTTCAGAATCTGCGAATCCGGAAACTGCAATTCCTGCGTAATGAAACGGTTGGCCGCAGTCTGATAGAAGGTCTCGCGCACAATGTTGTAGGTGAGATAGACAGCCGGACACATGGTGGCGATGGTAATCCACACAATGTAGCGTTTCACCATTCTTTCACGCTCCTTGTCGACAAACTGTTTCCGCTCAAAATGCATCACACGCACTCCGATATAAGTAGCCAGGCTTATGAATACGGAATCAATGAAGTACAGATAGAAAGCTCCCAGAAAATACAACAGATTCCCCGTAGCCAGGCCGAATCCGGCAGTACACAGCGGAGGCATCAATGCCGTGGCGATGGCCACACCCGGAATCACATTCCCTTTCTCCTTGGTGGCCAGGGCCACGATGCCGGCAAGTCCTCCCATCAGTGCAATGAGCACATCATAAATGGTAGGAGAAGTACGGGCAAGCAATTCCGACTGTACTTCATCCAAGGGCGTAAACAAGAAATAAAGTGTCGCCGTCACCACACTGAACAGAGTGGTCACCGCATAACTCTTCAACGAACGCTTCATCAGCTCAAAATCATTCAGTCCGATAGAAAGGCCGATTCCCATAATAGGCCCCATCAGCGGAGTTATCAACATCGCTCCGATGATTACTGCCGTTGAATTGACATTCAGTCCCAAGGAGGCGATGACGGTGGCAAATATCAGAATCCATAGATTTGTCCCTTTGAACTCCACTCCGTTACGGATATACTCCACGGTCACCTGTTCATCTTCCTTGCTCCGATGCAGGTCAAGATACTCTTTCAGGAATTTACGGAACAGGAAGTTCCGTCTGCTGTCTAGTTTCATAGCTGTAGAGTTTTTATAGTCTTTACTTGAAGAAACGGTTTATGAAAGGGATGGCGCGCAAAGGCAGGTCCTTCTTTACAATATAGGCCACAAACATCGCAATCAGCAAAGTGCGATAGGCCAGTCGCCACCATACATTTGCCACGGGCACCTCCTGCAGAAGCACGAACAAAACCGCCGCAAGGACCAGATAGGCAGCTATCTCCCTCAACGGATAGCTGACAGGATATTTCTTCTGACCTATAAAGAAAGAAAGGAAAGTGATGGTTCCATACCCGGCCACCGATGCCCAGGCCGATGCGACATAACCGAATCTCGGCACAAGCCATATGTTCAATGCCAGTATCACCGCACAGCCAATCAGGGAGAAATAGGCTCCCCACCGGGTCTCGTCAGTCAGCTTGTACCAGAAAGAAAGATTGAAATAAATGCCCTTGAATATCTCGGCACACATCACAATCGCCACGACGCTGAGTCCTTCCCAGTAGTCACGGGCAACCATATACTTCAGCACATCCATATATCCCATTACGGCAAGAAAAGCGAGCAGCGAGAAAATAAAGAAATATTTCATTGCCGCAGCATAGGTGTCCCGACTGTCGCCTTCTTTGTCCTTGCCGAAAACAAACGGCTCATAAGCATAACGGAAAGCCTGGGTAAATACGGCCATTATCAACGCAATCTTACTTGTCGCACTGTAAATCCCCAACTGTACCAGTCCTTCCTGACGGTCATCAAACAGAAAAGGATAAATCATTTTGTCGACAGTCTGGTTCAGAATGCCCACTACACCGAATATCAGAATCGGGAACGAATAGTTCACCATCCGCCTCATCAGTGCCTTGTCCGCCCGATAGGAGAAACCTTTCAATTCCGGAAGAAAGAAAAACATCTGCACGCCCGACATAATCAGATTAGATACGAATATGTAACCTACCAGATACTCCGGATCATAGAACCACGACACTGTTTCAGGGAAACGAGCATACAGCCACGGACACAGCAGCAGGAAGAAAAGGTTCAGCAGAATGTTGCCGATGATATTGAACAGTTTGATTGCGGCGAACTTCAGAGGACGTTTCTTGTAACGCAGATAGGCAAAAGGAATGCACTGGAAAGCGTCGAGTGCCACTACCACAACCATCATGCCTACATAATCGGGATGGTCGGAATATTCGAGCAATGCCGATATCGGATGCAGGAACACCATACAAAGAATCACGAACAGCGATGACAATCCCCCTACAAACAGCAGAGAGTTGGCATAAACTTTTTCAGGCTTCTCCCCGCTTTTGTTGGCGAAACGGAAGAAACCCGTCTCCATGCCGAAAGTCAGCAGTACCAGTATCAGAGCCGTATAGGCATATACGTTCGACACGACTCCGTAGCCTCCAGAAGCCGCCGGCAGAACCGCCGTGTAAAGAGGCACAAGCAAATAATTCAAGAACCGGCCCAGAATGCTGCTCACCCCATAGATGGCAGTATCTTTCACCAGTGATTTCATCCCGGCCATACTCAGTCAAATAATGTTTTTTCTGTTGTATATCTGTTCTTTCCAAGGTGTCTGTAAGCAAGTTCGGTCACTTCACGCCCCCGAGGGGTACGCTTCAGGAAACCTTCCTTTATCAGAAAAGGCTCATACACCTCCTCCAGCGTACCGGGGTCCTCCCCCAATGCCGTGGCAATGGTAGTCAGTCCCACGGGACCGCCATTGAACTTGTCGATAATCGTACACAAAAGTTTGTTGTCTATCTGATCCAGTCCGTAACGGTCGATGTTGAGTGCCTCTAGGGCATATCTGGCAATCCCCACATCAATGCGTCCAGAACCTTTCACCTGTGCAAAGTCCCTCACACGTCTCAGCAAGGCATTGGCAATACGGGGTGTACCACGGCTTCTCGATGCAATCTCGTCTGCGGCATCCACATCGCAGGGAACACCCAAGATTCTGGCCGAACGGAGAATAATCCGGGCCAGCACCGGGTCATCATAATACTCCAGATGGAGATTGATGCCGAAACGCGCACGTAACGGAGCCGTCAGCAACCCACTCCGGGTAGTAGCTCCCACCAGCGTGAACGGGTTCAAGTCAATCTGAATGCTCCGCGCGGACGGTCCCTTGTCAATCATGATGTCGATACGGTAATCCTCCATGGCGGAATACAAATATTCCTCCACCACCGGACTCAGACGATGAATCTCATCAATGAAAAGCACGTCATTCGGTTCCAGACTGGTCAGCACCCCCGCCAGATCGCCCGGCTTGTCGAGCACCGGACCGGAGGTCACCTTAAATCCCACCCCCAATTCATTGGCAATGATATTGCTCAGTGTGGTCTTTCCCAACCCGGGAGGACCGTGAAGCAATACATGATCCAAGGCTTCTGCACGCAGACGCGCAGCCTTCACGAAGATACGCAGATTGTCGACCACCTTGTCCTGCCCGCTGAAATCCTCAAACTGAAGCGGACGCAAGGCATTCTCAAAGTCACGTTCCTTCGCATTCGGTTTATAGTCACGTATATTAAACTGTTCTTCCATTCATTCTCCGATAAACAATGCAAAATTAAGAATATCTGCGAAGAAAACAGAAGGATTGTCGTATATTTGTTCTCAATACAACAACTAATGACTCACATCATGAATACATTGACTACAACCCGCATCGTTTTCTTCTCACCGACCCACACTTCGGAAAAGATAGCCCGCGCTGTCGGTGAAGGCATCGGCATGCCACGTAGAATCGAAACAGACCTCACACTGGACGAAGACTCCTCTCCCATTGAAATAAAGGATGAACTGACCATACTGGCCGCCCCAGTCTATGGAGGACGTGTCGCTCCGACTGCCCTCAAGCGCATGAAACGGCTGAGAGGGAACCATTCTCCCGCCATCCTTATCGTCGTTTACGGCAACCGCGACTACGAAGATGCATTAATCGAACTGCGTGACATGGCTGTCGCCTTGGGATTCATACCTTTGGCCGGAGGGGCGTTCGTCGGAGAACACAGTTTCAGCACTCCGGAACTGCCCATTGCGGAAGGAAGGCCGGACGAAACGGACCTCAGGGAAGCCCGCCGGTTCGGAAAAGAATGTCTGGAAAAGTGGGAACAATCGGCGGACATCACCACACTCAGCGTAAAGGGCAACATCCCTTACAAAGCACTTACCCCCGGTCAGCCAGCCTGCCCTGCATGCAACGAAAAATGCTTCGTATGCGGAGAATGCGTTGATGTGTGCCCCACCCACGCCATCCGCATCAGCGACGACGGAGAACGCATAGAGACAGACGTGAACCGCTGCATCAAATGCTGCGCATGCGTGAAAGTCTGCCCCAACAGCGCACGGATATTCTCCAGTCCGTTTGCAGCCATACTTCATGAAAAATTCAATGCACGCCGAGAACCGGAACTATTCTTCTAACGTTTCTTTCATTGAACTCAGACACATAAATTCCATTCAGAAAATATGACCGAAAAAGAAAGACGAGTATTGGTAGGCATGAGCGGAGGAATCGACAGTTTATCGGTATGCATCATGCTTCAGGAACAAGGATATGAAGTGGTAGGGGTCACCATGCGTACATGGGATGTTCCCTCACATTTTTCCACCCCCGGACAGGAGCAGCCCGATGAAGTGCTGGAGGCACAGGCACTTGCCGCACGGCTGAGCATCGAGCATCATGTGGCAGATGTGCGTAAGGAATTCAAGGAAGTGATTGTCCGTTATTTCATTGACGAATACATGCGCGGACGTACCCCAAACCCATGTGTGATGTGCAACCCGCTTTTCAAGGAACGTATTCTCTGCGAATGGGCGGACCGGACAAACTGCGCCTGGATTGCCACAGGGCATTACTGCCGTCTGGAGGACATCAGCGGACACCGCTACATCGTGACAGGAGACGACCCGTCCAAAGACCAGTCGTATTTCCTCTGGAAACTCCCGCAGGAGATTCTGAAGCGGATGATGTTTCCCTTAGGAGGAATGACAAAGACGGAAGTGCGTCAATATCTTGCCTCCAAAGGGTTCGAAACCAAAGCTAAAGGCGGGGAAAGTATGGAAATCTGTTTCATCGACAAAGACTACAGGGAGTTTCTGAAGGAGCATTGCCCCGACATTGACGAGCGTATCGGACCGGGATGGTTTGTAGACAGCAAAGGACTCAAGCTGGGCCAGCACAAAGGTTTTGCCTACTACACCATCGGACAGCGAAGAGGACTGGAGATTGCATTGGGTAAACCGATGTATGTGCTGAAAATCAATCCGGGAAAGAACACCGTGATGCTGGGCGATGCCGAACAGTTGAAAGCCGAATATATGCTGGTGGAAGACGTGAATGCCGTAGATCAGGAAGAACTGCTCGCATGCAACAACCTGTCGGTACGCATCCGCTACCGCAGCCGCCCTATCCCCTGCCGGATTGCGCGGATTGACGATTCACACCTGCTGGTGAAGTTTCTGGAAGAAGCCTCAGCTATCACGCCCGGCCAGTCGGCCGTATTCTACGACGGTAACCGCGTACTGGGAGGCGGGTTCATCGCCTTCCAGCAAGGGGTGAAGAAGCTTGCGGAAGAAATAAACAATGCCAATGGCTGAACATCGGAATTGTTGTGCCTCATCCGAACGGCAAAACAAACAGGAGCAGCCGTTCCCATTCGCTACGAGCAAGAGCGGCATACCGCCGCTCTGCTTTATAATGAGATTAAAAGCCCTCACGTTTTCCAGAAACAACCGGGACATTGTCATTTATAATAAATCATGCCATCCCTCAATGTCAGCGTATGCAAGTCCGGTGAATTAATCGGTGTATCACTATCCAAATACTCCAAAGTATTTGACTGTAATGTAAAGTTTATTTCATCGCCATTCTTTTCAATTTTATTCATATAAGAAAGTTTGTTGAAAACCAATGTTGCCTTATTTTCTTGCACACACACAATGGTCAACTGGGGTGGTAGACTTGATATGATTGTCCCACAAAAGAACAAAGCCAAAGAATTATCTTTTAAAGGATAAACAAAGAATCGCCTATCTGCCACATTAGAGGAAGGCAAATCGTCCGGAAAATAAATCCATCCAAGAATACATATTTGTTCAAAAATTTTATTGCTATCCTTCTCTATCTTTATCAAATGGTAATCGCCAGGTTCGCCATCCCATCCATATCCATCCAAACGAAATCCATCCACCCTATACGTTGCACCCAACGCAGTAGAAACATCCGCCGAGAAAACCTTTCTATAAGTCAAATTCGCATATTTATCCAGTCCAAGACCCTGATCAAACAGTTCTATAAATTTAGAACTGGAAACGACATCTCCTTTTTCATCATAAGTGAAAACCATTGTCTGAGCTTCAATGTAAAGTGCTCCAAAACATAATATAAAAAATAAAACAACTAATTTTCTCATATCATTCGCTTTAAAAAAAATTCAAGCCCATCGCCTTGTCCGCGTTCTGGAACAGATAACCGGAACCGTCAGACAGAATAACCGATACAAACGAAACTTATGCCTTTCATTGTAGCAGGTATTCTGACTTGTGCAAACAAAAAGTTTTTCTCACAATTATGCAAACGAATGCCACAGCAAGTGGGATTCCAAACTGCCATATTAACACAAAACAAAATAACAGACATTAAAACACAGGAGCGCAACGTTTCTTTACCTTCGTAAAAGGACATCCATCAGATAAAACCGACTAAAAGCCAGCACCTCAGCAGAATCCGAACTTTTTATTCACCACAAAGATGCCCCTCTACAAAGGCTGAAAAGCACGCTTCACGAAAATAACGGAACATTTTTCTGACATATCCCAATATCCGACAGGAAATGACGGGGAACTTGACATTGAATACCCCGTTATTTTCCCGCATAAGCAAGAGCCGTGGAGTCTGGCGCAAATTCTGCTTCTCCACCCCGCATTTATTCATTAATAATCACTATATTTGTAATAGTCAGAAGTATTTTATTTGACTATCAGTGTATTATATGAAACTCGCATGAGAATGGGCAACGGA
>CALUIZ010000044.1 GCA_944320815.1 uncultured Phocaeicola sp. | reverse complement strand
TTTGCAATGTGTTTTTCATAGTATTAGATTTAAGGTTAACAAAGGTTGGAGTACAGCGGTACTCCTTTTTTTATGTCTTCGCATGATTGTGTGTCCGGAATCTTGGATATTCTGAGGTGAAAGTGTTTTTTGTTCTCTTTTGATTAATTTTCTTGCTTCTTTTGTAAGAAAAGTTGTGAATTTTCCTATCTTTGTTCCGTCAGCAAATGGAAGAAAGATGAATATAGCCTTAAAAATATTGACCTTATGCCTGTACTTGTTGCTTGTATTCCCTTCTGTTTCTGCCCGTAATTATACATTCCGTTCATTGTCGGTGTCTGACGGATTGCCTGATTTGGTTGTAAATTCAATATATAAAGATTCACGCGGATTCGTGTGGATGGGGACGAATGTTTCTTTGGAGCGTTTTGACGGCGTGCGCCTGAAGCATTATTTTGTGGAGGGAGCCGGCGAGAAACGGCAACGGGTCTATGCGGTGGCGGAGACGGAAGAGGGAGAAATCTGGGCAGGTACGGACATGGGACTGTTCCGGGTGGACGGGAAGAGAAACTGTCTGGAACGTATGGTCCCCGATCTGATAGATACGAGGGTTCATGCGCTCTGTATGTCTGGAGATACCGCGTACATAGGTACCGACAGAGGGCTGTATGTCTGCATAGGAGGAAACTTCCGTAATGTATTGCCGGACAAAAATATATTTTCACCGTCTAACCGGGTGACCGGAATCGCGTGCGGTTCCGATGGAATAGTCTGGCTTTCCACAATGGGAGGGTTGAAATCTGTGTGTCCTGAAGACTGGAAAGCGAACGGATTTCCATTCCGCACGGAGAAAGGAAGTGTGGAAACGAAGGCGTTCTATAATATATCTCTCGTGGGCGGCCGGATATTTTTGGGAACGATGACCGACGGTATTGTGGAGTTCAATCCGCAGACGGCCACTTTCCGTCCGTATGTGGATGTGGGGTGCAGTGTCATTTCATCTCTTTCCACCGACGGGAAAGACCGGCTCTATGTGGGTACGGACGGAAATGGTGTACATTTCATTTCAGTGTCTGAAGGCAGGATTGTCCGCTCGTTTCGTCATGAACCTCGCGACAAGACCACTATCCGTTCCAATTCCGTCTATTCTGTTCTGGTGGACAGGGAAGGGCTTCTCTGGATTGGATTTTATCAGTTGGGTGTGGATTACAGCATCTGCCGGAACAGTTTGTTTCATGTGTACCGTTATGGCACCACGTTCACTACCGAAGACATTCCCGTGCGTACAGTCGCTTTCCATGGAAACCAGAGGCTGATTGGTTCGCGCGACGGATTCGTGTTCATTGATGAGGCCGCCGGACAGTTCAAGGTGTTTAAGGCTCCTCAGCTGCGTGCCGGAATCATTCTGTCAAGCTGCTATTTTGAAGGGAATTTCTATATAGGCACTTATGGGGGAGGGATGTATGTGCTCAATCCTCATACACTTGAGCTTGAAGATTTCAATCTCGGTGAAAGCTATCCGTTCAGGAGCGGACACATATTCTGTATCAGGCCGGATGCGGACGGCTGTCTGTGGGTGGGGACTTCTGACGGAGTGTATTGTTTCAGAAACGGAAAGAAAATCCGTCATCTTACAAGTGCCGGCACCAAACTTCCGGATGGAAATGTGTATGAAATATTTTTCGATTCGTCACTGAAAGGATGGATTTGCACAGAGAACGGCCTGTGCATATGGGATCCTTCCACCAACAGTCTGAAAACGAACGTCTTTCCTGAAGGTTTTGTAGACAAGGAAAAAATCCGGATGGTTTATGAGACATCCGACCGCAAGCTGCTGTTCCTTCCTGAAAAAGGAGAGCTTTTCGTTTCTGATCTGTCGTTGAGAAATTATGGATATGTGGAGCGTGGAACATTGCTGAGTGGGAAAAATCTGATGTCGGTCGTTGAAGATGACGGAGGTGCTTTGTGGATTACTACAAACAACGGCATTTACCGCTATGCCAAAGAGGAAGGAATCATACCGTTCGGGATAGCGGACGGTGTGCCGAGCAGCATTTTCATCAATTGCTATGCCGTGAAGGATGAAACCGGCACGTTGTGGTTCGGAAATTCGAGGGGATTGGTTTATTTGCCGGGAGGGGATGTGCACAGCCTTCCTCATTCGCCTTATCCGATGGCTGTGTCGGAACTTCTGGTCGACGGGCTGGAGCGTCCTGATTTGCTTGAACGTTCGGGGACACATTATGTCCTGTCGCTCGACGCTTCCATCCGGAGTGTAACCGTACAGCTTCCCGACGGGGTGTTCACATATCCCGGAGGAGCCATTTATGAATACCGGCGGGAAGGCGAATCCGGCTGGACACCTGTAATGGGAGGGGCGGAAATCTGTTTTTCCGGCCTTTCGGGGAAGGACTGCCGTTATTATGTCAGACGCGCGGGCTTTCCTGATTCTGTAATGACACTCGACATGCATTTCCCTTTCAGCCGTTTCTGGTTATGGGCTGGATTATCGGCGGTTCTGCTTGTGTTGGGCGGAAGTGTCTTGATTTACAGGAAAAAGAATCTCCGTCTGTCGCAGAGCGTTTCCTCTGAAGATGTCAGTGGCGAGGCTTTCTCCGTGCCGCCTGTGGCAGAAAGCGGGGAAGATGAGACAGAGCCGGCTGTCGCGCTTCCGGAAGAGGTGGAAGTTGCAGAACATCCTGTCGAAGTTCAACGTAAATCTGCCGTGGAAGACAAATACAGAACAAACAAGTTGAGCGAAGAAGAGTGTGCCCGCCTTTATGGTTTGTTGGAGCATGTGATGCATGAACGCAAGCCTTATACCAGTCCGGATTTGAAGATAGCGGACCTGGCTGCGATGGTCGGTTCCACCTCTCATGGTCTGTCTTATCTGTTCAACCAGTATCTGCATAAAAGTTATTATGACTATGTAAACGAATTCCGTATCGGAGAATTTAAAGAGATAGTCACCAGAGAAGACTGTTCCAGATATACGTTGGAAGCATTGGCCGAATTGTGCGGATTCAGTTCGAGAGCTTCTTTCTTCCGTTCGTTCAAGAAAGTTACGGGCATCACCCCCAATGAATACATCAAGAGCGTGCAGAAATGATTCTGTATCCGTGTGCCGGTTCTGATAATTGCCATGCCCCGTAAAAGGGGCATTTTTTTGTGCGAAATGTATCCGAAAGTATCAGATAATAATTTGAGACTGTTTCTCAACTTACTTGTATTCAGTGTATTATGCGTGTATTCGTATCATCGGCTTATGTGAGATTTGTTTCAGCCTTTAAAATTACGTGTTCTTTGTCCTCTGTTATATCTTTGCCATCGTCAAACAAATCTCAAAAGCTAATTATATGAAAGACCAGAGAAAAACACCCGATCAGTTGGTTGCCGCTTGCTATGAAAAGTATCGGCGTTCGGTCTTCCTTTATATCTATTATAAGATAGCGGACAAGGAGGATTCTGAAGACCTGATGCAAGATGCTTTCGTCCGGCTTTTGGACTATCGGAAGATGCTCCGCGAGGAAACGGTGAAACATTTTTTGTTTACGATAACCCGGAACATTGTGACGGATTATCTGCGCCGTCATTACAGGCGGCAGGAAATTGACGGTTATTTGTATGAAGTGGGCTGTGTCTGTTCGGAAGAGACGGAAAGCGGAATATATGCACGCGATTTGCAGCGTCTGGAGATGAGAAAACTTTTCACTCTTCCGCCGCAGCGTCGCAGAGTCTATATGATGAGCCGCTTTCAGGGAAAGTCGTCCGAGATGATAGCGGAAGAGCTGGATTTGTCTCGCCGTACAGTGGAAAACCATCTCTTTCTCAGCCGTAAGGAAATCAGAACGTATATCAGACAATGTATATAATGAACAGAAACTGTGAGAACAAACAGAGTTGTTAATTTAAAGTTTAATCTTATGAAGCATGACTTTCTAAAGATTTCATCGAAAAAAGTCCTTTTTTCGGCGGTGATGGCTTCGGCAGTGATGGCAGGGAATGTGACTCCGGTGTTTGCGGAGGGAAATTCAGTGCAGGCTGTCATGCAGTCGGTAACGGTGAAAGGACAAGTGTTGGATGCGGACGGGATTCCCGTCATCGGTGCGAGTGTCCTTGAAAAGGGGACTGCTAATGGAGTGATAACGGACATGGACGGTAACTATTCGCTGAATGTTTCGTCGAAAGATGCTGTCGTCGTGGTTTCGTATATCGGTTATAAGACAGTGGAGCTTCCCGCTTCCGATCCGAAACTTGCGCTTCTGAAACTGCAGGAAGATTCGGAAGTGCTGGACGAAGTGGTGGTCGTGGGATATGGTACCATGAAAAAGGAATCGCTGACAGGTTCTGTAACAGTGGTCGACGACAAGGCTTTTGTGGAAAAGGGTAACCTCTCCAGTCCGTTGCAGGCTTTGCAGGGACAGGTGCCCGGTGTGATGATTACGCGCTCTTCTTCGGCTCCGGGTGATGAAAGCTGGAGCATGAACTTGCGTGGTTCTGTTTCTGTGAACAGCACAGAACCTTTGATTATTGTAGACGGAGTGGCTTATACGAGCGTGAATGACTTGCGCCTGCTGAACTCCAGCGATATCGAGTCTATCAACTTCCTGAAAGACGGTGCGGCGGCAATCTATGGTTCCCGTGCGGCCGGCGGTGTGGTGCTGATAACCACCAAGAAAGGACAGGAAGGGAAAACCCGCGTGGAATACAGTGCTTCGGCTACTTTGAAGATGGTCGGACTGATGCCGGAAATGATGAATATTGACCAGTGGGCGGACGGTGTGATGACGGCACTGGAAAATGACAACAAGACTTCCGACAACTGGTACACTTATGCGCGGCTGGCGAAGAAATACAAGGGAACTTATATCGACCTGGAGAATACGGCCAATCCGTTCGGCTCTTCGGCATTTACAGATGTGTCCGACTTTGTTTTTGACGATGGAGTGAACTGGCTGGGGTCATTGTTCGGAAACTCCTGGTCGACGAACCACAACCTGAGCATTTCCGGCGGTACGGAGCGTTCTTCCTATCGTCTGTCGTTGGGGTATATGTATGACGGTTCTTCGTTGCAGTATGGCAACAACAACAACCAGCGTTATAATTTCCGTCTGAACAATACCGTCAAGCTGACCGACAAGCTGAAACTGGAATCTTCCATTGCATACAACCGGCAGGAACAGGTGTCGCCGACAAATATCGGTTCGGTGCTGACCACTCAGACTCCTATGCCCGGTCTGCCTCTGACCAACATGAATGGCGACAATTATGCTTGGGGTACATGGGGGTCTCCTGTGGCCAGGCTGGAAGAGGGTGGAGACAACAAACTTTCCGTATCTTCCTTGAATATCAGTGAGACGTTGAATTATGAAATCAACGACTGGTTGTCGGCTTATGCCAATGTGGGATACAGCAACAGTACGGCCAACCGGGACGTGGTTTCCAATTCTGTCACATATTACAATTACACAGGGACAAAGAAAGTGCTGACTGACCCTGCTTCTGAAAGTTCTTATTATCGTTCCACTACAGCCCAGACCAATTTCTATTCGTTCTCGGCTTATGTCAACGGGCACAAGAAGTTCGGAATGCATGACCTCAGCCTGACATTGGGTACGCAGTATGAATTCAATGATTACAAGACTTGGGGTGTCAAGGTGGAAAACATTCTGGACGGGCTTGAAATTGTCAACGGTTCCGGAGACATCACATTGAACGGGGCGGCGAGCAACGAGAAGACAGACAAGTACCAGACGGCCAACCTTTCATTCTATGGACGTTTCAATTACAATTATGCGGACCGTTATCTGCTGGAACTGAACGGTCGTTATGACGGTTCTTCCAAATTCCGTCCGGGAAACCGTTGGGCATTCTTTTATGGTATGTCTGCCGGATGGCGTCTGAAACAGGAGGCTTTCATGCAGGATGTGGAATGGCTGAACGACTTGAAGCTTCGTGCATCGTATGCAGAAATGGGTAACCAGAGCGGCATCAACAATTATGACGGTGTGCAGTTGTATAATCTTACAGCAAGCAATGGAGCTTATGTAGGTTCCGGTCTGCTTTCTTATCTTGCCACCAATGGGGAGCTGGTATCTAACGCACGTAACTGGGAACGCATCAAGAATTACAATATTGCCGTTGACTTCGGCTTCCTGAACGGACGGCTTACCGGTACGGTGGAAGCATTCTTGAAGAAAAACGACAACATGCTGGTCGAAATTACTTATCCGGCTGTATTGGGCGACGACGCACCTACTTCCAATGCCGGTAAGTTTAAAGACTGGGGATATGAGGGACAGGCTACCTGGCGTGACAGAATCGGTGATGTAAGCTATTATGTGGGCGGTACATTGACTTTTGCCCGCAATGAACTGACTGATTTTGGCGGTACTACCGTCCTTAAGTCCGGTTATGCCAAGACCCAGCAGGGATATGCGCTGAATTCCATTTTCGGTCTCCGTTATGGCGGAAAGATTCAGAACGAAGAGCAGCTGGAAGCTTATCTTGCAAAATATTACGAGACCAACGCCATTGGGATGCCAAGCAATTTGCGTGTGGGTGACAACATGTATTGCGATGAAAACGGCGACGGTGTGCTTGATGAGAAAGATTACATCTATCTGGGAAGTGACACTCCGGAAATTTCCTATTCAATCAATGCGGGTGTGTCCTGGAAAGGATTTGACCTGAGCGTGATATTCCAGGGTTCGGCCAATCGCTTCATTTATCGTGATATAGACAATGTGACGGTGCCTTTCCGTGCCAATTATACAAACACCACGACCGCATCTATCGGTAATGTGTGGAGCCCGGAAAATCCGGACGCTTATTATGCCCCGTACACGAATGAAAGCAATATCAACAACTACAATTATCAGGCATCTTCGCTGACTGCTCAAGACGGGCGTTACTGCCGTCTGAAAAACGTCACTTTGGGATACACGTTCGATTCCAAGCTGCTGAAGAAGACAAAATGCCTGCAGGCCGTACGTCTGTATGTAACGGGAGCTGACCTTTGGGAGAAGACGAGGATTACAGACGGATGGGACCCTGAAGCCAAACGCGACGCTTCCGGATTGTCGAGGTATCCTTTCACACGTTCCCTGACATTCGGTGCCAACATTACATTCTGATTAAATTAAAAGATACCAATATGAAAGTAAAACAATATATTACAATAGCCTGCTTCCCTTTGTTTGGACTGTTTGCCCAGTCTTGTCTGGACTTGGATCCGCAGGCACAGATGGGAGACAATCTGGTTTGGAACAAAGCTGAAAACTTTCAGTTGTTCGCGAACCAGTTCTATGGATGGACGCGCGACTTCAACCTTTCCGGAACAGCCACTTATGGCAACGCGTTCAGTGACGGTCCGCACAGCGACTATCGTTCTGATTTGCTGGCCACGTCATCAGTCAATGTGTACAGCCAGGGAACGAATTCTATCCCGAGCGAGGATGCAAACTATACCAATTTGTACAAGCGTATTTATTATACCAATCTGTTGCTGAACCGTGCCGAGGGTTTCGGTGATCAGGAAGCCATTGCGGTGCCTGTAGGAGAAGCGAAGTTTTTCCGTGCATATCTGCATTTCGAATTGGTGCAGATTTGGGGTAACGCTGTGCTGCTGACCAAGCCGCTGGATATTGATTCGCCGGAGCTTTATGGGCCGCGCAATGACCGCGGAGAAGTGGTGGACCAGATTATCACGGATTTGCAGGATGCGGCTGAACTGTTGCCGGAAACGGCCGGAGAAGCAGGGCGGCTCACGAAGTCGGCTGCTCAGGCCATGCTTTCCCGGGTGGCTCTTTACGAAGGGACATGGCAGAAGTTCCATACAAACGGAGCGACTGCTACAGACAATACGGAACGCAGTACGGAATTGCTGACCATTGCCAAGAATGCGGCAGCGGAAGTGATTGGAAGCGGGAAATATCATCTGTTCTATAATGAAACGCTGGGAAACGAAAGCTATCGTTATATGTTCATTCTGGAAGATGGAGTGCAGTGCAATCCGGCCAATCTTTCCAAAACGGACAATCCGGAGTATATTCTGGCGCACCGTCATCGTAACGGCGACAAGTTGAGTCTGAACATTACGCATGCCGTTCTGGAAGGTTCTTGCTGGCTGACACGCAAACTGGCCGACATGTATCTTTGTGCGGACGGACTTCCCATTGGAAAGTCATCGCAGTTCAAGGGTTATGTGAATCCGACAGACGAATTTCAGAACAGGGATAACCGTATGGGGAACACTTTCCTTCAGAACGGTCAGTCTTTCTGGGACAATGAAAGTAAAACGGCGCGCACGGCATGGACTGATGCCGATTTGTCGGTTGCCCGTATCGCCAATGTGCGTTCCAACAGTGGCTATCGTCCTTACAAGTGGGCGGTAGAACGTCAGGTGACGGACAGCTATGAGTCGATGGACTATCCGGTCATCCGTTATGCAGAGGTTTTGTTGAACTATGCTGAAGCCGCTTATGAATTGAACGGAACTATTTCTGATTCGGATTTGGACATGTCGTTGAACCTGGTCCGTCAGCGTATCAATCCGGATATGCCGAAACTGAGCAATGCTTTTGTAGAGAACAACGGTCTTTCTATGCGTGAAGAGATTCGCCGTGAACGTACGGTCGAACTGATTATGGAAGGCTTCCGGATTGACGATCTGAAACGCTGGGCTACTGCCGGAACAGAAATGCCGCAGGACCAGTTGGGTGTATTGTTTACAGGAACATGGTTTGAGAACAACTGGGCTGACCAGTCAAGACAACTGAACGGAGACGGGTGCATTATTCTTTACAACAATCGGACATGGAACGAACGGAACTATCTGTATCCGTTGCCTTCCGACCAGTTGCAGCTGAATCCGGAACTGGGTCAGAATCCGGGATGGGGAAATAACTAAAGGCGGAATATCTGCATTTGACTTTTCTCCGTACCATGAGGAGATATGCGGTGGACGGGAAAGGTGATGTGGAAGTCTGAATATTTATATTAATCAGTTTATTAGGAAATAACTCAAGAATATGAAGCATTTCATGAAATATGGATTCGGTTGCCTGGTGGCGATTGTTTCCACAATGGCAATGTCTTCTTGTGAAGACGATGACGAGATGTCTGATTTGACGGCTGCCGTCGTTCCTTCTTCCGTTGAATTGGTGTTGCCGGAGGAGGTACAGCAGTTGGTGTATAAAGATGAGGAGACGGGAGCTGATGTGCTGCCGATGCTCAAGGGAGAAACGGTGCAGTTGGCATATGTCCTGACACCGGAAAACGTGACATTCCCGGATGTCGTGTGGACTTCGACCAATCCCGGTGTGGCTACGGTTGAAAATGGACTTGTAACGGCTGTTGAAGGAAACGGACTGACGTCTTCCGTCGTTCAGGTAGCTCCTGAAGGGGTTCATTCCGGAAGCGGTATCTTTGCAAACATACGTGTGGTGGTGTCGAATACAATGGTGCAGGCTGAAAGTATCCGCATCGAATCGGAGTCTGACGAACTTTATGCGAGTGAGACGTTGCAGCTGACAGCTAAGATTCTGCCTGAGAATGCCACTTATAAGACGGTAAGTTGGTCAAGTTCGGATGAAGGAATAGCTACTGTGGATGAAAATGGTCTGGTGACCGGTGTCGTGAATGATGACATACAGGCCACTGTCACCATTACCGCGACTTCCTTGGATGGTTCGCAGGTGTATGGAACGAAAGAACTTACAGTCAACCAGATGGTAGAGCCGGAAAAAGTGACCATTGACCAGGCTTACTCTGTGGATAACGGTTATTATTGTGCGATTGCAGACAAGGCACTGACATTGGAGTATACGACAGTTCCGGCACAATGTACGACTTCTCTGATAGAATGGACTTCCAGCAATGAGGAAATAGCTACCGTTGCGGATGGTGTGGTTACGTTCAACCAGAATGGTGTGTTCGGCGATGTGACGATCACAGCTTCTTGTCCTGCCACCGGAGAGTCATCTTCAGTCAAGCTGAATCTGGCTGCCGGACTGATTCGCGAACTGTTCCATAATGAAAATAATGTGACGTGGGGTGCGAACACTCAATATGCGGCCAGCGAATATAACTGGGAAGAAGGGTATATGGCCATAGTCCCTAATTCGGCCAGTGCAAAACAGCGTGCTGATTTTAAGGCATTGACTTCTAAGACATGGTTGCATGCAGGCAATTATCCTGTGGTGGCTGTACGTATGGAAGATGTACGCGACAGGGATGAAGTTACGGGATGTAATATAAATCTCGATACTTCCGGCTCATGCGATGGTAACAAATATTCAGGAAATGTCGGAGGAAGCAATAATAAATGGGCGCATGATTACAAGTGTAGCGATGGAAGTCACGTGTTTATTTATGATTTGTCTACCCAGAATTTTGCTACCGGAGGTTTGTTGCCGACCTCATCCGTTGCAGAATTTACTACATTCCAGTTTAAATATGCGGATATAGCGACAACTAATCCTTCGGAGAAAGTGATATTCAATGTTTATTGGGTACAGACATTTAAGACAGTCAAAGACGTACAGAATTATATAGAAGATGTAGACGGCTTGACTTTCGAAGTAATTAAATAATTAAAAGACGATTGATTTATGAAACTGAATATAATGACTAAGACTATGGGTGCGGCACTGCTTTTGGCAGTGCTCGTGTCCTGCCGTGAAAATGAGTTCGGCACGGTGGATTTGACGATGCCCGAAAAGCCGGCAGTGGAGGCTCAATACACTTACACACATCCTTGCGCCATGTTCAGCGATGCGGACTTCACGCGGGTGAAGACAATGTTGGATGACGGGACAGCTCCACAGGCAGTGAAAGATGAGTTTCAGAATTTGAAGAACAGTCCTTATGCCGCTTTGGGGCGTCAGGCGGAGCCACAGCAGTGGATTGTGCGGGGTGACCCGGAAGGAACGGGAGTGAGCAGCGAGAATTATGCGTATGCAATGCGGGATGCTGCCGCAGCTTATCAGACTGCTATGCTCTGGAAACTTACAGGCGATGCGCAGTATGGTGATAAGTCGGTGGAAATAATGAATGCCTGGGCTGATGTGTGTCAGGGGATTACGTCGAATGACGCGAATCAGATGCTGGCGGCCGGTGCGCAGGGTTATACTTTTGCCAATGCTGCCGAAATCATGCAGACTTATGACGGATGGACGGAACAGGACAAGAATGATTTCAAGACATGGATGGTGAATGTGTTCGCTTCCAAGAACAAGGAATTTCTTGACCATGAAAATCCGGATGTCTGCATTGACCACTATTGGTCGAACTGGGATTTGGTGAACATGTGCTCTTATCTGGCTATCGGGATTCTGACGGAGAACGATGACATGGTGAATTTTGTGGTCAATTATTTTCATGCGGACAACAGGGGTAACGGATGCATCGGAAAGCTGATGCCCGGTGAAGAGTTTGATGACCCGCTTGGAAGCGGAGAGAAAATTCTGCAGAATCAGGAAAGCGGACGTGACCAGGGCCATGCCCAGATGTCGCTGGCGGTTACAGCGAATCTTTGCCAGATGGCCTACACGCTTTATCAGTTTAATAAAGATGTCGATCAGCTTGATTTCTTTGCGGCGAACGACAATGCGGTGATGAAGATGGGTGAGTATGTGGCCCTCTGTAATCTGAAGGACGGGACGGATAATGCGAATGAACAGGGTGCATGGGTTATCAATTCGATGGACCAGATGCCTTTTACTGTATACGAATATTGTCAGCCGGGATGCGGATGCCGGGACACGAAGCATGGTGCCGTTCATGAGATGCCTGCAGGTGACGAGCAGAGCGGACATGGAGAGGTGCGTCCCGGATGGGAAATCCTTTACAATCATTATGCCAGAACAAAAGGTTTGGGAAGCGGCTACAAGTATGCCAAGCAGTTGGCAGACAAGATGCGTCCCGAAGGCGGTTCCGGTGATGCCCGTTATGGAGCGAACAGCGGTGCGTTCGACCAGTTGGGATGGGGAACGCTGATGCTTTATCAGGAGTGACGTTTTACATTATTAGGTTTGAAGGCTGCCTCAAAATAGAAAAATGGGGCAGCCTCTTTTTTATTAGACAGTCCTCTTGTTTCTGTGCAATCTGTTCTGTGGCTTCAGCGGTCTTTCCCCTCATTTGTTTCCATCTTTCCGCTGAATGAGATTCCTTGTCTCTGAGTGGGCTGTATGTAAATCCATGCACTTCCGTCTTTGGATATGGTCAGGCGATAGATGTATGAGTCTTCTTCGTTTTTGAGCTTGACCGTAATTTCTGTGTCCCCGTTTTTTCTGGTTTTCTTTTGATATTTTCCGACTGGCGCTTCAAAGTTCAGTGCTTTTCCTCCTCCGTAAGGGATATTGTATGCGCGTCCTGCATAGGGAAGGTAGGAGGTGAGCGAGTCGTTCCGCAGTGTAAGTGAATAATCGGTAGTGAGTGCTCGGCCGGGTCCTTTTGCGGGGATCATGTAATTGACTTTTATCTGGAAGTTTCCGGCATTGATTGCTTTCTGCACAATCTCTTCCCGTGCTGCTTGCTTTTCTTTCCGGGTTTGTGAAAAAGCGGGGACTGCCATGCAGGCAACAAGAATAAAGATGGATGTTTTCATGTGGCGTTTCTTTAATATAGTTTTCCAAAGATAGTTGTTTTGAAGAAAAAGTGTACCGGATTGAGTAAATTTAGTCTAGGTGCGTATTTATTTAAGAAAGAGCTTGTTTCATTGAAGTTATGGATTTATCGGTAGAATTGTTTATGAAAAAGTTGGTTTGTCTGTTTGTCTTTATTTTGTGTGGCATATGTGTGATGCCGGCTGCCGAGTGGCAGTGGTCTGTGGTTGTGCGTGGAATGGTTTCTCCCGAGACTGATGACTGTCCGCGTGCGTTTCTTTGGATTCCGCCTTCCTGCCGGCAGGTGAAGGCTGTCGTGGTGGGGCAGCACAACATGACAGAAGAAACTCTTTTTGAAATGCCTTCTTTTCGCGCGGAACTGGAAAAGTCGGGAATTGCGTTGGTTTGGATTACTCCGGGGCTTGACCAGCAGTGGAATGTGGATACCGGGGTACAGGAAGCCTTTGATGCGATGATGGGCGAGTTGGCTGAAGTGAGCGGATATGCGGAACTGAAATATGTGCCGGTTGTGCCTTTGGGACATTCGGCCATGGCCACTTATCCGTGGAATTTTGCTGCATGGAATCCTGAACGCACATTGGCCATAGTCTCTTATCATGGCGATGCGCCCAGAACGAATCTTTGCGGCTATGGGCGTGAAAATCTGGAATGGGGAAGGACACGCAACATTGACGGGATTCCGGGTCTGATGGTTGAAGGGGAATATGAATGGTGGGAAGCAAGGGTCAATCCGGCTTTGGCTTTCCGGATGATGTATCCGGAGAGCTGTATCTCGTTTCTCTGTGATGCAGGGCGGGGACATTTTGATATATCCGAAGAAACGGCTTCTTATATCGCCCTCTTCTTGAGAAAGTCATTGGAGCGTCGTTATCCGTCGGAACAGCCTCTGGATGTTCCGGTGAAGCTGAAGCCGGTAGATGTCAGAGACGGGTGGCTGGCTGAACGCTGGCGGGCCGATGGGGTGAAAAGGGCAAAACCTGCCCCTTATGTTTCATATCGGGGAGACAGGCATGATGCTTTCTGGTATTTCGACCGGGAAATGGCGGAACTGACCGAGGCCCGTTACAAGGCATCGAGAGGGAAGAGGATGCAGTATCTTGGCATTGTCCGGAATGACAGTCTGTTGGAATACGACCCGAAGCTTCATGCGGGTGTTGTGATGGATTTCCGTCCCGAGGAAGACGGGTTGACATTTCATGTGAAAGGGGTGTTCGTCGATTCCTCCCGGACTTCTTTTTCAGACAGACATGCGGCGGGAAAGATACGGATCGACCGCATTTGCGGACCGGTGGAGAAAGTGGACGACTCTACGTTTGCAGTGCGTTTCTATCGGATGGGTATGCATAATCTGCGCCGTACAAACGAAATCTGGCTGCTTGCCAGTCAGGATGGCGACAAGCACTATAAGAGTGCCGTGCAGCAGCTTGTCATGAAAATTCCTTATCGCAACCGTTCGGGGAAAAGGCAGCACATTCTTTTTCCGGGGCTGGATGATGTGAAGGAGGGGACGGAATCTGTTCCTCTTTCTGCCCGGTCGGACTGTGGCTTGCCCGTGTGTTATTATGTGAAGGAAGGGCCGGCGGAAATCAGGGACGGTAAAGTGTTCTTGAAAAAGGTTCCTCTCCGGGCCAGGTATCCGGTGAAGGTGACTGTGGTGGCCTGGCAATATGGACTGGCAGGGAAGGTGATGACTGCCGAGCCTGTGGAAAGAAGTTTTTATATCATTAGAGATAGAGGAGATTTATGAGTCTTAAAAGTGTTTTGTCATCGTTTGCTTTATGTGCATGCGTGTCATCGGTTTCTGCCCAGTCGGTTTATCCCGGGCTGTTTCCGGAAAAGTTTTCAGTGAAGAATGAAGTCGCTTTTGAAGCGGAATGCTTTGACTTGAAGGATATCCGTTTTCTGCCGGGGCGTTTCAGGGAGAATCTGGAACGTGATTCGGCTTGGATGGTGTCCATCGGGGTGAATCAGTTGCTGCATAGTTTTCGTACCACAGCGGGCGTTTATGCCGGTCGTGAGGGGGGATATATGACAGTAAAGAAGTTGGGAGGATGGGAGTCGCTCGACTGTGAACTGCGCGGACATGCGACCGGACATCTTCTTTCTGCCTATTCACTGATGTATGCCGCAACGGGAAGTGAAGTGTTCAAGTTGAAGGGGGATAGTCTGGTGGCCGGACTGGCGGAGGTCCAGAAGGCAAATGCTGACGGGTATTTGAGTGCTTTCCCTGAAGAGCTGATAAACCGGAACATCCGTGGTACGAGCGTATGGGCTCCCTGGTATACGCTTCATAAGATTTTTTCAGGACTGATTGACCAGTATCTGTATGCTGATAATTCTCAGGCTTTGGAGGTGGTCAGGAAAATGGGTGACTGGGCTTATGCCAAGCTGCATTCTTTGGAAGAGCCGGTTCGCCGCAAGATGATACGCAACGAGTTTGGAGGAATCAATGAATCTTTCTACAATTTGTATGCCCTGACCGGTGATGAACGGTATCGCTGGCTGGCCCGTTTCTTCTATCATAATGAAGTGATTGACCCGTTGAAGGAGGGAAGGGATGATTTGGGCACCAAACATACCAATACTTTTATCCCGAAAGTGTTGGCGGAAGCACGCAATTATGAACTGACGGGAGATGAAGAGAGTGGGGAACTCTGCGAGTTTTTCTGGAACACAATGATTGAACGGCATACTTTTGCACCCGGATGCAGCAGCGACAAGGAACATTATTTTAATCCGGAGCAATTCTCAAGGCATATCAGCGGATATACGGGTGAGACGTGTTGCACTTACAACATGCTGAAACTGAGCCGGCATCTGTTTTGCTGGAATGCTTCGCCAAAAGTGGCAGATTATTATGAGCGTGCCTTGTATAATCATATTCTTGGCCAGCAGGATCCGAAGACGGGGATGGTGGCTTATTTTCTTCCGCTGAAGGCCGGAGCGCATAAGGTGTACAGTACACCGGACAAGTCGTTCTGGTGTTGTGTGGGAAGTGGCTTTGAAAGTCATGCCAAATATGCTGAGGGTATTTATTATCATAATCGTAGTGGGTTGTTTGTCAATCTGTTCATCCCTTCTGTGCTGAACTGGAGAGAGAAAGGGATGACTGTGCGGCAAGATACTGATTTCCCTGAAAGCGGTACAGTGCGGATTTCTGTTTCGGCGGAACGTCCTGTCCGTACCGCCATTTATTTGCGTTATCCCTCATGGAGCGGAAAGGCTGAAATCTGTGTCAACGGAAAAAAGAAGAGGATTAGCCAGTCTCCGGGTTCATATATCGTGCTGGAACGGGAATGGAAAAACGGTGACTGTGTGGAGGTGACTTATCCGATGGATTTCTATTTGGAGCCTGCACCTGATTCTCCGAAAATTGCGGCGTTGCTCTACGGGCCTGTCGTGCTTGCCGGGAAATTAGGCACAAAGGGAATGGAATCGCCTGCTCCATATTCTGACCCGTTGAAATATAATGATTATTACACTTATGACTATCATATTCCGGAGAATCTGCCTGTTACTTTAAAGTGGGATGAAAAACATCCGGGGAAGAATTTGAGACGTATGGGGAAATCTCTGGAGTTCGAGACTGCAGAGGGGCAGATTTTGGCACCGTTGTATGATGTCCATCGCCAACGTTACGTGGTTTATTGGAAGTTTGATTGATGTTTTTAGGCTGGAGACGGTGTTTCTGCGGATTTTTTTAACATGAATAGCCATTCTGGGGGGCCTCTTTTGTCTTTGGGCTTCCCTGGGATGGCATTTTTTTGTTCACGGGATTTGAGTGTCCTTGTGGTGCCGGCCGGATACCCCGTTGCCTGACCCTGTCTTGCCCGTTCCTTCAGGAAAAACAACGGGTAGTTTTCCCTGAAGTGACTTGGCTTTCGCCTTTATATATATAAATAAATGTGTCCCTTTTCCGTTTTCTTTCCCTCCTCATGACTTTTCTTTTCCGGTATAATGCTGTATTTCAGCCGTTTTCGTGTTGACATCACATTTTTCCTCAAAAAAAGTGTGCGTTCTCTTGCCGGTTCGGAAAAAGTTCGTACCTTTGCACTCGCTTTCGGGGATGACCCGGGGCGAGACTGAACGAAGAGATCATTGAAAGGATTAGGATACAAGAAGAGAGAGGCGGCCCCTCCCTTATGGGAGGGGCCCGCGGGTTCCCATGAAGCCAGAGAAAGATTATACAAGATATTCTACAGTGAAGAGTTTGATCCTGGCTCAGGATGAACGCTAGCCACAGGCCTAA
>CALUIZ010000043.1 GCA_944320815.1 uncultured Phocaeicola sp. | reverse complement strand
ACTTCGTTCGGGTCGATCTGCGAGAACTCACGTTCCACACCGTCCACCTGAATCAGCGGAGCCGCATTGTTCCATGTGGCGATACCACGCACATACAGGTCGGCGGCATCGGCACCCGGCTCACCGGAATACTGCACAGACGAAATACCGGTCACCTGTCCCGAAAGCACGTTCGAGAGAGAAGCCGCCGGAGTCTTCAGCAAATCGTCTCCCTTCATTGATGAAATGGCACCCGTAATCGTCACCTTCTTCTGCGAACCGTAGGCCACGACCTCCACTTCACCCAGCAACTGGGAATCATCCTCCATTACAACCCTCAGTTCCTGGTTCGGACTGTACTTGGTAATGATCTGCTCCTTATACCCAATAAAAGAAATCTTGATTTTTCCCCCTTTGGGAACCGGCAGCGAGAACCTGCCGTCGAAATCTGTAATAACACCGATTGTGGTACCTTCCACAACCACACTCGCACCGATTACGCCTTCTCCCGTCGCGTCAACGACAATACCTTTTATTGTCTGTTGCTGCTGGACAGCCTGAACCTCCGAAACGGAGCCGGCCGCCGTCGCCGCAAAAGGAGAAAAAGCCATGAAACCCGTGCATGCCATCCACGCAATCCATTTCGGATTTTGTCTTAATGAATCTGATTTCATTGTTTTTCTCAGTTTTAAATTAAGGATAATTACTCACACTCTTGGCTGGCATGTCATGTCCCGAAAGGCATCCCATATCAACCAATTTTCCACAAATGTATAGAATTTTAACAGAAGGGTTTTATAAAAATCATGCAAGAAACATATAAAAATTATTCATTAATACCCTCAGAAGGCATTCCAGACACGCTTGTCTGCAGATTATTCGTCAAGAAGAAAAAATCATTTCAAATTTCGGAGACAATTCGCCAATCACTCCAAAAACGGTGGATGTTCCCCCAAAAACACATCGCCCGGACAGCAATTTCCAGACGGGAGACACCCGTCATCTCAGCCGCTGAAGTTTCACGATTTCCCCCAGCTCCGGAATGATTACCGGAATGTTCCGCTTTCTGGCCTCGGCCGCAAACACATGGGGCGGGTCAAACAAAGGCTCGTCCGACAAGTCGAAAGTACCATAATGCATCGGGACCGTGACACGGGCATGCATCTCTTCCGATGCGGTAAGAGCATCGTACGGAGAAATGTGATTAGGCTTCATGAACCAGCGAGGCTTGTAGGCACCGATGCCGACCATACAATAATCAATATGAGGAAAAAGTTCCGGCAACTCACGGAAATGTGCGGCATACCCCGTATCTCCACTATTATAGATGGTGATACCGTCCGCCTGAATCATGAAAGCACCCCACAGGCGCAGACCTCCGTCGCTCACCCCGCGTTTGCTCCAATGCTGGGCAGGAAGGAACGTGAGACGCAAATCCCCGTCCACATACTGCTCATACCATCCGGCCTCTATCGTTTCCAGACCGGGACACCATCCCTTGATCAGTTCCCCTGTGCCCAGGCCACAGAAAAGCTTCATCTGCGGATTGTCTTTTACCAGCATTTCCACGCTTGGCTTGTCCAGGTGGTCAAAATGGTCATGACTGACAAGCAGATAATCAATGTTACGGAAAATGGAAGGATTGGCAGGAAACTGGCTGCGACGCTTCACAAAAGGAATGCTGCCATAAACCGGGTCAATCATAAAACGTTTTCCACCAAGCTGAAGGAAAAACGAGTTATGTCCCAGCCAGATCAACGAATTACCCACCACCCTGTCGAGCGAAGTCAGATAATTCACTTTCGGATTCCATTTGACCATGCGTTTTTCCCTGCGCTGAGGATTGGGGGAGAAACGCCATTTGAGCACACTCCCCATTCCGGGCCTCCACCGATGCTGACGGTTGAAGAATCTCCCGTTCACATTCGGATTCCCCCTCCAGCGCGGATTGACACACCGGAGTCCCTCGTTACGACGGAATGTTATGCGCTCCCCCATGGCACAAATATCTTAATGAATCATTTTTCCAGCAAATCCTTCAGAAAGGCATCAAGCTCTTCATCCAGACCTTTCAGAAGTTCCCCGTCGAGCAACAGCGTGTCGTCATCCATCAGAAGAAGTTCAGCGACGGTCTCCTTCTCGTCATCAACAAGCACGAACGAATAAGGCTTCATCAGTGAAAGCCCCTCAAAAGCCCCCTCCTCCTTCAGTGCGGAAAGTGCCCCCCGAAGAACCGGCTCCACCACCTTATAGAAATCATCGGAATCATAGTCCACCCACTCATCAATGACGGTGCGCGCCAACTCTTCGTCATCATCATTGAAAATGACAAGTTCTCCACTTTCAGAACTCGGCTGCACATGGATGTCCGTCACCGCCGAATTCTCTTCCCCGTTTGCATACCTGCCGACCGCCTCCCGGAACGCGGAAGCGATTGCAGCATATGATTGTTCATTCATATTCATAAGCTACATTTTTTCATACCCAAATGTACAAAAAAAATGTCACCCGCAAGAATTATTTCTACAAATTGTTTCCAAAACGTCCCATTTGGACTTTCAGATGAGAATAATTCTTCATCCGTTCCGCCAGACGCGCCGAACTGTACTTCCACACCATTTCCTCCTCGGAGCCCTCTCCGACATACCGTTTCGCCTTGTCAAGCCACTGCTCTGCCTCTCCAAGTCTGTCGAGCATCTCCGCCGCCACAGCCAGATTCAATGCCGCATGCGCCTTCATCTTCTCCGATTTCCGTCCTTCAAACACCGACAGCCACAAATCGTATGCACCCTGCCAGTCACCTTCTTTTATATAGACCGAAGCGTCACGCATCTCCACACATCCCCCCGCATAATAAAGCCGTTCCGTCTGCTGCCAGTAGGGCACCAGACAACGCCCCAGACTTTCCGCCGAAATGGCCGCCGCCTCTTTCAGCAACATCCTGTCGGAAGGAAGCAGGTTCCAGTCCCACTCCACGCTGTCAGCCGCGACAACGGTCCGCAATGCCTTCTCACGGACCGGAGCATATATATTCAGCACCGACGTTATTTTGGTCACGGCAACCGGCCACGGTTCTGCCAGCCCCGGATATTCCACCTCCTTCTTTTCATTCAGCACCAACACCCTATCCAATGAAAAAACCGCGTCAACCCCCAACTGTTCTGCCAATGTCCTTATCTCCTCATGCGAAAGCGCGCGATATCCCGTGCCTTCGGCCCGCATATCGTTCAAGGCAGAGTCACAAATCAACACGCTGCTGAAATACCTGGAATCGGCAAGCGTGACCGCAAGTGCCTCCGCCACGGCTTTCCCGTCAGCGTTCAGCAATCCGAACGTGGCCTGCCCGCTCTTCGCCACCGGAACGGACGGCATGTTGTTGACCACCGCAACCGTCCTGATCTGTTCCGGCAAACTGGCCTCAGCCGGACAAAGCTGTTCAAAAGCGATTGTCTGGACGGTTCCGCACGACACCAGTCCGCACAGGAACAACAATATGCATATCACATGATGTATCTTCATAAAATCCGGTTGTCCAAAACGTTCATGTCCACAAATGTACAAAAATAATGCAGACCGCAAGAAAAACAGGCAAAAAAAATGTCACTCTGTCTTCTATGGCGCACACAGGCATTTCATAGAAGACAGAATGACAATACAGTCCGGACACATATCCGCGTCAACGGAGCCTGTCATATGATTTTACCAGCATCTCGTCCTTATGAATGGCACGGATAGCCATCCAGTTGAGAATGACGGACACCAGCGGAAGGCAAAGCGACCATGAAGGCACGAAACCGCTGTCATCCTGCCCCTCCGCAAAGACAATGAAACAGACCGCAGCCACATAATAGACAAGCAGCACAATGGTGTTGAATACGGTCAGACGAATCTGGCGCATCCGCTTCCGGTAAAGGAAAATGGTCATTACCGCAACGACAGCCTCCACAGCCAGCAACACACAAAGCACACACGGCGCATAGTCCAGCGTCCCGTCGGGAAGCGTATAATGAAGATTGGTCATCTCATAAAGGGAAGTGTCCGTATAGAAAGTGCCTACCGGCAAAGCTGCCGTCACAATCATCAGGACAGCCACGAGAAACAGATAGACGCTTTGTATTCTCTGTATCATGTCTTACTGAAGTTTTTCTTTCTCTTTGGCCGGATTTCTGTAATATACCTTCCCTTCGACATACTCCTGAGTAGCGATCAAAGTCGGCTTCGGCAACTTTTCGTAATAACGTGAGATTTCAATCTGCTCTCTGTTCTCGAACACCTCTTCCAGATTGTCATTATAGGAAGCGAATTCCTGGAGCTTCTTCGAGAGGTCATTTTTCATCTCAGCCGCAATCTGATTTGCACGCTTGCCGATGATGGCCACCGTTTCATAGATGTTCCCCGTGTCTTCACAGAGTTCCATCAGGTTGCGGGTCACCGTGTTCGTAGGAGCATTTGTCTTTTTGTAATCCATAATTCTATTCAGTTAAAGTATTGTTTTGTTATTCTGCATATATGTCACTTTCTCCGGTCACATACCGGCTGGCATCCTTGTGAATGTCTTCAGCCTCCTTCAGATATTTGCTTTCGGGGAACTCATTGATGAAGGCATAATACTCGTCCACCGTCTCGCGCATACGGTCCTCCTTCTTTTCAAGCACGCTCTCCTTGGCCATGTGATACTTGGCGCGCAGAATCAGAATCATCAGTTCCTCACGCATCTTGGTATAAGGATAGTCGTTCAGCACATTCTGCGCCGTGATGATGGAGGCCAGATAATTGTTTCCCGTACTGCTGTAGGAAGCGTTTCCGGAATAGGATCCCAAATCATAATACAGCTTCGCCGAAAGATATTCCTTCTCCACGAGCTTGTCCTGAAGTTCAAAAATCATGCTCTGCGCAATATCCTTACGCGAACTGGCCGGAAAATACTCCATGAACATCTGGAGTTCACTGATGGCCTTGTAGGTGCTCGACTGGTCGAGGCGGGGTTCCGGCGTGTCAAGGAACAGTGCCTTGCCACAGAAGAAACGCGCCAGTTCGGTGTAGGTACCGCGCGGATAAGTCGTATAATAAGTGTTGAAATAATGCGAAGCCGTCACGAAATCCCCCTGATTGTAATAGGTCATCGCCAGCATATAGAGAGACTCCTCCCCATTGGCCGTTCCTTTAAGGATGGGAATCATCTCTTCAAGGATAGTCGCCGCGCGCGAGTTCTGCCCCTTGGCGAAATAACTCTTGGCCGCTTCGTACTTATATTCATAGTCCGTTGTCTTCAACACCTTATTATACTCTCCGCACGAACTCAGCAGTCCGGCGAAAAGCAGAACTGCCATTATGTATCTTTTCATATCAGTCTGCATAGTTAGAATAGTCGTGCAAAAGTACGCTTTTCCATCGAATAATACAACTGATGCACATTTTTTTAACGAAAACTTCCTGCGCTCCGCCGGAATGCGGACATCCCGGAAAGGCCCCCGTACCTCCAGCCCGGAAATTTTGGACAGGCTTCCAAAGGACAGAATGAAATTATATGTAATTTTACAGCCCAATCAATTCAAGAACCAACACCATGAACTTTGAACTCATATCTGATTTCCAGCCTACGGGCGACCAGCCCGAAGCCATCGCCCAACTCACTGAGGGAGTTCTGAACCACATACCGGCCCAGACCCTTCTGGGAGTGACAGGTTCAGGAAAGACGTTCACCATCGCCAACGTCATCAAGAACGTCAACAAGCCCACGCTGGTGTTGAGCCACAACAAGACACTGGCCGCCCAGCTCTATGGAGAATTCAAGCGTTTTTTCCCGCACAATGCAGTGGAGTATTACGTGTCCTACTACGACTACTACCAGCCGGAAGCCTACATTCCCTCCACCGACACCTACATAGAGAAGGACCTTGCCATCAACGGAGAAATCGACAAGCTGCGTCTGGCGGCCACATCCTCTCTCCTTTCCGGACGGAAGGACGTGATTGTGGTGTCATCCGTGTCATGCATCTACGGTATGGGAAACCCCGCCGACTTCTACAACAACGTCATCGACATCAAGAAAGGGAAACGGATGGACCGCAACGCATTTCTGCGCAGGCTGGTAGAAAGTCTCTACGTGCGGAACGACATTGACCTGAACCGGGGGAATTTCCGTGTGAAGGGAGATACGGTAGACATTTTTCTGGCCTATACGGACAGTGTGCTGAGAGTGATGTTCTGGGATGACGAGATTGACGGGATCGAGGAAATCGACCCCGTATCCGGACACCGGACCGGAAGCTTTGAAGAATACAGAATCTATCCCGCCAACCTCTTCATGACCACCAAAGAAAGCACGCTCCGTGCCTTGCACCAGATAGAGGACGATCTGACCAAGGAGGTGGCACGCTTTGAAGAAAGCGGCAGACCGCTGGAAGCCAAACGCCTGTACGAACGTGTGACATACGACATGGAAATGCTCCGCGAACTGGGGCACTGTTCGGGCATCGAGAACTATTCACGTTATTTCGACGGACGGGAACCCGGCACACGCCCTTATTGCCTCCTCGACTTCTTTCCGGAGGATTTTCTGATAGTGATTGACGAAAGCCATGTGAGCGTTCCGCAAATCCGTGCCATGTACGGAGGAGACCGCGCGAGGAAAGTCAACCTGGTGGAATACGGATTCCGCCTGCCGGCCGCCATGGACAACCGTCCGCTCAAGTTTGAAGAGTTTCAGGAAATGGCAAAGAAAGTGATTTATGTAAGCGCCACCCCGGCGGAATACGAGCTTCAGCAGAGCGAGGGAATCATCGTCGAACAGGTCATACGCCCTACCGGACTTCTGGATCCGGTCATCGAAGTCCGCCCGAGCCTCAACCAGATAGACGACCTGATGGAAGAGATACAGCAGCGCACGGAAGTCCAGGAGCGTGTGCTGGTCACCACCCTCACCAAACGCATGGCGGAAGAGCTGACGGAATACCTTCTCAACAACGGAGTGCGGTGCACCTACATCCACAGCGATGTGGAGACCTTCGACAGAATACAGATCATGGATGACCTGAGACAAGGAATCTATGACGTACTTGTCGGAGTGAACCTGCTCCGAGAAGGACTTGACTTCCCGGAAGTCTCGCTTGTAGCCATTCTGGACGCGGACAAAGAAGGTTTCCTCCGTTCCCACCGCTCACTCACACAGACGGCGGGACGCGCCGCCCGCAACGTGAACGGGAAAGTCATCATGTATGCCGACCATATTACGGAAAGCATGCAGCAGACCATCGACGAGACCAACCGCCGGCGAGAGAAGCAGCTTGCATACAATGAAGCGCACGGCATCACCCCGAAACAGATTGTCCGCTCGCGCGAGAACGCCCTTCTGGACATCAACGCCAAACAGCCGGAACCGGAAAGGACAGAACCGAAAGCATACACCGACATGCCCATTCTCCATGCCGCCGCCGACCCGATTGTGGAATACATGTCGAAAGAGCAACTGGAAAAGAGCATCGGCCGTACGCGCAGACTCATGCAGGAAGCCGCCAAGAAGCTCGATTTCCTCGAAGCGGCACAATATCGCGACGAGCTGCTCCGCCTGGAGGAGATGCTGAAGAAGAAAAAATGAAAAGACGGAGGCGGCATGCATATCAGAAAAACGCCCCGGAAGCGAGGTCCGCTTCCGGGGCGTTTAATATAGAAACCCTTTTACAGGCTATCATTTGTCCACATTCACGTCGATGCCCTTGTTGCGCAGAGTCATCGCCATCAGGCGTACATAGCTGGAATACTGTTCGGCGTCCAAAGCTTCCTTCATCAGCTTCAGATTACCATAAACGGCATTGCGAACCTTTTCAGACTTGTTTGCCTTGTCTTTGTTGGCAAGTGACATTTCTGCCTTGAAGAAGTCACAGATGTCTGCCACCTTTTCGTCCTGAGCACCGTTCAACTTCAGATACTTGGTCAGTTTAGCCTTGTTGATTGAACCGTCCCAATTTGCAGAAGCGTTGTTATCCTTCACACCCTCAGCAAAAGCTGAAACTGAAAACGCCAAAGCGGCAACCAATGTCAAACCCATTTTTCTCATAATACCTAATTTTTACTTGTTACCTAAAAACTTTTTACCTAAAAACAACCTTAAATCTAGTTTAGCCCGGGCTTTATCTTTTTACCGATGCAAAGATAACGACATGTTGGAAAACATAAAAACAAACACGCGACAAATTCACCACACACATATCATTTATTGACATAAATCAAATAATCACTGACTAAATGAACAATTTCTTAACAATTTTGTAATACGAAGTGATATTACAAAGCTATGTAAAATCTATTTGAAAACAAAATGCAAGACATAACCTCTATCCAGAAGACAGATGACAACGAAAAAACACCCGCATGCTCCATCCGCAACAAGCCGCTGCTTCCGACAGAACAAGCCGTTATTTCCGACAGGACAGGCCGTTCCCTTCCGACAACACGGCGCATTCATTTCACATGCCATTCTTTTCAATACACCATTGCCCCTACAGCTAAATGAAAGGGCCGTATGCCGACAAGGATAAATTTGAACAAACAAGGACATTCTTGGAAAATAAGCCGTATTTTTGCAGTACGGAACAGAAAAAAGCAAATTCTATCATAAAATATAGATGAACATGAAAACAAAAGAAATTCCAATACTGCTCCTGACCGGTTATCTGGGCAGCGGAAAAACCACACTGGTCAACCATATCCTCTCCAACAAACGGGGCATCCGGTTCGCGGTCATCGTCAATGACATCGGCGAAGTGAACATCGATGCGGACCTCATCCAGAAAGGAGGAGTCGTCAACAAAAAGGACGACAGTCTGGTCGCACTCCAGAACGGATGCATCTGCTGCACACTGAAGACGGACCTCATCGAACAGATTTTCGAACTGATGAAGACAGAACGGTTCGACTACATCGTCATTGAGGCAAGCGGCATCTGCGAGCCTGAACCGATAGCCCAGACCATCTGCTCCATTCCCAGACTGGGAGGAGCATACACAAAATACGGCACATGCCGACTGGACTGCATCGTGACCGTGGTCGACGCTCTCCGCATGCAGAGCGAATTTGCGTGCGGGAACGCCCTCACACGCAGGCACATCGACGAGGAAGACATCGAGAATCTGGTGATCCAGCAAATCGAGTTCTGCAACATCATCCTGCTCAACAAAGTGTCTGAAGTGGAACCGGAGGAACTGGAACGCATCCGGCAAATCATCCGGAAACTGCAGCCCGCAGCCGAAATCATCGAATGCGACTATGCCAACGTGGAACTGGACAGAATCATCAGAACAGGACTGTTCAACTTTGAACGGGCGGCCACTTCCGCCGGATGGATCCGGGAAATCGAACGGCAGGCAACCGAAGAGGAGGAGCTCGAGGCGAAGAACCCCGGACACCATCACCATGAGCATGAGGAAGAGGAAGAAAGACACGGACATCATCACCACCACCATCATGCCGAAGGCGGAGAGGTGGAAGAATACGGCATCGGCACATTTGTCTATTATCGCCGCCCAGCATTCGACATTCACAAACTCGACCACTTCATCGCTACAAAATGGCCGCAGAACATTATCCGCACGAAAGGGGTATGCTACTTCAGCCACAACCGCGACATGTCGTATCTGTTTGAACAGGCGGGCGCACAGAAACAGTTGAAAGAGGCCGGATTATGGTATGCCACAGCTTCCGAAGAAGACCTTGCCAGACTCATGCAGCAGGAACCCGGACTGATGCGCGACTGGGACGAAAACTACGGGGACCGCATGATCAAGCTGGTGTTCATCGGGCAACACCTCGACAGAGAACAGCTTACACGCGACCTTGACGCATGTCTGGAATGAAGAAAGAAAGCCTGAAGGACATGGCCGGGGAAATGCCCCAAACGGCGGAAGGAAGTTTTTTCGGATAAAATCAAAACCGCGCGTGGCTTTTCTGAATATTTCTGAGTATCTTTGCACCCATTACGAACATTTTTTACATTACACAATATGCAGGAAAAAATCATTATCCTTGATTTCGGCTCGCAGACCACGCAGCTTATAGGCCGCCGTGTGCGCGAACTGAACATGTATTGCGAAATTGTTCCCTACAACAAGTTCCCTCATGACGACCCGTCGGTCATCGGTGTCATCCTTTCGGGAAGCCCTTTCTCCGTGTATGACGAGAAGGCTTTCAAGGTCGACCTGAACGGCATCCGCGGCAAATACCCCATTCTGGGAATCTGCTACGGCGCACAGTTCATGGCATACACCAACGGCGGCAAGGTGGAACCGGCCAACACCCGTGAGTACGGACGCGCCCACCTGAGCAAGTTCGACCATGAGAATCCGCTGCTGAAGGGAATCCGTGAAAACTCACAGGTATGGATGAGCCACGGAGACACCATCACCGCCATCCCGGAGAACTTCAAGATCATCGCCTCGACCGACAAGGTGGCCGTAGCCGCCTATCAGGCAAAAGACGAGAAGCTCTGGGGAGTGCAGTTCCATCCGGAAGTGTTCCACACGGAAGACGGCACACTGCTGCTGAAGAACTTCGTGGTGGACATCTGCGGAGGCAAACAGGACTGGAGTGCGGCTTCCTTCATCGAAACCACTGTGGCTGCCCTGAAAGAACAGTTGGGGAATGACAAAGTGGTGCTCGGCCTGAGCGGAGGAGTGGACTCATCGGTTGCTGCCGTACTGCTCAACAAGGCCATCGGAAAGAACCTGACCTGTATCTTCGTGGACCATGGCATGCTCCGCAAGAACGAGTTCAAGAACGTGCTGCACGACTATGAATGTCTGGGACTGAACGTGATCGGTGTGGATGCAAGCGAAAAGTTCTTCACGGAACTGGCGGGCGTGACCGAACCGGAACGCAAGCGCAAAATCATCGGAAAAGGATTCATCGACGTGTTTGATGAAGAGGCCCACAAGATTCATGACGTGAAATGGCTGGCCCAGGGAACTATCTACCCGGACTGCATCGAATCGCTCTCCATCACGGGAACGGTCATCAAGAGCCATCACAACGTAGGCGGCCTGCCGGAAAAGATGAACTTGAAGCTCTGCGAACCGCTGCGTCTGCTGTTCAAGGATGAAGTGCGCCGCGTGGGCCGCGAACTCGGAATGCCGGAACATCTGATTACACGCCACCCGTTCCCCGGACCGGGACTGGCAGTGCGCATTCTGGGAGACATCACCCGTGAGAAGGTGCGCATCCTGCAGGATGCCGACGACATCTTCATCCAGGGGCTGAGAGACTGGAAGACAAAGGATGCCGAAGGAAAGGAAACCGCGCTCTACCATCAGGTATGGCAGGCAGGCGTGATTCTGCTGCCGGTGCAGAGCGTAGGCGTGATGGGTGATGAGCGTACTTACGAACGTGCCGTAGCCCTCCGCGCTGTGACCAGCACAGACGCGATGACTGCCGACTGGGCACACCTGCCTTACGAATTCATGGCAAAGGTGTCGAACGACATCATCAACAAGGTGAAGGGCGTGAACCGCGTATGTTATGACATCTCATCAAAACCGCCTGCCACAATCGAATGGGAATAATCTGAACCTAATCACAGCCCCGACTTCTGAACCAGTCGGGGCTGTTTTTTTATTCTTCTCCGCCTTTCTTCCTTGTTTCTGAATTTATTTTGTATATTTGAGCTTTGATTGTTATTTATTTCATAATACCTGTTTTATTTACCAAATTCTTTAACCTATGAATAAACTGACAAAGTATGCTTGCGTGCTGGCGGCCGTTGCAGGACTGACAGCCTGCTCAGGCGGCCCGAAAGTGCAGGGAGACTACGGAGTGGTTCCTCTCCCGAACGAAGTGAACAGACAGGACGGCGCACCGTTCGTGCTGAAATCCTCCACCCCCATCCTCTATCAGGAGGGAGACACTGTGATGGAACGTGTGGCCCGCTATCTGGCCGGATACATCAAGGACGCGACCGGAAAGGAACCGAAAGTGAAAACCGGAAACGCCGGCAAGGCCATCAGCCTGTCTGTCGATTCGGGTATCGAAAATCCGGAAGGATACCGCCTTTCTGTCAATGAAAAGGGCATCGAAATCGCCGGAGGCTCACATGCCGGAGTTTTCTACGGCGCACAGACACTGCGCAAGGCTATCCCGGCCAACTCTCAAGGCATGCAGGTGGAACTTCCCGCTGTACAGATCAATGACGCTCCCCGCTTCGCCTACCGCGGCCTGCACTTCGACGTATCACGCCATTTCTTCACGACCGACTCCGTGAAGAGATTCATCGACATGCTCGCTCTGCACAACATGAACACGCTGCACTGGCATCTGACAGACGACCAGGGATGGCGCATCGAAATCAAGAAGTATCCGGAACTCACAAAAATAGGTTCACAGCGCAAAGAGACCGTCATCGGACACAACTCCGGGAAATATGACGGAACTCCTTACGGCGGATTCTATACGCAGGATGAAATCCGTGACATCATCCGTTATGCACAGGACCGTTTCGTCACCATCATACCGGAAATAGACCTGCCGGGACACCAGCAGGCCGCACTCGCCACCTATCCTGAACTGGGATGTACAGGAGGCCCGTACGAAGTATGGACCATGTGGGGAATCTCGGACGACGTGATCTGTGCCGGCAATGAGAAAGCCATGCAGTTCCTGGAGGATGTGCTGGCTGAAGTCATAGACCTTTTCCCGTCTGAATACATCCACATCGGCGGCGATGAATGCCCGAAAGTAAGATGGGAGAAATGTCCGAAATGCCAGGCGCGCATCAAGGCGGAAGGAATCCGCGGCGACAAGAACCACACGGCGGAACAGTATCTGCAGAGCTATGTCATCTCGCGCATGGAGAAGTTCGTGGAAAGCAAGGGACGGCATATCATCGGATGGGATGAAATACTTGAAGGGAATCTGGCACCGAACGCTACAGTAATGAGCTGGCGAGGTGTGGACGGAGGCATTAAGGCTGCACAGATGAAACATGATGTCATCATGACTCCCAACACCTATCTCTATCTCGACTACTACCAGACGACCGACACAGAGAATGAACCTCTGGCCATCGGTGGCTATGTGCCTGTCGAAAAGGTCTACTCGTTTGAACCTACGAACGGAATACCGGAAGAGTACCAGAAATACATCATCGGAGTGCAGGCAAATCTGTGGACTGAATACATTCCTACATTCAGACATGTGGAATACATGGAGATGCCTCGCATCGGCGCACTGGCCGAAGTGCAGTGGAGAACGCAGAAAGAGAAGGACTATGCGGAATTTCTGCCGAGACTTGTCCGCTTCACCAAGCTGTACGACCAACTGGGATACAATTATGCCAAACATATATTTGACATACAGGCATCTGTGACAACGGACACCGACAAAGGCGAGGTTGTGGTGACACTGGCAACCCAAGGAGAAGGAAACATCCACTACACGCTGGACGGAAGTGACCCGACAGAGACAAGTCCCAAATACGAAAGTCCTATCCGCATCAAGGAAAGCACCGGAATCAAAGCCGTGGTTATCCGGAAGGGAGAGAAAAGCCGTGTTTTCTCTGAAAATGTGACGTTCAGCAAATCAACGGCGAAACCAGTCACACTCAAAGAGAACCCCAGCAAGAACTATACATTCACGGGTGGGGCTGTGCTGACAGACGGAATGACCGGAAAGAAAAATTACAAGACCGGACGCTGGCTTGGATACCAGGGAAAGGACCTCGACGCAACCATCGACTTGAAAGAGCCGACAGAATTCAGCAAAATCACATTCAACACCAACGTGCTGAAAGGTGACTGGATAATGGAAACATCAGGTGTCACGGTCAAAGTATCTGATGACGGACAGAACTTCAGACAGATTTATTCAAAAACGATTCCAGCTCTCACCAGAAAAGACAAAAACGGAATCTATCCGCACGAAATCACTTTCGAGCCGGTGAAGGCCCGCTACGTGAAAGTCATCATCAAGAACAGCCAGTTGCCGGAATGGCACCCCAGCAAAGGGAATCCGGCATTCATATTCGTTGACGAAATCAAGATAGACTAAATCCTTCTGTCAATTGACAAAAAAAGCCCGCCACCGGCATCGCCGGCGCGGGCTTTTCTGTTAGAGACCTGTAATCAGTCGTCGATGTCGATTACACGCATCTGGTTGTCAAATGTGATTTCCCAGCGGTTGGAAAGCTTCACTTCATATTCATGGCGGTCACGCTCAATCTTCAGAATCCTTGCATCAGGATAGTTGGCCTTTACATAATCCTTGATTGCCTGCGGAACAATCGCATCTGGAACTCCATTGATTTTACAGCTCACTTCCGTCCACTCACCCGACTTGTTGAACTCCACTTTCTCTCCATTCGTGAAAATCACATCATAACTCTTGTCAAACAACTCTGTCTCCTGCTTGGCCAATGCCACCTTGGCATTCTTGAAATGAGTAGTGATGAATGTCTGGGCCGTAGTAGGCAACTGCCCGATTTGGATTGGCTTGTCATTGTCGGCCATCATCACTGTTGACATTGAGAACATACATACTAACAAAAGGACTAACTTTTTCATAAGGCTTGCTTTTTAAGGGTTATACATTTGCTTTGCTTCATTATTGTATTGCAAAGATGCACACCGAATCTGAAAAGATTCTGAATAAATCCCCTTTCTCTGAAAAAAATCAGGCCGAAACTGAAAAAATATGCCTTCCGTCCTTGAATTCATAAGAAACTTTCATGTCATATGCCCGGCAAACGGACTTGACCAGAGCCAAACCAAGTCCTGTGGACCCTTCTTTTGAGGAAGCTCCCTTATAGAATCGCTCAAACACTTTCCCGCCGTCAAGCGGCGCACTTCCCGTATTGCTGATTTCAAACAGATGCGGCGTGAAACGGATGCGGATTTCACCATGCGATTCCCCATGCACGAATGCATTCTTCAGCAAGTTTGTCACCAGCACTACCGCCAGCGACTCACTCATCTCCTTCCGGAAACACTCTTCCACATCCGCCTCCACATGGATGTCCCGATAAGCATAGGCTTCCTTATAATCATCCAGATAGGCCAGAAGAAGCTCGTTCAGGCACACAGGCTTCACGTCATTGAACTGCCGGTTGTCTATCTTGCACAAAAGTAACAGCGATTTGTTCAGACGGGTCAGATTCTCAAGTGTCTGATGCGTCTTCATCAGTTCTGAAAGCTGCCGCTCATTCAAGGTTTCATCTTCCATCATCATCTCCAGCCTGTTACGGCAGATGGCAAGAGGAGTCTGCATTTCATGGGAAGCATTCCCGACAAACAGTTTCTGCTGCTCAAACAATTCATGACTTCTCTCTGAGGCCGAATTGATGGCCTGGTTCAGCTTTCTGAATTCCACTATCGGCACCTTCTCATCCAGACGCACACTCGTATCTCCCAAGTGATAATCCTCCAGCCACTTCAGCAAATGATACAACGGCTTCATGTTGCGATGGAACACCCAGGCATTCACGGCCAGAATCATCAGGAACAGCAGTACATAAAGGAACACAATCCATCCGAGAACAGCTTTCTGAAGGTCGAACTTTTCGATGGTCGGCGTGTACACCACCAGTTCCATATAACTACCGTCCTCACGCTGGAAAATCGTCATCAGGACACGCGCAGGCTCTTTCTCCGCCTTCTCTGTAATGTAGACCATCTCATCGCGATAAGAAATGCGGGGATAAGTGCGGGCGTAACTTTCACTCACTTCATACAAATAATACTGATTGTTCGACCCGTTGCTGGAATTAGGCATTTCTTCCCCCGAAAGCGAACGGATAATCAGAGATTCCGCATAAGCTCCCAACGAATCATCCACTTCATCGTTCACTTCTTCCATTACCGCCAGATAGAACAGGACAGCCCAGCAGGTAAGAATCACAACCAATGCGGCTGACATGCGCCACATCACCAGATGAAACAGCTTCATTCCACTACAAATTTATACCCTATACCATACACGGCTTTCAGTTCCGGCGTCGCCCCGTTTTCCTTCAGATGTTTGCGAAGGTTCTTTATCTGCGCATAGATGAAATCGAAATTATCCACCTGGTCAATATGATCTCCCCAGACAGACTCCGCCAAAGAATTTTTATTGACCAGCCTTCCGGGACGTAACATAAAATAGGCCAGGATGTCATATTCTTTTCTGTTCAGTTCAACCTCTTTTCCTCCTATCATCACCTTAAACTGGTCAGGAACAATCTCAATATTGCCATATTGTATTTTACGCTCCCCTTCTCTCATATTGCGACGGAACAGACTTTTCAGACGTGCATGAAGTTCAGCCAGATGATAAGGTTTCGGCAAATAATCGTCAGCTCCCAAATCAAGTCCCTTTACCTTATCCTCCAGCGAATCCTTTGCCGAAAGGATAATCACATTCGTGCGTTTGCCCAACGACTGCAGTTCGTCCAGCAGATCAAGTCCCGAACCGTCGGGAAGCATGATATCCAGCAAAATGCAGTCGTAGTCATAATCTTCTATCTTCCGCAAAGCAGTCATATAGTCAGGAGCCTGCGACACCACATAACGTTCCTTCTCCAGCGAACGGGTCGTAATCTCACGCAAATCCGCATCATCTTCTACCAATAAAATCTTCATAGCTGTAGCATTTAGTTCCACAAATATAACCTTTTCAGGCTAATATCAAGAATATCAGGCATAAAAAAAGCCGCTCCGGGATAATTCCCGAAGCGGCCGATCAAAAAGTTATGTAAGACTGATCTGATTTATTCATTAAACCAGCGGACATAGCAGAAGTCCTGACGATGAGACAAAGCCTCATTCTTCGGGAACATACGATAGGTTACCTTGAAGCTTCCTGCATTCGACAGACTTGTAGTCAGTTGGAAGGTGTACAGATCACCGTCCTTCTTTACTACTTCCATCGGAGTCACGGAATAAATATATTCCTTGCCTTCCGCATTCGTATAAGTGACTACCATTTCTATTCCGACAGCATCGTTCAGACCCTTTTCGTCCACCACACAGGTAATTGTATAGTCCTTTCCACTCTCTACATTGCCCTGACGGAGTTCCTGGTCCTTATTGAGCGAAACCACCTGAATGGAATCCCACTTGGAAACGACTTCTTCTTTCCATGCAGCCAGTTCTTTTGCCTTGGCATAGTCATTGGCCACTAATTTATGGAAACGTTCCGCCTCCTTATTATAGAATTTAGCGAAGTAGTCATCAAGCTGACGCTTCATCGTATAATGAGGCGCAATCTGGGCGATTGAATTCTTGATTGTTCTTATCCAGCCTTCAGAATATCCTTTCTTGTTACGTGCATAGTACAGCGGAAGAATCTCTGTTTCCAGAATGCTATAGATGGTCGCAGCATCCAACTGGTCCTGATGTTCCTGATTCTGGTAAGTACGTTTTTCTGTCAATGCCCATCCGGCACCTTCACGATAACCTTCCAACCACCATCCGTCAAGCACAGAGAAGTTGATGACACCATTCATCAAAGCCTTTTCACCGGAAGTACCGGAAGCTTCCAACGGACGTGTCGGAGTATTCATCCAAATATCCACTCCTGACACCAGACGACGGGCCAGTTTCATATCATAATTCTCAAGGAATATGATTTTCCCCAAAAATTCCGGACGTTTGGATATTTCCACAATCTTCTTGATCAGTCCCTGACCCGCTCCGTCATGCGGATGAGCCTTACCTGCAAACAGGAACTGAACCGGATAGTCAGGATTGTTCACAATCTTGGCCAAACGGTCCAAATCTGTAAACAACAGATGAGCACGTTTATATGTCGCGAAACGGCGTGCAAAACCAATCAACAACGCATTCGGATTGATTTTGTCCATTAACGCAACCACACGCGACGGATCGCCCTGATTCTTCAGCCAAGAATTACGGAACTCATTACGGATATAATTGATCAGTTTGTTCTTCAACGCCACACGAGTATTCCAGATTTCTTCATCGGGCACATTGTAGATGCGCTCCCAAATCTTAGGATTGGACTGGTCGAACATGAAGTTCTTGTCGAAATACTTGTTGTAAAGAGCTTTCCATTCGGATGCGCACCAAGTCGGGAAATGTACACCATTGGTTACATAACCCACATGATTTTCTTCAGGGAAATATCCTTTCCAAATGCCAGAGAACATTTCCTGAGAAACCTTTCCGTGCAACCAGCTCACACCATTCACTTCCTGACAAGTGTTGCAAGCAAAAGTAGACATGCAGAAACGCTCATTGGAATCACCCGGATTGGTACGGCCCAAATCCATCAAATCCTGCCAACTGATTCCCATACGCTGGGGATATCCTCCCATATACTTGCCGAACAGACCTTCGTCAAAATAATCATGACCTGCAGGAACCGGAGTATGCACGGTATACAAAGAAGAAGAACGCACCACCTCAAGAGCCTCGTCGAATGACAATCCTCCTTCTACATAATCACAAAGACGCTGTACGTTGCACAAAGCTGCATGTCCTTCATTGCAGTGATATATGTCTTTCTTTATACCCAGTTTCTTCAGCAGCAAGACACCACCAATACCCAACAGGATTTCCTGTTTCAGGCGGTTTTCCCAGTCACCTCCATACAACTGGTGAGTAATGGGACGATCATACTGGCTGTTCATCTCGTTGTCTGTATCCAACAAATACAAAGGCACACGTCCTACGTTCACTTTCCAAACGAAGGCATGCACATAATAATTAAGATACGGCACATCCAGCACCAACGGCTGCCCGTTTTCATCATTCACACGCTCAATGGGAAGACTGCCGAAATTCTGTGCTTCATAATTCACAATCTGCTGTCCGTCCATAGAAAGGCTCTGGGTGAAATATCCGTAACGATAAAGGAAACCGATACCGCACATATCCACATTGCTGTCAGAAGCTTCCTTCAGGTAATCACCGGCCAAGATCCCCAAGCCACCGGAATATATTTTCAACACATGGGTCATACCATACTCCATGCAGAAATAAGCAACAGACGGACGAGAAGAATCAGGCTTTTCACTCACATAAGCCTTAAACTTTCCATAAACGCCTTCAATCTTCTCCAACACTTTCTTGTCAACGGAAAGAGCCTCCAGCTTTTCATAGCTCAAACGTTCCAACAAAGCGACAGGGTTTTGTCCTACCACACTCCACAGTTCCGGATCGAGTTCTTTAAACATTTCAATTGCTTCGTCGTTCCATGACCACCAAAT
>CALUIZ010000042.1 GCA_944320815.1 uncultured Phocaeicola sp. | reverse complement strand
TTCAGGTTGGACTTGAACCAACGACCCTCTGATTAACAGTCAGATGCTCTAACCGACTGAGCTACTGAAGAAGATTTTTCTTAATTGCGTGGCAAAGGTAGCAGGTTATTTTGAAATATGCAACAACTTTGAAAAAAAAATGACGCATAATCGACAGAAATATGTGCTTTGTTTCGTGTTGGGGTTGGCAGTATGTCGAAGAATGTGATATAAAACGGGGAAGTAACGGGATTTGGGAGGATAAAATCGGGTGCTGAGTTTTGCATACAAGAACAAATTAAGTTAAATATTGACTTTGTTCTGCAAAGATGACTGGAATAATGTGTTTATTTGCGGCTTGATATTGTCAGATTGAACTATGATAAAGAATAATTAATATATGAATGCAAAGAAAACTTTGATCGGGCTTTTTGCCGTACTGCTGGGAATAGGACTGGTTAGCTTTAAAGAAGATGACAGGAATTTTCAGGTTGCCAAGAATCTGGATTTGTTCAATGCTATATTCAAAGAATTGGACATGTTTTATGTAGACACAATCAAGCCGGAAGAGATGATTCAGAATGGAGTGGAGGGAATGTTGGCTTTGACTGACCCTTATACTGAATATTATCCGGAAGAAGAAGTCAGCAGTCTGAAGGAAATGACCACAGGGAAATATGGAGGGATAGGGGCAGCTATCCGCTATTATGAGGCGGAAGACCGGATTGCCATCATTGAGCCTACTGAAGGAATGCCTGCTGCAGAGGCCGGGGTAAAGGCCGGTGACATCATCCTGTCGGTAGGAGGGAAAGAGATGCTACGCGGTAACATGAAGCCTCAAGAATTTTCATCGAAGGTGAGCGAGGCATTGCGGGGTGAACCGGGCACTTCGTTTGTCCTGAAGGTTCTCCGGCCGTTGAAGAACGACAGTACAGTTCTGGAATTTCAGATTACGCGAAAGAATATACGCACTAATCCGATTCCTTATTATGGGATGGTACGTGACAGCATCGGCTATCTGGCACTTTCGAGCTTCACGGAAAATTCGGCGAAGGATTTCAAGAAGTCATTTATAGAACTGAAACAAAGAGGGGCCAAATCACTGATTGTCGATTTGCGTGATAACGGCGGAGGTTCATTGTCGGAGGCTGTAGACATTGTAAATCTGTTTGTGCCGAAAGGACAGGAGATTGTGGTGACGAAAGGAAAGCTGAAACAAGGCCAAGGCTCGTTCAAGACGCAGAGTGAGCCTGTTGATGTTCAGATTCCTATCGCTGTACTGGTAAATGGAGCGACAGCGTCCGCTTCAGAAATCGTAAGCGGTTCGATGCAGGACTTGGACCGTGCGGTGATTATCGGAACACGTACTTTCGGGAAAGGATTGGTGCAGACCATACGTCCCCTTCCTTACAACGGAACATTGAAAGTAACCACATCCAAATATTATATTCCGAGCGGACGTTGCATCCAGGCCATAGATTATGCGAAAAAGAATGCGGACGGATCGGTGGCGCGTACTCCCGACAGCCTGACCAATGTCTTCTATACCGCTTCAGGGCGGGAAGTGCGTGACGGTGGAGGTATCCGGCCGGACATTGAAGTGAAAAGCGACCGCATTCCGAATATCGTGTTTTATCTGATGAATGACGACCTGATATTCGACTATGCCACTCAATATTGCTGGGACCATCCGACTTTGGCCTCTGTCGAGTCTTTTAAACTGACGGACGAAGATTATGAAGCGTTCAAGAAGCTGGTGAAGTCTCGCGGATTCACTTACGACCGTCAGAGCGAGAAGGCATTGAAGACACTGAAGGAGGTGGCCGAATTTGAAGGGTATATGGATGAAGCGGCTGAAGAGTTCAAGGCTCTTGAGAAAAAGCTCAATCATAATCTTGACAGAGATCTGGAGGTCTTTGCGGAACCCATCAAGGAATATATCTCACAGGAGATTGTGACCCGGTATTTTTATCAGCGGGGAGCCGTAATGGAGCGGTTGAAGGATGACGATGACCTGAACATGGCCATTGAAGTGCTTACGGATACCGTGCGCTACAGGAATATCCTTTCGGCTCCTCTGCAAGAAAAATGAAAGGCTTCGTCCGCGCCTGATATATATGGTTTTTTGGGTGAGAACTTGCATTGAGATGCTGGTTCTCACCCAATTTCTTTTCCGCGTATCTGAAATACGGTTGGAAATTTGTTGGAAAACTTTATTTTGCATATGTTTGAGGGTGATTTTAGAGGAGTTTGTAAGATTGGCTCCTTATTGTAACCTAAATTAATGCAAAATGAAAAAAATCAAACACCTTTCAGACGAGATGCTGATAGAGGCATATCGTGACGGTGGTTCACAGAAAGCGGCTTTGGTGTTGTACAAGCGTTATGAACCGCTGGTTCAAGGACTGATCGGCAAAGTATCTTTAGATCATGAGGAACGCGAGGATTTGTTTCAGGAGATAGAAATCCGAATCTTCGACAACCTTCTGCATTCCTATCGTGAACTGGGATGCTTCAGGAGATGGATCGTGACGATTTCTGTGAACGCAATCAATGACTATCTGCGCAGAAAAGCGCGTGAGCCGCTAACCGCGACGTATGACTTGGTCAATCATCCTTCAGAAGCCGTTTCTTCAAGTTTCAGCCGTTACAGGGAAAGGGCATACCGGCAGCTTGAGCGTGCGGTAGAAGCTCAGTCCCCTGAATCCAGAAGACTGCTGGAGATGATTTATAAGGAACGTAAAACATACAGCATGGCGGCGGAAGAACTGGGAATCTCAAAGTCCGGCAGCCACAAGAGGCTGAGAATCCTTTTGCCGAAGATAAAGGAACATCTGCATCTCAACGGAGTGGATGAGTTTCCGGACGATGATTCATTTATAGATGTTTGAAACGTGAAAGGGAGGACATGCGGTTTGGCACGTCCTCCCTTTTACGTTTATGATGCTTCCTTTTTATGTCAGTTGATTGCTATTTCATCAAAGAACAGGAACGTTTTGCTTCCTGCGCCCGGATGCCATTTCGGAAGCACCGGAGTGTTCTTTCCTACGATGCGCACATAGCGTGTCTTCGTTTTGTCGAATGTGATTTCGTCACGTTTCAGCACATTGTTCTTGCTTCCTTTTTCCAGTGTCGGAATCGACTTGGATGCGATTTTCTTGAACGCTTTCCCGTCTTCAGAGCCATAGACTTCCAGACCAGTCAGTCCGAAGATGTAATCTCCCGGCACCAGATAAGTGCCCACTGACACAGAAGAGATTTCTTTCGGTTCCTGCAAGTCGATCACTGCGTCAAGATTCTGCCCGTAGAAGCCGATGTAGCGTCCCGAGCGGTAATTGTCATCACCGGTCAGACCGTCTACCAGCAGCAGCGCACCTTTGTATGTATAGCTTTTGGCCGGTTCGGTGTTCAGTGTAATCGGACGCATGGTAGCCAGATTATATTCCAGCGTCTCTTCCGACAGGTTGCTTTCCCGTCCGTTGCGGAAAGCCTTGGCCTTGATGGTCGTTGTCTTGTCGATGACGAACGGCTCGGTGTACTGCAGTGAAGCGGTTGTAGGTTCAGAGCCGTCCAGTGTGTAATAGACAGGCGCATTGTCGAAAGTGCTCAAAGTGACGGTGGCCGCTCCGCCTTCACCTTTGGGGACTGCGCTGATGGTCACGTTCTCGATGTCCTCCTTGTAGTGGAAGCCGTACAGAGCGTAGAGGTCCAGTTCATGACGGAGACGTTTCAGGAATCCGTTCAGGTCCTTCTTCTCCGGCTCGGTCCACTGCAGTTCGCTCAGTGCGGCGATGCGGGGCATCATCTGCCATTCCATCTTCACACTGTCCTTGGTCCATTCCGTCCAGATGCATCCCTGCACACCGATGATGTTCTTCTGCTCTTCGGGTGTCAGCTTGTCGGAGACAGGTTCAAAGTTGTACACACGTTCCACGCTGCTGATGCCTTTCAGGCGGTTGTATCCCGGATTGCTGAAATACAGATGACTGATGGGGCATACGATGGTAGGATGTCCCAGCTGTGCGGCTTTGATGGAAGCGTCCACTCCTGTCCATGCGGCGACGGTTGTGGTTTCCGGGTTCGGGTTTCCTTCCAGAATCTCATCCCATGCCAGCATCTTCTTGCCCCGTTTGGATATTTCTTTCTCCACTTCGTTCATGAAGTACACCTGCAACTGGTTTTCCTTGCTGTGCTCTTTCGTGTCACGCAGGCCGAGTTCTCTGATTTTTGCCTGACATTTGGGGCATTTTTCCCATTCGGCTTTCGGACACTCGTCGCCACCTATATGTATATAGGGCGCGTCGGGGAATATGTCCATCAGTTCATTGACCACATCCTTGGCAAACTGCAGGGTCTTGTCGTTTCCTCCGCAGAGCACCTCCTTGAATACGCCGAACTTGGTGGCCGTCTTGTACGGTCCTCCCGTACAGCCCAGTTCAGGATAAGAAGCCAGTGCCGCCAGCATGTGACCCGGCATGTCGATTTCCGGAATAACCGTGATGAAGCGTTCTTTCGCGTAGGCCGTAATCTCCTTGGCCTCTTCCTGTGTGTAGAATCCGCTTACAGGTGTGCCGTCGAATTTGCCTGACCCGGGGCCTGTAATCGTTTCTTCGCGGTAGGAACCTACTTCCGTCAGTTTGGGATACTTCTTGATTTCGATGCGCCATCCCTGGTCTTCGGTCAGATGCCAGTGGAAGAAGTTGATGTTGTGCATCGCCATGACATCGATAAGCTCCTTCAGGTAAGCTACCGGGAAATAATGGCGGCCCACATCAATCATGAAGCCTCGGTAGCCGAAGCGCGGGTAGTCTTTCACCGTTCCGGCGGGAAGGGAAGCCTTTGCCTTGCCTTCCGTGATGGGAAGAGCCTTGTGGATGGTCTGTGCACCATAGAACACGCCCGCTTCGGTGGAGCCCTTCACTGTCACCTGGTCGGCCGTGATGTTCAGTTCATATCCGTCCTTGTGCGTGATGGCCGGATCGATTTCCAGCACGATGCAGTTTTTCCCCGCTTTCGTTCCCGTCTTCACTTCCGTTCCCGTCACTTCCTTGATATACGAGGCAAGGAGCTGGGCTGTGCGTTCCAGTTTGCTGTTCCCTTCCGGATAGCACACAGTGGTTGAAGATTGGATAACAAAAGGAGAAGCATCCGCCGCCTCCGTGATTTCTTGCGGTTGCGGGATTACGTTCAGGTCGCCCGTACGGACTTCCTTGGGCGAGCACGCGGCCATAGCTCCTGCCGCCAACAGGCAGAGTGCCCATGTCTTTACCAGATTCTTAGTCATAGCAATGAGTTTTAAAATGTTAGTGAAGCTCGTATTCGTCCAACTTCCATATCGGAAAAGTGTCAGGCAACTTCGGATAATATCAGGCAGTTTTAATCAGAATAACGGGTTGTTTTGATTAAATTGTCAGCTTATTTTGGTTGAAGGTTGCAGTGCGTTTTTCAAAGGGCGATTTTGTCGGTTGTAGAATGACGTTCTTCAAGAATGTTATTTAGTGCAAAAATAATTATTTTCTTGTATTGTGTTTGCCTTATTAATAATTTTTTGTATGTTTGTTGGTAATTTGATTAATTAAATCTAGTACCAAAACAAACAAAAAAACGTTTTTATGAATCTGAGTTCTTTTAGTAAAGGCTTTTACAAGCACATATCGCTTTTGGGAGCCGCAGTTTTACTGGGATGTCCACAGCCAGTAAACGCTGAAGAGACAGCCGCAGGAAATGAGGCGATGGAAGTCGCCCAGCAGGCTGTGGAAGTGAAAGGCGTTGTGTATGACGCCACGGGAATGCCCGTTATCGGTGCATCAGTAGTTGAAAAGGGGAATCCGACGAACGGGGTCATCACTGACCTTGACGGTAACTTCACCCTGAAGTTGCCGCAGAACGGAGTGATTGAGATTTCATATATCGGTTACGCCACTCAGGAAGTGCAGGTCACACCGGGAAAGATTCTTAACATCACTTTGAAGGAAGACAACCAGTTGCTGGAAGAGGTGGTTGTGGTAGGTTATGGTACGCAGAAGAAGGTGAACCTGACAGGTTCTGTGGCTACGGTAGACGGTGAGACCCTGGAGTCTCGTCCTCTTGCCAATGCCACTCAAAGCTTGCAGGGTCTGGTCCCGGGTCTGTATATCGACAACAGCAATGCGGGCCGTCCGGGCGCGACTTCTTCTCTGCAGTTGCGCGGCCAGGGTAACTTGTCGGGAAACGCCGCTCCCTATGTGCTGGTGGACGGTGTGGAAATGGACTTGGCCGACGTGAACCCGAACGACATTGAAAACATCTCCGTATTGAAGGATGCCGCCGCTTCTTCTATCTATGGTGCGCGTGCCGCATACGGTGTGATTCTGGTGACTACCAAGAAAGGTAAGGAAGGAAAAGCGCGTGTCAGCTATCAGGCTACATTCGGATGGAGCTCACCGATGTCTCTGCCGAACATGGCGAATGCATACGATTTTGCGACCTACTTCAATCAGGCCACTTACAATGCGACGGGTACGAAACAGTACAGCGACCAGAAGCTGGAAGACTTGAAGCAGTACATGTCTGACCCCAGCAGTCTCGACCCGTGGGCAGAACTGACACCGGGCCAGTCTATGTTGGGAGCATCGGCTTTTGAAAATACGGCCAAAGGTTTGGGTAATGTGGATTATTTTGACCTGCATTACAAGAATGCCGCTTTCAAGCAGAATCACAACGTCAGCATCAGCGGTGGTACTGAGAAGGCGCAGTATTATGTGTCCGGCGGTATGTATAAGGAAGAAGGCCTTCTGCGTTATGCCGACATCAATTACAGACGTTTCAACTTCAATGCCAACATGACTTCCCAGGTGACGGATTGGCTGAAAATGAAGGTGAACGCCAAATATATGAATTCGGATAATGAAACTCCGTTCGGCACAGGCGGTCTGAGTGAAGGATTCTATCATTCATTGGCACGTTTCCGTCCGACAGTCAGCGTGGTGGATCCTAACGGCAATTATACCGAACTTTCCATGATTCCTTATCTGCAGAGCGGTTCAAACACCAACACGGAGAACAACAATCTGACTTTGACGGGTGGGCTTGAAGTGGAGCCGATCAAGGACTGGCATATATATCTGGATTATACTTACCGTTATAACACGAGAGACTATTCTGCATTGAGAGTGCGCCCGATGATTCCGAATGAAAGCGGTGACAGTTATGACATAGGTAACAGAACTGACATCTTGGGCACCAATAACGATGCGTACACCCGTTATAGCATGAACAATCAGTATCAGTCTGTCAACCTGTATACCAACTATAATTTCTCATTGGCCGAAAAGCATAACTTTACGGTAATGCTCGGTTATCAGGAGGAATATTATAAGTACAGATATCTGTATGATTCAGTGACTGGTATCCAGACCACTTCCAATCCGAGCCTTGAAATGGCCGACGGTGACCGCACCGTGAGAGACGACCGTTACGCATGGGCTACACGCGGTTTCTTTGGCCGTATCAATTATGATTTCATGGGACGTTATCTGGTGGAAATAAACGGACGTTATGACGGTTCTTCCCGCTTTGCAAAAGACAGCCGCTGGGGATTCTTCCCGTCAGTGTCTTTGGGATGGCGTATCAGTGAAGAGGCTTTCATGGAAAAGACACGGAACGTGCTTTCAAACTTGAAGCTTCGTGTGTCTTGGGGATTGCTGGGTAACCAGAGCGGTGCCGACTATTATACCTTCTCTTCTACCATGAATCCTGTGGCTTTGGGTAACTGGTATTTTGGCAATACCCGTGGCGGTTATTATGAACCGGGTGCGGTTGTAGCTCTTAGTACGACTTGGGAAAAGGTAGACCATAAGAATATCGGTATTGATTTCGGATTCTTCAACAATGCGTTGACCGGAACATTCGACCTCTTCCAGCGTGATACGCGCGACATGCTCGGTCCGTCTGTGGCTTTGGCCGACTTCTTCGGTGCTGTGGCTCCGGAGACAAACAATGCGGAGATGCGCAACAAAGGTTGGGAAATGACCTTGCAGTGGCATGGAAAGATTGGAAGCGACATTGATTACTCTATCGGCGGTTCTATCTCTGACGCAACAGCGGAAGTGACAGCTTATGAAGGTGACGGCTCCAACCCGGGAGAAAACTGGTATAAAGGCAAGAAGGTTGGTGAAATCTGGGGTTATAGTGCTTCTGGTCTGATTCAGACTCAGGAAGAGGCGGATGAATATAACAACACCTACGATTTGTCATTCCTTACAGGACAGAAATGGAAACCGGGTGACGTGAAATACGTTGACTTGAACGGTGACAAGAAAATCAATAACGGTACCAACAGAATCGGTGATATGGGTGATATGACGGTGATCGGTAATACCACTCCGCGCTATCAGTACACAATCAATGGTTCTATTTCATGGAAGGGCCTTTCACTCAGCCTGATGTTCCAGGGAGTGGGCAAGCGCGACTGGTGTCCGGCCATGAATACGGCTTATTTCTGGGGTTCCGGTGCATTGGCACAGGTAACTGTCTTCGAGGAACATATGGATTACTGGACACCGGATAATCCGGGCGCTTATTATCCGAATCCGTATGCGGCAAATAATCAGCAGGTGGGCCAATATCGTGCAAAAACTTCTCAGAAAGCAGACCGCTATGTGCAGAATGCCGCTTATTGCCGTCTGAAGAATCTGACTCTCAGCTACGATTTGCCGGAGGCTTGGATCAGCAAGCTCCATCTGTCAAAGGCGCAGGTATTCTTCTCAGGAGAGAATCTGCTGACTTTCACGAAACTGAAGATATTTGATCCGGAAGGATTGTTTACCAACAACAGTTACAATGCTTCTTTGGAACAGGCGGGAAAGAATTATCCGATGAACAGGGTATTCTCTTTCGGATTTATTTTAAATATGTAATATAGATAATGATTATGAAAAAGATATATTTACTGATAAGTTCGGTTTTGTGCTTGGGCTTGACCAGTTGCTTTGACTTGGACCAGGAGCCTCAGGGAGAACTCTCGACGGTGGGCGCCTTCAAGACCACAAGTGAAATCACCATGTATTTGAACATGTTCTATCAGGGCAGCGTGCCTGTAAGTGGAGGTGGAAGTGTCAATAATACGGCAATCAAGACTCAGTCCAGCAGCCCTTCCAATGGTATCGCTTACGGCGATGCGAACAGTGACAACCTGTTGCCCAATGCGATGGACACTCGTCTGTCTGGACGGTTGGCGTTGAGCAGCGCTTCGGAACTGACGGACTATAAGGCTATCCGTAACGTAAACTTCTTGCTGAAGAACATTGAGAACTGTGAGACTAGAAACAGCGATTATGAGCAGTGTCTGGGAGAGGCTTATTATTTCCGTGCCGCATATTATTATCATCTGCTGGTGAATTATGGCGGTGTGACTTGGGTGGAAGATTTGCTGGAACCGGACGCTGGGCAGATGCAGTTGCCGCGCAATACACGTTCGGAAATCGCTGACCGCATTCTGGCTGATCTGGATTTGGCCATCACGAATCTGAAGGAGGAAAATGACAACACGAGCGGGCGTGTGCATCGAGATGTGGCTCGCGCACTGAAAAGCGAAGTGGCTTTGTTTGCCGCCACATGGGAGAAATACCATCGTGCTGCAGGAGATGATTTCTACGACAAGTCGCTGACGGATGCGGACGGCAAGATTCAGAATTGGCTGGAGCAGGCAAGAGACGCGGCGAAGGCTGTCATGGACCGTGGAGTCTGGGGAATCTCTCGGATTAATGGAAATCCGGAAACGGATTATCGTGATTTGTTCATCACCCAGAATCTGAACGGCAATCAGGAAGTGCTGTGGTGGAAACGCTATGACCCTTCTGCCGGTATCTGTAACAATGTGACCTATTATGGCAGTCAGGGTGGTGGCCAGCACGGAGTTTCCGCTTCGCTGGTGGATGATTATCTGACAAGAGACGGAAAGCCGTTTGTGGGCACTGAGAAGGAGAATGCCAAAAAGGAATATGGAAAAGAATTGGATCCGGATTTGAGAGACCCCCGTTTGTCGCAGACCGTTTTCATGCCGGGACAGGTGATGCTGAATGCCGATGGCAGCAGTACCACTACTTTCAGTTTCCCTCCGATAAATGTGACGACCTATAATCAGAATACGACAGGCTATTCCATGTTGAAGTATATTGACATCGCTCCTACATCCATTTCAGAGAATCAGGGTCATACTGCAGCTATTCAGGTGCGTTATGCTGACATTCTGTTGAATTATGCGGAAGCTTTGGCCGAACTGAAGACGGGCGACTATGAGACGGAAATTAAAAATGCCTTGCAGCCTTTGCGTGAGCGTGTAGGTATGCCGGGAGTGAACTTTGATCTGGAATTTAACCAGGAGGCAGATTATCCGTTCAACGGACTGGACAAATACATTCAGGCTGTACGGCGCGAGCGTCGCGTGGAGAAGGCACTGGAAAATTGCCGTCTGACAGATATCTTGCGTTGGGCCGCTGCCGATGAACTGATAATAGGCAAATTCCCGTTGGGAGCCTTGTACACGGGTACAACTTTGGAAGACAAGTTTGCAGGCGAGCTGACTGACGGTGACGGCTTCTGGTTAAAGGACGGCTATATCCTTTCGTGCAATGTGGCGGATTATCCGAGCGGCTGGCAGTTTAATCCCAACCGTGACTATCTGCTGCCTATCCGTCAGGATATGGTGGGTAGTCTGACCGGCGGTCTGTGGGAGCAGAACCCTGGCTGGTAATTTAAAGACAGAAGTTTTACGATGACAGAAGTGCCCGGAGTTTCGGACTCGTCCGAACCTTTCGGGCACTTCCGCTTTCAGCACATCGTCGCGAGGAAAATCCGTTCTTCCTTTCAATATTAAAAATCAATTCTTATATTTGTAAATCCAACCGTGGAAAGGTTCCTTTGTTAATCTTGTTCCGTTGGGGTTGAGAATTTACTCATCACTAAATACCATATCATGAAACAACTGACATCCGCATTCATTTATCCTTTGACCGGAGTGGCCGCACTTGCCTCATTGGCTTCGTGTGCCGGTGAGAAAGAAGAGGCAGCCAAGCAATACAACATTGTCTATATCATGACCGACGACCATACGGCGCAGATGATGAGCTGTTACGGGAGCCGTTTTGTCGAGACTCCCAATCTGGACCGGATTGCCAATGACGGCGTGATTTTCACCAACAGCTTCGTGGCAAATTCGTTGAGCGGACCGAGCCGGGCTTGTATGCTGACAGGAAAGCACAGTCATGCCAACGGCTTCACGGACAATACGACTTGTGTGTTCGACGGTTCACAGCAGACTGTGCCCAAGCTGATGCGCCAGGCCGGCTATCAGACTGCACTTATCGGGAAATGGCATCTGGTAAGTCTGCCTACCGGTTTCGACCACTGGGAGATTGTGCCGGAACAGGGTGACTATTATAATCCAGACTTCATCAACATGGAGAATGACACCATCCGCAAGGAAGGGTATATCACCAACCTGATCACTGACATGAGCATCGACTGGATGGAGAACCAGCGTGACAAGGAGAAGCCTTTCTGTCTTTTCATCCATCACAAGGCCATTCACCGCAACTGGCTGCCGGAACTGAAGTATTTGTCGCTCTATGAGGACAAGACATTCCCGTTGCCCGACAACTTCTATGATGATTATGAAGGGCGTCCTGCCGCTGCTGCACAGGAAATGAATATCCTGAAAGACATGGACATCATCTATGACAACAAGATGGACCGTGCCGACAAGGAAACTCCCCTGAAAGAGCGTTACGAAAGCTATGTGGGCCGTCTCAGTCCTGAGGACCGTAAGGTATATGACGCATTCTATGCTCCAATCATCGAAGATTTCTACAAGAAGAATCCTCAAGGAAAAGAACTCGCCGAATGGAAATACCAGCGTTATATGCGTGACTATTCGAAGGTCGTGAAATCGCTCGATGACAATGTGGGGCGTGTGCTTGACTATCTGAAGGAAAAGGGACTGCTGGACAATACGCTGGTGGTCTACACTTCCGACCAGGGATTCTATATGGGTGAGCACGGATGGTTTGACAAACGCTTCATGTATGAGGAGTCCATGCATACACCGCTCATCATGCATCTGCCGAAAGATTTCAAGGCGAAGGGCGAGATTCCGCAGATGGTACAGAACATCGACTACGCTCCGACGTTCCTTGATCTGGCAGGCGCGCCGATTCCTGAAGACATTCAGGGTGTGTCGCTGCTGCCTCTGCTGAAAGGAGAGAAGCCGGCCGACTGGCGCAAGTCGCTGTATTATCATTTCTATGAATTCCCGGCTGAACATATGGTGAAACGTCATTATGGTGTGCGTACTGAACGGTACAAACTGATTCATTTCTACAATGACATTGACGAATGGGAGCTGTATGACCTGCAGGAAGACCCGACGGAAATGCATAATCTGTACGGCAAGCCCGGATATGAAAAGATTACGGAGGATCTGAGAGCTGAACTGGTGAAGCTCCAGACACAATATCATGACCCGATTGAAGAAAAGTTGAAACAGAGCAAATAAGTCTCATACTTTCGGTGAGGTAACGGTTGGAGGGGATTCTTGCTCTTCCAGCCGGTACCTCTTTTTGTTTTATTGTCATTTGTACATAATTGAGAATCCATGAAACCATATCTTTTATTGTTTATGTTGTCCTGCTGTTCTCTTTCCTTGTCCGGACAACATCGGCCGATGCAGCCGGAAGTGCTGGAGCTTGACAGTTGCTGGAGCTTCTCGAAAGGAGGAAGTGACGACTGGCGTTCGGCTGAAGTGCCCGGAACAGTGCATCAGGACCTGTTGCACCATAATCTGCTGCCGGACCCTTTCTTCGGCACCAACGAGGAGAAAATACAGTGGGTGGAGAATGAAGACTGGGAGTATAAGACGGTTTTTGCGGTCAGTGAAACGCAGTTGCAGCGGCAGGCGGCCCGTCTTGTGTTTGAAGGGCTTGATACATATGCCGACGTTTACCTGAACGGTTCACTGGTGCTTTCGTCCGACAATATGTTCCGGGGCTATGCAGTGGAAGTGAAGGACGTGTTGCGTAAGGGAGAAAACCGTTTGCACGTCGTTTTTCATTCGCCGATAAAGAAAACGCTTCCCCAGTGGGAAACCAATGGCTTTGAGTATCCTGCGGACAATGACCATGCGGAGAAAAAAGTGAGCGTGTTCAGCCGGAAGGCCCCTTATAGCTTTGGCTGGGACTGGGGGATACGGATGGTGACCTGTGGTATCTGGAGACCTGTGACATTGGAATTTTATGATGCGGCCCGTCTGGACGATTACTGTGTGAAGCAATTGGAACTGACGGACAGGGAAGCCCGCCTTTCTAACAGAATGGAAATATACAGTGTGGCGGATGAAACGCTGACGGCGGAAGTGGAGGTAGACTGCTCATTGGACGGGGAAGGAGTGGACCGCATAAAACGGACGGTGACATTGCAACCGGGGCACAATCTGATAGAGATTCCCCTTTCCGTGAAGAACCCGAAGCGTTGGATGCCTAACGGGTGGGGAGACCCCGTATTGTATGACCTTTCGGCCCGAGTGTTCTGCCAGAATGAGACGGTTGCGGAAAAGCATCGTCGCATCGGTCTCCGTACGCTTCGAGTGGTGGCCGAAAAGGACAGTGTGGGCGAATCGTTTTATTTTGAAGTCAACGGAATCCCGATGTTTGCCAAGGGTGCCAATTACATCCCTTCCGACATTCTGTTGCCCAATGTGACTGCGGCACGCTACAGGACATTGTTCCGCGATGTGAAAGAAGCCAACATGAACATGATACGTGTGTGGGGAGGCGGTGTGTATGAGGATGATCTCTTTTATGATCTGGCGGATGAAAACGGTATTCTCATCTGGCAGGACTTCATGTTTGCCTGCACCACCTATCCGGCGGATGCGGCTTTTTTGCAGCGGGTGGCCGAAGAGGCTGAATATAATATCCGCCGTCTGCGCAACCATCCTTGTCTGGCAATGTGGTGTGGGAACAATGAAATTCAGGAAGGCATCAAATATTGGGGATGGCAGAAACGTTTCAGCCCGGAGGTTTATGCCCGTTTCTGGCCGGATTATGAGAAGCTTTTCTGTGAACTCCTGCCGGCCAAGGTAGCGGAACTTGATGAGGGACGGTTCTATATGCACACGTCTCCGTACTTTGCCAATTGGGGACGCCCCGCTTCGTGGAATGTGAGGGACAGCCACAATTGGGGAATCTGGTATGGCAGGAAACCGTTCGAGTCGGCGGACGAGGAGTGGTGTCGTTTTGCAAGTGAATATGGCTTCCAGTCTTTCCCGGAAATGAAGACAATCAGGGCCTTCGCTTCCCCTTCCGACTATCGGATAGATTCGGATGTGATGACCGCCCACCAGAAAAGTACGGTCGGCAATGACCTGATAGCGGAAAGCATGGAGCGTTATTTCGTGATGCCGAAGAATTTTGAAGACTTTGTCTATGTGGGACTGGTGCTGCAGGGACAGGGGGTGCGTCGCAGCATCGAGGCACATCGCCGTCAGCGTCCTTATTGCATGGGGTCGCTCTATTGGCAGCTGAATGACAGTTGGCCGGTCGTTTCATGGTCAAGTATAGACTATTATGGCAACTGGAAAGCGTTGCATTATCAGGCGAAACGGGCTTTTGCTCCGGTCCTCATCAGTTCATTGGTGAAAGGTGACAGCCTGCGAGTACATCTGGTATCCGACCGGCTTGATGACCTTGCGGGCCTTGAACTGGACATGCGTCTGGTGGACTTTTCCGGTAAGGTGCTGAAGCGTGCGAGCAGGAAGGTGGATTTGTCGGCCAATTCTTCCCGTGAAGTGTATGGCTGCACACTTGACCAGTGGGGCACTCCGGAAGAACGTACGGAGAGCTTTCTGCTTCTTTCCCTGAAAGACGGAAAACGTAAGGAAATCGCCCGGCATCTCTGTTATTTTGTGCCGACAAAGGAGTTGAAACTGCCGGAAACGGTAATCCGGAAAAAAGTGAAATATACGGAAAGAGGATGCGAGGTGACCCTCTCTTCCCCCGTGCTGGCCAAGGATGTCTTTATTGAGATTCCTGTGCAGGGAGCCCGTTTCAGTGACAATTTCTTTGATCTGTTGCCGGGAGAGAAGCGTGTCGTGACCATCGAGTCGCCGGAAATTCAGAGAGATGAAGAAATAACTGTCAAACATATTCGTGAAACTTATTAATGCGTTATGAAACGGAAACTGATATTGCAAGCATGCGTCATTGCGTCGTTTCTGGCCGGATGCGGTGCCGGACAGACGGAGACAGAAGACTACACACGGTATGTCAATCCTTTTATCGGAACAGGAGGACATGGACATACTTATCCGGGAGCGATTGTTCCTAATGGAATGATTCATCCCAGTCCGGACACACGGATCTATGGATGGGATGCCAGTGCGGGGTATTATTATGCGGATTCGACCATCAATGGCTTTTCCCATACACATCTCAGCGGTACGGGATGCAGTGACTATGGAGATGTGCTTCTGATGCCTACCATAGGCGAACAGAATGTGGAGGTAGAGAGCGGGGAACATCAGGTGCAGCCTTATGCGTCAGCATTTTCGCACGAAAAGGAAACGGCCTCTCCCGGTTATTATTCGGTGTTCCTTGACCGTTATGGGGTGAAGGCGGAACTGACGGCTACCAGAAGAGCGGCGTTGCATCGCTACACGTTCCCGAAGTCGGATGATGCGGGATTCATCCTTGATTTGGATTATTCCATCCAGTTCCTCAATCAGAAAAACAGGGCATTGTCTCTGGAAGTGGTGAACGATTCCACTCTCCGCGGATACAAGTACACGAGCGGATGGGCATGGAAGCAGGATGTGTATTTCTATGCCGTCTTTTCAAAACCGTTTGACTGTACGCTTGTGACGGATTCTGTACCGCAGAAGAACGGAAGTTTTGCTCCGGGCCGTTGCAAGGCTTTGCTGAAGTTCAAGACGGACCAGAATGAGCAGGTATTGGTGAAAGTGGCTTTGTCTGCCGTCGATGGAGACGGGGCGGAAAAGAATCTGGCGGAAATTCCCGGCTGGGATTTTGAAGGGACAAAGGCAAGTGCTAGACAGGCCTGGAACGATTATTTGTCGAAGATAGAGATTGAAACCGGAGATGAGGAGCGGAAGCGTATTTTTTACACGGCATTGTATCATACGGCTGTATCTCCCTGCCTGTTTACGGACATAGACGGACGTTATCGGGGAATGGACAGAAAGATACATGTGGCGCCGGAGAGAAAACCGATGTACACGGTCTTTTCCTTGTGGGATACTTTCCGTGCCCTTCACCCTCTGCTGACCATCATTGATCCGGAACAGAATTCCTTGTATATACGGACGTTGCTCCAGCAATATCAGAATGGGGGGATACTTCCGATGTGGGAATTGGCCGGCAATTATACCGGAACAATGATCGGTTATCATGCGGTGCCTGTTATTGTGGACGCTTATATGAAAGGCGACAGGACCTTTGATGCGGAGAAAGCTCTTCAGGCTTGCCTGAGAAGTGCGGAATATGACACTTTGTCGCCTGTGGCTACCACCCGCTATCTGCTGCACAACGCATTGATGCCGATGTCCAAGCATTATAAGAATACGTTGGGGTATATACCTTGCGACAAGGAACTGGAGTCTGTGGCGAAGGGACTGGAGTATGCCTACAATGACTGGTGTATCAGTGTCCTGGCTGAAGCGTTGGGGGACACGGCGACGCAACGGATCTATACGGAACGCGGCAAAGCCTACCGCAATTATTTTGACGCGAGCGTGGGCTTCATGCGCGGGAAAGACAGCCGGGGAGAATGGCGCACACCTTTCAGTCCCAGTGCCAGCAATCATCGCAACGATGACTATTGCGAAGGCACTGCCTGGCAATGGACATGGTTCGTTCCGCATGATATAGAAGGACTGGCCGACCTTATGGGAGGGCGTGAGGCTTTCCTGAACAAGTTGGATTCATTGTTCAAGGCAGACTCTTCTTTGGAGGGCGAACAAGTCTCAGCCGACATAAGCGGGCTTATCGGCCAGTATGCGCATGGAAACGAGCCGAGTCATCATGTCTTGTACATGTATAATGCGATGGGGCAGCCATGGAAGGCGCAGGAGCTGTTGGATGAAGTGATGCGGACCCAATATTTCAACGCGCCGGACGGGTTGTCAGGGAATGAGGATTGCGGTCAGATGTCGGCCTGGTACGTGCTGAATTCATTGGGATTCTATCAGCCGTGTCCGGGAAAGCCGGTTTACAGCATTGGACGCCCGTTGTTCGATGCCGCCACACTCCATCTTCCGGGAGGAAAGGACTTTCATATAAAAGTTGCAAACAATTCGCCTGAAAACAAATATGTCCAGTCTGTCAAACTGAACGGACATCCGCTGGAAACTCCGTTCTTCAATCATGATGCACTGACAGGCGGTGGTACATTGGAGTTTGTCATGTCAGACAAACCTACCCGATGGGGAGCGTACTGATTCTGATGGGATAAAGAAAATGAGGGTGTGCCTGGAACTTCAGTCTGGCACACCCTCATTTTTCAGGAGATATGACGCAGGCTATTCATGCGCTTTTTCCTCTTCCTTGAACCATGAAGCGTATGTCAGATAGTTGTGTGCGGTGCGTTGGTTGAGTTCCTTACTTTGTTTCGGGTCGATTTTTTTTATGAAATGCGCCGGGACACCTCCCCATAGGCTATAAGGCTCTATGACTGTGTTTGCCAGAACCAAGGCACCGGCAGCCACAATGGCCCCTTCGCCTACAGAGGCATTGTCGAGCACAGTCGCTCCCATGCCGATTAAGGCATTGTCTCCCACGTGTGCCCCATGGAGTGTCACATTATGTCCTATTGACACATCATTCCCAATTTCCACAACCGATTTTCCCAAAAGAGTGTGGAGTACCGTTCCATCCTGGATGTTGACCCGGTTGCCGATGCGGATGGAGTTTACGTCTCCCCGCAGCACCGCGTTGAACCAGATGCTGCAGTCACTGCCGATGACCACGTCGCCGACAATGGTCGCATTTTCCGCCAGATAACAGTTTTCTCCTATTTGTGGGGTAAATCCCCTTACAGATTTTATCAGTGCCATATTTTCATTTGTTTTTGTGAAATACTAAGGACCTGTTTAAATTTGAAAACTCACCGGTCGGAGAAAGCTTTCGCTTGTATAGCAAAAAGTAAGCGTTTGCTTTTATTAAGGTAGCGAAGTTCTTTCATCCAAACAGGCCGTTGCTTTTTTCTCATGAATATTAAAATTTAAAACAGGTTCTGAATGAATATCTTCTTTACTCTTCAGCCTTCAATCGGACTCGTCGCCTTTTTCAGCCACTCTTGTTCTGTGTCGTTGAGCATCGGACAGAGGCGTTCGTAAACGAGTGCATGATACTGGTTGAGCCATTGCGTCTCTTCCGGTGACAACATATCCGTGCAAATCGCTTTCTTGTCGATGGGGCAGAGCGTGAGCGGTTCGAATTTGTAGAAATCGCCGAATTCTGTGCGCCGGCTTTCTACAATCAGCATGGTGTTCTCTGTCCGTATTCCGTAACGTCCGGCTTTATAGATACCCGGTTCGTTGGTGACAGTCATGCCGGGAAGCAGGAAAGCCGGCACGTGGTTCATCCGGAACTGATGAGGCCCTTCGTGCACGTTCAGAAAGTGTCCCACACCATGCCCCGTCCCGTGCCCGTAGTTGATGCCTTCTTTCCACATGAACTGCCGGGCGAGCACATCCAGTTGTGTCCCGCACGTGCCATAAGGAAATTCAGCCATCGAAAGAGCGATGAAACCTTTCAGTACCAGCGTATAGTCTTTCTTCTGTTCGTCGGAAACGTTTCCCAGTGCGATTGTCCTTGTGATGTCCGTGGTGCCGTCAAGGTATTGCGCCCCGCTGTCCAGCAGCAGGAGACCTTCAGGCTTTAATGTAGAAGCGGTTTCTTCCGTCGCTTCATAATGCACGATAGCTCCATGTTCCTGGTAGCCTGCAATCGTGTCAAAGCTGATGCCTTGAAACAGCTCCTGTTCCGCACGCAGTCCGTAAAGTTTACGGTCGATGCTCAGTTCTGTTTCTTTCCCGCTTTTCACCGCTTCCTCCAGCCACATCAGGAACTTCACCATCGCCACTCCGTCTCGTTTCATTGCAGCGCGGAATCCGGAAATTTCGGTGGCGTTTTTGACGGCTTTCAGGTGGACTGCCGGCGATGTTTTCCGTATGGTTTCTGTATGTCGGGCGATTATCTGGTATAAGCGGTAGTTCGTCGTGTCAGGAACCAGGAGGCACCTTCCTGTATAGTGTTCCAGCGCATCAGCGATGTGCCGATAATCTTCTGTCCGGACACCGTTTGATTCCAGATATTTCCGGATGTCTTCAGTGAGCTTTTCCGGGAGGATGAACAGGATCGCTTCATCGCTCGTGACGAGCAGGTAACTGACGAACACCGGATTGCAGTGTACGTCGGTGCCGCGAAGATTGAGAGTCCAGGCTATTTCATCGAGAGCGGAAAGAAGAATCCCGTCTGCGCCGTCCGCATGGATGGAGTCCCGTATGCAGGTCAGCTTCTCTTCGCATGATTTCCCGGCGAAGTGCATCGGCAGAATGAACGGAGGGTCTGACGGAATAGAAGGGCGGTCATGCCAGAGAAGCTCGAAAGGGTCGGGCGTGGATACCACTTCCAGTCCGTATGGAAGGAGAGAGGCCTGTAGCGATTCCGCTTCATGGATGGTATTCACCATTCCGTCAATGCCTATCCTGTCACCCGGATGCAGTGTGGCACCCAGCCATTCGGCGATGCCGGGAGTTTCGGGAAGCCGGTCCTTGAATAAGATGTATTCTGTCCCTTCGAGTTGTTCTTCCGCTTGTAGAAAATATCGAGAGTCTGTCCATAATCCGCATTTTTCAAGCGTGACGACCGCAGTTCCTGCTGATCCGGTGAATCCGGAAATCCATTTCCTGCATTCCCAATGAGTCGGCACGTACTCGCCTGAATGCGGATCTGTGCTTGGTATGATGAAGGCCGCGATATGTTGCGACCGCATGAATTGCCTCAGGGCGGCAACTCTTTCCGTGATGACATGTCTCATAAAAAACAGTTTTTTTAGTGATGGATGTACAAATTTACAGATTCCATGTGATTTTTTGTAAAATATGCAGGAAAGTTTTGTAAATAAAGAAAGTATGTGTAATTTTGCGCCGAAATTCGACTGCGAAAATATTTAATAACAACATACTTTAATTTTAAGAAACATGATTATCGTACCAGTAAAAGAAGGCGAAAACATTGAAAAAGCGCTGAAGAAATTTAAAAGAAAATTTGAAAAGACAGGTGTGATCAAAGAGCTGAGAAGAAGACAGCAGTATGACAAACCGTCTGTTTTAAAGAGACTTAAGATGGAGCATGCAATTTATGTTCAGAAATTGCATCAGGACGAAGAATAATAATTCCACAAAATCTTGAATTATTGAATTCTTTTTCATATATTCGTTGCTGGATATAAGCAATGTTTCTATGCTAAAAGAATCTTTTTTGAGGTATCTCCGCTGCGAGAAGAACTATTCGGACAAGACTGTCTTGGCGTATGGGACTGATTTGCGGAAATTTGAGGAGTACTTTGAAGGGATGGATGAAGACCTTGATTTCCTTTCCGTCGATTCGGACGTTGTCCGTGGATGGGTGGTCGCATTGATGGATGCCGGATACTCGGCTGCTTCTGTGGACCGGAAATTGAGTTCTCTGCGTTCTTTTTATCGTTATCTGCTGCGGAAAGGTGTTGTGGATGCAGACCCGATGCGAAAGGTGGCCGGCCCGAAAAAAAAGAAGCCGTTGCCTGTCTTCGTGAAGGATGCGGATATGAACCGTCTGCTGGATGAAACTGACTTCAGGGAAGGCTTTGAGGGCGTGCGCGACCGGATGATACTTGAAACATTCTATTTGTCGGGTATGCGCTTGTCTGAGCTGATAGGACTGAAGGATGCCGATGTGGATTTTTCTGCAGAAGTGATAAAAGTGACCGGGAAGAGAAACAAGCAAAGGCTGATTCCTTTTGGTAAGGAGCTGAAAGCCGACTTGGAGGCTTATCTTGAAGCAAGAAATGAGGTCTGTGGAGCGGAGTGTGACGCATTTTTTGTCCGTACGGACGGAAGAGCGATGCTTCCGGGCACAGTCAGGCTTATTGTAAGGCGGAACCTGTCGAAAGTCGTGTCGTTGAAAAAGAAAAGTCCTCATGTGCTGCGGCATTCGTTCGCTACTTCCATGCTGAACAATCATGCCAATCTGGAGGCGGTGAAAGAACTGTTGGGTCATGAAGGCTTGGCTACTACCGAAATTTATACGCATACGACTTTTGAGGAATTAAAAAAAGTATATGAACAAGCTCATCCAAGGGCGTAAAAAAAGGAGGTATTTATGGAAGTAAGAATTCAATCAATTCATTTCGATGCGTCTGACAAGTTGGAAGCGTTTATCCAGAAGAAAGCAGAAAAGCTCGATAGATTTTGTGACAATATAAAGAAAGTAGAGGTGTCTTTGAAGGTGGTAAAACCCGAGACGGCGATGAACAAGGAAGCCGGAGTGCGTGTGCTTGCGCTCAATTCGGAGTTTTACGCGGAGAAAGTAAGTGATACATTCGAAGAATCAATCGATGTGTGCATGGATGCACTGTCGAAACAATTGCTGAAGGCAAAAGAAAAATTGCAGGGCAAATAAAAAAGTCACGAAAAAGTTTTGTGATTAAAAAATAATATCTAACTTTGCAGCCGCTAAGTCGTAAAAGTGCGGCTGCAAAGTTTTGAAATACTGCCTCTTTAGCTCAGTTGGCCAGAGCACGTGATTTGTAATCTCGGGGTCGTTGGTTCGAATCCGACAAGAGGCT
>CALUIZ010000041.1 GCA_944320815.1 uncultured Phocaeicola sp. | reverse complement strand
AACTAAATTTCCAGACATCGGCCGAGTGCTTTTTCAAAAATATTTCGTAATGTTGCACTTGCTGGTTGACTCTGCCAAGACAAAAAGCTTTTATCTTTTTTGAAAAAACGCGTGGAAAAATTTGGCAGATTAAGAAAAACAGCCTACCTTTGCACACGCAATCAGGAAATGGTTGCAGACAGGTCTGATTCGCTAGCTCAGCAGGTAGAGCACAACACTTTTAATGTTGGGGTCTTGGGTTCGAGCCCCAAGCGGATCACCAAAAGAAAAGGTCTTCAGCAATGAAGGCCTTTTCTTTTTTGGTTCGTACAATGCTGCTGGCGGCTTGCTTATACAGAGAGAGTCGTTAGAACAATGCCCCTCCCTACGTTCTCAATTCAATTTTTCAACCGAAAGTTTTGTTGTTCTAATAGGGGAGGCCGAAATGACCCCTACTTTGTTTCAGTTAATCTGATTGAGATAAGAACAAGGATTCGCCGTGAAATTGCTGGCTATTCTTAAAAATCAAATTATGCACAAATCTTAAACAGTAGAGGTGCCAAACGATAACAAAATGGGCATCAAATTACTGATTTTTATCCAAATAAGATTGTGTACCAGAGAAATTCATTATATTTGTATTTGGTTAGAGGCAACTCTTGCCAAAACATATGATAAAATCGAAGAAGCGTTATGCTTATCTTGTAAGTTGGAAACGTAGGAAATTTCAAACTTAGTACGAGAGTAGGCATAGTGGTTCTCACGCTATAGCGTGGGCTGCTATTACCATGTCCGTACTAAAGGTTTTTCCTACGACCTCCAACTTAGACGTGGTAGCATTGCAGTTCCACACTTCGTGGTTTTAATATATGTGGATAGTAACATAATTAAATAATATGAAAAAGATTTTCATTACTTTAGCCGTATTCTTTGCTGCCGTTAATATGATGGCGCAAGAACATCTTTCTTTCAAAGGTATTCCTATTGAAGGAAGCGTGACCGAGTTTTGTCAAAAACTAAAAAACAAAGGGTTTACTTCTATCGGACAAGAGAACAACACCTCTTTGTTTTCAGGAGATTTTACTGGCCGTGAAGCGACTGTAGGTGTAACTGCTACAAACAACGGGAAAAATGTTTTTGCTGTAGTTGTTTTGTTTGAGCCGAGTGGAGAATGGAATGCTCTTGTTAACACTTATGACTACTATAAAGATTTATATACTCGTAAATATGGTAAGCCGTTTATCTCAAAAGAAAAAAATCCTGCCCCTTTGAATTCCAATAGCGTTTTAATGGCAGAACTCAATCAAGGAAGAGTCGTATATGGCAGTACATGGAAAGTGACAGGTGGAGATATACAGCTTTCAATTGAAAAGTCCTCTGTTTACAGGGGTATGGTAATGATTCGCTATCGTGATTCTCAAAATGTAAAAGCCAAAATTCAAAGCGATTTGGATGATATTTAAGGCCCAATATCATCTTTAGTAATCTTTGTCTCATAATCTCTATTTCCAATCATACTTTCCCTCTGCCACATCGCCAACCTCATTGAGTGTATGGCGATGTTTTATTTCGTCAAAAGGCTAACGGCTCTCCGCATAGCCGCAAAGCCCTTGATGTCGGCAGCTTCATCCAATGACACAAAATAAAAAAGAGGAAAACTCTTCCGAATTCTCCTCTTCTGCTTCTTTGTGCGCCTGATAGGACTCGAACCTACACGTCTCACGACACCAGATCCTAAGTCTGGCGCGGCTACCAATTACGCCACAGGCGCGCTACAAACTTGTTTTGCGGTGCAAATATACGGCATCTTTTCTAATCATCCAAATTTCATTTCATTTCTTTAGCAGAAGACAGGCGGCTTCAATCATGGTATCCTTGCCGTTCTGCATGTCTTCGCTCTTCATGTCTATTTTCACATCCGGGTCAATTCCAAACTCCAACTGGTTCATTTCAGGGTCAAACATTGGACTGGCCGAGAAGCGAATAGACCAGCCGTTCGGTATTTCAGAACTGAACGGAAGCCCTGAGCCACCTCCTGTCTTGTCTCCCATAATGGTGACAAGAGGAAGCTGCTTCATCGCGTTGACAAAATCATTGGTGGCACTATATGAACGACGGTTGGTAAGCACAACCACCTTCTTCTGCCAGCGTATGCCGTCCGACGGTTCCAGATAAACAGGCTGAGGAGTGGAAAAATCATTGTGCCCGGGTCCCGTCTTATGAGAAATGTAGCCCGTCAGCACCTTCTCGTTCGTAAAGCGCGCCGCAAGTTTCTGCGCTGTGGTCAGTGCCCCTCCCCCATTGTCACGCACATCGACTATCAGTCCGTCACAGACGCTCAACTTGTTCAATGTCTGATCCAGATTGCCGTCACCGATTCCCGAAGAAAAACTCTCACAATAAATGTATCCGATGTTGTTCTCCAGAATCTGATAAGTCAACCCAGAAGAAATGATATAGTCTTTTCCTAGATAATTACTCTGAATACTGTCGCTGAAGTTATGGGGATAAGCGTCAAACCAGGCACGGTATTGGGAAGTGGCCAGCGAACTGCTCAGATTCACGTGACCGTCCTTAAGCTCGTTCACCATCTCTGACAACACTTCAAACAGAGCCTCAGAGCCCATGGAAGGAGTGATGCGCCGTGCATAGCGTGCGTGCACCTCATTCCAGTCAAGACCATATTCCTGATTCTTATAGTCCAGAAAACAATACTGCTCGTCGATGATTTTCCAGAGCGACTCAAAATTGTCTTCCGGGGAATTGCCGGAAATGTCTTCTCGGATGCAGGAAGCCAGCACTGCCCCGAAGAAAAGCAATAAAATGAATGAAAACTGTTTCATGTCGTTCAATAAGGTGTTATGTTATCAGGCATACTCACTTTTCTCTTCCCTTTCAGAAGACAGAAGTTCTTCACGAAACCTATCATAAAATCGTGCGAATAAAGATGGCTCTTCAGGCGGTTCACTTTTGCCTGCTGGATATCACATACATATCCCACCCGCATTACCACCTTGCGCACCGGAAAATCTACAGTTAACATCTGGCGGAACGAAGGATTGTTGTGAAGTGAAGTGAACGACACATGTTTCCCGTCGTTGCCCAATGAAAATATTTCATAATATGACTCTCCATACTCAGGCGAGAACATGGCACCCAGCAGCGGCAGACTGGCCTGATAACGTACAGTCATCGGATAACGGGCTATCTTGAATTTATAGACAAGCATACCGGAAGCCCCGACACTGGCATAGGCTTTCCCTTGTGCCGGATTGTTTGAATTGCGCACATTGTAAACGAATCCTCCGTTCAGGTCAAGCATCGGACCGAAAAGAAGTTTCAGACGTTCGCCGAAATGAAACTGGTAATGAAGCGCACAGCTCCAGTTGATGAGACCCGCATACATTTCTCCAGTTCTTGCCGGATTCTCCGCATACGCGAAATCGGCCTGTACCAGATTCTGCACCGACACTCTTCCACCCATAATTCGGGTCATGCGCATGCTTTCATGCAAAAGGCGGAAATCTGTCCCCTCATATTCAAGAGGAGAAAGATAGGTGTCAAACACATTCGCCTTTCCCACACCTACCATTGTGGAACGCATCACATAACGCGTTGCTGGCAAACTGTCCTCCTGAGCCGATGCGTGGCTTGCCCACAAGCAGCAGAAGATAGCTATAAAGAAAAACAAACAAGTCTTTTTCATGCGCTAAAAAAGTTGCATTTGTCCGTCATTGATTTCAGGAGCAGTCTTTTCTTCCCTGTCTTCTTCACGAGCGGAAGCATCCTGTACAGGTTCCGGCATACGAGTCGGCTCCAGTTCCTCAATGCGTTCCGTTGTATAAGTGGTCAGACGTTTGCCCTTCGCCTTATAACTTTTCACACCGACAAAGTCACCGGCCTCTATAACCAGCGGTTCACGGAACTGGTCATGTCCTCCGAAAACAATCTGAATGCGGGGATAAACCTGTCCGCTCAACAACACCAGGCGAGAATGTCTGTTCTCTCCCAGATAACTCTGTCTCTTTGAAGTGGTCTCAAACGTGAACCGCTTCAGATAAGGATAATTCTGCTGGTCCGCATCATAGAGCACTGCAGTCCATACCTTCTCCGCATCAAACTTCTCTATAAAACGGATACCCGCATCATAATGATTGTTCAAATCAAAGTCAGTCGTATAAAATTCGCCGTCGTCCTGTACCACCAGAATGCTGTCATCACTCTGGAACTCCCCGAGATACTGCCCCCTCCCGTCATAATTGAGACGCAGCACATCATGGTCGAACCACACCTTGCGTCCTCCCAGAGTGGAGCCTCCCCGCTGTTTGAGACTGATTTTATGCACATCAAACTTAGTCAGCAGATTTCCCATCGACTGACGGCCCTTGATGTTGATTTCACTGAAGTCCTTCTCAAACACCAGTTTCTTGATACGCGGATTAGGTCTCAGAGTAACCTTGACCGTTTCCGCCTCTCCGTTAGGATTGGCCGTGAAATAGACGATTCTGGAGCCCGGATTTCCCTGGGTCACATCATACTCACGGTCGCGTATCATGGCAGTCACATTAAACCGCTTGATATAATAATATCCTTCCTTCCCGTCCCGATAAATGACATTGTAAATGGTACGCTTGTCATTCTTCTTGAACACATTGACATAAAGAATATTCTTACCCACAAACAGTTTGTCGGAGATGCGCACGATTTTGTATTTCCCGTCCTTATAAAAAATTATCACATCATCGATGTCCGAACAATTGCACACAAACTCGTTCTTCTTCAGCCCCGTACCGATAAAGCCCTCTTCCCTGTCAATATACAGTTTTTCATTGGCCTCAGCCACCTTCGTAGCTACAATCGTATCAAAACTGCGGATTTCCGTCCGGCGCGGATAATGAGCTCCATACTTTTCTTTCAGACGCAGGTACCACTCAATCGTATATTCCGTGATATGGGCGAGATGATTGTCAGTTTCTTCCAGGTCAGCCTTCAGGCGCGCGATAAGTTCATCCGCCTTTTCCTTGTTGAACTTCAGAATACGGGCCATCTTGATCTCCATCAGTTTCAGGATATCATCCTTGGTCACTTCACGCACCATCTGGGGATAGAACGGAGTCAGACGCATGTCGATATGCTCACAGGCCGCATCCATGTCTTCCGCCTGCTCAAACTGACGGTCCTTGTAAATCCGCTCTTCGATGAAGATTTTCTCCAGCGAAGCGAAATGAAGCGTCTCCAAGATTTCATTCCGACGTATTTCCAGTTCCTTACGGAGCAAAGAAAGCGTATTGTCGACCGACCTTCTCAGCACCTCACTCACAGACAAGAAATGCGGCTTCTTCTGGTCAATCACACAACAGTTGGGCGAAATATTCACCTCACAGTCCGTAAAGGCATAAAGCGCGTCCAGCGTCTTGTCGGACGATACGCCTGGAGCCAGATGCACCAGAATCTCCACCTTTCCGGCCGTATTGTCATCCACTTTGCGCACTTTGATCTTTCCCTTATCAATCGCCTTCAGAATGGAGTCGATAAGCGAGGAAGTGGTTTTTCCATAAGGAATTTCCGTAATGCAAAGCGTCTTGTTGTCTATTTTCGAAATTCTGGCACGCACCCGGACCACTCCGCCCCGCTCGCCGTCATTGTAGCGTGACACGTCAATCGAACCTCCGGTCTGGAAATCCGGATAAAGCTGAAAACTTTCCCCCTTAAGATATGCCACAGCCGCATCACAGATTTCATTGAAGTTATGAGGAAGAATCTTGGAAGAAAGTCCTACGGCAATACCTTCCACTCCCTGAGCAAGAAGAAGCGGAAACTTTACGGGAAGCGTCACCGGTTCACGGTTGCGCCCGTCATAGGAAGCCTGCCATTCGGTAGTCTTCGGATTGAACACCACATCCAGTGCGAATTTCGAGAGTCTGGCCTCAATATAACGGGGAGCCGCAGCACTGTCACCTGTAAGGATGTTCCCCCAGTTACCCTGACAGTCTATCAGCAAGTCTTTCTGCCCCAACTGCACCAGCGCGTCACCGATAGAAGCGTCGCCATGCGGATGAAACTGCATGGTATGCCCCACGATGTTCGCCACTTTGTTGTAGCGTCCGTCATCAAGTCGTTTCATCGAATGGAGAATACGCCGCTGCACCGGTTTCAGTCCGTCGTTGACATGCGGCACCGCCCGTTCCAGGATGACATACGAAGCATAGTCCAGAAACCAGTTCTGGTACATGCCCGTAAGCTGGTGCTTCACCGATTCGTCCGTCGGAGAAGCTGGCTTGTAACCGGAATGTTCCTCACCGTAAGGATTGTTCGCATCTTCTCTGTCAAAAGTGTCTTCGCTCATAAGTGGATTTTGGTCTGTTGATTGCAAAGATACGAATAATATTTAAAAACTTCCAAGTATGCGAACCGGATTGGCCGAGATGTTATAACTTTACCTCATTCTTGAATGCCTTGTCTATGAAACGACTTGTCTTTATGATATTTGCCGCATGCTCCAGTTTCCTTTCTCTCCCTGCGGATGCCCAGGGACCAGACCCGAAACCGCGGCGCATCCTTCCAGAAGAAGAGACAGAAGGGACTCCGGCTTATGAGGATCTGAATGCGTTTGAAGTGGCGGACAGTCTGCTTGCCCCCAATGTGCTACTGTTCTGCGGGCAAAAGGTAAACCTTGACCCGATGGACCGCCAGAGAAAGCTCCGGAGGGAACTAGCTTCGCTTTCACGGGCCTCATCAGCACTTCAAGAGCGGGCTGAGATATTTTTCCCTCTTGTCGAACCCATATTGGAGAAGCATGGGATACCCGAAGACTTCAAATTCCTGATGGTAATAGAAAGCGGCATGAATCCGGATGCGCGTTCGCCCGTGGGAGCATTGGGGCTGTGGCAATTCATGAAGGGGACCGCCAGAGAATACGGTCTGAAGGTAAACCGGAAGATTGACGAGCGTCTGGATGCGGAAAAGTCCACTCATGCAGCGTGCCGGTATCTGAAAGACGCTTACTCCAAATTTCACGATTGGGTGGCAGTGGCCCAGTCGTACAACATCGGACAAAACAGAATCGGTTCGGAACTGAAACGCCAGCAAGTAGAGGAAGCCATCGACCTGCAACTGGTGGAAGAGACCAACCGCTACATCTATCGGCTGATGGCTGCAAAAATCATCTTCACCCATCCTGCCAATTTCGGTCTGAAAGAAATCCGCTACAGGAAATTGCGCCGGAGATAGCTCTCCGGAAAGACAAAAAAACACGGAGACAAGATTCAATTCTGCAACTCCGTGTTCCTATACTCAGTCTGTCCACTTATTTATTTTTCTTCCGCCTGTTCTGAAATCCGGCTCCTGTCATCCGGTCCTTTCGGATGGACTACCTTTTCGAGCTTTATGTCGAAAATCAGAACTGAGTGTCCGGGGATAATGTCCTGTCCGCTGTCGCCATAGGCAAGTTCTGCAGGAATGTAAAGCATGACGCGTTCACCTTCCTTCATCTGCTGCAACGCCGTGACCCATCCGTTGGTCAGACCATCAACCAGATTGCCATAACCATCCGATCCCTGCAACGCAAATACCACAGGAGTATGTATTTCCGTATTCAGTTCCCCCTGATAGGTCTCATTGAACACCGTTCCGTTGATCAACGAGCCGCGATAATACACATATACGCTGTCCGTGTACAACGGAGCTATCCCGTCTACATCAGGCCCTTCTATTGCCTTCATGTACACCGAATCCTTTTCACTAGCAGGAGTCTCGTACGGATTGGTGACAGATGTCCCACCTATCCCGCCTTCAATGGAGGAATTGTCGTTCTGCACCTTATAATTACGGTAAATCCGCCACTTCCCGTCAGCATTCCGGCGTGCCACGTCCACTATCGAGTCAAGAAAATGGTCGTTGCGTGCCTGCCAGTCGGCATAAGGGTCGGCCACTTCCGTATCTTCGGCACATGAGACAAAGCCCAATGAAAGCGTCATCCATGCGGCTATCAGCAAAAAAAAGTTTCTTCTCATTCAAATGCGATTTATTATTGGAGCGTCTTCAGCAGACTTGTGATGCTCACCTTGTCCGCTATGATATTGTTCAGGTCTGCAATTGCCACACGAGTCTGTTCCATTGTGTCACGGTTACGCAGTGTCACGCAATTGTCTTCCAGCGTCTGGTGGTCGACAGTTACACAATACGGAGTACCTATGGCATCCTGACGGCGGTAACGCTTGCCGATGGAATCCTTTTCATCATACTGGCAATGGAAATGGAACTTCAGGTCGTTCATGATTTCACGCGCCTTTTCGGGCAGACCGTCCTTCTTCACCAGCGGCATGACAGCCAGCTTCACTGGAGCGAGGGCAGCAGGCAATTTCAGCACCACGCGTGTCTCGCCATTTTCCAGTTTCTCTTCGCAATAAGCCGCGCTCATCACACTCAGGAACATACGGTCGACACCGATAGAAGTTTCGATGACATACGGTGTATATGACTCGTTGATTTCCGGGTCGAAATACTTGATACTCTTTCCTGAGAACTTTTCATGCTGGCTCAGGTCGAAGTTTGTACGTGAGTGAATGCCTTCCACTTCCTTGAACCCGAACGGCATCAGGAATTCGATGTCAGTGGCGGCGTTGGCGTAGTGAGCCAGTTTCTCATGGTCATGATAGCGATAATGATCGTCTCCGAATCCCAATGCCTTGTGCCATTTCAGACGGGTTTCCTTCCATTTCTTGAACCAGTCAAGCTCCGTGCCCGGCTTTACAAAGAACTGCATTTCCATCTGCTCGAACTCGCGCATGCGGAAAATGAACTGACGCGCCACAATTTCGTTGCGGAAAGCTTTACCGATCTGTGCGATACCGAACGGAACTTTCATGCGGCCCGTTTTCTGCACATTCAGGTAGTTCACGAAAATTCCCTGAGCCGTTTCCGGACGGAGATACACTTTCATCGCGCCGTCGGCGGTAGATCCCATCTCAGTGGAGAACATCAGGTTGAACTGGCGCACTTCCGTCCAGTTCTTCGTACCCGAAATCGGGCATACAATCTCTTCATCCAAAATAATCTGGCGCAGTTCATTCAGGTCCGGCCCCGCATTCATCGCCTTGGTATAGCGTTCGTGCAGTGCGTCACGCTTGGCCTGATGTTCCAGCACACGCGCATTTGTAGAGCGGAATTCCTGCTCGTTGAATGCGTCACCATATTTCTTTGCGGCCTTCGCCACTTCCTTGTTGATCTTTTCGTCGTACTTCGCAATCTGGTCTTCAATCAGCACGTCGGCACGGTAACGCTTCTTCGAGTCACGGTTGTCGATGAGCGGATCGTTGAACGCGTCCACATGTCCCGAAGCCTTCCAGATAGTAGGGTGCATGAAAATGGCGGAGTCAATGCCCACGATGTTGTCGTGCAGGAGCACCATGCTCTGCCACCAGTATTGCTTGATATTGTTTTTCAGTTCCACACCATTCTGGCCGTAGTCATACACGGCTCCCAGCCCGTCATAGATTTCGCTCGACGGGAATACGAATCCATATTCCTTGCAATGTGAAACCAGTTTCTTGAAAACGTCTTCTTGTGCCATTTCTTATTGCTGTTTTTGATTTTACTTTTCCTTTAAATAACAGGGCACAAAGATACAGATTTATAAAGAAACAAAGAAATGCAGGTATATTAATTTATATGAATGTCCCCGTCCCGGTGTCCGGGCATACCGCAAAAACATTTATTTTTGCAAAAGCAAATCATCGGTCGCATGAAACACGAGCATAAAGACAAATATACCCAAATGACTACCGCCCCGATACCTTCGCTCATCGGTTCGCTGGCCGTCCCCACCATCATCAGCATGATGGTCACCTCCATTTATGTAATGGTCGACACGTATTTTGTGGGAAAAATCAACACGCAGGCAACGGCTGCGGTGGGCATATCATTCTCGGTGATGGCCATCATCCAGGCATTCGGCTTCTTTTTCGGACACGGCTCGGGCAACTACATTTCACGGAGACTCGGGGCACGTGATTTTCGGAATGCAGAGAAGATGGCAGCCACGGGATTCTTCAGCTCGTTCATCATGGGATGTCTCATCACCTTTGTGGGGCTGCTCTTCCTCACTCCCATCTGCAGGGAACTGGGGTCCACCCCTACCATCCTTCCCTATACGGAAACTTACCTCGGAATCATTCTGCTGGGAGCACCGTTCATGGCCTCTTCGCTGGTGCTGAACAACCAGATGCGTTTTCAGGGCAACGCCGTCTATGCCATGGTGGGCATCACCGCCGGAACAGTGCTCAACATCGGACTTGCGCCGCTGATGATTTTTGTGTTCGACATGGGCATTGCAGGAGCGGCGTGGGCCACACTCTGCGGACAGGTGTGCAGTTTCTTCATCCTGATTTATATGGACAGCAAGGGCGAGAATATCCGCATCCGGTTCAGAAACTTCACTCCGAAACTGGCTTTTTTCAAGGAAATCGTCTATGGGGGGAGTCCCTCGCTCTGCCGTCAGGGACTGTCGAGCGTGGCCACCATTCTCCTCAATGTGGCGGCAGGACGTTATGGCGATGCAGCCATTGCGGGCATGTCCATCGTCACGCGCATCTGCATGTTCATCAATTCATTTGTGGTAGGCTTCGGACAGGGATTCCAGCCTGTATGCGGCTACAATTATGGAGCAGGTATCTATTCGCGTGTCAGCCAGGGATTCTGGTTCTGCGTGAAGGTGGGAGTGATATTCCTGGCGGTCTGCTCAGTAATCGGCTACGTCTATGCGCCCGAAATCGTTTCCTGGTTCCGCAAGGGTGACCCGGAAGTGATTGCGGTAGGTGCACAGGCTCTTCGCTGGCAGCTCATCACCCTTCCGTTGGGTGCCTGGGTCATTCTCTGCAACATGCTGCTCCAGACCATCCGCAAGCCCGTACGCGCCGTCACACTGGCATCCTCCCGCCAAGGACTGTTCTTCATCCCCTTCATCCTGATTCTTCCGCACTTCTTCGGACTGGGGGGTGTGGTGGTAAGTCAGGCGGCGGCCGACCTCTGCTCGTTCATGCTGGCTCTGCCGCTGACCATTCCGGTACTCCGGTCGTTCAAGAAATGAAGACGGAAAGACTGAGCCGCGAAACTTCAGCCTCATCTGCCATTTCCCGTCAGGAGCATCTTCTCCCAGTCCCAGGTTCTTGTCGATTTACATGGAAAATTTTCTGCTCTTAAACCAAATTCACGAATAAATCCAAGAAAGACATGAGAAAAAGACTACTCATACTGCTCTGTATGCTCATCGCACAGGCCGGACAGGCGCAGAACGCTGACAAACGCATCAGCACACTGATGGGCGAAAGCCGTTGGTTTGACCTTGCACACGAGCTGAAAACCACACCGGCGGATTCTGTCAATCCTTTGCTATACAAGATGGCCGTTGCAATCACACACCACTACCTCAACCGGCCAGACTCGGCATGCATCGCACTGGGTGACCTGCTGAACAACCACCAGAATGAATTGGGCGGAAACACACTGAGCATGGCTGTACTGATGGGAATGAACCTTGCGCGTGCCGACCACTATGCCGAGGCCGCCGACTTGATGCAAGATCTCTACAACCAACTGAAGGCACTGGGCACAGACAGCATGCAGACCGGAAACTATCTCACACTTGCACAGCAATACCGTGCCTTTGCCGGGAACGCTCCTGTCTGCCAGCCACTGCACCCGACGGGCACTTACCGCATTCCGATGAAAACGCACAACGCGATGCATACAGCCAAAGACAAAACGAAAGAAGGGCATTTCATTACAATGGACGGACATATCAACGGGAAAGAAAGTACCTTGGTGTTCGATACAGGCGCAGGATTCAATATCATCTCCTCCAATCAGGCGTGCGATTACGGTCTGCGCCTGCTGGATGTGACGAACAAGATGCTTGGCATCGGCACGCAACAAGGCCGCTATGCAATGGCAGACACATTGCGCATCGGCGGTATGAAGTGGGCCAACGTGCCTTTCTTTGTCGTCGACATTCAGACGGGTGATGCCAGAATAGACAGTATCGGAACATTGCTTCCTCCAGTCATCGGCCTGCCCATCATGCTCCGCATGAAAGAAGTTCGGCTGGATTTTGAACACCGCCAGTTCATCATTCCGGCCACCCCTTCACCCAACCCGTTGAGTGAAAGCAATCTGCTGCGGACAGACACCGAAAGCTTGCGTCTTGTCACCACGGACAAAGACGGACAGCCTCTTTATTTCCATTTCGACACGGGCGGGTATAATACCACATTCCAGCCGTATTGGTATAACCGACACAAGCACGAGGTACTGAATGCAGGCACACCTGACTCCTCGAGAGTAGCTGGTATAGGCGGTGTCAACATCACCCGCGGTTATCGTCTGAAGCACAAAGAGTTCCGTCTGGGGAACGGTACAGCAGTACTCGACTCGGTGATGGTGAACACAGGCATTGATTTGTACACGGGAGAACAAAAAAGAGCCCATTTCCTGAAAGACGAAGATGACGGTATTGTCGGGCTGGACCTTCTGGAACGTTTCAGGATGGTAATACTGAATCTGAAGGAAATGTATCTGAACGGGATTCCATATTAAAAAAAGAGGAAGATTCCACAAACAAGCCCCAAAACATCCGCCTGCTTTGCCAGGGATACCAGCCTGTTCAAACCAAAACAAGCCGTTCCCTTCGGCAGGACAGGCGGATGTTCCGAAAGCCCTGTCCCTCCAAGACGGTATGAATCTATAGAAACAATATACTTTTCCCGAACCCTTCAAAGTTTCAGTTTTTATTCATATCTTTGCCCCACAACCGGTTTCTATATGGGGAAAAGAATAAAGACATATCTGCTTCTGGCTGTCAGCATATTGATGCTGGCGGCAAACGTATTTCCCCATCACCACCACAACGAAGTTTTCTGCCTCAGTGCCGACATGGAAACCTGTGTCCCACCCATACACTCCTCGGACGATACCGGACACCATCCCGGTGATGCGGACAACCATGCATGCGACACGACTTGCATCACCCATTTCTCCTTTTCCGCTCCACATCATCAGGCAAACTGCATGCCCGACTACACTTATTGCATTCTGCTCCATTCATTAGATATTATACCCGAAAAAATGGAGCACTTGTCTTCGGAAGAGATTCTTTATTACATTGAAAAACTCCATGCGAGGCATTTCTCTGCCGTCCGCAATTTCCGCGCTCCTCCACGCATGATTGGCTGAATCTTTTTCTATCCATTTATTTATCAACGATTTATTTCTTTGTCCACAAACAAGGAACGGATATTCACAACCCGGTTGTATAATATCCCGTCTATCTTTGTGGCATAAAAAACACAACGACAACATGAAAAATTATATTTGTATGGGAACATTGTGCATGTTCCTTTTAGGGTCATGCGTCGGACATGAACATGGAAGCGAAGGGCACGACCACGAAGCGGAGATGCAGGAAAAGGCGCATACCCATTCTGATGAAATCATTCTTGCTCCGGAGAAGGCGGAAGCCGCCGGAGTGAAAGTAGAAACCGTCCAGCCGGGAAAATTCCGTGAAGCGATTCACACAAGCGGACAGATTCTGGCGGCACAAGGCAATGAATCGACAATAGTGGCAAGTGCTGCCGGGGTCGTATCCTTCTCAAGAAAAATAACCGAAGGCATGCAGGTGGGAAAAGGCGCGGAACTGATGAGCATCTCGGCCGAACATCTTCAGGACGGCGACCCGCTCAAACGTGCCCAAGTGGCATACAGGAAAGCGAAAGATGAATATGAACGTGCCTTGAAATTGGCTGAAAGCAAGATCGTGTCACAAAAAGATCTGGAAGCGTTATATGAAACATACGAAAACACGCGTCTGGCATTCGAAGCACTTTCGCCCAGCAAATCAGGAAAAGGACTGGCTGTGAAATCACCGATCGGCGGATATGTAAAGTCGTGTCTGGTGAAGGAAGGCGACTATGTGACGGCGGGACAACCTCTGATGACCGTCACCCAAACCCGAAGACTGATGCTCAGGGCAGAGGTTTCCGAACGCTACTATGCAGAACTCCCACAAGTGGCTTCAGCCAGCTTCAAGACTGCCTGCGGAGAGAAGGTTTATCAACTCGAAAACTTGAACGGACGTCTGCTTTCGTACGGGAAATCCTCAGGCGACACATCCTACTACATACCCGTATCCTTTGAATTCGACAACCGGGGGGACATACTGCCCGGGTCGTTCGCCGAGGTCTATTTGCTGACATCGGAACGTCAGGGGGTAGTCAGCCTGCCCGTGTCGGCCGTCACCGAAGAACAAGGGCTGAACTTTGTCTACATCCGGATGGATGCCGAAGGATACAAGAAACAGGAAGTGAAGCTGGGAGGAACGGATGGCGCACGTGTGGAAATCCTTTCCGGCCTGAAAGGAGGGGAGGAAGTGGTGACTCAAGGAGCCATGCACATAAAACTGGCCTCCGCATCGAACGCCATTCCGGCACATACTCATAACCATTAATGCGGAGGATATATGCTGAACAAGATAATACATTTCTCGTTACAGAACCGGCTTCTGGTTCTGGTCGCTTCGGTGTTGCTTCTCGTAGGCGGGCTCTACACAACCCTGCATACGGAAGTGGACGTATTCCCCGACCTGAACGCTCCCACGGTAGTGGTGATGACTGAGGCCAACGGAATGGCGGCAGAAGAAGTGGAGCAACTGGTCACTTTTCCGATAGAAACTGCGGTGAACGGAGCTACCGGCGTGCGGCGCGTGCGTTCTTCGTCCACAGCCGGCTTCTCAGTGGTATGGGTGGAGTTCGACTGGGATACGGATGTTTATCTGGCACGCCAGATTGTATCGGAAAAGCTTGCCACTGTGGGAGAAAGTTTGCCGGACAATGTGGGAAACCCTACGCTGGGTCCTCAGTCGTCCATTCTGGGGGAACTGCTGATTGTAGGGCTCACTTCCGACTCTACCTCAATGCTTGACCTCCGCACACTGGCCGACTGGACCATCCGTCCCCGTCTGCTTTCTACAGGAGGTGTGGCACAGGTCGCTGTATTGGGAGGCGACATTAAAGAATATCAGGTGCTGGTACACCCGGAACGGATGAAACACTACGGTGTGACGCTGGGCGAAGTGATGGAAGTGACGCGCGGCATGAACCAAAACACCAGCGGAGGGGTGATTTATGAATACGGCAATGAATACATCGTACGGGGAGTGGTCTCCACTGATGACGTGCGTGAAATGGGACGCGCCGTCATCAAGACCGTAGACGGTGCTCCCGTCACACTCGAAGACGTGGCCGATGTACGCATCGGAGCACAGCAGCCGAAACTGGGCGTGGCCTCCGAAAAAGGGAAACCGGCCGTACTGATAACCGTAACGAAACAGCCGAACACAGGCACCATCGAACTGACCGAACGTCTGGAAGCCTCACTGAAGGACCTGCAGAAGAACCTTCCGGCAGACGTGAAGATTTCTACCGACACCTTCCGCCAGTCCCGTTTCATTGAAAGCTCCATCAGCAATGTGAAAGACTCTCTTTATGAAGGTGCTTTCTTTGTGGTCATCGTTCTGTTCCTGTTTCTGGCCAACGTGCGCACGACCGTCATATCGCTGGTTACGCTTCCTCTCTCCCTATTGGTGACGATTCTTGTGCTTCATTATATGGGACTGAGCATCAACACCATGAGTCTGGGAGGTATGGCCATCGCCATCGGTTCGCTGGTAGACGATGCCATTGTAGACGTAGAGAATGTGTGGAAACACCTGCGTGAAAACCGGATGCTTCCCGCTCCGGAACGAAAGCCCGTGCTTGAAGTCGTGTTCAACGCTTCGCGCGAAGTACGCATGCCCATCCTCAACTCCACATTGATTATTATCGTAAGCTTTGTCCCTCTCTTCTTCTTGAGCGGGATGGAAGGACGCATGCTGGTCCCACTAGGCATATCGTTCATCGTATCTCTCTTCGCCTCTACCATTGTGGCACTGACACTCACCCCTGTGCTCTGCAGTTATCTTCTGGGGGGAAAGACCGGAAAAGGGGAAGTTCCCAAAGAAGCCTTCGCGGCAATTTGGCTGAAGAAACATTACAAACTCGCCCTGCTTTGGGCATTGGGACACAAGAAAACGGTGCTGGGCAGTGCCGTCGCACTTTTCATGGTGGCTCTGGGACTCTTCTTCACCTTGGGACACAGCTTCCTTCCTTCTTTCAACGAAGGTTCGTTCACCATCAACATCAGCTCGCTTCCGGGTATTTCTCTGGAAGAATCAGACAAAATCGGGCGGCAGGCCGAAGAACTTCTGCTTTCCATTCCGGAAATACAGACTGTGGCAAGGAAGACCGGACGCGCCGAACTTGATGAGCACGCGCTGGGCGTAAACGTATCGGAAATAGAAGCCCCATTCGAACTGAAAGAGCGTTCACACCATGAACTTCTGGACGAAGTGCGCCGGAAACTTTCTGTCATCTCCGGCGCGAACATCGAAATCGGCCAGCCCATCAGTCATCGCATTGATGCCATGCTGAGCGGTACGCAGGCGAGCATCGCCATCAAACTATTCGGAGACGACCTGAACAGGATGTTCTCATTGGGCAACCAGATAAAAGAAGTCGTGAAAGACGTGGAAGGAATTGCAGACCTCAACGTGGAACAGCAAATCGAACGTCCGGAACTGAAAATAATCCCAAGACGCGAAATGCTGGCCAAATACGGAATCTCCCTGCCCCAGTTCAATGAATTCGTATCTGTCAACATGGCGGGGGAAGTGGTGTCGCAGGTGTATGAGCAGGGAAAGTCTTTCAATCTGATCGTACGCTCAAGCGAAGCCAACCGCGGCTCAATGGAACGCATCAGGGACCTGATGATTGACGATGCCCAAGGAAGGAAAGTGCCTTTGAGCTATGTGGCTGACATAGAATCATCCACGGGCCCGAACACCATCAACCGGGAGAACGTGAAGCGCAAAGTCGTGATTTCCGCCAATGCCAGCGGACGCGACCTGCGGAGTGTGGTCAACGACATCCGGAAGGAAGTGGACGCACACATCCAGTTGCCCGAAGGATACCACATCGAATATGGAGGACAGTTTGAAAGCGAACAGGCGGCCAGCCGCACTCTGCTTCTGACTTCCGTGATGAGCATCGTGGTCATCTTCCTTCTGCTTTACATGCAGTTCAAAAGCAGTGCAGAGAGTGGCGTAATCCTTCTGAATCTTCCATTGGCATTGATTGGCGGGGTGTTCGCCCTGATTCTCACGACCGGAGAACTCAGCATTCCGGCCATCATCGGGTTCATTTCGCTCTTTGGAATCGCCACCCGCAACGGGATGCTGCTGATAAGCCACTATAATCTGTTGAGGAAAGAACAGGGAACGGAACTGCGCGAGTGCATCATACATGGCTCGCTCGACCGTCTCAACCCGATTCTGATGACAGCATTGTCTTCTGCTCTTGCCCTGATTCCGCTGGCCTTGAGAGGAGACCTTCCGGGAAACGAAATCCAGAGTCCGATGGCAAAAGTCATTTTGGGAGGACTGCTTACCTCCACTTTCCTGAACGCGTTCATCGTGCCGATAGTGTATGAACTGATGCACCGGAAGGACATGAAAGAAAATGAAGAAAGAAAATGAACAATCTTATGAAACTGAAATACGCATCATTAATCATAGCCTGCTGCGCTTCCGTCACGATGCAGGCGCAAACGATAGACGAAGTGTTGTCTCAAATAGAACGGAACAACAAGGAACTCCAGGCTCAGACCCAGGCTACACTTGCCGCAAAGCTGGAGGTGAAGACACAGAACAGTCTGGAAGACCCGTCGGTGGAATACAGCCCTTTCTACACGAAAGGCATTACCGGAATGTCGAGTTCGGAACTGGTGGTGACACAAGGATTTGATTTCCCCACACTGTATGCGGCACGCCGCCAGTCCGGCAAATGGCAGCAGACAACCCTCGACCACCGGCAGTCTGCCGTGCGCCGTGACATTCTCCTGACAGCCAAGAATCTTTGTCTCGACCTGATCATGCTGAACCAACAGCAGGAGCTGCTCAACGAGCGGAAAAAGAATGCCGACGAGATGCTTGCCCTGTTCGAGAAACGGATGCAGGAAGGGGATGCGGGCATACTGGAAGTGAACAAAATAAAGATGGAGCGGATGGGCATAGAGACCGAAGTGGCACAGAACAACGCCGCCCACCGCACCGCCCTCCAGCAACTGCTTGCCATGAACGGGAACCTGCCCCTTGAATTCAGTTCGAACACCTACCCCAAAGTGCCGGAACTGAACGACTATAATTCCCTGTATGATGAAGTGATGGCGGCAGACGCGGATCTGATGACGGCAGATGCCAATGCACAGGCCGCCCGGAAGGCGGTAAAAGTGAACCGCCAGAGCTGGCTCCCAAAGATTGAGGTCGGATACAGACGGAACACTTCGCTCGACGAGAAAAGCAACGGGTTTCTGATAGGAGGAAGCCTGCCCATTTTCTCCAACCGGAAGAAAGGACAAATCGTGCGCGCGCAGGCAATCAGTGCCCAGCTTCTGCTGGACAACACACGCATCCAGACCGAAGCCCGCATACAGAGCCAGTTCAACGAGATGAAGCAGCTCCGCGAAGCGATGAAGGTGTACGACATCACGCTGATGCACAAGACACTCCGTCTGCTGTATGATGCGGTAAAGGCCGGACAATTGTCCGTCATCGAATTTTATGTGGAGGCGGACAACATCTACAAGAACCTGCAGGCTTATACGGAGCTGGAGAACCGCTACCAGAAGCTGATGGCGGAAATCTACAAGAACAGACTATAAACCGGAACGGAAACTCAATCTGCTGATGATAAACAGATATACAAAGGACGGGAGACTGCTGGAATACGACATGAACAAGTCGCATCCTGACATTTTCTGTTTCTCCACCACCCGGCACGGAGGATACGGCCGGGATGCATACGCTTCATTCAACTGCAATCCATATTGCGGTGACAATCCGGAATTTGTGGAAAAGAACCGGGAACTGCTGTGCTCGCTGATGCCGATGCGTCCGAAAGGACTGGCAATTCCCCATCAGGTGCACCGTACGGAAGTGCGGACAATCGGTCCAGATTTCCTTGAGAAGACAGAAGCCGGACGCACCGCCCTGCTCGAAGGGGTGGATGCGCTGACAAGCGACGTGCCCGGCATCTGCCTGTGCATTTCCACTGCCGACTGCATTCCGATTCTATGCTACGACACACGGCTGAAAGTGGCAGCCGCCATCCATGCCGGATGGAGAGGGACAGTGGCACGGATAGCCGAAAAGACACTGCATACAATGGCCGGAATCTATGGAACGGAAGGGAAGGATGTGATGGTCTGCATCGGTCCCGGCATCTCGGCAGAAGCGTTTGAAGTGGGCGATGAGGTTTATGAAGCGTTCCGCGACGCAGGTTTTGAGATGTCATGCATCGCGGTCAGAAAGGAGAAATGGCACATCGACCTGTGGGAAGCCAACCGCATGCAACTGCTCGCCTCGGGTGTCCGCCCTGAAAATATTGAACTGTCGGGCATCTGCACGTATCAGAACCAAGAAGATTTCTTTTCCGCCCGCCGGCTGGGAATCCGTTCCGGACGGATTCTTTCAGGAATAATGATACTGGAATAGCCGCCCCAAATGCCCGGCCCGGGAAAGGGTGTGGGAAACCCAAGATGAAACATCCCGATATTCCGGACAAGACAGGCTTGTATTTCAATCGGAATATCGGGATGCTTTTCATCCTCCACGGCGGCGCGCTTTTTTGAACAGGCATAACGTTTTTGTCTGAAAGAAGCGTCTTTTTTACCTGCATGCCGTCAAAAAAAGACACAATGGTTTGAACATGAAAGATAAATCATTATTTTTGTTCTCTGATAAATGACGATTATGGACGATTTGACAATAGAAGTATCAGACGAACTGAGACAGGCGTGGCCCGGATTCCAGGGAGCTGCAGTGTCTGCCAAGGTGAAAAATTCGCCCTACAACGGAGAACTGTGGAAACGGATAGAAGGATTCACGGATATTTACCGTAAGACATACACCACCGATTCAATCAAACTGATGCCTGCCATACAGGCCACCCGCCAGGCATACAAAAAATGCGGGAAGGATCCCAGCCGTTACCGGCCCTCCTCGGAGGCCTTGTGCAGACGCATCCTGAGGGGCATCCCCCTTTATCAGATTGACACGCTTGTCGACCTGATCAATCTGGCATCCATCTACAGCGGACACTCCATCGGAGGATTTGACCGCGACAAGATTCAGGGCGACCGCCTTGTGCTCGGCATCGGAAAGGCCGGAGAGCCTTACGAGGGTATCGGACGCGGCGAACTGAACATCGAAGGGATGCCGGTCTACCGGGATGCGGCGGGAGGTATCGGTACCCCGACCAGTGACAACGAGCGTACGAAAATCGGACTGGACACCGTCCGGCTGCTCGCCATCATGAACGCATACAGCGGAATGGAGGGTCTGGAAGACTCGGTCAACTATATGGTCGGACTGCTGAAAGAGTTTGCCGCCGCCGAAGAAATAAATGTTGTATATTTTAAATGACGACTCATGGATATAGAAAAAGTTCTTACAGAAGGCATTGTCTTCAGGGGAAGCAAGTCTTCATCGGGAAAGAAGAATGAAAAAGTAAAGACAAAGGCCAAAAAGAAATCATACATCACCGGCCAGCACGGTTCTGGAGCGGCAAAGATGAAAGCGGACTATCGCAGGCGGAGGGCCAACCGCCACAAGAACGGATGAAAGCCGTCCGGACACGAGGAATGAGACTGTTACATATATAGAGTATAAACTAAATCAGAAGATTATGAGAAAATTTGTATTGGTTATAGCAGTAATGCTGGGCGTTGTGGCAGCCCAGGCACAGGAAATGTATTTGGGCGGCGGCATCAGCCTGTGGAGAGACACGGATGCCGACAGAACATCGTTCTCCATCACTCCGGATTTCGGATATAATCTGAACAAGAACTGGGCCGTAGGCGGTGAGCTGGCTCTGGCCTTCAGAGGAGCAGGAGACCATGGCAACCCGAAATCCACCTCCTTTGCCATCGCTCCATATGCGCGCTATTCTTTCTACGAGAACAAGATTGTACGGCTCTTCCTCGACATGGGACTGGGCATATCGACTTCCAAAGTGGAGCACAGCGACAGAGTGAACGGCTTTGAAATCGGTCTGAAGCCGGGACTGGCCATCAAGCTGAATGAACATCTCAGCTTCGTTACCAGAATAGGATTCGCGGGCTATCGCGACGACTATTACAGGAATATGGGCGAAAACGGTTTCGGCGTGACCGTGGATGGAGAGAACATCTCAATCGGCATTGATTATGAATTTTAATGACTTAAAGCTATGAAACGGATTTTATTGGTATTATTGTGCGTCTGCTCCACACTGATGGCAGGTGCGCAGACGAAAGTGGGATGGAGCATGAAACTGGGTCTGGGAATGAGCACCTGGATGGGGAAAGACGCGGGCGGCTCTTCCGCACTGTTCAATCCGAAAGTGGGCGTAGGCATCGACATTCCCATGACGGGACTGGTTTCTTTCCAGACCGGACTGATGTGGGAATCAAAAGGTGCCAACTACAATGTGTTCAACAATGGCACGGAGTATGATATCCAATGCAACCAGAACTACTTCCAGATGCCTTTGCTGGCAGCTTTCCATGTAGGTACTCCAGCTAACTTCGACATGGTGTTCACAGCGGGCGGTTATCTGGCATATGGTGTGAAAGGGAAGAGTGAAATTGAAATGGATGACATGACCGTATCATGGAACACATTCGGTGACTCAACGGTGGGTGGCACACTGATTTCTGAAGGTGCCAACCGGTTTGATGCCGGTATCCAGGCAGGTATCGCCCTTGACTTTGCCAAATGGAACGTAGGACTCGACGGAGAATTCGGTCTCTGCAAGGTAATACCCGACAGCAAGACACGCAATCTTGCATTCTTCTTTACGGTAGGATATAAGTTCTGAAAGAATATTTCCTGACAGAGCGAACAAGAAGAGAGGCCGGAAGCATGAACGTTGATGCTTCCGGCCTCTCCTCTTCTGCAGCCTACAGAATATCATACATATGTCTCAAGGAACTTCACACCGTCTTTCGGAAGCACCTCAATGCTTTTTGTCGTGGCAGGGAAAAGAACAGACTCTCCGGCCTGCAGTTCCAACGCATTGCCATCACCGTCCGTAACCGTGCAGGCACCTTCCATACAGATATAAATGACAAACGAATCGAGCTCACTGTAATCAATCGTCATCGGCTCAGTCAAGTCGTAAACAGATGTGGTGAAGTACGGACATTTAACCAACTCCACTCCTTCATCCTTTTTAGGAGTGTAGCATGTACGGTAATCATCAGACACAGTATAGTCAATGGCATCCTTCGACAGCTCCGTATGCAGTTCACGTGTATTTCCGTTCTTATCCTTACGGTTAAAATCATAAATACGATAAGTCACGTTGGATGTCTGCTGGATTTCAGCGATGAACGAACCTGCCCCTATGCTGTGAATACGTCCGGCAGGAAGGAAAAACACGTCACCCGGATGAATGGCATAGTCAGCAAGGACATCACAGATGGTATTGTCCGCTATCCTCTGCGCATACTCTTCCGGAGTGATTTCCTTTGAAAGTCCTGAGCGGAGATGCGCCCCTTCGGTCGCCCCGATCACATACCACATTTCTGTCTTTCCCATAGAATTATGACGTTTCATGGCCAGTTCATCATTGGGATGAACCTGAATAGACAAATCCTGCTGTGCGTCGATAAATTTAATCAGCAGAGGAAACTTCCCGTGAAAACGTTCATAATTTTCTTTTCCCACCAGCTTTTCCTTATACTCATCCACAAGCTGGGTCAGATTCTTTCCTGCATCGTTTCCATTGGCCACGACAGACTCATCACCGGGAACATCGGAAATTTCCCAACTCTCCCCAACCTGCTCCTGCTGGCAATCAAGATGTTTGAATGGAATAATTTTGTTCCCGCCCCAAATGGTGGATTTTAAAATCGGTTTGAATTTCAAAGGATACATATCGTTAATGTTTTAGTGTTAGACTTATGCAAACTTACTGAAAAGTTACGGAATAACCGCCAGATTTCAGCAGATTAATGCATTAATATCCTCACTCTATCAACCACGACGGAAACATCAGAAAAAGTATCACGCAAATTTTCCGGGATTTTTTTATCCGAAAGGCAGCCCAGCCCCCGTGGGGCGGCATGAAAAAGAGGGGTCCCCCCCCTTCCGCGGATTGCGGAACGGAGGGGGGACCCCAAGACGGCGGCGACCTACTCTCCCGCTGTCGCAGTAC
>CALUIZ010000040.1 GCA_944320815.1 uncultured Phocaeicola sp. | reverse complement strand
TCGCGGAGTGGAGCAGTTGGTAGCTCGTTGGGCTCATAACCCAAAGGTCGTCTGTTCGAGTCAGGCCTCCGCAACAGAAGAAAAGGAATCCCCAAGGATTCCTTTTTTTATGCCCAAAAACAAATATCGGGTATCCGAGATATACCAAAATTTGGCGGATGTACATCCGAATGCACACCCGCCAATACCATATAAGAGAATCAATACAAATTCTTCTGACTTACAATCCTTATTCCGCAAATTTGAATGTAAGGATATTGCATTTCCCGTTTTCAACTTTCAAAGTATAGTCACGGCTGAACTTTTCTCCATCAGCGTTCTGAGAGGTCAGAGTGCATACCGGCATGTTTCCTTCTTCAAGGTAAAAATAGACATAAGTCTCTCCTGCAAGCTGCGCATAATCCAGGACGACTGTCCTACCATTATAAGCAATGTCGAGTGCAGTACCCTCTGATACGAAATATTGATCAAAAACCTCATCCAACACAAATGAGATGCCAAAATTATAAAGCGATGCTTCAACGGTCACCACTTCCGGAACCTCACTTTCCATTATGACGAATTCCTTTTCTCCATAAAACACTGGGGTTCCCAAATCACCGTCCTCCAACGTCTGGAAGGCAGTGTAAGCAGCATTGTAAGCTTTTGCTACATAAGTTCCGACAGGAAGCTTCACCAGTTCAGGAATCTCTTCACCTGGCTTCATTTCAAGAAGCTTCTTTTCTCCTTCCCAGATTTCCACATACAATTCTTCCGCGTCAATCGCAGGCAAGGCACGGCTGGATGAATGATTCACATTTTCCACGTCTGCCACCACGCTCCGCAAAGATAGATAGCCATATGCCTCTTCCATAACCGGAAGCTCCTCCTGCTGACAACCTGCCAGCAGGAAGATTCCAAACAACCAATATAGAATATTCCGTTTCATTAGCAACACAATTTATTTATCGTAATTCAATTGGAAAGAATCCAGCCAGAACTGGCTGCCTATGAGATAAGCGTTCGTATATCCTTCCCAAACACTGGCATCTCTAAACTTATTCTCCAGATGATCTCTGTCTTCCATTGTACCGGCCTTGAAAAGAATCTTCACATGCGAAACGGACAATTCTTTGGCCAAATCATTATAGACTATGTCAATCGTACGGGATGAATAATCAGCTACAGATTCACCGCTCTGAAGGCGAGCCTCACCAACAACCGTCTCAACACCGTCCGTAACATTGAGCAAAACCGCCTCTATCAAGTACTCATCACCATTATACGGAGATGCCTTATATGTAAAACTCAACGAAGTGGGACGTATATAAGCCTCTCTTGCACTTATCACATCAGTGGGAGCATCATAATTTCCTACACAAACAATACCTGAGGATATATTATAGATTACACTTCCGGACTTGTTTCCAAAATTGCAAGTGTTTCCTTCTCCCCAACCGATAACCGTCATATAAGCGACTGTGCTTCCATTCTCCTCCACAGGCAAAGTACTTGACTTCGACACATAAAAGGCATTGACTCCACGGTCATGGCAAGTCAACTCATTCCGAGTACCAATCCAACCCCCATCAAAGACATACAACGGATTGTCTTTCTTGGGATACTTCATTGAATAGCCTTCATCGAAAGTTGAGTTCGGAACCATAAACGCTTCATAAGTCTTTACATCCACCACATCGGTCACATATTTTTTAAATTTTCCGCGCACCTGATAAGCTGTTCCCGGAGCGAGTCCTGCAATCAGACTGTCAGCGGAAGAAGTCCACGCTGTTCCGTTCATGCTATATTCGTATGTCATCCCCTTACGGATCACATCCGCATCACCGTGAGCGACCTCCGTTGTAGCCGTGAACTGTTTTGTCCATGTGTTCCCCGGATAGACCATCAAGCTGAAGTCCGGCGCATGAGTCTGGATGGTATAAGTCTGTTCACCCTCCAGCGCACGATTGTTGGCCTTCACCTCATCCAAAGCAATGACATTAGACAGCACCTCGCCTTCCTTTCCGGACAGTCTCGCCACCAGACCAGTGAAGTCCAATGACGCTTCCTTCGCACCGACAGACGGCAGCACAATACCCGCATCCGTCAGTACGTTGCGAGCCTCTTCCGTCAGTTCAGACAAAGCATAAGTTCCGTTCAAAGCCTGATACGTTTCATCGTCAAAATCAAGTGTAAACTTCAGTTCCTGCAAAGCCGACGAAAGGCTGAAATCAAACCTGACATCCGGAGTTTCCGTCTCATACATGAGCAACGTATTGCCCCCATCAAATCCCACGGCTGTAACCTTAGGTTTCGGAAGCCACTCCATCGGAACGGTTTCTTCCAGAGTAACACTTTCCACGTCTGCACCTACCACGGAAAGAGGGACATCATACTTTTCCGTTTCCGGCGAAAGAGTGAGTTTCAAATGGTCGCCCGCCTGAAGCACAGACGGAATGCTTTCCAACTTTACGACCCTTTCAGTCCCGTCTCCCTTCAGAATGCCATGAAAAAACACTTCAAATGCAGAACCAGCCCTGAAATAGGCACTCTCCGCCATATCTTCTATCCTGACACTCTCTCCGCCTGCCTTTACCTCCACACAATAACTGCGATAGACATCCTCAAAAGATTTCTTTGAATTGTCATAGGCAACGGAGAGCAACGAATTAGCCACTTTACAGGCAATCGTCACAGGAGTCGTCTGTCCGCCAATCACTTCCGCATCCTTCACCTCACCGTAAAAGTAAGGTTCATCCAATGCCAGCACAGGATTGTCCCCGTACTCCGCAACCAAGCCATAAGTACCTTTTCTAACCTCTATCACCTCTTCCTCGGAAGGGACCACACCAGAATAAACGCTCTTTCCCGTCTGCGTCTCCTTTATTTCAAGAAAAAATTCAGAAACGGGAATGTTCAGTTCCTCCGGCAGGGCGCGCGAACCGGAATCATCCACACCTTCTGCCAGTCTCACCAGAAAGCCCGTCTTTCCTCCCGTCACCGACACATCATCCTTCTGACAAGCAAACAGAAGAAGCCCCATGCATCCCATCCACAAATAATTCAGATATTTCATCATGACTGTATTTTCCTCATTCATAAATCAGTTCAAAATTGTCAAGCCACAGCCGGCTACCGTCGCCACCCGTAAACAAATTTCCATATTTGCTGGAACTGCATACGATTATCAGATACTTCGGAGCCACATCTGTACGATAGTATTCCAAGTCCACGTCTACCTGAGCATACCCGTTCCGCTCGCTTCCTGTCACATTCACCCCCGACTGATATTCGCCATAAGCGACCACCGAAGGCCCTTTCTTGTCGAAGACATCAAAATTACGGGTACGGATAACCACCTTCTCCGTAGTCAAGGCAATATAAACATGACACGTGTCATTTCTTCCTTTCATGTAATCCCAGTCATCCCGGTCGCTGGAAGAATGATTGATTGTAGAAGTCTCGTATTTCACATGCATACGCAACGCTGAAGGAAAAGCTTCAAACTCCCGACCCAATGTCAGAACGCCGTGCGTACCATCCACTTCAAAATCCCCGATGAAGAGATTGCCGGCTGCAAGTTTCATCGTCAGCCATTTGGTCTGCAGAAGTGCGGCTCTTCCATTTCCATCGCAAGTTTCTTCCGTGGGCACCGTATTACTGTCCGCAATGGTAGTCGCGCCCTTGTTTCCTGTAGTCCAGAAAGGAGTCGCCCCCTGCGCCACCGGATGCCACAGATTACGTCCTCCCTGCGTTGTCTCGCTCCACCAGTCATCCAGTCCTCCGTTTTCAATCTGAGTGGCCGGAGCCGTTGTGAATGTCTGCTCCTCACCGGCCACACCATCCACCGAAACACGATAACTGTAGGCCGTTGCACCGGACAGTCCGGTCAGTTCCGCCGTATAGCGAGTTCCGTTCACCTGCACATCCGCAACCGGTGTCCATCCGGAAGCACCCGATTTCTTATATTCGACCACCGGTGTCTTTCCTCCCTGAACGGTTCCGCTTATCGTAGCGGACGTAGTTCTTGCAAAAGCTTCCGATGAAGTAGCATCCTCTTCAGTGTGGTAAACATATACAGTCCACTCCTGAGCTGTCTCTTCCCATCCGCGAGACACCTGGAACTTCTGCGGTCTGGAAAAGTCATGTACGGTGGAAGGTTCAGGAGTCACCGTTCCGGAGGCGCCTCCCAGATTCATCGTGTTCACCTGAATATTGCTCAAGTCCTGGTCGGGAGCCACATAAATGATGGCTATCCGGTTTTCGACATCCACTACCGAACGGATTTGTCCCATCACGTCAATCTCCCGTTCAATAATCTGGTTGACGGTAACGGTCCACTTATAATCCTGATAAGTCTGCAAGATGAAAGAAACCGGTCGGGAAAAGTCCACTCTGGTATCTTCCGTATTGCCGGGCTTTTCAAACCCTTCCGAAGGGAATTTTTCAACATCCACACACGCAGCCTCATCCGCCAGAATCTTCGCCCCCTCCGACACCGTAAACCTCGTGACACGAAGGGTGGTAAGGTCAACCGTATCATCCACATAAAGCGTCACCGTACGGTCCGACTTATTAATCTGGGCCTGCGTACCGGTACCGCCCGGAGCCGCACATTGCCCTTCCACCTCAAACGATTCAATGTTTCCCTCCACAATGGGATAAGGTATATCATTCTCTATCTTGCAGGCCTGCAATGCCAGCAGTCCCGCCATCATCATATAACAAACTGTCTTTTTCCTCATGTCCTGATTGCTGAAAGGTTACAAATAAAACGTCATGCCGATATTGATGGAAAACAAATTGATCTTGAAGTCACCGGAAGAAGTGCGGCGCTTGCCGTGCTCCACCTGGTTCGTCTTCTGGTCGACCCATTTGAAATTAAATCCCATCACACCCATCGACACCTCCACTGCGGCCCAGTCGGTCACGAAAGCGGAAACACCGGGCGCGAAGCCGATTTCCAGACTGTGAGCGGTTTCAAACGTCCCGTCATAGCTCGTCCCCGAACCGGTAGAATTTTTCCCGCGTGCATATCCGTAAGTCAGACGGCATTCATTGAAAAGACCGAAAATCTTGCTTCTTCCCACCGGCATGTAAGTGCGCAGGAAACCGGAGACTTCATAACTCTGTTCCAGATAATACACATCGTCCAGACTGATGTTGAAATCCTCTCCCAGATTCAAGTCGAAGTTCCCCAAATCCAGATAAGTGCGGTTATAGGCGAAACGGACACCCGCCGCCATGTTGTCACGGAAACAATATCCGACAAAGGGGCTGACGCCGAAATCATATCCCCGGCCTTCAATGTTTTTCAGGACAGTAAAATTCAGATTGTCTTCCTCATGCTCAGAATAAGAGACAATGCCCCCCGCCAGCACCTGGCCTTTCGGGATGAACACATGCTTCTGTATTTCACGGTCAATGCGCTGCACGCGATGAGGATTGATGGCAGATGCAGTGACCACGCCACCCAGCAGCAATGAAAGGAGTAAAAGTTTAGTCTTCATTTATTTACATAGATAACCGAAAGAGGAGAATGTTCACACATTTCCTCTCCCGGTTAGGGTTATTAAAGCGTTTTTTTATTATTGAACGACAGGTTTACCGTCATAAACCAGTTCAAATTCATCAATGAGCATCACACTCTTGGAACTTCCGGTGAAGTAATCGCCATATTTGCTTGCAGAAGCCACCACGATGATATACTTCGGAATACGGGTCAGGTCGCGGTATTTCAGATCAATGGTAAATTCCTGCCATTCGCCTGTACCTTTCGCCTCTTCATCCGTGATGCAGCCGTACGCAATGATACTCGGGTTATTTTCCGTATAGTCAATGGCGTTCTTGTACATGAAGTGTTCAGGATCGTCCGCATCCAATGTATTGTCTATCTCGAAAGCGTAATTCTGTCCTCCGCCGTCCAGACCGTCGTTGTCTGCCAGAGCGATATAGATTGAACACAAGTCTCCTCCCGTCGCCTGCAGTTCCGACTTTCTGGAATCAGTGCCTGAAGGATAATCAACATCCGTTCCACGTGTATATTTGAACCATCCTTTCAACTGTACAGGACGGGAAGTGAACGGCTGGCCGAAGAAAAGCTTCGCTCCCATCGGACTCATCACCGTTTCATAATAGTGTCCGGTATACAGATTGCCGGCCGCAAATTTTCCAATGCCGAAAATTCCCACGAACTGAGATTCCAGTCTGGCCGCACTGCCTGATCTCACGTCACTCGTTTCTTGCTGCGTCGGATTCTTACTCATCATCGCCGCACCCAGATTACCGGAATCCCAGAAAGAATTCAAATACCCTTTATGGTTGTCAAACGAAGTGGCTTCCGCCTCAAGGATAGGATACCATGCCTTCTGGTTCTGATACCAATTGTCAAGACTTCCGTTATACAATGCCGTCGCAGCTTCCGTAGTGAATTCCTTTGTATCACTCACAAACTCCTCTTCTCCGTACACCATACGGTATTCGTAAACCGTTTCCGGATCAAGAGAAGCAGCAGTTCCCTTATATATCCCTTCGCTCAGTTCTGCCGGTACGCTCAGCCATTCCGCCGCATCTTTCTTACGGTACTGGAAGGACATTTCCGCCGGTGTCAGCTCATCTTTCGTAGCCACTACATCACCGGTCAAATAAGCCAGCTTGGCCCAGGCATTTGCTTCACCCACAGCCAGTTGGGTAGTAGGAGCGGTCGGAATATAGAACGTATAAGTGTAAGTCTTTGTAGACGGGTCGACCGTAACGGTCACATTTCCATCGCCATTGTTGTCCACCACAAAATAGTTCAGAATATAATGGTCACGCGCTTTCACGCCCTCAATCACATTCTCCTGTGTATTGGTCACACCATTTTTGTTGGTAGCCGAAACCACAGCCTTCAGGTCCGTTACAGGGAAATAACCCGACTTGTCAGTCTCACCCATGGTGAACGTCAGCGGCGAAATGCCTGCATTGCCCGCATTGTCGTCCACATCCACATGAGCGGAAGCAAACGCGTTGCGGAAAGATGAATCGAATGTCACCGTCACCTTCACATTGGCCAGCGTACAAGTGATAGTTTCGTTCACTTCCTTGTTCTTCTCGATAGTGATGTCCGCACTCCCCGCATAATAAGGTTTGTCGAAACCGGAAGTCGCGCCGTCAAATCCGGCAGAAGAAGCCTTCAGCGTATAAGTTCCCACCGGAAGCGCAATCTGCTCGCCGGCCCAGTTTTCCCAGTCGGAAGTCTCCTTCACCACTTCCCCCTCCGCCGAAATTATCTGGACGGCAATCTGTTCGGGATCATAAATCTCTTCGCCGGCACGGCTGTTGATGTAAGTATTCACTCCCAACGACAAGCGCAGGTAGCCGACATTGCTGCTCGAAAGCTCATCTTCGTTCTGGCAGGCAGAAAGCGCGGCGACCAAACAGCATATAATGAATGTAAACCAATTCTTTTTCATAACATGTCAATTAAATATTAATGGTCAAAGTAGCAGACTGCTGGTTTCCGTTCGCATCAATTACAGTCAATGTAAAATCATGCTTGCCTGCAAAATTAGCCAGCAAACCGAACAAAGTGTCAGACATAGTGAATGTATATCCTGTCGCACCCGCCTGAGGCAAAGGGAACAGTGAAGCCAAACTGGCAGCGCTTTCGCTGGCAAGGTCCATTCCGTCGCCATCTACAAGTCCCATGTCGCGGACCATACTTTCGAACGTGGAGTTGGTTGTCGCAATTTTCACATAAACGCTCTTGATGCCATTCTTCACATCCATCACTACGGCTACATCGGTAGGATAAGCTCCTCCAGAAACGGTCACGCCGTTTTCCAGGTATCCGGTTCCGTTATCACTGATCACGATTTCGTCTGTCGGTTCAGGTTCTTCTCCGCCTCCCGGTTCCGTCACATCCTCCACCGGGATTTCCACCGTTTCATTCGTGTCACCGAAAGTCAGGTCCACCGTAATGTCGAAGCTGATTTGCGGACGGTTGCCCGGTTCAGGATCACCCGATTCTTCTATGTCGAAAGTGATGTCAAGAGCTTCACCTCCCGTAAAGAATTTATCATCGTCTTCATACACCTCGTCCGCATCGGCCTTCGAGAAAGACTTCTGCCAGGAAATCGTCTCCGCTTCCGCGTCAGATGTCACTCCCGTAAAGTTCAAAGTCAGAGACGACACCTCATCCTCAGCCAGATACCAGTAAACAGGTGCCTCTCCCTTCTCGGTGAAGGTCAGGACACTTTCCTTTCCATTGTCCAGCGTAATCGTCCACGATGAGAACTTTCCCTTGAAATTATCACCATACCCCATCGTCACCTTCGTGTTCATGATTTTGCACACCACTTCGGCCTGCGAAGTGATATCCTTGGAAATGACAAGCTCCTGGCTTCCGCCATAATAAGGCGAAGGCATCTGCTTCTTGATTTCACCTTCTGTATGCGCCTTCACGCTATAAGTTCCTATCGGAATACGCACCGGATTCTCCATGTCTCTATAAAATCCGCTGTACACAGGTTCTGCGGCATCTTCCGTTCCAACCACTTCCACGTACATGTCTCCAGCCGACGGAACATTCGCGTCCGCACGGCTCGCACCCTGCACATCCACAGCCAGTTCCAGCGCACCCATATCCGATGCGGCACCGTCTTCTCCCCGCAACTCATCCTTCAGTTCACACGAAGAGACACAAGCCACCAGCGCGGCACTCAAAGCGAATATACTAATATTTCTCATATATGTTCTGTTTTAAAATTCGTTCGTTTATTCTTCATTCACCCAATCGGAAGGCACTTCAATGTCCTGCTCGATGTCGTTCGTAGTCGTGTCGATTGTGATGGTCACATTCAGATTTCCTTCAGACTGCTCCACTTTCGGGGTTACATTGATTGTCATTCCGTCGGCAGGGCTCATCACATACTCCTTCGCTATCTCAGCCGGCTTCCCGTCTCTCGTATAAGAAATGACAGCCTGCACTTTTTCATTCTGGCCAACCTTCAGATAAACCGGAGCGACAGCATCCTTCGACCACACAAAGCTTCCGCTTCCCAAGGCAACGGTCTTGAATGTCACCGACCAGTCCGTGAAATATTGCGACATCGTGTCGGCGAACTTCACCGCCACTTTCGCGCAGACCGGACGGCAGACCACCTTCACCGAGGTAGCTTCGCTTTCCGTGCCGTTCACCGTCACCTCTCCGCTCAGTCCTTCCACATACATCGTCTCCGTAGAAGCCGGCACATCCTCACCGCAGAAAGCCTTCACCTGATAAGTTCCTGCCGGAACGGTCACTTTGGAAGGAAGTTCCGTATATCCCCATTCCTGCTCTACAGCCGAATTGCTCAACAACTGCACAGTATAGTTGTCCAGATCCTTATAATCCGCTTCGTCCAAGGCTCTGGAACGAAAGCCCGTATCCGCTTGCACATCAAAGGCAATCGTGCCTTCGCCTGAAGCCTGCACATCCTCATCCGATGAGCAAGAAGCGATGAAAGCCCCTGCACACAGAAGGCATCCACCCCACCACATTTTCATGTTTACCATACTTTTTACCATATTTAATTATTTTCGGTTGCAAAGTAACAACAGTTCAAAAAATCCCACAAGGTCTATTTTTATTATTTTTGTTCCATTTTTTACCACAGACAAAAATCATCATACTTAAACCCCTATTACATAAGCAATATGCGACAAAACGCAAAAAGTTTATAGTCAAATTTTCAGATTATACATTCCAACCGTTGTCCTCGGAAAAACAGGCGGATATTTTCAGGGAAATAAGCGGATATTCTTTCCGGAACAACGGCGTGGTTCAAAAAACAAATTTTATCAGGCAGCAACATTGACTATTGCCGATGAAAAATGTACATTTGCACCGACACTTCAGGCGCATTCCGTCTATGCCGCCAACTTAAAAAACACCATGGAAAAAGAACTGCCAAAAATAGACTTGCCCGAAGACTGGGTCATCGGGACAGGAATCAACAAAGAGCTGCTGGGACTGTACACCAACTATCCCGTGCGGTTGAAATGCGAAATATTCGTGCTCTGTCTGGAAGGCACAGTAGAGGCTTCGGTCAACCTGAGCCACATCACGGTAAAAGCGAATGATTTCGTCACGCTCACTCCGGGGAGCATTTTCCAGATAAACAGCATCGAAGGAAACCTGAACATCTATTTTCTGGGCTTTTCGTCGAAATATATCGAACAGACCAGCCAGTCGCGCTCCATGCTCGACGCCATCTACTTCACACTGGGACGGCCTGTCTTCCAGCTCCGGAAAGAAGGCGTACAGCTTATGGAACAGTATCTCCAGTTCCTCATCAACATCTACGAACACTTCCCCGACAAAATCAAGCACGACATCACCCCCAACCTTTATGCCGACATCCACAAAGGAATCTCCATCATCTACAAGAGCAACCCGACGGAAGAGAAGCCGGCCATCTCGAAAAGCGAACAGATTTTCAGGAACTTCAACCAACTGGTGATGCAGCACTATACGCAGAACCGCAACGTGGCATGGTATGCGGAGCAGCTGGGAATCACTCACGCACATCTCTGCACCACAGTGAAACAGGTTTCGGGAAAAACATGCGTGGACATCATTTCATCCATCGTCATCATGGACGCAAAATCGCAGTTGAAGTCCACCCATCTCTCCATTCAGGACATATCAGACTCACTGAATTTCGCCAACATGTCGTTCTTCGGGAAATATTTCAAACGGTATGTGGGCATGAGTCCGCTGGAATACAGGAACAACGGATAAAGAAAAATAAGAAAAGGCCGCACTTATTCCTGCGGCCTGAAACAAAATCAACGACGGCACAGACCCGGATTAACCCGATCCGTGCCGAAAAGACTTTGGAGCGAATGCCAGAAAAGCCAATCGCCCCTTATCGGTTCTTGTACATGCTTTCGTAATAGTTCTGGTAATCTCCGCTGGTGACGTTTTTCACCCATTCCTGATTTTCCAGATACCACCGGATAGTTTTCACGATACCATCCTCGAATTTGGTTTCGGGATACCATCCCAGTTCGTTCTTGATTTTGGTCGGATCGATGGCATAACGCTGGTCATGCCCCAGACGGTCCTTCACGAAAGTTATCAGCGAATCGTCAATCCAGTCAATGTTAATCTGGCCGTCCGCCCCGATCTCCTTTTTCTTCAGCACTTTCCGGTAGGCAGGTTCTTCAGTCATCAGCCGGCGGATAGTGGCAATGGTCAGCTTCACGATTTCGATGTTCTGCTTTTCATTATGACCTCCCACATTATATATTTCCCCGTTCCGTCCCTGATGAATCACCATGTCAATCGCCTTGCAATGGTCTTCCACATACAACCAATCGCGCACGTTGGTCCCGTTTCCGTAAACGGGGAGACGTTTCCCCTCAAGAATATTTTTAATAATCAGCGGAATAAGCTTTTCCGGAAAATGATACGGACCATAATTATTGGAACAGCGCGTAATGGTGACGGGCATCTTGTATGTATCCCTGTAAGCCATTACAATCAAATCTGCGCTGGCCTTTGACGCGCTATACGGGCTGTGCGGACAGACAGGAGTCTCCTCCGTAAAGAACCCGTCCTCTCCCAGCGAGCCATACACCTCATCCGTTGACACCTGATGATAGCGGACCCCCTTTCTCCAGGTAGGGTATCCGTTCTCGTCCTTTCCGGTCACCCATGCCCGGCGTGCAGCGTCAAGCAGGTTCTGTGTGCCCAGAATATTGGTCTGAAGGAACAACTGAGGCTCTTCAATGCTGCGGTCCACATGGCTCTCCGCTGCAAAATTGACAATGTAATCGAATTTGTATTCGGCGAAAAGCTGGTCCGCCAAATCCCGGTCACCGATGTTTCCCCTTACAAAAAAACAACGTTCGTTGTCTATATCGTCGGCAATGGTGCCCAGATTGCCGGCATAAGTCAGTGCATCCAGAATCACCACCTTTATGTCATCGTATTTTGCCAGAATATATTTGATATAGTTGGCACCGATGAATCCGGCGGCTCCTGTTACAAGGTAAGTTTTCATAATCAGTTTTTTATTTCTGCCGCAAATTTCGGAAAGTTTTTTGAAAACGCAAAGTTTTTTTCTTTTAAGAGCCTGTTTTAATTTTGTAACGGGTTATTTTGAGAAACGTTCCCGAATGCGTCAGAAAAAGCCCCACCCGGAAAAGAAGGAATAAATGACAAGACTGAAAAATGCAGGCAAAAGCATAAAAAAAAGGACACAAAGCCACGCAAAACACATCCGGGCCCCAACTGTCAAGCCCATCCCAAATTCCGTCGCTTTGTATCCAGACACATATTTACCGGTTTCCGCAGAAAGCCAGACCGGAATCACAAGGCACAAGTGCCTTTCCCGCCATAACACTCACTGACCTCACCGCCATATTCAGGATGCCTCTGGAGCCACGCCACCGCATACGAGCAGGTGGCAATCGGTTTCAGCCGTTTCACCAGCGCATAATCATACACCGCCTTCACCAAAGCGGAGGCAATCCCTCTTCCTCCAATTGCCTCCGGCACTACCGTATGCCGGATATCCAACCCTTTTTCATGAATCTCGTAAGCCACATGAGCCGTATATCCGTCAACCAAGGTCCAGAATCTTTTCCCTCCTTCATCATGTAATATTTCCATAGCGCATCTGTAAAAATGGTTCGTTCTGCAAGATACGAAAATAAAGGGCCATCCATACAAGACCATTCCATAAATTATATGAATATGCCACATGTTAAACAACATGATTTTCAGGAGACCTTATTGCCGTACAACGAAACCGACACGTTTCCAAAATGCATGAAATCCGGATTGCTGTTTCAAAAAAAAGGCGAAATGTTTCTTTATTCAGCACAATTTTCTTTTCTTTGTGCAATGTAAATGAACAAAACTTTAATTATAATACCATCATTGTCATGAAAATTTCTCATATCGAACATTTGGGCATCGCTGTGGAAAGCATTGAAGAAGCCCTCCCTTATTATGAAAACATACTTGGTCTGAAATGTTATAACATAGAGACGGTGGAAGACCAGAAAGTGAAGACCGCCTTCCTGAAGTGCGGAGACACAAAGATTGAACTGCTGGAACCTACCGGTCCCGACAGCACCATTGCCAAATTCATAGAAAAGCGCGGGACAGGAGTGCACCATGTGGCTTTTGCCGTGGAGGACGGTGTGGCCAATGCGCTGGCTCAGGCAGAAGAGGCCGGAATCCGCCTCATCGACAAGGCTCCCCGCAAAGGTGCCGAAAATCTGAACATCGCTTTCCTCCATCCCAAATCGACAATGGGTGTACTGACCGAACTTTGCGAAAAATAAATACACCGAAAGAACTGACATTCATCATTAATCTAAACAGAAAATACCATGAGTAACCAGCTTGAAAAAGTAAAGGAACTGATAGAACTGCGTGCCAAAGCCCGTATGGGGGGAGGCGAAAAAGCCATCGAAAAGCAGCACGCAAAAGGAAAATATACGGCCCATGAACGCATCTCCATGCTGCTTGACGAAGGCAGCTTCGAAGAAATGGACATGTTCGTGGAGCACCGGTGCACGAATTTCGGAATGGAGAAGAAACATTATCTGGGCGACGGCGTGGTGACGGGATGCGGAACCATCGACGGACGTCTGGTCTATGTGTTCGCGCAGGACTTTACCGTGTCGGCAGGCTCTCTCTCTGAAACCATGTCGAAAAAAATCTGCAAGGTGATGGACATGGCCATGCGGATGGGTGCCCCGATGATCGGTCTGAACGACTCCGGAGGTGCGCGCATCCAGGAGGGTATCTGCGCACTGGCAGGATATGCGGAAATATTCCAGCGCAACATTTTGGCCTCGGGACTGATTCCCCAGATTTCGGGAATTTTCGGCCCTTGCGCCGGAGGTGCAGTGTACTCACCTGCTCTGACTGACTTCACACTGATGATAGAGGGCACTTCATATATGTTCCTCACAGGACCGAAGGTGGTGAAATCTGTGACGGGAGAAGACGTGACACAGGAAAATCTGGGCGGTGCAAGCGTACATTCCACCCGTTCGGGCGTAACACATTTCACAGCATCCACAGAGGAAGAGGGACTTGCGCTCATCAGAAAGCTCCTGAGCTATCTTCCCCAGAACAATCTGGAGGAGCCGCCATATGTGGACTGCACGGACCCGATAGACCGTCTGGAGGATTCACTGAACGAAATCATTCCCGACAGTCCGAACAAGGCATACGACATGTATGAGGTGATTGGAGCGATAGTGGACAACGGAGAGTTTCTGGAAGTGCAGCGTGATTTCGCCAAGAATATCATCGTGGGATTCGCGCGTTTCAACGGACAGTCTGTAGGTATTGTAGCCAACCAGCCCAAGACACTGGCGGGTGTGCTCGACTGCAACGCTTCCCGCAAGGGCGCGCGTTTCGTGCGTTTCTGCGACGCGTTCAACATTCCTATCGTCTCACTGGTAGACGTGCCGGGCTTCCTTCCGGGTACAGGACAGGAATACAATGCGGTCATCCTGCACGGCGCGAAGCTGTTGTATGCCTATGGTGAGGCTACCGTACCCAAAGTGACCATCACGCTCCGCAAATCATACGGAGGTTCACACATTGTGATGAGCTGTAAGCAGTTGCGCGGCGACATAAACTATGCATGGCCTACAGCCGAAATAGCCGTGATGGGCGGTGCAGGAGCAGTGGAAGTGCTGTATGCGAAAGAGGCAAAGGAAGCGGCCGACCCGAAAGCGTTCATGGCAGAAAAGGAGGCAGAATATACCAAACTGTTCGCCAACCCTTACAATGCGGCCAAATACGGATACATCGATGATGTGATTGAACCACGCAACACGCGCTTCCGCATCATCCGCGCCCTGCAGCAGCTTCAGACGAAGAAGCAGTTGAATCCGGCCAAGAAACATGGGAATATTCCATTGTAATGACAACCTTTTAAACGGAAATGATTATGAAGAAACTGAAAAACGGAATATTCCTTTCACTGCTTCTGCTGGTGGGGCTGGCTTCGTGCACGGACAAAAAGCCTGCCAGCAAACTGGTCATCAATGAAGTGCTTACGGACAATGTGAGCAATTTCCAGGATGACTATGGCGTGCACAGCGGGTGGATTGAAATATTCAACAAGGCATACAGCACGGAGGATCTGGCAGGCTGCCTGATCAAGGTGAGCAGCACTCCGGGGGATACCGTCACTTATTTCATCCCCAAAGGGGACGTGCTGACCAGCATACCCCCACGCCAGCATTCATTGTTCTGGGCCGACGGGGCACCGCGTCGCGGAACATTCCACACGAACTTTGTACTGAGCAAGACCGATGACAACTGGATCGGACTTTACGATTCGGGGCGCAATCTGATGGACGAAATTGTGGTGCCGGGCGGCATCCTGAAGGCTAACCAGTCGTATGCGCGTGTGACGGACGGTGCGGAAGAATGGGAAGTGAAGGATGACAGCGAAGAGAAATATGTCACTCCGAGCACCAACAACCAGACCATCGAAAGCAACCCCAAGATGGAGAACTTCGAGCATCATGACCCGATAGGTATCGGCATGACCATAACGGCCATGTGTGTGGTATTCGTCGGCCTGATTCTGCTTTACGTCTGCTTCCGCTTTGTAGGCAAACTGGCCGTGAAGCTCCGCAAACGCAACGCGATGAAAGTGCATAACGTGACCGACAAGGACGAAGCGAAGGAAAGAGGCTTCGGCGAAGCTCCGGGTGAAGTGATTGCGGCCATCACAATGGCACTTCACGAGGCACAGGGTGCTGATCACGATGTGGAGGAAACTATACTTACCATCAGCCGCGTGAAACGAAGCTATTCTCCGTGGAGCTCGAAAATCTATACATTGCGTGAAACCCCTCACAGAAAATAATCTTTTAACAATTTGGAAAACATGAAAGAATACAGATATAAAATCAACGGAAACCTTTACAAAGTGGCCGTGGGAGACATTGAAGAGAACAATGTACGTGTAGAAGTGAACGGTACGGCCTATATGGTGGAACTCGAAAAGAAGAAAGCGCCAAAAATCAAACCTGTGCTGCGTGCGGCTTCCACTTCGCCGGCCGCTCCGCCTCCCGCCATCAGCCGTCCCGCTCCGATAGGAGGGGTTTCTGCGGTAAGGTCTCCTCTCCCCGGAGTGATTCTTGAAATCAAGGTCAAGGAAGGGGACACCGTAAAGCGCGGACAGACCTTGCTGGTGCTCGAAGCCATGAAGATGGAAAACGACATCAAGGCCGACCGCGACGGAAAGGTGACCGCCATCAAGGTGAGCAAGGGAGAATCTATTCTTGAAGGAACTGACCTTATAATTATCGAGTGATTATGGGAGACTTTCTTAATTTTCTACAGAACAATCTGGCCGATTTCTGGACGTATACCGGTTTCTACAACGCTACGGTAGGACACGTGGTGATGATTCTGGTCGGTATATTTTTCATCTATCTGGCCGTGGCAAAGGAATTCGAGCCTATGCTGCTCATTCCGATCGGATTCGGAATACTGGTCGGGAACATACCTTTCAATCTGGATGCGGGACTTCAGGTAGGCATCTATGAAGAGGGTTCGGTGCTGAACATCCTGTATCAGGGAGTGACCTCCGGCTGGTATCCGCCGCTCATATTCCTCGGCATCGGTGCCATGACCGACTTCTCGGCACTGATATCCAACCCGAAACTGATGCTCATCGGCGCGGCCGCCCAGTTCGGTATCTTCGGTGCGTATATCGCAGCTCTGTGGCTCGGATTCGACCCGATGCAGGCCGCTTCCATCGGTATCATCGGTGGTGCGGACGGACCGACAGCCATCTTCCTTTCGTCCAAACTGGCTCCGAACCTGATGGGTGCGATTGCGGTTTCCGCTTATTCGTATATGGCACTTGTGCCAGTAATCCAACCACCTGTGATGCGTCTGCTCACGACGAAGAAAGAACGTCTCATCAGGATGAAAACTCCGCGTGCCGTATCGCACACTGAGAAAGTGATGTTCCCGATTGTAGGACTGTTGCTTACGTGCTTCCTTGTACCTTCCGGCCTGCCGCTGTTGGGAATGCTCTTCTTCGGCAACCTGCTGAAGGAAAGTGGTGTGACCCGCCGCCTGGCGGAAACAGCCCGCGGTCCGCTGATTGACACCATCACCATGCTGCTGGGACTGACCGTAGGAGCTTCCACTCAGGCTTCCGAATTCCTGACGTGGGATTCACTGAAGATTTTCGCACTGGGAGCGTTCTCGTTCATTGTGGCCACGGCTTCGGGAGTCCTTTTCGTGAAGATCTTCAACCTGATGCTGAAGAAGGATGACAAGATCAATCCGCTCATCGGAAACGCAGGAGTGTCCGCCGTTCCCGACTCTGCACGTATCTCACAAATAGTAGGTGCCGAATATGATCCGGGCAACTATCTGCTGATGCATGCTATGGGACCGAATGTGGCCGGAGTAATCGGCTCCGCCGTAGCCGCGGGTGTACTGCTGGGATTCCTTGTATAACAAGAATCAATATATTCTGACTGGTCCTGAATGACTGTGACGGTCATTCGGGACCAGTCGTTTTTACGTCAGATACAAACCTGTAACTTATGACAGACAAGCTAACTCCGGAACAAAGGCACTACTGCATGTCGCGCATAAGAAGCAAGAACACAAAACCGGAGGTCATTGTACGGAAATATCTTTTCTCACACGGATTCCGATACCGCATCAATGTAAAAAAACTTCCCGGCACTCCAGACATTGTATTGCGCAAATATCATACAGTGATATTCGTCAACGGTTGCTTCTGGCACGGGCACGAAGGATGCAAATATTATGTGATACCAAAATCGAACACCGAGTTCTGGAAAAAGAAGATAGAAAGGAACCGCCAACGGGATCTGGAAGAGCGCATCAGACTCCGCGACATGGGATGGCACGTAATCCAGCTATGGGAATGCCAACTGAAACCGAAAGTGCGCCAACAGACACTTGAAGGATTGCTTTATACGCTCAACAGAATGATACTCTTCAACTTCGGGGCGAAAGAGTACGGACCTGCAGACACAGAACGGCAGCCGGACGCGGCGGAAAAAGAAATAGAATACGGAAAACCGGATGCTCCACATCCGCCTGCATAAACGACCTGCATGCTCCGAAGAAAAGAGAAGACCGCTTATTTTATCTTAAACCGGATAAAGACTTTGAATTCATAGACCTGCCTTGACGGAATTTTATTAACTTTGCTCCGATTTAACTGTAAAAGATAAATAAAGACACATGCCATTAAATTTACCTGACAAACTTCCGGCAATAGACCTCCTGAAAGAGGAAAATATATTCGTCATCGACACTTCACGGGCACGCACACAGGACATCCGTCCGCTAAAAATCGTCATTCTCAATCTGATGCCTCTGAAAATAACGACCGAGACAGACCTGATTCGTCTGCTGTCAAACTCTCCGCTGCAGATAGAGGTCAGTTTCATGAAACTGAAGAGCCATACATCAAAAAACACTCCCATCGAACACATGAAGGCTTTCTACCGCGATTTTGCCGATATGAGTGGAGAGAAGTTCGACGGAATGATCATCACCGGTGCTCCTGTAGAGCATCTTGACTTTGAAGAAGTGAACTATTGGAACGAAATTCAGGAAATCTTCAACTGGACACGCACACATGTCACTTCCACTCTTTATATCTGCTGGGCAGCTCAGGCCGGACTATACCATCATTACGGCATTCCCAAATATCCGCTGGAGAAGAAGATGTTCGGCATCTTCGAACACCACGTATGTGAAGGTTTCCAGAAACTGCCTATATTCCGGGGATTCGATGACGTGTTCTTCGTGCCGCACAGCCGGCACACCGAAGTGCGCCGGGAAGATATAGAACGCTGCCCTGACCTTCAAATCATTTCCGAGTCGGATGAATCGGGAGTACATATCGCAATGGCACGGGGAGGACGGGAGTTCTTCGTGACCGGACATTCCGAATATGCTCCCTACACGCTTGACACGGAGTATCGGAGAGATCTGGGAAAAGGTCTCCCCATTGACATGCCGAAAAACTATTATCGGGACAACGAACCGGACAAAGGTCCGCTGGTGCGCTGGAGAAGTACGGCAAACCTTTTGTTCTCCAATTGGCTGAACTATTACGTATATCAGGAAACTCCTTACGACATCAATGAAATCAAATAACCCCATGACGACACGCCCCATCGAACTGCTTGCGCCTGCCAGAAACCTAGAATGCGGACTGGAGGCCATCAATCACGGAGCAGATGCCGTCTATATCGGTGCCCCCCGCTTCGGAGCACGCGCCGCTGCCGGAAACTCATTGGAAGATATAGCCGAGCTGGTCCGCTATGCCCACTTATATCATGCACGCATTTATGTGACGGTCAACACCATCTTGCATGATGAGGAGCTGAAAGACACGGAGCACATGATTTGGGAACTGTATCACATTGGAGTAGATGCGTTAATCATACAGGATATGGGAATCACCCGCCTGAACCTCCCTCCCATTCCGCTCCATGCAAGCACCCAGATGGACAACCGGAATATAGAAAAAGTGAAGTTTCTGGAAGCGGCCGGATTCCGTCAGGTGGTGTTGGCACGCGAACTGGAAATAGAAGAAATAGCCCGCATTCATGCAGCCTGTCCCGACACACTGCTCGAAGTGTTCATACATGGTGCCCTTTGTGTCAGTTACAGCGGACAATGCTATGTCAGCCAAGCTTGTTACGGGCGCAGTGCCAACCGTGGGGAGTGTGCACAATTCTGCCGTCTGGAGTTTGACATGACGGATGCCGACGGAAAGACGATTGTCCGCAACAAACATTTGCTGTCGTTGAAAGACATGAACCAGAGCGAGAATCTGGAAGCGTTGCTTGATGCCGGAGCTTCGTCGTTGAAAATAGAGGGGCGTTTGAAAGACGTTTCGTATGTAAAGAACGTAACGGCACACTACTGGCAAAAACTGGATGCTATCTTCAAAAGGAGAAAGGAATATCGCCGGGCCTCTTCCGGAAGCGTTGATTTGAAGTTCCGTCCACAGCCCGACAAAAGTTTTAACCGAGGATATACCGACTATTTCGCACACGGACGAAACCCGAACATCTTTTCCTTCAACACACCCAAATCAATGGGAGAAGAAGTCGGAACCGTCAAAGAAATCCGCAACAACTATTTCACCGTAGCGGGAGTAAAGTCCTTCAGCAACGGTGACGGCCTATGCTATCTGAACGAAGAAGGCAAACTGCAAGGATTCCGTGTGAACAGAGCGGAAGGCAACAAGCTTTATCCCCAGGAAATGCCTGCATTCAAGACCAAGACCAAGCTATACCGCAATTTCGACCAGGAATTCGAACGGGCCATGCAGAAGAAATCAGCAGAACGGAAGCTTGCTGTTTCACTAACACTCACAGAAAATCAGTTTGGATTCACACTCTCAATGACAGACGAAGACCAGAACCATATAAGCGTCACTCTGCCACAAGAAAAGGTATTGGCACGGACACCACAGTCGGACAATCAGAAAACCCAATTGGAAAAATTGGGCAACACACCCTTCAAAGCTGAATCAGTAAACCTGGAACTTACAAGAAACTGGTTCATTCCTTCCTCGTCCCTGGCAGAACTGCGCCGTCAGGCCGTCAACAAACTGATATGTCTGCGCCACATCAATTATCCGCAAGAAAAAAGGCGGATGCCTGAAACGCACCATCCTTTCCCCGCAAAAGAACTCACTTATCTGGGGAACGTGATGAACAGACAGGCTGAAGCTTTCTATCATAACCACGGAATAGAACATATCGCTCCCGCATTCGAAAAGGAAATGCCGGAAAATGCAGTGCTGATGTTCTGCAAACACTGTCTGCGGTATAGTATGGGATGGTGCCCGGTCCACCATCATAAACAGTCACCGTTCCGTGAACCTTATTTTCTTGTCAGCTCTGACGGACGGAGATTCCGTCTGCAGTTCGACTGTAAAGTCTGCCAAATGAAAGTGTTGCCGGATAATAAATCATAAAATATGCGTATCAGTCCTATTTTAATCATCCTTCTCTTTATATTGCCAACCGTGGCGAGCTGTCATTATCCGGCAGAAACATCTTCGGAGACGCACAGCCAGGATTCGTTACACGCACAGCACGAACGTCCCTATACATTGAGCAGCAATTTCAAAGTGACAACAGATACACTTTGGCTGCTCAAGCTACCTTTCACGGACTCTGTCCCCGTCAAGAAGGGAGACGAGCTGGTCGTAGCCGAATTTTCCGTACACCCCAAAGATTCCGTCGATTCACTATGGGTCAAAGTAGCCCGCGACCAGGAAACCATCGGATGGATACAAGAAAAGAAACTCCTGGACGGCATAGTGCCCGTAGACCCTATCTCACAGTGCATCAATTTCTTCAGCAATTCGCACACACTGATATTTCTTCTAGTACTGGCTCTATTCCTTCTGGGAGTCATTTATCGGGCAGTACGCAGAAAACAAATCAGACTAATCTGGCTGAACGATATTGACAGCGTATTTCCCATTACACTCTCGTGGCTGCTCGCCACCGCTGCCGTCATCTACAACAGCATACAACATTTCGTACCTGAGACTTGGGAACAATACTATTACTCCCCTTCACTTAACCCTTTCGAACTTCCGTTCGTGCTGGGACTGTTTGTCCTTTCCGTATGGCTGATTATGCTGCTGGGAGTGGCTCTGCTTGATGATCTGTTCCACCAGACGACCATCGAAATGGCATGTTTCTATCTGATAGGACTGGCATCCTGCTGCATCATCCTCTATGTGTTCCTGACATATCTGTGGATTTATATGGCATACATCTGCTTCGCCGCCTATACTGCATGGTGTGCGAACCGCCTGCGGAATGCCAACCGATACCCCTATGCATGCGGGGCATGTGGAGCAAAGATGCGCTCAAAAGGAATATGCCCGCATTGCGGAGCCATAAACGAATAAACTGAACTCTAAAACCAACTCATATGATATCAGCAGATGGACTGACCGTCGAATTCGGCGGAACCACCTTATTCAATGACATCAACTTTCAAATCAACGAAAAAGACCGCATCGCCCTCATGGGAAAGAATGGAGCGGGAAAATCAACATTGCTTAAAATTCTGGCAGGAGTGCGCCAGCCCACACGGGGAAAGGTTACTGCCCCAAAAGATTGCGTCATATCTTATCTTCCACAACATCTGACGACGGAAGACGGACGCACCGTATTTGAAGAAGCTTCGCTTGCCTTCTCACATCTGCACAAAATGGAAGCTGAAATCGAACGGATGAACCATGAGCTTACTGTCCGCACGGACTATGAGAGCGACTCTTACATGGAGCTCATAGAAAAAGTCGCTGCCTTAAGCGAAAAGTTCTATGCCATCGACATGACTCACTTTGAGGAAGATGTGGAAAAGGCACTACTGGGACTCGGATTTGAACGGAGCGATTTCAACCGTCCCACAAGCGATTTCAGCGGAGGATGGAGAATGCGTATAGAGCTGGCCAAACTGCTGCTGCAGAATCCGGATGTCCTCTTGCTGGACGAGCCTACCAACCATCTGGACATTGAATCTATACAGTGGCTGGAGAATTTTCTGATTGAAAGTGCGAAAGCTGTGGTTGTCATCAGCCACGACCGGAAATTTGTGGACAATATCACAACACGCACTATCGAAGTGACCATGGGACGTATCTACGACTATAAAGTGAACTACTCACAGTATCTCCAGCTCCGTAAGGAACGGCGGGAACAGCAAATGAAGCAATACGAAGAACAACAAAAGATGATTCAGGAGACCAAAGACTTCATAGAACGCTTCAAAGGCACCTACAGCAAGACCTTACAGGTGCAAAGCAGAGTAAAAATGCTTGACAAGCTGCAACTGATTGAAGTGGACGAAGAAGACACGTCTTCCCTGAGACTGAAGTTTCCTCCTTCCCCCCGCAGCGGAAGCTATCCTGTGATAATGGAAGGTATTGGAAAAGCTTACGGCGACCATATCGTCTTTAAAGATGTGAACCTCACAGTCAAACGTGGCGACAAAGTAGCTTTTGTAGGAAGAAACGGCGAAGGAAAATCCACTTTGGTGAAATGCATCATGAACGAAATAGAACATGAGGGTACACTGACACTCGGACATAACGTACAAATCGGATATTTCGCGCAGAACCAGGCATCTTTGCTTGATGAGAATCTGACCGTATTCCAGACAATAGATGATGCAGCCAGGGGAGAAATCCGCAATAAAATCAGAGACTTGCTGGGAGCCTTCATGTTCGGAAGTCCTGAAGCGTCCATGAAAAAAGTAAAAGTGCTTTCCGGAGGAGAACGCACCCGTCTGGCCATGATGAAACTCTTATTGGAACCTGCAAACCTGCTGATTCTTGACGAACCGACAAATCATCTGGACATGCGTACAAAAGATGTGCTGAAACAGGCCCTGATGGACTTCGACGGCACACTGATTGTGGTGTCTCATGACCGTGACTTTCTGGACGGGCTGGTCACCAAAGTGTATGAGTTCGGCCACCAGCGTGTAAAAGAACATCTCTGTGGCATTTATGAATTCCTTTCTCTGAAGAACATGGAAAATCTACAGGAACTGGAGAGAAAACAACTCCAATAGCCCGTCAAAAAAGAAAAATAGCCGCTTTTTTGAAAAAACGCTTGGTGATTTCAAAAAAATCGTCTACCTTTGCACACGCAATCAGGAAATGGTTGCAGACAGGTCTGATTCGCTAGCTCAGCAGGTAGAGCACAACACTT
>CALUIZ010000039.1 GCA_944320815.1 uncultured Phocaeicola sp. | reverse complement strand
GCTTATCTGATGAAAAAAAACTATATTTGCAACCTTGAATAAACGTATCAAATTAAAAATTAATATAATAAACTAAAGTAACATGCAAAACAAAGGATTTGTGAAGGTTTTTGCGGTATTACTGACCCTTGCCTGTATCTTTTACCTTTCGTTCTCGTTTGTCACTCGTTATCAGATGAACAAGGCCGAAAAGGATCCGAAGGGTGCGGCGCATTATCTGGATTCCATGCAGAACCAGAAAGTGTGGTTGGGAATTTATACGCTGAAACAGTGCCGTGAGATGGAAATCGGGTTGGGATTGGACCTGAAAGGTGGTATGAACGTGATTCTGGAAGTGTCTGTGCCTGATGTTGTGAAGGCTTTGGCAGACAACAAGACGGACGAAGCGTTCAACAAGGCTGTGGCTGAGGCTTCAAAGCAGCAGATTACCAGTCAGGAAGATTTCATCACCCTTTTTGTGAGAGAATACAAAAGACTGGTTCCGGACGGGAAGTTGGCCGAACTTTTCGCTACGCAGCAGTTGAAGGACAAGGTGAACACCCGCAGTACGGATGCGGAAGTGGAAAGAGTGCTGCGCGAGGAAGTGAAGGCTGCCATAGACAACTCTTATAATGTGTTGCGTACCCGTATTGACCGTTTCGGCGTGGTTCAGCCGAATATTCAGACGCTGGAAGGGACCATGGGACGCATCATGGTTGAACTTCCTGGAATCAAGGAGCCGGAACGTGTCAGAAATCTGTTGCAGGGATCTGCGAATCTGGAGTTCTGGGAAACATACGAGGCAAAGGACATCGTGCCGGTACTTGTTTCGGCAGATGAACGCGCACGTCTTCTGATGAGCACGTCTTCTGATTCTGAAGACGTTGATTCCGTGGCTGTTGAAGAGGAGAAAGCCGCTTCTGCAATTTCATCCAAAGACAGTCTTGCCGCCGTATTGAAAGGTGAGACGGTTGATAATTCGACTGCAAATGCGGAGCAGTTCAAGAAGGAACATCCGTTGTTGGCTGTCTTCCAGCCGAACCAGAGCGGAATGGGTTCCATTGTAGGTTATGCGGACCATAAAGATACCGCTGCAGTGAATCAGATTCTGAACATGCCTTCCATCAAGGAAATCATGCCGCGCGACTTGAAGCTGATGTGGGGTGTGAAGGCTTCTGATATGGACAAGACCGGACGTATTTTCGAGCTGTATGCCATCCGTTCCACGGAACGCAACGGACGCGCTCCTCTGGAAGGTGACGTAATCACTGATGCAAGAGACTCTTACGACCAGTTCAACAAGCCTTGTGTAACGATGTCGATGAATACGGACGGTTCACGCCGTTGGGCTGCGTTGACGAAGAAAAACATCGGGAAGGAAATCGCTATCGTGCTGGATGGCTATGTGTATAGTGCACCGCGTGTAAATTCTGAAATCACGGGCGGAAATTCTGAGATTACGGGTAACTTCACTCCTGAAGTGACCAAAGACTTGGCGAATGTATTGAAGTCAGGTAAGATGCCGGCTCCTGCACGTATCGTTCAGGAAGACATCGTAGGTCCGTCATTGGGACAGCAGTCCATCAACCAGGGACTTGTTTCGTTCATCGTGGCTTTGATTGCTTTGATGGCATATCTTTGTGTAATGTACGGATTCATTCCGGGCATGATTGCCAACGGCGCGTTGATTTTCAACTTCTTCTTCACGTTGGGTATTCTGACTTCATTCCAGGCTGCACTGACATTGTCCGGTATTGCCGGTATGGTGCTTTCTTTGGCCATGGCCGTCGATGCGAACGTGTTGATTTATGAACGCACGAAAGAAGAACTGCGGCTCGGAAAGACGATGAAGGATGCGGTGTCGGCCGGTTATTCGGGCGCTTTCTCCGCAATCTTTGACTCTAACCTGACATCAATCATTACAGGTGTCATTCTGTTCTACTTCGGAACCGGACCTATCCGTGGTTTTGCCACTACATTGATTATCGGTATCCTCTGTTCGTTCTTTACGGCCGTGTTCATGACCCGTCTGGTTTACGAACATTATCTGAAGAAAGACAGATGGCAGCATCTGACATTCTCTACAGCTGTCTCCAAGAATCTGTTCCAGAACGTACACTATAACTTTATGGGTATCATCAAGCGTTCGTTTACGATATGGGGCGTGCTTCTGCTGGTTTGCATTGTGTCATTCTTTGTCCGTGGACTTTCACAGAGTATTGACTTTACTGGCGGACGTAACTTCGTGGTTCAGTTTGACAAGGTGGTTCAGCCGGAAACAGTCCGCGACCTGCTTGACGCGAAGGTAGGTGATGCAAACGTACAGGCTATTGCTTTGGGTACGGACGGAAAGAGAATCCGTGTGATGACTAACTACCGTATCAATGAAGATGACCCGAAGGTGGATTCTGAAATTGAGAGTCTGCTTTATACTGCGCTGAAGGAAGGCAATCTGGTGCCGGAGGGAGTTACGCTTGCGGATTTCGTTGACCGTGACACGCAGGACGGATGTTCGATTATCAGTTCGCAGAAGGTTGGTCCGAGCATGGCTGACGACATGAAGACTTCCGCAGTCTGGGCCGTTGTGTTCGCTTTGATTGCCATCGGTCTGTATATCCTGATCCGGTTCAACAACATCGCCTACAGTATCGGTGCAACCGTGGCACTGGCAATTGATGCCGTGCTGGTTATCGGTGCTTATTCGTTGTTCTATGGTATCATGCCGTTCTCTCTGGATGTGGACCAGACGTTCATCGGTGCCGTGCTGACGATTATCGGTTACTCTATCAACGATAAGGTGGTTATCTTCGACCGTGTGCGTGAGTTCAGCCATCTGTATCCGACGCGTGAGCGTGCGAAGATGTTCAACGATGCGTTGAATACTACACTGGCCCGTACGTTGAATACTGGTCAGAGTACATTGATTGTGCTGCTCATTATCATTATCTGGGGCGGTGACAGTATCCGCAGTTTCTCGTTCGCGATGATTCTGGGTGTGGTAATCGGTACGTTCTCTTCACTGTTCGTGGCTGCTCCGGTAGCTTATCTGCTGCTGGGCAACAAGATGCCGAAACAGGTGGGAGACGCTGAGACTGAAGTCAAGAAGGCATAAACGAAGCCTTTTCTGATGATATAAGGAAGGCCGTTCTGACTGAGTCAGAGCGGCCTCTTCTTTGCCTGGAATCGTCTCTCGGACCACTCTTCTGGGAGGGCAGGGGATGACATGAATGCTTCCGCCTGTCTGGCAAGGGCATATCGTGTGGCTCTTGCGGCTGCCGGTGGGAGAGATGAACCGTTACGGGATTAAAAATGTCAGCATGTTTTCATGAGAATGACAGGTCATTCAAACTGAAACATGCTGACATTTTTTCGTGAGGGGCACTGTACTTGCCGGTCTCTTTCTTTTTATTGCAGTTTATAGATTTCTGTTCCGGCAAGCAGGAAGCATCCCACTCCATAGTCTTCAAAGTCGGGTACACTGTCGTAAGTGACAGGCTGTCCGTCTTTCGGCTCCTTTCCTGTACCTTGCACAAAGCCGAGGAAGCCATTGGGGTGTACAGCCTCTTTTACCATGGCATTCCAGCCCTTCAGCAATACCGGGAGATACTCACTCCGGTCAAGGAATCCGTTGCGCACCCCCCATGCCATTCCGTAGACGAACAATGCGGTGCCCGTCGTTTCCTTCCCACCGAAATTGGTCGGGTCGTGCAGGCTGACATTCCAGAATCCGTCCTCACGCTGGCAGTTCTTGATGGCCTTGCTCATGGCCAGAAAATCGTTGATATAGTCCTGGCGGTGCTTTTCGTCAGACGGGATTTCATTGAGCACACGCACCAATGCCGCATAAACCCATCCGTTTCCACGGCTCCAGTAGCAGTCTTCACCGTTCGGTTCTTTATAGGGAGGGTCGAAGTCCTGGTCTCTCCACCACAGGCAGTCTTTGGGATTGTACATGCCCTTTTCTCCGTGCACGTTTCTGGTGTACTGATACATCTCCCACATCTTGTCGAAGTATTTCTGTTCGCCGGTCAGTTTTCCCAGCTTGGCGAAGACCGGCATACCCATCTGAACGGCATCCACCCACCACCAGTCGTTTACCTGTGGTGTGTTTACCAGCATGTTGATGTTCGACTTGATGTTCTTCAGCATTTCCGGTTTTGGGCAGATATTGTAGAGGTCGATATAAGTCTGTCCGCAGCAGTAGTCATCGGCATTTCTTGTGGTGTTGCCGTTTCTCATCCCCCAGTTGTGATATTCGCTCCAGTCGTAAGCATAGTCATAGTACTCTTCACGGGGATAAATGGAGTAGAGTGCCATCAGTCCTTCGTAATACACACCACGAGTCCAGATGTTGCTTGGGCGCGTAACTCCACGCACGAAGCTCGGCGTGCGGTAGTCGGCATATTTCTTCATGAAATAGCCGTTCACTTTTGTCATTGCTTCCAATGTTTCCTTCTGGTCGGGAAGGGTCTGTGCGTTCATACAGAACAGTCCCGCACTTGCCAGAAGAACCGTGAAAATCAGTTTTTTTCTCATTTTGGCATTAGTTTGATGTTAATAAATTGTTCTGTCATTACAAAAATAGTGCACCTCAGGGAGATTATCAATGTAGAATAATACATTTGCATAGATTTTTATGCATCGCGTATAATTCTGTGTCTCTGGGACCATAATGTACAATATAGCATCTGATTGTATGATATTCCATTTTTTATATGGAAAAGCTTTCCTATTTTTGTCACATTGAGTATTAACCTAAAACAATTCATGAAAGATGATTAAATCGTTTTTTAAAAGTCTGGCTTTGGGGTGTCTGGTTTGTTTTCCGTTGTCCTCCTTTGCGGGGGAAGTCTTCCCGGACGGCACTCCGATTCCCGACTGGTTCCGTCAGTATGAGACCGTGAACGTGGCGGAGTTGGGGAAGAGCTATAAAATAACGGACTATGGTGTGGAGAACGACAGCACGATTGTGCAGACCTCACTGATTCAGGCTGTCATCGACAAGGCTTCGCAGGAAGGTGGGGGTGTAATTTGTATCCCGAAAGGTACATTTTTGTCCGGCTCGCTGTTTTTCAAGCCCCGCACCCATCTGTATCTGGAGGAAGGAGCCACTCTGAAAGGCAGCGATGACATCAGCGACTTTGCGGTGATTGACACCCGCATGGAAGGACAGAACCTGAAGTACTTTGCGGCTCTTGTCAATGCCATCCGTGTGGATGGATTCACAGTCTCCGGAAAAGGCCGCATCAATGGGAACGGACTGAGATTCTGGAAGTCCTTCTGGCTGCGCCGTCAGGTGAACCCTAAATGTACAAACCTTGAGGAACTTCGCCCGCGTCTGGTGTTCATTTCAGACTCGAAGGACGTGCAGCTTTCCGGAGTGCGTTTTGAAAACTCTCCTTTCTGGACCACGCATCTTTACCGCTGCGAGAATGTGAAGCTGCTGAATCTCCATATCTTCGCTCCGAAAGCACCGGTGAAAGCTCCGAGCAGTGACGCCATCGACATTGATGTGTGCAGGAACGTGCTGGTGAAAGGATGCTATATGTCGGTGAATGATGATGCGATTGCGCTGAAGGGGGGTAAAGGGCCGTGGGCCGACCAGGACAAGACGAACAATGGAAGCAACGAGAACATTATCATTGAAGATTGTGTGTACGGATTCTGTCATAGTGCCCTGACGTGCGGCAGCGAGTCTATCCACGACCGCAATGTGATTCTCCGTCGCATCCGGATAGATGATGCACAGCGTCTGCTTTGGCTGAAGATGCGTCCCGACACGCCGCAGAAGTATGAGTATATTCTGGTGGAGGACATTCAGGGAAATGTGAAAAGTTTCCTTTACACAAAGCCGTGGACACAGTTCTTCGACCTGAAGGGACGAAAGGACATTCCTTTCTCCTATTCAGACCATGTGACGATGCGTAACATCAGTCTGACCTGCGATGTCGTTTTCGATGTGCAGAAGGCGGAAGACCAGTACAAGCTTTCAAACTTCACTTTCGAGAATCTTGACTTGAAGGCGAACAAGAATCCCGACATTCAGACCGATTGTGTGGAGAATCTTGTCCTGAAGAATGTGACGATAAACGGCACAAAATTGGCCGACCGGAACTGAAAATCCTGTCACGCTGAATCTGTGCGTGTCTTTAGTGGAGGGTGAAGACCTTGCACCTGTACCTGTTACAGACAAGCTTTCTCCCCGTTCGGTCATAACCTTCGTTTCGGAACCGGCGGATGTCTCGTCTCTGCAGTGATGTCTTTGTATTTCGGGAAACAGAACAGCCCGGCAGTCGGATTTTGGTCCGCTTGCCGGGCTGTCCTGTTTCAGTGGAGTGGCCGTCGATTTCAGAAAATGTCTGTGTCTTGATGGATAACAGCCTGTTTCAGCCGGAATATCCGCTTGTTTCTGAAGAAATAGGCTGTTGTTTTCAGCCTACTGTCACTTCACCAGAATTATTCCTCCCTCAGACTGTATGGTCACTTTCACTTCCTCCGCTTTTTTGATTTCCATCTGCTTCATTTGAAGACTCCGGTCCTTGCTGTCCGAGTAGTACGACACTTTGTCCCCTTTCTGTAGCATCGGAAGGTTCAGGGTCAGTTTCAGCGGTTCCTTCTGTGCGTTGATTCCTGCGACATACCACTTGTCGGCATGGCGGCGGGCCAGCACACAATACTTTCCAGGGTATCCGTCGATGAACACCGTCTCGTCCCATGTGGTAGGCACTTCCTTCAAAAAGTCAAGAGCAGGCTGTGGCGCATCCGTCAGGTTGTTCGGTGTGATGGCGAAGTTTTGTATCGGGTTCTGGAAAAGAACGGCTGTGGCGAGCTGGAACACGTCGGTGGTCTTGCGGGTTGTTCCTCCGTCGTTCGTGCGGTTGTACCGTTTGTTGAGGAAAGTTCCTCCGAACTCCATGCAGCCTACCGTATTGCGGATGAACGGATGCAGACAAGCGTTGAAAGCCTCCATGTCATCGAAATGCTGGTTGAACACCAGATTCTCGGAAGCGAGCACCGCTTCACTTCCCACATAGTTGGGATACATGCGCTCCCATCCGCGTGGCAGAGTGCATCCGTGGAAGATGACCATCAGCCCATAATCGTCCGCATCGCTCAGAATGGCCTCATAGAGCCGCATCGTTTCCTGCTTGTCGCCTCCGAAGAAATCCACTTTGATGCCTTTCACACCGATTTCTTTCAGCCATTTCATAGCTTGTTTCCGTTCTATGGGACTGTCCATCTGGTTTGTGGGGCTTTGTACAATGTCGTTCCAGTATCCGCTCGAACTGTACCACAAGAATACATCCACATTCTTGGAATTTGCATATTCCACCAGTTTCTCCATGCGGTCGTATCCTATGTTCACATCCCATCCGCAGTCAACCAGTATGTATTGGAATCCCATTGCGGAAGACAAGTCGATGAACCGCATCTGATCGTCATAGTTGATGCTCGCATCCTGCCAGACAATCCAGCTCCATGTCCCTTTACCATATTTGTAGTCATGTTCCGAGTTGAAGCGCGGTTTCACCACGTCCCACGGTACGGTTGTCTCTACAATCGGTTTCAGATTGTCGCCTACCGTAACAGTGCGCCATGGAGTTGCGCCCGGAAGGGCAAGTCCGGGTGCAACTGTTCCGTTGCCATTGTTCTCTTCCGGCATGGGGAAGGCAATGGTGAAGAGACCTTCCGTTGTGGCGTCACTCAAGTGAGAAGCGCAATATTTTGCGTCCACCCCGGTTTCGCTCACCAGTGCCCAGCCATTATCGCCGATGTGGAACAGGCCGGGGAAGGTGAATCCGTGTCCGTATTGCGAACGTGTGGTGAGAGGAGCGTCCGTTATATATTCTTCCTCGTAGCTCGGTTTGGTACGTTTCCATCCGATCATCGGGTCGCTCTGGGGGGTAAGGAAGACTGTCGTCTGTGCCGGGAAGTCGAATCCGGTCATTTCTTTCTCGATGACGATGCTTCCCGTCTCCCCGTAACGGGGCATTTCATAGCGGAAGGCGATGTCGTTGTCGCTCACCCGGAAGGTTACGTCCATCGGTCTCTTGTCTGCATTTTGCAGTGTGACGGTGAGTTCGTTGGCATGGTATTCCACTTCCGATTGCTTGATGCGGTCCATGCGGTAGTTTTCCTTGACACTGCGCGTCTTCTGTCCCACATATGTCATGCCTTTGCTGAAATCTCCCACGTTCGACACGAATCCCAGAGGCGACTTCTCCAGAATGGTCTTTCCCTTGTAGGTTACGGAGTAGAACGGATTTCCCGCTTCAACTGACACCTCCACCTTCAACTGACTGTCTGGGCCTGAAACGCTGGCCTGCTGCGCCCAGAGTGAGCATGCCCCTAATGCGAACGCAAATAAAAATGCTTGTCTTTTCATGATAAAGTTAAGATAATCGGGTTATATAATATGTTTCTGCTTAAAATGTTGTATGCAAAAATATCAACTTCTCAGAAATATGCCGGACAGAAATAATGCATAAAACAGAGGCAAATCGTGAAAATGTTTCTTTTTCAAGCTTTGATGTCTTGTTTTGGTCGCTTTCTTGCTGTTCTGGTTTATGTTTAGGAAACCGGTAGGGTACGGACTTGTCCGGACACAAAAAAGGCCGCACGGATAGCGCAGCCTTTTTTGTATGTAGTTATTGTTGCAAAAGGATTCTCAGCGGTTCTTCTGTCTGAAGTCAAACATAAGATTCAGATGAAGTCCCTCGTCTCCCTGCTTGATGCGGATGTTGCCCGGCTGACTGTTCGGCCCCTGCTGCTTGATTGGCTTGAACGAGCAGATTGCCGGTATGTCGAGCAGGAACGAGATGTCCCCTTCGGGGAACTTGGGCATTGTGGCTTTCAGACGACCCTTGGGTTCTTCAGGGGTGAATATCCGGTAGAAAATGCCGTCGTTGCGCGAATAGATCGTGAACGGAGTGGTGTCACTTTCCAGCGTAGCCCAATACATGTTGGCATGGTATCCCTTGAATTCCGGATAAATCAGGTTCTCATAGCTTTCGCCGGTGATGGTATTGTTGTAATCTTTATGCCAGATGTCGTAGTTGGTGCCCGGTACTCGGTTTTTCCATACCCGATAAGGACCTCTTCCCAGCCATTTCATGCCTTTGCAGTTCTTCTCGGGGTAGGAGAATGTCAGTCCAAGGTTATAGACCTCCGTATCCATGAAGGCATCGTCAAATCCCCCTCCTCCGGAAGCGCGGTTCAGCAGCACGGCATCCATGTAGAGCATTCCTTGGTCGGTGAGTCTCCATACGATTGAGTCGGCCGCTCCTTTATATTTGGCGCAGAATACGGCTCCCTCTTCCGTTTCGCGCACATAGCTGGACGACGGCTCATAGCGCATTTTCATTCCTACGGCTACCGGTCCGTTATTGAACGGGATAATTGTTCCGCCTGCTTTCACTTCCGTAATCATGCCGTCGGCAGGATTGAACGTGACGCTGACTTTTTCACTCTTCAGCGTGATGGCATTCGCATCTTTGGAAGCGGTGGCTTTGGGCAGCATTTCCAGTGTCATCGGTGTCTGTGCCAGTTTGTGGTTGAAGTATTGTGCTGCCAGCCGGATGGGATAAGACCACTCGCAGATGTTGTGTCCGTTCTTGTCGAAGGCTTCAAGAACCAGCACGTCTCCTTCGCGGAAGGACGCGGGAAGCTCAAAGTGTGCGGTTCCCGTTTCACCCGGATTGATGGCGGGAAGCTGTACGTCACCTTCGGCCAGCAGGGTGGATTTTTCCGCCCCTTTCAGCGGAGTGTCGCAGACAAGCACTTTGTACGTCATCCGGCAGTCTTTCAGATTGGTGTATGTATATTCGTTGGTCACCAGGAAGTTGCCGTTGAAATGCTCGGTAATCAGCAGCGGTTTCGGCTGTATAGGCGACCATTGGGTGCGGATGGCATAGAAGCTTCCTTCCTTCTCGCGCCGCGGACCCACCACTCCGTCGGGAGCGTTCGACTTGTCGGAGTCCAGGATGTTGCCTTTGTCGGTGCGTTTCGGCGCTTCGTCGCAGAACACCCAGATGAATCCCCCCGCAAACAGCGGACTGGTCAGCCAGCGGTCCCAGAAATCACGGAGTCCTGCACCTCCTCCCTGGTCGTACATGGCATGCATGAATTCGGTCGGCATGAACACCTTGTATCCGTTTGTGAAACGTGCCACACCGGTCAGGTATGCCGGATAGTGGTGCGTGTCGAGGTCGTTGAAATCAGCCCATGGATGCACGACATGACGTTTCTGCAGTTTGTCATACTTGGCGAATAGGGCATCCAGATCGTAGTTCCATCCGCCCTCATTCCCGTTGCTCCAGATGACGATGCAGGGATGGTTCACATCACGCTGTATCATTTCCTTCACGAGCTTGGAGCCGACTTTTGTGTCGTAGCAGTTCTGCCAGCCTGCAAGTTCGTCCATGTACACAATACCCAGCGAGTCACACATGTCGAGGAAATGCTCGTCGGGCGCATAGTGTGAGCGTACGGCGTTCATGTTCATCTCCTTCACCAGAAGCGCGTCCTGGAGACTCATTGCCGGACTGGTGGCACGTCCGCCGTCGACAGAGAACGAATGGCGGTTGATGCCTTTCAGCACAAGTTTCGTGCCGTTCAGATAAAGTCCGTCCTGCGGGAAGAACTCTATCGTACGGAAACCGATTCTTTCTTCACGGGTCTGGATAACCTTCCCTTTCGGTGATTTCAGTTCCAGTTTTGCCACGTACAGATTCGGGTCTTCAGTCGACCATGTCTTGACATCGGCCCATTGCCCTTCGAGCATCTGTTCCGGTTCAGAATTGTTTATCTTCATCGACAGACTCTGCGCTCCGGTTGTGGTGGACAATGGCTTCCCGTCCTTGAGGTTTCGTACGGACACGCTCAGTTCGTATCCTTTGGCTTTTCCTTCCATTTCCACTGCGGCCTGGAACTTTCCGTTCTGGTCGGCATTCAGGATAAAGTGCGCCATGTTGACTTTGGGAACCACCTCCAGCCATACCGGGCGGTAGATGCCTCCGTAAAGCCACCAGTCGGCTTTGCGTTCGGCGGCGTTGATGGAGCGGTTGGCCGATTCTTTCGCCACCTTCACTTCCAGTATGTTTTCTTTCCTCAGTTTCAGCAGGCCGGTGATGTCGTAGCTGAACCGGTTGAACCCTCCCTGGTGCATTTCTCCCGCCGGCTTCCCGTTGACGGTCACTTCCGTGTCGGTCATCACTCCGTCGAAATAGATTTTTACGCGCTGTCCTTTCCATGTTTCGGGTGCGTCGAATCCGAGCCGGTAGGTGCCGATTTCATCGCTGGGCTTTTCTCCCGGGACCTTGTACCACCGCCCGTAAGTATATGCTCCGAATCCCTGAAGTTCCCAGTTACAGGGCACTTCAATCTTTTCCCATTTCCCACTGTTCTGTCCTTTTGAACAGAAGAATTCCCATGTCTTCGTGTTGTCGATACCGGTCCCCGACAGATAAATCCTTTCCGGATGGGGAGCCTGCGCCGACACTCCGGCATTGCTTGCCGCTGTAAGAATCGCTGTCGCAATCGCGAGTTTTCCAAATAACTTGTTTTTCATGGCTTGTAATGTTTGTACTGCAAAGATAAGTGCTTCGGGGTATTCCGGGAATGGAATCGTGTACATGTTTCTGTAATATTGTGTATCTTGCCGTTTCCTGTCCTGTTGCTCCGTTGAAAACAGCGGGTTGCCTGATATGGAATGTCCGCTTGTCTCTGGCAGAATAAAGGCTTGTTTTTTCCGGCGTTCCGGCAATGTTTTCCGGAACCGTTGTCGGCATGTATGCGCAAACGGTACAAAAGTACATAGATATGTACTTTTATGCATGTTCCAGTTGTCTTGAAAAAGTTATTTTTGCAAAAAGAAAGTATCAACTTAAAGAATAATCCATGAAAACGAGTAGCATTTTATTTGCGCTTCTGCTGGCGGGCGGCGCGGCTTATGCGCAGGACTGGCCGGAGGTGAAGCCGGAAGCCAGACCGGGAAGCCGCTGGTGGTGGCTGGGAAGCGCGGTCGACGAGAAGAATCTGTCCTACAACCTGAAAGAATATGGCGGAGCGGGACTTGGAAGTCTGGAAATCACTCCGATCTATGGGGTGAAGGGCAATGAGAAGCGGAACATTCCCTTTCTCTCGCCAAGGTGGATGGAAGTGCTGGGATACACGGCGGATGAGGCTGGAAAGAACGGGATAGACATTGATATGAATATGGGCACCGGGTGGCCGTTCGGTGGTCCGGAGGTGACTATGGAGGAGGCCGCCGCGAAGGCTGTGTTTGAACGCTATGAGGTAGACGGTGGGAAGCTTGTGGAGCTGTCTGTCGAGATTACCGACCCGAAAGAGCGGAAGCAGAAGGACATCGCTTATCTGGACCGCCTGATGGCATATGGTGAAGACGGAGAGTGTCTGGACCTGACACGCAGGGTAAAGGATGGCAGGCTTTCATGGAACGCGCCTGCCGGGAAATGGAAGCTGGTGGCTCTGTTCGTGGGCAGAACGCTGCAGAAAGTGAAGCGTGCGGCTCCTGGAGGAGAGGGGTATGTGATGGATCATTTTAATCCGAAGGCCATCAGAAACTATTTTGCGAAGTTCGACAGGGCTTTTGAGGACTCGGGCACATCTTATCCCCGGACCTTCTTCAACGACTCGTATGAAGTGTACGGGGCGGACTGGACTCCTGCGCTGCTGAAGGAATTTGCAAGCCGTCGCGGATATAAGCTGGAAGAGCATTTTCTGGAATTTCTCGACCCGGCCCGTCCGGAGGTGACGTGTAGGCTGGTTTCGGATTATCGGGAGACGTTGGGCGAGTTGCTGGTGGAGAATTTCACGACCGAATGGACCAAGTGGGCACACGGACACGGGAGTACCACGAGGAATCAGGCTCACGGGTCTCCTTCCAATCTGATTGATACATACGCATCGGTCGACATTCCCGAATGTGAAGGGTTCGGACTGACTGATTTCCATATCAGAGGGTTGCGCCGTGATTCGCTGACCAGACCGAACTTTTCGGACATCTCGATGCTGAAATATGCCTCTTCAGCCGCGCATATTGCCGGCAAGCCATATACCTCATCGGAAACGTTTACGTGGCTGACAGAACATTTCCGCACTTCATTGTCGCAGTGCAAGCCTGACATGGACCTGATGTTCCTTTCCGGAGTGAACCATATGTTCTTCCACGGCACGCCCTATTCGCCTCAGGATGCGGCATGGCCCGGATGGCGTTTCTATGCAACCGTCAATATGTCGCCGACCAATCCGATCTGGCGCGATGCCCCGGCTTTCTTTGACTATATCACTCGCTGTCAGTCGTTCCTCCAGATGGGAAAGCCTGACAATGATTTTCTGGTATATCTTCCTGTCTACGACATGTGGAATGAGATTCCCGGCCGTTTTGTCGGTTTCGACATTCACAAGATGGACCAGTATGCGCCGAAGTTCATCAAGACAATCCAGACCATCGTGTCGGGGGGATATGACGTGGATTATATTTCGGATGCGTTTATCCGGAGCACCCGCTGTGTGGAAAACGAGCTTCAGACGGTGGGAGGTGCACGCTATAAGGCATTGGTTGTTCCTGCGGTTCGTCTGATGCCGGTCGCCACGTTGAAGAAGCTGGTCGGACTGGCGCGTCAGGGGGCTACCGTCGTTTTTGTTGAGCATTATCCGGAGGATGTTCCGGGATACGGCAGGCTGGAGGCGAACAGGAAGGCTTTGGCGAAGGTGATCGGAGAGTTGCCCGAGGTCGCTTCTTTCGACAAGACCCAGACGTTTTCTCTAGGCAAGGGGAGGATTGTCGTAGGTGCCGATTATCATGACGCGCTGGCCGGAACAGAAACGCCTGCAGAAGAACTGAAGACACGTTTTGGCCTGCAGTTCATCCGGCGTTCCAATCCGGACGGACATCATTATTTCATCTCTTGTCTGCAGAGCCGGGATGTGGACGGATGGGTGACGCTGAATGTGGATGAGTCGGCGGCGATGCTGTTCAATCCGATGAATGGAGAGAAAGGTGTGGCTGAAACACGGAAGGCGGCCGACGGAAGATTGCAGGTCCGTATCCAGTTGAAGTCGGGCGAAAGTGTGATTCTGCAGACTTTCAACAAGTCGCTGGCAGGCGAGTCCGGATGGCATTATTTCCGTGAGAAACCGTATAGTTTGAGCTTGGATCATGGATGGAAGGTCCGTTTCATAAAGAGCGTGCCGGAGGTGCAGGGCGAGTATGAGATTGACACTCCTTCTTCATGGACGGAACTGGACAATCCGAATGCCAAAATCAATATGGGTACCGCTCTTTATTCCGTAACGGTGGATATGCCCGACATGGAGGCCGACGAGTGGATGCTGGACCTGGGAGATGTACGCGAAAGTGCCCGTGTCCGTGTCAACGGTCAGGATGCCGGTACCGCATGGGCGGCTCCTTTCCGTCTGAAGGTAGGCCGTTTTCTCAAGCCGGGGAAGAATCTGATTGAGGTTGAAGTGACCGGTCTGGCTGCCAACCGGATTGCCGACATGGACCGGAAAGGGATAGAATGGCGTATTTTTGAGGACATTAACATTGCGAAACTGAATTACAAGACCGGAACGTATGCCGACTGGCAGGTGATGCCTTCGGGCTTGAACGGTACCGTGCGGTTGGTTCCGATGATGTCAGCTGAGTAAGTGTGTTTTTCCTCTGGTGCGGAAAGAGTTCATAAGGTTTGTCGTGAAACCTTGTGAACTCTTTCCGTTTTTGATTATCCGGCCCAGTTCTCCCGGTCCAGACTGCGGTAGCTGATGGCTTCCGCCAGATGATGCGGGCGGATGTCTTCCGACTGGTCCAGGTCGGCAATGGTGCGTGATACCTTCAGGATGCGGTCGTAGGCACGTGCTGAAAGGTTGAGGCGGTTCATCGCATTTTTCAGCAGACTTAATCCTTGGGCATCCGGCTGTGCATATTGATGGAGCAGTTGGGATGTCATTTGTGCGTTGCTGTATATTCCCGGTGTTTTGGCGAAGCGTTCTGCCTGGGTCTGGCGTGCTCTGATGACACGCTGTCTGATGGTTGAACTGCTTTCTCCCGGTGTCCTGTCTGCCATCTTTTCAAAGGGCACAGGGACAATCTCCACCTGTATGTCTATGCGGTCGAGCAGCGGACCGGAAATTTTGTTCAGATACCGTTGGACTTGTCCCGGAGAACATACGCAGTTACGTGTCGGATGGTTATAGTATCCGCAAGGGCAGGGGTTCATCGATGCAACCAGCTGGAAATTGGCGGGGTAGTCGAGTGTATATTTTGCTCTTGAGATGGTGATGTGTCTGTCTTCCAGAGGCTGCCGGAGCACTTCGAGCACGTTTCTGTTGAATTCCGGAAGTTCGTCGAGGAAGAGTATTCCGTTATGCGCCAGACTGATTTCTCCCGGTTGTGGGCTGGCTCCTCCGCCTACCATCGCCACCTGTGAGATGGTGTGGTGCGGACTTCTGAACGGACGTGTGGCAATCAGCGAAACATCTTTTCCGAGCTTTCCTGCTACGGAATGTATTTTGGTCGTTTCCAGACTCTCGCCGAGGGAAAGAGGGGGGAGGATGCTCGGAAGCCGTTTGGCCATCATTGATTTTCCGCTTCCTGGTGCGCCGATAAGAATGATGTTGTGGCTTCCTGCTGCAGCTACTTCAAGGGCCCGTTTCACATTTTCCTGTCCCTTAACATCGGCGAAGTCGAACAGAAACGACGACTGGTTGCGGTAGAACTCTTCACGTGTATTGACCAAAGTCGGCTCCAGTTCACGTGTCCCGTTGAAAAAGTCTATTACTTCTGTGATGTTTTCCACTCCAAGCACATCCAGATTGTTTACGACGGCTGCTTCGCGGGCATTCTGTTTGGGCAGAATAAATCCTTTGAATCCTTGCTGGCGTGCGGCGATGGCTATGGGGAGGGCTCCTCGTATGGGTTGCAGGCTTCCGTCCAGACTCAGTTCTCCAATTATAAGATACTCTCCCAGTCTTTTGTCTGATACGCTTCCTGTGGCGGCAAGAATGCCGATGGCCAGGGGAAGGTCGTAGGATGAGCCTTCTTTTTTGATGTCTGCAGGAGCCATGTTGACAATAATCTGGCAAGTGGGAAACTTGTATCCGTTGACTTGCAGTGCGGATATGATACGCTCATGGCTTTCTTTTACGGCAGAATCGGGCAGCCCTACAAGGAAGAACTTGATTCCGCGTGAAGTGTTGACTTCAATGGTGACAATGGTGGCGTCGATACCTTGAACGGCGGCACCGAATAATTTCACTAGCATTTAAGGTTTAAGGTTTACAGGGTTCTTATTTCTTTTCTTTGTCTGTCAGTTCTTTAAGTTTTCTGCGCAAGTTATCTCCGTATAGGTTTGTCCCTTCTATTCTCCTGCTTCCGTTAATCAGGACATTGGAAGGTATCTGTAGAAAGTTCATTTGTTTGATAATCTGATTGTCCCATGCTTTTGTATCGCATATTTCTATCCATTGTTCCGAATCTTTCTTGCAGAATCTTTCCCATGCTTTCTTGTCATAGTCGAGGGAGAAGTTCAGCACTCTCACTCCTTTTCCTTTGAACTCTTTGACGAGCTCGAACAAAGAGTCCCTCTGCTCAACGCTCTCAGAATTCCAGGTTGCCCAGAAATTGACTAGTGTATATTTATGTTTGGCATTGTTCCATGAAACATATTTTCCGTCCCGTGCTTTTGCCGAGAAGTAATTGAGGTATTCTGTGTTGTTACGTTTCTTGTCATTTTCATCTTTGAGTGACCTCAGTACAGTGCTTAGAATCCGGCAATCTTTGATGTTCCCGTCCAGAGGCTGTATGAGGCTTTTTATCTTGTCTTCATCGGGGTTTTCCACCTGTACGAAATAACGGTTGATGAGATAGGCGGAAACGAACGATTTCGGATGGGATCTCACGAACTCTTCTGCAATCTGTGCCTTTTGCCGTTTGTTTGTGACTCCTGCAGTCTGGCTGAGGAATTCCTGAAATTCCTTGTTGGGACCTTCGCCCTCTATTGTGTAGGAATGGAAGTCTCCTTTCAGTGTAACATGCCATCTCTTGTTGGCAAAGATGGGGATTGTTTCACCTGAGTCGTTGACCAGACGGAAGATGCTGAAAGTATCCGGATTCACTTTGTATATGAATTTCCCATTCTGCAGATAGATGGTGTCTGTCTTGGACTCCGGGTCATCGTATATGGCCAGCAGCATATCTGATGCAAGCTCTTTCATTTCGCCTTCGAGCACGAATCCCTCTTCTTTCTGGCATGAGTCCAGACAGAAAAACAGATAGACAAGAGTGAGCAGTGGATATAGTCTTTTCATAAAAACAGCATTTTTGTTCGTTGCGAAAATACACAATAAAATCGTATTATGCCGTTTTTTTGTCGGAGAATCTTTTCCCAAGATGGTATTGGAAGGCGAAAAATAAAAAAAGCCGGGAGATTCGCTCCCGGCTTTCTAAGAAAAAGTTTTCAATGATTATTGGATTTCGCTTGCATATTTTGCGAATTCGCGGTCGTTGGCTGCTTTTCCTGCCAATGCAGCATCCAGCTGTCTTACTTTGTCCATGCTGCTCTTAACGAGGTCTGCATTGTTTGTTCTGGCTCCGACGATAGCCATCAGATAGCTAGTGTAAGCGTCCGGATTCTTGATTGCAGACAAAGTAGTCTTTGCTTTGTTGTAATCTTTTGCCAGAATCTGTGCCAATGCTGCAGAATTTGACTTCGTGTCGCCGAATGCCTGTACTGCGCGGTCGTACTGGCCCTGCTTGATGTACAGGTTACCCAATGCTTCGTTGGCAGTGTTGGCACCTGTTGACTTGCTCAGGTAAGTTTCAGCTTCTGCCACATTTCCTTTTGCCAATTCACACAGACCGAGGTTTGTGTTGACTTCAGGAGCGTTGGCATTCTTGCTGGCAGCTTGTTTGAAGTAGTTTTCAGCGGCAGCGCGGTCACCTTCGGCATAAGCCAGCATACCCAGATTGTTGTAAGCGCGGAAGTCGTTCGGATAAAGTTCTACAGTCTTCTTGTAGATGGCTTCCTTGCGTGCGTTGTCGTTTGTAAGAGTAGCGGCATACAGCAGCTCGTCTACGCTCAGAGAGTCAGCATGAGAGTCGAATGTAGCGTTGATTTCTTCATCGCTGCGTCCGATAACGTCATAGTTGACAGTCAGGCGGGCACGGCGCAACTGCGGAAGAACTTCATCAGCCAGTGTCTTGTAAACAGAAGAGATGTTCTTGATTTCAGTTTCGCGCTGTTCCGGGTCTGAGTACATTGAAAGCACACGGAGAATCAGATCTTTGTCCTGGATGTTTGATTTGGAAACGAGTTCCTGGAATCCTTCCCAGTCCTGAGCTGTATATTTGGTGTCAACCTGAGTTTCGATTTCACCTTTCTTCAGTTCCTTGTTGATATATTTCTCGGTGTTGCTCTGGCGGTTTGCTGCCAGTTTGTCGTTCAGTTCGAATCCACCGTCAGGAGAAGCGTAAGCTGAAATTTCGATGTTGTTCAGCTTGTAGTTCTTCGTGTCGTTGGCAACGTTCACTACCTGCTTGTTGAACGCCTTCAGGCTGTCAGACTTCAGTTCGCTTGCGCGGATGTTGGCCTGCTGGATCAAGAACATGATCTGAGCCTGCTTGGCTTGCTTGATGATACGTTCGTATGCATCAGCCGCATAGGCGGAATTTGCAGAGTTGACAGTAGGAAGTTCAGAAGTTGCGATTACACCGTCAGCAATCTTTACAGAAGGGATGGTGTATTCTTTCTTCTTGAAATTGATCTTGAAATCCAGATAAAGTTCAGATTTAGCCATTTCAGGAACATAGTCGAACACGGCCTTCATAGTGTAAGTGCCGCCAGCTTTGTAGGAAATGGTCTGGTCGTTGCCTTCCACCTTTTCGCCCTGGAATGTGGCAGGCTGGCCTTTGGCTTCACCGCCGTCCCATCTCAGAACCGGAGTGACTTCCACGATGGCGTTCTTCTTGAAGTATTTTTCCGGGAACTTGCCTGTGATAGTAACAGGAACTTTACCAGCGACTGCTTCCAGTACTTCCGGGTCAGTTGTGAAATAGTCTGGAGACAATTCGCCCATCTTGCTACATGAAGAGAGAGCAAGGACAAACAATGCCACGAGGGGCAAATACAACTTTTTAATCATAGTGTTTAAATATTTAGTTTGTAGTGAATAATATCTAGCCGTTTTTCGGATTATTTGTGGCAAAGATAAGAAAAACTCATATATGTGTTAATCTTTTGTGCTTTTTTTTTGAATATCCGGTTGAAAAAAATTAAAATCGTACATTCTGCTATTTTTTTAATGAATTCCGGGGGTGATGGCTTATTATCTCATCGCGCAGAAGCTGCCGGTCGATATGGGTGTAGATTTCGGTCGTGCCGATGCTTTCGTGTCCTAGCATGCATTGGATTGCCCTGAGGTTGGCTCCTCCCTCAAGCAGGTGGGTGGCGAAGGAATGTCTGAAGGTGTGCGGACTGACAGTCTTCTTCAGTCCGGTCTGCACGGCCAGTTCCTTGATGATGTGGAAGACCATGATTCGGGAGATGTTCTTCCCGAAGCGGCTGATGAACACGAAGTCTTCATATCCGGGTTTTATCAGTCCGGCGTTGCGGTCGGGAAAATAGTTCTTCAGTTCGTTGACGGCACGGGGAGAGATAGGGACCAGCCGCTGCTTGCTTCCTTTCCCCTCCACCTTGATGAAGCCTTCTTCAAGATACAGGTCAGAAATCTTCAGGCCGCAGAGCTCGCTCACACGCAGGCCGCAGCTGTAGAGCGTCTCCAGAATGGCGCGGTTGCGCTGGCCCTCGCGGGAGGAGCGGTCGATGGCCCCGATGAGCGCGTCAATCTCGTCGACGGACAACACGTCCGGCAGATGTTTCCCGATCTGTGGCGATTCGAGCAGTTCGGTGGGGTCCTGACGGATGTAGTCTTCGAGAAGCAGAAAATGATAGAACGAGCGTATCCCCGACAGGATACGGGCCTGCGACCGGGGATGGATGCCGATGTCTCTCAGTCCGGCCGAGAAGTCTTCCAGAGTGTCCAGCGTGACTTCCCTGAAATCCGTGCCCGTGACGGAGAGATAGGAAAGCAGCTTGTTCAGGTCGGTGAGATATGCGCTGACGGTGTTGACAGACAGCGACTTCTCCAGCTTGAGATACTGCCTGTATTTCATTATTATCTTGTTTTTCTCCGATGTTTCCATTTCTTTTCGTATCTTTGCGCCGTATTTGGCTGCAAATGTATTAAAAATAAACGAACGGACATCTGCATTTGTCCAGCCCTTTCCCTTATGGCGGACAGCGGGTTGTTTCAGTGCGAACAGCGGGCTGTTTTCTTCCGGACAAAAGGCTGTTTTTCCTTGGGGGAGGAGGTGCTGTTCGGAATGACGTGTCCGGCAAGACCATTCATTATGTTTGTCCCTATGAAGATACAGATTATCAATGGCCCGAATCTCAATCTGCTGGGCAGGCGGGAGCCGTCTGTCTACGGGTCGGAATCTTTCGAGAGTTTTCTGGAAAAGCTGAAGGAGCGGTATCCTTCGGTGGAGTTCGGGTATTTCCAGTCGAATGTGGAAGGTGAGCTGATTGACAGAATCCATGAAACGGGCTTCGGGTGTGACGGCATCGTGCTCAATGCGGGCGCATACACCCACACGTCTCTTGCGCTGCAGGATGCGATCCGTGCGGTGGAGGCTCCGGTCATCGAGGTGCACATCTCGAATGTCCACAAGCGGGAGGAGTTCCGTCACAAGTCGTTGATATCCTGTGCCTGCAAGGGGGTGATTTGCGGCTTCGGCCTCGATTCGTACCGTCTTGCGGTGGAAGCGTTGCTGGAAGGGCGCGAATGACTGCCGCTTGCCGGCGGGTGACTGCGGATGCCGTTGTGCCCGGGCCGGGCATGAAAAATTAAAAAAACTCAAGAATCCAAATAATTATGATGCTGAAACAGACAAAAATCGTGGCGTCCATTTCGGACCTGCGTTGTGAAGTAGACTTTATCAGAGACTTGTTCGAAGCCGGGATGAATGTGGTGCGTATGAATACTGCCCATGCCAGCCGGGAAGGTTTCGAGAAGCTGATCAACAATGTGCGTACCGTGTCGAACCGTATCGCCATTCTGATGGACACGAAGGGGCCGGAAGTGCGCACCACTCCGCTTGCAGGAGACCCCATCGATTTCAGAACAGGCGACAAGGTGTGTATCGTGGGCGACCCTGGCCGGGAAACCACTCGCGAGTGCATCTGTGTGACTTATCCGAACTTCGTGGATGACATTCCGGAAGGTGCCCATGTGCTGATTGATGACGGTGAACTGGGACTGGAAGTGATGGAGAAGAAGGACGGTGCGCTGTTCTGTGAGGTGCGCAACGACGCTACGCTGGGAAGCCGGAAGAGCGTGAACGTGCCGGGCGTACGCATCAATCTTCCTTCATTGACGGAAAAGGACCGCAACAATATTCTTTATGCCATAGAAAAGGACATCGACTTTATCGCCCATTCTTTTGTGCGCAACCGTCAGGATGTGCTCGATATCCGTGAAATTCTTGACGCGCACGGAAGCGACATCCGTATCATAGCCAAGATTGAGAACCAGGAAGGGGTGGACAACATCGACGAGATTCTGGAAGTGGCCGATGGAGTCATGGTGGCTCGCGGCGACCTCGGCATTGAGGTTCCCCAGGAACGCATTCCGGGCATCCAGCGCGTGCTGATAAAGAAGTGTATTCTGGCACGCAAGCCGGTGATTGTGGCTACCCAGATGCTGCATACCATGATCAACAATCCTCGTCCTACGCGTGCGGAGGTGACCGATATAGCCAATGCAATCTATTATCGCACGGATGCGCTCATGTTGAGCGGTGAAACGGCTTACGGGAAATATCCGGTGGAGGCCGTGAGGACGATGACCAAGATTGCGGCGCAGGCGGAAAAGGACAAGATGCAGGAGAACGACATTCCTATCCCTCTTACACCGGCGAATACGGACGTGACGGGATTTCTGGCGAAGGAGGCGGTGCATGCCACGAGCCTGATGCCGATACGGGCCATCATAACCGACAGCTTCAGCGGCCTGACCGCACGCAGTCTTGCGGCGTTCCGCGGAAAATATCCGGTGCTGGCCATCTGCTACAAGGAAAAGACCATGCGTCATCTGGCTCTCTCGTATGGTGTGGAGGCTATCTACATGCCGGAAAAGGCCAACGGACAGGAATATTATTTCACGGCATTGCGCAAGCTGATTGACGACGGTGTGCTGTCGGAGAATGAGATGGTGGCTTATTTGAGCGGCGGAAAGCAGGGTACCCACACTTCGTTCCTTGAAATCAATCAGGTAGGCGACGTGCTGGCCAATGCGGACGATTATGTATTGCCCAACCGCAACAGATATTTGTAAGACGGATGCCCGGAGAACGGTCAGTGAAACGGTAGGTAGACATGAAAGAAACGGACGCACTCGATGAATACATCCTCCGCCATATAGACCCCGAAGGGGAGTATCTGGCCGCGCTGTATCGGGCGACGCATGTCAAGCTGCTGCGTCCCCGTATGGCTTCGGGACATCTTCAGGGACGGATGCTGAAAATGTTTGTGCGGATGATCCGGCCTGAACAGGTGCTTGAAATCGGCACGTACAGCGGATATTCCGCACTCTGTCTGGCGGAAGGACTGGAAGAAGGTGCCACGCTCCATACGTTCGAGATAAATGACGAACAGGAGGACTTCACCCGTCCGTGGCTCGAGAACTCTCCTTATGCCGACAGAATCCGTTTCTATATCGGCGATGCGCTGGAGATTGTTCCTCATATGGACATCATGTTCGACCTGGCATTCGTGGACGGAAACAAACGTTTCTATGTGGAGTATTATGAGATGATTCTGAAGAAGATGCGCTCCGGCGGCTACATCATCGCGGACAATACGTTGTGGGATGGTCATGTGCTGGAGGAAGAACCGCGCCATGCGGACGCGCAGACTGCCGGAATCAAGAAGTTCAATGACTTGGTGGCGGCCGACACGAGGGTGGAGAAGGTGATTCTGCCTTTGCGTGACGGGCTGACCATTATAAGGAAGAAATGATTTTATACTAGTTGGCAGTTGGCGGGGGATAATCGGAGGCAGGCATTGGCCTGTGCGTCCGGTCGCCTGTCAGTTGCTGTCTGTCAATTGCTTATCAACTGTAAAAATGGAAACTACCAGACAAAACAAAATTGCACGGCTCATACAGAAAGAACTGAGTGAAATATTTCTGTTGCAGACGAAGCAGATGCATGGTGTGCTCGTGTCAGTGAGCGTGGTGCGCATCAGTCCGGATTTGAGCTATGCGCGTGCCTATCTGAGCGTGTTCCCTTCCGAGCGCGCCGAAGAGATAGTGAAGAACATCAATGCCAACATGAAGTCAATACGCTATGAATTGGGAAAACGCGTACGCTTTCAGCTGCGCATCATCCCCGAACTCAAGTTCTTCGTCGATGATTCGCTGGATTATGCGGAACATATCGACGAACTGCTGAAGAAATGACCGTATGAACTTTCCCTTCTATATCGCACGGAGGTATCTGTTTTCCAGAAAATCGCACAATGCCATCAATGTGATTTCTGCCGTTTCAGTATGCGGCGTGGCATTGGCGACACTGGCCCTTGTCTGTACGCTGTCTGTGTTCAACGGATTCCGCGATATGGTGTCCACGTTCTTCACGGCTTTCGACCCTCAGTTGAGGGTGGTTCCGGCTGTGGGAAAGGTATTTGACGGCAAGGACGAGCGGATTCTGGCACTGCGTGAGATGCCGGAAATAGCCTTGGTGTGCGAGTCTGTGGAAGACAATGCGCTTGTGCAATATCAGGGAAGGCAGGCGATGGCGGTCATCAAAGGTGTGGACGACAGTTTCAGTGAGCTTACCCCCATCGATACGATTCTGTTCGGACGTGGCGACCTTCTGCTGCATGATGAGGTGGCGGACTATGCCATTCCCGGAGTGCAGTTGCTGGCTTCGCTGGGTACAGGTATCCGCTTCCTCGACCCTCTTGAGATTTATGCCCCGAAGCGTGGGGCGAAAGTGAACATGGCCAATCCTGCCGCTTCTTTCAATGCGGGAAATCTGTTTTCTTCAGGACTTGTGTTTGCTGTCAATCAGGAAAAGTATGACGGCTCCTATATCATCACATCCCTTCAGTTTGCCCGCAAACTTTTCCAGTATACGGATGAGGTGAGTGCCGTCAATCTCAAACTGAGTCCTGATGCGGATGTGGATGCGGTAAAGTCCCGCCTGAAAGAATTGTTGGGTGAGGACTTTCGTGTGCTTGACCGTTATGAGCAGCAGGCCGACACTTTCCGTATCATGGAAATAGAAAAACTGATATCTTATCTTTTCCTGACTTTCATCCTGATGATTGCCTGCTTCAATGTCATAGGTTCGTTGTCGATGCTGATTATCGACAAGCGTGATGACGTGGCGACGTTGCGCAATCTTGGAGCCACTGAGAAGCAGATTCTTCGTATCTTTCTGTTTGAGGGACGCATGATCTCATTTATTGGTGCGGTGGCGGGAATCGTGCTGGGTGTGCTGCTGTGCTGGCTCCAGCAGGAATTTGGCCTGATTTCGTTGGGTGCGTCAGGCAGTTTCATCGTTGATGCTTATCCCGTAAGCGTCCGCTTCTGGGATGTGGTGCTCGTGTTCGTCACTGTAGTGGCGGTCGGGTTCCTTTCCGTCTGGTATCCTGTGCGCTGTTTCTTCAGGAAATCCCTCAGCAAATGACGCACCTTGTTATTTCCGCTGCACGATGCGCGCGCCGGCGGGCACACTTTCTGTCACCCATATGTTTCCGCCTATAGTGGCACCTTTTCCGATGGTGATGCGGCCCAGAATCGTGGCGTTTGAATAAACGATTACATTGTCCTCCAGAATTGGATGACGGGGAATGCCCTTTATCGGGTTTCCTTGTTCGTCGAGGGGAAAACTCTTGGCTCCCAGCGTTACACCTTGATAAAGCTTTACATTGTTCCCGATGATGCATGTGGCACCGATTACCACACCCGTTCCATGGTCAATGGTGAAGTGGTCACCTATCTGTGCGCCCGGATGAATGTCAATGCCGGTCTCTGAGTGTGCCATTTCTGTGATGATACGCGGTATCAGCGGAATGTTCAGCAGATAGAGTTCATGGGCGATGCGATAATTCGTTACCGCACGGATTACCGGATAGCAGCAGATAATTTCCCCGAAGCATGTTGCGGCAGGGTCACCGTAATAGGCGGCTTCCACGTCTGTAGCCAGTATGCGGCGCATTTCAGGAAGTTTGTCAATGAACCGGGCGGCCAGTTCGGCGGCAGTTTCCCTGCATGGTGTGTCTCCTGCAGATTCCCGGTTCTCTTTTCCGAAACAGAGCCCTGCCTGAATCTGTTCGGTCAGCAGCGAGAACAGTTCCTCTACACTGACTCCGATGTGATAATTGATGGTCTGGCTGTGAATGGTGGAGTTGCCAAAATAACCGGGGAACAGGATGGCACGAGTCAGTTCCACGATTTTATGGAGCGTCTTTCCAGACGGGAGCGGTTCTCCGTCCTTGTGCTGGTGAAAAAGTCCCTGATAAGATTTGCTGTCGGAAAGTTCGCTGACGGCTTTTGTCAGTGTCTCTGTGTGTTTGATAAGGGTCATGGTCGTATCTTTTTGTTTCAGGCAAAAATAATGATTATTTGTGATTCTTGTTGCCGCTTCAGAATAAAATCTTATTTTTGCGCTAAAGTTGAGGGCAGAGTCAACCAGCAAGTGCAACATTACGAAATATTTTTGAAAAAGCACTCGGCCGATGTCTGGAAATTTAGTT
>CALUIZ010000038.1 GCA_944320815.1 uncultured Phocaeicola sp. | reverse complement strand
GAGCACCAGGACGACTGTCCGTCATTGGCCCAGAATCCTCCCGTTCCGGCGTTCTCTCCGGAATACTGTACTTCAAAAATTGATTCGGCACTGTTCTTGTTGTTGATGAGGTTCTCGTTCCAGAGGTCGGCATACTTGTATTGGCTGAGGTCGTATCCCATATCCTTCACCTGGTCGCAAAGATTGGCTACAGCCTGATAGAACCCTTCTTCTGGCGCGAGCGACTGATAAGTGTTTCCATATGAAGCCAGTGTCAGATACACTTTCGCCAATTGGGTGCATGCAGCGTCTTTTGTGGCGCGGCCCATGTCGGCCGGAGCCAGTTCGCTTTTCTGCGGCAGACGGTCGATGGCCTCCTTGCAGTCCTTGATAATCAGGTCGTACACTTCAGCGACGCTGTTGCGTGCGATGTCTTTAGGGTCGCTCACGGCAGCCGGTTCCGTGCGGACAGGCACTCCCCCGAAGCAGCGCACAAGGATGAAATAATAGTGTGCGCGGAGGAAGCAGGCCTCTCCCAGGCAGCGGTTCAGCGTTTCGGGAGCAATGTTCTCCGCATTTCCGGAAAGCGTCTGCAGTGTCGTGTTGCAGTTGCCGATTCCGGTGTAACCTCCACGCCATACACCGACTGCCAGATTGTTGGTGGGGGTGGCATAGAAGTTGGCGATTTCCTTGGTTTCCACACCGTCAGTTCCAGTGGACGGGTCACCGCCCACTTCGCTGTTCCCTGCACAGATGTCGAGTGTCCAGATGCGCTGGTTGTAAAGATTCATGGACTGGAGCGACTGATAGCATCCGTTGGTCATGGCGATGGCAAGTTCATCGTTGACCGGCATGTTTACGTTGGGTGAGTCTTTCGGGTATTTCTCCAGAAAGTCGCTGCAGGACGAGCATGTCAGAAGTGCTGCTGCGGTAAAAATATAAAATAGACGTTTCATGATTGACATTGCTTTTAACGGTTAGAAATTGAAATTGAGTCCAAGGCTGAATGTCCTTGAAATAGGGTACCGGTTGTTGTCGATACCGTTCACGTCCACTTCCGGGTCGAAACCTGAATAGCTGGTGATGGTGGCCACATTCTCGCAAGATACGAATATGCGCGCGTTTTCCAGTGTCAGCTTGCTGATCCATTTCTTCGGGAAGTTGTAGCCTAACGTGATGTTTTTGATACGGAGATAGGAACCGTTTTCCACCCATCTGTCTGAGTTGCGGTTGTTCTTTGCCGGGTCGTTCAGGATGGCTCGCGGCATGGTGTAGCTTGTCCCTTCTCCCGTCCATCGGTCGAGTACGGCCGTAGTCTGGTTGGCGGCTCCCGCCATTCCTTCGTTACTGATGTTGTTTGCGTTGAAGATGTCGTTCCCGCTCACACCCTGCAGATAGATTGACAGATCGAACCCTTTGTAGCTCAGATTGTTCGTCATTGAGAAAATCCATTTCGGATTCGGGTCTCCGATGACGGTGCGGTCCTCCTCATTGATTTTTCCGTCGTTGTTCAGGTCCTTGAAGCGGATGTCACCCGGACGTGTCTCCGTGCTCTGGAAAGCATGAGCGTCTATTTCCTCCTGGTTCTGGAAGATACCGTCGGTTACGTATCCATAGAACGTGTTGATCGGGAAACCGTTGGCCAGTCGGGTCACGTGCTCTCCTCCCAGTTCGTTCCGTGTCATCGGGATGTCACTGTTCAGGTCAACTATTTCATTCTTGTTGTAGGTCACGTTCAGGCTTGTGTCCCAGTTGAATTCTCCTCCTGTGAAGTTGTAGGTGTGCAGTGCCAGTTCAAAGCCCTTGTTGCGCACCTTTCCGGCATTGGTCTTGCAGCTTGAGACCGTTTCGTCAAACCCAGCCGTGATAGGTACGGAGGCTTCCACGAGCATGTCTTTGGTGTTCTTGACATATCCGTCCACCGACAGGTTGATGCGTGAGTTGAACAGGCTCAGGTCGATACCGATGTTGGCCTGATGGATGGCTTCCCAGCGGATGTCGGGATTGTAGAGACTGGTAGTGGTCAGTGCGTCCACCACTTTCCCGCCGAACGCGTACTTCCGTATGTCGAAGAGGGCGGCAAAATCGTAATTTCCGATGGAAGCCTGGTTACCGGTCACACCGTATCCGGCACGCAGCTTGAGGTCGGAGACGACGTTGCTTTGCGGGAACCAAGATTCTTTCGAGATGCGCCATGCCAGAGATGCGGACGGAAAAGTTCCCCAGCGATGGTTCTCGCCGAACCGTGAAGAACCGTCGCGGCGAACGGTGGCTGTGATGAAGTATTTGTCGTCGTAGTTGTAGTTGACGCGGGCCATGTATGAGAGCAACGCCCATTCGTTCATGCTTCCGGTGAAGCTCGTTATCTCCTTGGCGTTTGAAAGCTGGTTGAACTCATCGAACAGGAAACCGGAGACATTGCCGTTCATATAGTCGTACTCGTTCCATTGTGCGGAACTTCCGAGCATGGCGTCCACGTGATGTTTCCCGAAATCCTTGTTGAACGTGAAGTAGTTATCCCACAGGTAAGTGAACGATTTGTCGCTGCTCTGGTATTTGCTGCTTTCTCCGGTTTCGCCGGATGCTGTCCAGTCGTATTTCGGGAAGAAGTTGTCGCTGAACCAGAACTTCGCGTCATATCCGAATGTACTCTTGAACTGCAGCCAGTCGCAGAACTTGATCTCCGCTGAAATGTTGGCCAGGAAATTGTAGCCGTTAGTTTCGCTGTTGTCAGTGTACATCGGTCCGATGGGGTTGCGTATGGTTCCATACCAGTTGGCCTGCGAGCGGTTGTCGTAGTCCGGATAGCCCGGATAGCTCCAGCCTCCGTCTTCTGTCCTTACCGGTTGGGTGGGAAGAGCTTTCATCGCATCGGCTATGCTGTAGCTTCCCTGTTTCTTTCTGTCGGTAGAGAAAGTCAGGTTGTTCGAGAACTTCAGCCAATTCAGCACCTGTGAGTCTGTGTTGGCCTGGAAGGTGAAACGGCGGTAGCTGACTGTTTCCACCGTACCGGTCTGGTTGATGTATCCTCCCGATATGTAATAATGTGATTTCTCGTTTCCTCCGGAGTAGCTGAGGGTATAGTTCTGTGTGACACCCGTGCGGAACATTTCGTCCAGCCAGTTTGTGCTTTGTGTCAGACTGCTTGGATCTGTCCACAGCGGATTGGTGGACTGTCCTGCAGCAGACAGCATGTCGTTGCTGTAAGCGGCGTATTGCTGCGCATTCAGCATTTCAGGTTGGTTGGTCACGTTCTGTATGGCCCAGTTTCCGCTGAATGAGAGTTTTCCCTTTCCGCTTTCTCCCTTGCGCGTGGTAATCATGACCACACCATTCGCACCGCGGGAGCCGTAGATGGCGGTTGCCGACGCGTCCTTCAGCACATCCACACGGTCAACATCGGCCATGTTGATGGCATTCAGTCCCAAATCGGTAGGCACACCGTCGATGACAATCAGCGGGTTGCTGTCGTTGATGGACCCGACACCGCGCACACGGATGGTCACGTTGTCTCCCGGTTTTCCGCTGTCTACAATCTGAAGTCCTGCCACTTTTCCCTGCAACGCCTGTCCGATGTTGCTGACCGGTGAGTTGCGGATGTCTTTTGCCCCCACGGAACCGACCGCTCCGGTCAGGTCGCTTTTCTTCATGGTTCCGTAGCCGATTACCACTACCTCGTCAAGCAATTCCGTGTTGTCTTTCAATGTGATTACGATTGGCTGGTTGCCGGTGACCGTCACGTTCTGGTCTGTATATCCGATGTAAGATATGGTGAGTACACTTCCTTTGGGGACATTCAGAGAGAATTTCCCGTCGAGGTCAGTTATCACTCCGTTTGTCGTGCCTTGCTGGACGACATTTGCCCCAATGACCGGTTCCCCGGCAGAGTCAAGTACGGTTCCCGAAATGGTGAAGTCTTGACCGGATACGCTTGCCGTTATCAGCAAGCCCCCGAACAGGGTGAGCATCCGTCTCTTCTTCAGAGAAGTAAAAGCATTGTTTCGCATAAAATTAGACTTTAAATTAAATATATAAAGGAATGCACCCGATGTGAAAATCAGGTAGTGCAAATCTATCCTTTTATATTCAATGCTTTTGGGGATTCAACTGAAAAAGTAGTGTGACAGACGTTTTGCTTGTGTTTAATATGTTGTTTTATAATGCTTTATGAATGTGATGCATGAAAGAAAAAGTAGTGTGTTGGGAGTGGTTCCCGGCACGGCTTCCCTTTAATTGTAGCCTATTTTCATCACATTTTTCTCAAATTCATCACGGTTCCCTTTCGCTTTGTTCCGTGCCTTGGTCCGGTAGTTGTAGATTGTGGTGACGGAATAGCGCAGGAACTGGGCTATCTTGATGCTGTCCGTTATGCCGAGCCTTACCAGTGCAAATATGCGAAGTTCCGTATTGAGCCGTTCCGGATTCTTCAGATGAATCTGTTCGGTTTCAATCAGCAGCTTGTTGAACTCCTCGACAAAGTTGGGGAAGAGCTGCAGAAAAGTTTCGTCGAAATTCTCATAGAAGTCTTTCAATTGGTCGTCCGTGTATTGCGTGGACTTCAGTTTCATGAAAAGCTCGTCCAGTTTTCCGGCGGCCGCCATTTTTCCCAGGCTTTTCCGGTATTCATCCATCTTGTCGATATAAGTTGAACATTGGTCCATGTATCTGCCGATGTAGACCTCCTTCAGGTTGATGTTTTCCGCCAGTGAATGATTGGCCTCCTGCAGTTTGGTGTTTGACTGGTGCAGGTCGCTGTTCACTTGCTTGAGCTTGTCGTTGGCTTCAACCACCTGTCTGCGCGCCAGTGCCAGCCGCTTCATCTGTTTGTACATATAATAGATGCCTGCCGACAGGCACAGGGACAGCGCAAGAATGATGCATAGCATGACTTTGAGCTTTTTCTGCTGGGCTTCTTTTTCTTGCTGGTATGTGTCGTTGATGACAGGGAAAAGGTCCAGAACTTCCACTATTCGCAGGCGCGCGTTGCAGATGGAAGCGTCTTCCATGCAGAGCTTGATGCACGTGTATGCCCGGTCAATGTCCCCGTCGCGGTAGAGCATGACGGCGAGTTCGCGCAATGCGGAATATTCGCGGATGGGCGATTTCAGGTCATTGATGGAAGAGACCAGCAGACATCGTTTGCGGTTCTCTTCATCCCCCTTCAGCTTATATGATTCGGAAAGGGTGAACATGAGCATGGCTTCGTCATGAATCTGCAGACGATGGGTCTTGGCATATTCTTCCAGCATTCTTATCGCCTTGTCCCATTCTCCATGCACATTATACTGGTCTGCCTTTACAATCTGATAGACCATCGACTCCGGATTGTTTACGATGAGAATGGAATCGCGGTACACGTCGGTCAGCTTGTTGTAAAGCTGTTTCTGTGAAGGAGTGACGGCATAGTCGCCCATATAGCCGTAGATTGTTCTGCACACATGATAGTAGTAGGGCAGAAGACACTCCGGAAGAGCCGTCGGGGGCAGGTCCTTGAGAATGTCCAGCGCTTCAGTGAACATCCCTGCGACTCCCAGCGTTTCTGCCATGCTCAGTCGGGCATTGAGTATATATTCTTTCTTGGATGTCCTCGTGGCCGTTTCGTGGAGTGCGCGGACGATATGGAGGGTAGAGTCTGCATTGAACAGACGGTAGCCGTCGTAAAGCTCCAGTCGGATTCTGTAGCGTTGTTCTTCTGTGTGGGCTTGTCTGAGTCTGGTCTGAAGCTGCGACAGCTCTTTCTCCTTTTTTTCTATATAGGTCTGGCGACGGGCTATGGTGTTGTCCAGTTCGCGGAGCAAGGCATTGATGTCTCCATTGGCAGACAGCCGGATGGAGAAAAGAATGCCTATCAATGTTATGAAGAATCTGTTTTTCATCTTATTTTTCAGGCTTTGGGACCACAAAGTTAAAAAACAAAATGAAAAACAGAACAATTTCAGGGAATAATTCCTTGCAGACTCATGGCTTTTCCATTTAACCCTAGGGGCAGATCCGTGCTGTTGCCATGAGAATGTCCCGTTGTTTCAGATGAAATATAAGGATATTCCGGATGAAATGACGGGTTGTTTTTCCATGAGGCGGCTTTTGGTGTCGGATGTCCGGAAAACTGCCGGATTTTTGATGCGGTTGTTCCGGCAATTTGCATATTTTATTCGTTTATTCAGAGATTTGTTGTAACTTTGCGCATCAATCGTGAATTATATAAAACTTTACAGATATGAATATCTCTTACAATTGGCTGAAGGAGTATGTCGATTTTGACCTGACTCCTGATGAAGTGGCAGCCGCTCTTACATCTGCCGGTCTGGAAACTGGCGGGGTGGAGGAAATTCAATCAATAAAAGGAGGACTGGAAGGGCTGGTGGTCGGCGAAGTGCTGACGTGTGTGCCGCATCCCAACTCTGACCACATGCATGTCACTACTGTCAATCTGGGACAGGGCGAACCGGTACAGATTGTCTGTGGCGCTGCGAACGTAGCGGCTGGACAGAAGGTGGTTGTGGCTACAATCGGGACGAAACTTTATGATGGCGACGAGTGCTTCACTATCAAGAAGTCGAAGTTGCGCGGAGTGGAGTCGAACGGAATGATCTGTGCTGAAGACGAAATCGGTGTGGGCACAAGCCATGAGGGAATCATCGTGCTTCCTTCTGATGTGGCTCCGGGTACGTTGGCCAAGGATTATTATAACATCAAGAGCGACTATGTGCTGGAGGTGGACATAACCCCGAACCGTGCGGATGCCTGCTCGCATTATGGAGTGGCTCGTGATTTGTATGCGTGGCTGTTTCAGAACGGCCATCGGGCTACGTTGAAGCGTCCGTCGGTGGATGCGTTCAAGGTGGACAGTCACGACATGGACATCAATGTCGAGGTGGAGAACACGGAGGCATGTCCCAGATATGCCGGAGTCGCCATCAAGAATGTGACCGTGAAGGAAAGTCCCGAATGGTTGCAGAACAAGTTGCGCATTATCGGCCTGCGTCCGATCAACAATATCGTAGACATCACGAATTATATTCTTCATGCCTATGGCCAGCCGATGCACTGCTTCGACGCTGACAGGATTAAGGGAGGCAAGATTGTGGTGAAGACGGTGCCGGCCGGCACCAAGTTCGTGACACTTGATGAGGTGGAACGCACGCTGTCGGACCGCGACCTGATGATTTGCAATGCGGAAGAGCCGATGTGTATCGCCGGTGTGTTTGGCGGACTGGATTCGGGTACGACCGAACAGACGAAGGATGTGTTTCTTGAAAGTGCATACTTTCATCCTACGTGGGTGCGCAAGACTGCCCGCCGTCATGGCCTGAGTACAGATTCCTCTTTCCGTTTCGAACGCGGCATCGACCCGAACGGGACGATTTATGCCCTGAAGGAGGCCGCTCTGCTGGTCAAGGAGCTTGCAGGCGGTGAGATAGCTTCTGAAATCAAGGACAATTATCCGAACCCGATAGCGGACTTCCCCGTGGAACTGTCGTATGAATATGTGAACGGGCTGATAGGAAAGGTGATTCCGAAGGAGACGGTCAAGAGTATCGTGACAAGTCTGGAGATGAAGATTGTAAAAGAGACGGAGGACGGTCTGTCTCTGTTGGTTCCGCCCTATCGTGTGGACGTGACCCGTCCGTGCGATGTGGTTGAAGACATTCTCCGTATCTATGGATATAATAATGTGGAGATTCCGACCACGCTGAAATCGAGCCTGAACGTGAAAGGAGAGTCCGACAGGTCGAACAAGCTGCAGAATCTGGTTTCGGAACAGCTCGTAGGATGCGGATTCAATGAAATCCTGAACAACTCTTTGACGGCTTCGGCCTACTATGAGGGACTTGAAACTTATAAGCCGGAGAATCTGGTGCATGTCATGAATCCGTTGAGCAATGACCTGAACGTGCTGAGAGGGACGTTGCTGTTCGGCGGACTGGAGAGTATCTGCCATAACGCGAACCGCAAGAATGCGGACCTGAGATTCTTTGAGTTCGGCAACTGCTATCATTATAACGGCGAGAAGAAAAACCCTGAAAAGGCACTCGCTCCTTATTCTGAAGAGTTCCATCTCGGGATGTGGGTGACAGGAAAGCGCGTGAGCAACTCATGGGCACATCCGGATGAAGATTCGTCGGTATATGAACTGAAGGCTTATGTGCTGAATGTGTTCCGCCGTCTGGGAGTGAACTTCGGTGCGCTGGTGTTCGGAACTTTGTCCGATGACATTTTCTCTTCTGCCTTGTCGGTGCATACTCGCGGTGGCAAGCTGCTGGCCGTGATGGGAGTGATTCATAAGCGGATTCAGAAGAAGTTTGACATCGACGGTGAAGTGTATTATGCGGATGTCAACTGGACTGAACTGATGAAGGCGGTGAAGAACAGTGTGGTGACTTACAAGGAAATATCCAAGTTCCCGGCCGTGAAACGTGATTTGGCTCTGTTGCTCGACAAGAAGGTGCAGTTTGCCGAAATTGAAAAGATTGCATACGAAACCGACAAGAAGCTGCTGAAAGGCGTGGAACTCTTCGATGTGTATGAAGGGAAGAACCTGGAAGCCGGAAAGAAGAGCTATGCGGTCAGCTTCATGCTTCAGGACGAGAATGCCACACTGAACGACAAGCAGATAGACAAGTTCATGCAGAAGCTGGTGCAGAACCTTGAAGGCAAGTTAGGCGCGAAGTTGAGATGACAACCGTTAGATTTGATTGACAACAGAAATAATATTATAAATTTTTTAGTCCAATGGGAAGAGCGTTTGAATATAGAAAAGCAACTAAACTGAAAAGATGGGGCCACATGGCCAAAACATTTACACGTCTGGGCAAGCAGATTGCCATTGCTGTGAAGGCGGGCGGTCCGGAACCGGAGAACAACCCGACACTGCGTTCGGTAATCGCTACCTGCAAGCGTGAAAACATGCCGAAGGACAACATCGAGCGTGCCATCAAGAATGCGATGGGAAAGGACCAGAGTGAGTATAAGGGGATGACTTACGAAGGATACGGTCCTCACGGAGTGGCTGTCTTCGTGGACACGCTGACCGACAATACCACTCGTACCGTGGCCGATGTACGTTCCGTGTTCAACAAGTTCGGGGGAAATCTGGGCACTACGGGCTCATTGGCTTTCCTGTTCGACCATAAGTGTGTGTTCACTTTCAAGAAAAAGGAAGGGACAGACATGGAAGAACTGATTCTGGATTTGATTGACTATGACGTGGACGATGAGTATGATGAAGATGCGGAAGAAGGCACAATCACCATTTATGGTGATCCGAAGAGCTATGCGGCCATTCAGAAGCATCTGGAGGAATGCGGTTTTGAGGATGTCGGCGGTGAGTTCACTTATATCCCGAATGACCTGAAAGATGTGACTCCGGAACAGCGTGAGACTATCAACAAGATGGTGGAGCGTCTGGAAGAGTTCGATGACGTGCAGACCGTTTACACGAACATGAAGCCGGAAGACGGGGAGTGATTCTGCTTTTGATTTTAATGTAATGATATGGAGGCTGTTGTGAGGTGCCTGGTGCAGCTTGCGGCAGCCTTCAGATTTGAAAACCGGAAATGCTTATGAAAATCAGTTACAAGACTCAAGGGACCTGTAGCAGCTGCATAGATGTGGAAGTGGAGAACGGAATCGTGTGTGATGTGCACTATACAGGCGGATGCAATGGCAACCTGCAGGGAATCAGTGCCCTGGTGAAAGGTATGCCGGTGGAAGAGGTGATAAGACGTCTGGAGGGTATTCGTTGCGGCAACAAGCCGACATCCTGTCCCGACCAGCTCTGCAAGGCGTTGAAGCAGGGACTGGATTAATGTCTGTTGATTCAAAGGAAAAGCCACGGAAGGACATTCTGGATATCCTTCCGTGGCTTTTTCTTTGAAGTTTAACCGATTTTGCTGATTTTCTTCAGTCTGTCTTCATCAATGATTTTGATTTTTCGTCCGTCTATGGTGATGATTTTTTCTGTCGCGAAGTTGGATAGCGTCCGGATGGCATTGGATGTGGTCATGTTTGAGAGATTGGCCAGGTCTTCCCGTGAAAGGTAAATGCTGAGAGTGCATTGGTCTTCTTCCACTCCGTAGGTTTCTTTCAGGAAGAGCAGCGATTCCGCCAGTCGCCCGCGTATATGTTTCTGGGTCAGATTGACCGTACGTTCGTCGGATATTCCCAGATCCTTTGAAAGCTGCTTGATAAAGAACATGGCCAGTTGAGGATTCTCCTGAATCAGTTGTACGATGACGGGCATCGGTATCAGACACATTGTGCAAGGCTCGAATGCAGCGGCGGCGGTGACGAAATTTTCTTCCGCAAAATATGCGCGGTAGGCAAAATATTCCTTGTTCTTGATGACGCGGATAATCTGGCTTCGTCCGCCCACCCCGTCTTTATATATCTTTACCTTTCCACTGAGCAGGCACATCAGGTTTGCGGGAGTTTCTCCCTCGCAATAAATCGTTTCGTTTTTCTTGTATTTCTGAATTGTAAAGTTCTTTGCGAGAAACTCTCTTTGACTCTGCGTCAGAGGCTGCCATAAATCGGGAATGCTTGCGGCAATCTCAACTTCTGTTAATTCCTTTTTCACCATATGTTACAAAACCATGTTATTTGGCACAAAGGTACTAAGAATATCTTAAAAAGATTCTTTTTCATTGTGAAAAATACCCTCAAGATGAGGGTTTGTTATATATTTGCTGTCAATTATGTATCGGATAAAAGGTTTTAAAATACTGTTCTTGCTGGCGGTGCAGATTTTATGGTTCATGACTGTTCCGGCGAGAGGAGAAACGGAGGACAGCAGGGTGCGCCGTCTTCAGTCTGTGCCCGACTCTGTGCTTGACCGGATATTCGACGCGGCGGAGGTGTATGCGGGCAGTGTGAAGGACTATAAGGGTGAGCTGTATCTGAAAGGTCACCTCAAGGTGCACAGGCAGAACCGGATTATCAGGTATCTGCCGTCCATGTTCCGTCTGGAAAAGGGAGTGAATGATTATCTTTATGAGTCTGTCAGCGACTTCCATTACACGGCACCGGACATCGTAGACAGGAAGGTGCGTGCGCTTTCGACCACTTTCCCCAGTGTCAGAGGGGAAGTCTTTGATGTCATCGACTATATGCGTTTCAATATTTATGAGGCTTCGCTGATGGGCGACCGTCTGGTTTCTCCCTTGAACCGTGAAGCGAGGGTGCATTACCGTTATTCGCTGGAGGATGCAGTCTGGCAGTCGGAAGGGACTGTCTATAAAATCCGCGTGACCCCGCGTTACAGAAGCACACAACTGGTGGAGGGAGTGCTCTGGGTTTCTTCATGCGACTGGACTATCCGTTATATAGACTTGTCGGGGAAGTACGACCTGATAGACTTCAGGGTGGCCATGCAGATGGGGGATTCGGAGGATACCCGTCTGTTGCCTTCCGTGCTGAATCTTGACATGCATTTCAAGTTCCTTCGCAACCATCTGGAGATGGTTTATACGGGATGGATGAAATATTCGGAAGTCACGTTCCGTAGGCCGGGGGAGGAGCTGGTGGCACGGAAGGACAAGAGCAGCTATAATCTGACAAGTTCTTATACGCTGACGTGTGACACGAGCAGTCTAGTTATGTCGAGGGATTCGTTCAACCGTATCCGGCCTGTTCCGTTGAATGCAGGCGAGGATTCACTGTACGAGCGCATGGATTACAGAAGATGGATAAATGCCGCCGACTCTTTCAGAATTGAGACTCCGCGGAGGAAGAACCTGGTGTTCTGGGGGCAGATAGGGGATGCGCTTATCAGCAGCTACAATGTCGACCTGTCGAAAGTGGGCAACATATCGTGTTCTCCCATCGTCAATCCTCTGCTGGTGAGCTACAGTCATCGGAACGGAATTTCCTATCGTCAGGTGTTCAAATATAACAAGCTGTTTCATGACTCCAAGTTACTGCGTGTTGCGCCTCAAATAGGCTATAACTTTACGAAGAAGGAGCTTTATGCCAAGGTTGACATGGAATATGTGTATAATCCGGCGAGGCATGGAGCCATTGAGGTCCATGCCGGGAACGGTAACCGTATCTACAGCAGTGTGGTGCTCGACCAGTTGGAACAGATGCCGGACAGCACTTTCTCGTTCGATGGTCTGGAACTTGACTATTTCAAGGACATTTATCTGGATGTTTCGCATAATATAGAGATAATGAACGGCCTTCGTCTGTGGACGGGACTGTCGATGCATTGGCGTTACACGAAGAGTACGCCTGAAGTGGAGTCGCGCGTGCGTTCCAGCTACAACAGTTTTGCGCCGCGGATTCGTCTGGAGTGGACTCCGGGAATGTATTATTATATGAACGGGAAGCGCAAGATTAACGTGGGGTCGCTTTATCCTACATTCATGATTGATTATGAACGGGGCATACGTCTGCTCAAGAACTCCGGGACGTATGAACGGATTGAACTTTCCATCGAACAGAACATCCGCCTGCGCAATGTGCGGTCGCTGTCCTATCATGTGGGGGGAGGGATGTTCACCAACCAGTCGGACATGTTTTTTGTGGATTATGCCCATTTCTCGAACCTGAATCTTCCCCAGGGCTGGAACGATGACATCGGGGGAACATTCCAGACACTCGACAGCCGCTGGTATAATGCATCAAGCCATTATATAAGAGGGAATTTCACCTATGAAGCCCCGTTCGTGTTCCTTTATCCGGTGAGCCGTCTGCTGTCTTTCGTGCAGAAGGAGCGCATCTATGCCGGCATCCTGTTCATGCCTCATCTGAACCCTTATCTGGAACTCGGTTATGGGTTTGCCACCCATATTTTCGATGCGGGTATCTTTGTGGGTAATGAAAAAGGTAAATTCACATCCGTGGGATGCAAATTTACCTTTGAACTCTTCAACAACAGGTAAGGCTTATACCAGTTCGTCAGAAGTGTATCCTTGGGGAAGGGTGCGGCAGTTGTAACCGGAGGCCATGATTTCTCCGTAGGCGCCTGCCGAACGGATGGCAAACAGGTCACCTCGGTGTGCCTTGTTCAGGTCGATGGCTTTCCCGAACACATCAGACGACTCGCAGATTGGTCCCACTACATCATAGGCTTCCGCAGGCTCTTCCGAAGTGATGTTTTCAATCTTGTGGTATGCCTGATAGAGAGCAGGGCGTATCAGGTCGGTCATGCCTGCATCGACGATGGCAAACTGCTTGTTCGTTCCCTGTTTCACATAGATGACCTGTGTGATGAGGCTTCCGCATTGTCCCACAATCGAGCGGCCGAGCTCAAAGTGCAGTGTCTGTTGCGGACGCAGGCGCAGGTGTTTGTGGTATGTCTCGAAATATTCGCCGAACGCCGGGATGGGCTGACGGTTCGGGTGCATGTAGTCAATGCCCAGTCCGCCGCCCACATTGATGTGCTCGACAATGATATGACGTGCGTAGAGTCTTTCCTGCAGTTCGTTTATCCGGTTGCAGAGGGCGGTGAAGTCGCCCATGTCCATGATTTGCGATCCGATGTGGAAATGGAGCCCGGCCAGTTTGATGTTCTTCATCTCCAGCGCGCGGTCGATGACATGGTCCATATCTTTCATGCTGATTCCGAACTTGTTTTCAGCCAGTCCTGTGGTGATGTTGGCGTGAGTGTGCGCGCCTACATCAGGATTGATGCGGAAGGCTACGCGTGCAATCTTGTTCTTTGCGGCGGCCAGTTGGTTGATGATTTCCAGTTCCGGAACCGATTCAACGTTGAAGCAGAAGATGTCATAGTCCAGCCCGAGATTAATCTCTTTGTCGGTTTTCCCTACACCGGCATATACAATCTTGCTGGCGGGGAATCCGGCTCTGATGGCCGCCTTGATTTCTCCTCCGCTCACACAGTCCGCTCCCAGTCCGCTTTCGCGGATAATGTTCAGTACTTTGGGGTTGGCATTCGCTTTCACTGCATAATGCACACAATACTTTCCGTATTTTCCGGCTTCAGCGTTGACGATTCTCAGTGTTTCGCGCAGCAGGTTGGTGTCGTAGTAATAAAATGGCGTTTCCAGTTCCCGGAATTTGTTTATGGGGAATGTTCCTTTCATAATCGGTGTCTTGTTTTTGTTCGGTGTAAAAGTTGTAAGTCAATGGATGCCGGCAGGATTCAATCGTGCAGCGGTCATTTTTCCTCTGGCAATGCGCTTTTGCGGAGCGCACCGAAAAAAAAGCGGATGATGCGGTGCATTAACCGTATCATCCGCTTTCCTGTTTCATGTGGTATTCTGTTTATTTGTGGTTGAAGAGCACATCGCTCAATGACTGGAGCGCACGCTTCTTGTCGGCTTCACGAATCAGGAACGAAATGTTGTAGTTGCTGCCTCCGAACGAAATCATACGTACAGGAATGTCCCGCATCGCATCAAGTGCTTTGGCTTCGAAACCTACGTTTTCCCAATCCAGGTCTCCTACCACACAGACGATACACATGTCGTGGTCGACCGTTACCGTTCCATATTTCTTCAGGTCATCAACAATCTCGTTCAGATGTTTTGTGTTGTCTATCGACATTGATACGCCCACTTCGGATGTGCAGACCATATCGATGGCTGTCTGGTAACTTTCGAATATCTCGAACACTTTGCGCAGGAAACCGTGAGCCAACAGCATGCGGCTTGATTTGATCTTGATGGCCGTAATGTTGTCTTTGGCGGCTACAGCCTTGATTTTGCCTTTTTCCGTATCATTAGAGATCAGCGTGCCGGGGGCAGCAGGTTCCATCGTGTTGAGCAGGCGTACCGGAATGTTCGCATATTTGGCCGGCTGCACGCATGTGGGGTGCAGAATCTTGGCACCGAAATAAGCCAGTTCTGCAGCCTCTTCAAAGTGAAGCTGGCGTACCGGAGAAGTTTTGTCAACGATACGCGGGTCATTGTCGTGCATGCCGTCAATGTCTGTCCATATCTGGATTTCCGATGCGTTGATGGCCGCACCAATCAATGAGGCTGTGTAGTCACTTCCGCCGCGTTGCAGATTGTCAATCTCTCCGTAAGCGTTGCGGCAGATGAATCCTTGAGTGATGTAGATTTCGTAGCCTTGGTTCGCTTCAAGCTGTGCATCCAGCTTCTCTCGGATATAAGTGAGGTCCGGTTCTCCATTCTTGTCCGTGCGCATGAATTCAAGTGCCGGAATCAGCACTGCCTTCACGCCCTGTTCGCACAGATAGTTGGTCACCATGTTGGTGGAGATGATTTCCCCCTGTGCCAGGATGACTTTCTCTTCAAACAGAGTGAATATGTCTTTTGTATATGAACGGATATAGTCGAACACAGATTTCACGAACTCCAGCGTCTTCTGCTTGTATTCTTCTGTAGAATAAAGCTCATCAATATGCTGTTTGTATTTAGATTCCAGTCTGTTGATGATTTCGTTCGCGCCTTCCGGATTTTTCTTGTAGAGATAATCCGAAATTTCAACCAGTGTGTTGGTCGTTCCCGACATGGCGGAAAGAACTACTATTTTCTGTTCGCCGTCAGTGATTAATTTGGCAACATCCTTCATTCTCTGTGCAGAACCGACTGATGTTCCTCCAAACTTTAAAACTTTCATTTTGCGTTCCGAATTTAATTGTTTGTGAATATAATTTGTGGCAAATTTACGAATAAATCACCGATTGTAAGTGCTTTTGATTGAAAATCCTCCTGCGTTTGTCTTTTTTATGAGTTTTCGGACAGGATAAGGCGGTGCTGTTCGCAGCGGTACACTTTCCCAGGATATTCCGTCAGCAGGTTCAGGTTGTGCGTTGTCATGATGACGGCTGCCCCTTGGGCACATATCTCTTTCAGCAGCACCAGAATCTGCCGTCCGGTTTCCACATCCAGATTGCCTGTAGGCTCGTCAGCCAGAATGATGTCCGGTTTGTTCAGAATAGCCCGTGCGATAACGATGCGCTGCTGTTCTCCGCCAGACAGCTCATTGGGCATCTTGTAGCCTTTGTTCTCCATTCCGACCTGTGCGAGCACTTCCTGTATGCGGTTGTCCATGTCTGTTCTGTTCTTCCATCCGGTAGCGCGCAGCACGAACTTCAGGTTCTCATATACGGTACGGTCGGTCAGCAACTGGAAGTCCTGGAACACGATTCCCAGCCGCCTGCGGAGCGCAGGGATGTCCTTTTGTCTGATAGTCCGCATGTCGTGTCCCAGCACCCGGGCATCTCCCCGCTTAATTTCCACTTCGCCGTACATGGTTTTCAGGAATGTCGATTTCCCGCTGCCCACTTTCCCGGTGAGATATATGAATTCACCGGGCCTCATCTCGAAGTCGATTTCCGTGAGGATAGTCTGAGCCTGCAGTTCGATTTCTACATCCTTGTAGGATATGATAGGTTCCTTTTCCATACCAGCGTTGAGAGTCAGTGTTTTTTCCAGGTTTCGCTGTGACGCTCTTTCAGTTCGCGTGCCAGATCTTCGATGCGGTACCCTTTCGATGTGAGCAATACAATGAGATGGTAGAGCAGGTCAGCTCCTTCGTAGATGAGCCGTTCGTCGGTGCCGTTGCATGCCTCGATGACCGTTTCCACGGCCTCTTCGCCGACTTTCTGGGCCATCTTGTTGACACCGGACTTGAACAGACTGGTGGTATAAGACTTTTCCGGCATTTCCTTGTGCCGTTTGTCTATGAAGTCCTGCAGCTCCTTCAGGAACATGATGTCCTGTTCGTTTTTTTCACCCCAGCAGGTGTCCGTTCCCTTGTGGCATACAGGACCGCAGGGGTCAGCCATAATCAGCAGAGTGTCATTGTCGCAGTCCGCTTTGACGGATACCACATTCAGAAAGTTGCCGCTTTCTTCTCCTTTGGTCCACAGGCGGTTCTTGGTGCGGCTGAAGAAAGTCACCTTTCCTGTTTCCAGTGTTTTTTCGTAGGCTTCCTTGTTCATGAATCCCAGCATCAGCACTTTCTGTGTATAGTTGTCTTGGATAATTGCCGGGACAAGTCCGTTCATTTTGTTGAAATCCAGTTCTATCATATTTGTTCTTTTGTTTTTTTAGGTTTATAGTCTTACGTTTATACCCTCCTGCTGGAGATATTGCTTGAGTCCGCGTATTGGAATCTCGCCGAAGTGGAACACACTTGCCGCCAGTGCGGCATCGGCTTTCCCTTCAAGGAATGCATCCCTGAAATGCTCTTTCTTTCCGGCACCACCTGAGGCGATGACCGGAATCGGGAGCCGTGCGGAAAGTTCGGCCAGTGCCTCGTTGGCATATCCGGTCTTTACCCCGTCGTGGTCCATGCTCGTGAACAGGATTTCTCCCGCCCCCCGTTCACTTGCCTCGTGTGCCCATTCGAAGAGGTAGCGTCCGGTTTCCACACGGCCTCCGTTGAGGTAACATTTCCATCCTTCTGGAGTTTGCCGTGCGTCGATTGCCGTCACGCATACCTGTGAGCCGAAGTGCTTGGCTATTTCGTCAATCAACTGCGGATTGCGTATGGCGGCGGAGTTGACTGACACCTTGTCGGCTCCTGCATTGAGCAGCCGTTCTACGTCCGACAGCTCATTGATGCCACCTCCCACGGTAAACGGGATGTCGATTTCGGCGGCAATCCGTCTGACCAGTTCCGTGAATGTCTTTCTTCCTTCATGACTGGCTGTGATGTCAAGATAGACCAGTTCGTCCGCTCCTTGTGCGCTGTATGCCTTTCCCAGTTCCACCGGGTCGCCGGCCTGGCGGAGATTGACAAAGTTGGTCCCTTTCACTGTCTGCCCGTCTTTGATGTCCAGGCAGGGTATGATTCGTTTTGCTAGCATGGTCTGTCACTTTTTTAAGAAATGAATGAAGTCAGTTCCTTGAGACTGATCCGCCCTTCGTACAATGCCTTTCCGAACACTACGGCGGGGATTCCTGCCTCTTCCAGCTTGCGGATGTCATCTGTGCAGGCCACCCCTCCGCTGGCAATCAGATAGAGGTCGGGGTAGACTTCCATGATATGCCTGTACAGTGCGGTGGAGGGTCCTTGAAGCATTCCGTCACAGCTGATGTCAGTGCAGAGCACTTTGGTCACCCCCTTCTTGATGTATTGTCCGAGGAAAGGCATCAGTTCCGTCTGGCTTTCCTCTTTCCATCCGTTGACGGCTATTTTCCCGTTTTTTGTATCGGCGCCGAGGATGACACGTTCGCTTCCGTATTTGTCCAGCCATTTCTCGAACAGTGCCGGCTCCTTTACGGCCACACTGCCCACCGTCACCATCTGCGCCCCGCTGTTGAAGGCGATGCGCAGATCATCGTCGGTCTTGATGCCGCCCCCGAAGTCGATGACCAGTGAAGTATGCTCCGCCAGCAGTTCAAGCGTGCGGTAATTGACCACATGCTTTGAGGCCGCTCCGTCAAGGTCCACCACATGCAGACGCTTCAGTCCGTGCGCTTCAAACTCTTTCGCCACTTCCAGCGGATTCTCGTTGTAGATTTTCTTTGAATCGTATTCGCCTTGCGACAGACGGACACATTTTCCGTCGATGACATCAATGGCAGGAATCAGTTCTATCATAAATAAAAAATGTTTGCGGTTAAAGGTTCAGAAAATTTTCAAGGATTCTTCTGCCGGTACTTCCGCTCTTTTCCGGGTGGAACTGAGTGGCATAGAAATTATCCTTGTGCAGGGCGGCACTGAACGGACAGATATAGTCTGTAGTGGCTGCCGTATGCGGATTGACCGGCACATAATAGCTGTGCACGAAATACACGAACTCTTCCTTCCCGAATCCTGCAAAAAGTTTGCTGTCCGTGCCGGTAATCGTGTTCCATCCCATATGAGGCACTTTGTCTTCATGCCGCTGTGGTCTGAAGCGTTTCACCTCCGTGTCAAAGATGCCGAGACAGTCTGCATCACCCTCTTCCGAGTGCCGGCACAGCAGCTGCATACCCAGACAAATTCCTAGAACCGGTTGTTTCAGGTCCCTGATCAGTCTGTCCAGTCCGTTCTCGCGCAGATGCCTCATGGTAGTTTCCGCTTCTCCCACTCCGGGGAAGATGATTTTGTCGGCTTTCAGCAACGTTTCCTTGTCGTCCGTAATGACTGGTTCCACTCCAAGCCTTCTCAAGGCATAGTCTACGGAAAAGAGGTTTCCTGCGTTATATTTGATGATGGCAATTCCCATATGTTTGAATTTTCTGCGTTTGTTTAGGAAATAATGTTGCAAAAATAGCGAATTATAATTAATCTGCTAATATTTCTGACATAAAGTTTGGTCTTGTCCGTTTTATTTGACGTAAATATAACGAAAAAAAAGAAGGTGTCAGGCAATGTCGGACATGCGCTTGTTTTAATTTGAACAACGGGTTATTCGTGTCCGATGTTGCCTGTGTTTTTTTTGGATGTTTTCGGACCGTGGAATGGGAAGTGTCTGGGGCGGAGACACAGAACCTTGATGAATGTCAGGTTTCTGCCGATTGTTCACCCGATGTGGCAGAATGAATGCGAAATGAGAAAAATGAAACATCCGCGGATGTATTTAAAGAAATATTTCAGCAATCAGGCGGTGAAAGCTGTTTGTTTCATTCTTTTTTCATTATTTTTGCAGTCAAAACATTGAAACCATTTTTTAATCCAACATGGCAAATTGTATTAAATTGCGTAAAGGCCTGGACATAAACTTGAAAGGCAGAGCCGCCACTGAGGTGAAGGCCGTGAAGGAACCGGGATTCTATGCGTTGTGTCCCGATGACTTTACGGGCGTTTCCCCCAAGGTGGTCGTCAAGGAACAGGAATATGTGATGGCCGGAGGCCCCTTGTTCATCGACAAGAATCATCCGGAGATGAAATTCGTGTCACCCGTCAGCGGTGTGGTGACCAGCGTGGAACGCGGCGCACGCCGGAAAGTGATGAGTATCACCGTGGAAGCCGCCGCGGAACAGGACTTTGAGGAGTTCGGCAAGAAGGATGTCGCGTCAATGGACGCGCAGGCCGTCAGAGAAGCGTTGCTGGAATCGGGAATGTTCGCCTTCATCCGCCAGCGTCCGTATGATGTGGTGGCGGATCCTTCGGTGATGCCGAGAGCCGTCTTTGTTTCCGCGTTCGACAGCAGTCCTCTGGCTCCTGATTTTGAATTTGTCCTCAAGGGACAAGAGGCCGATTTCCAGACAGGACTGGATGTTCTGGCCAGAATTGCTCCGACATATCTTAATGTCAGCGTGAAGCAGAAGTCTGCGGCACTGCTGCATGCGAAGAATGTGACGGTGACCGTATTCGACGGGCCGCATCCTGCAGGCAACGTGGGAGTGCAGATTAATCATATCGCTCCCGTGAACAAGGGAGAGACCGTATGGACAATCGATTCGCAGGCCGTGATCTTCATCGGCCGCCTTTTCAATACCGGACGTGTGGACCTTACCCGCACCGTGGCCGTTACGGGGTCGGAGGTGCTCAGACCGTCTTATTGCAGACTGAAGGTGGGTGCGATGCTGACGGGGGTGTTCGCCGGCAATGTAACCAAGGACAAGCATTTGCGTTATATCAGCGGCAATGTGCTGACAGGCAAGAAAGTCGGTGCCAACGGTTTTTTGGGTGCGTTCCACAACCAGCTTACTGTCATTCCCGAAGGAGACGAGGTGCATGAGATGTTGGGATGGATTATGCCGCGTACGGATGATTTCAGCGTGAGCCGTTCTTATTTTAGCTGGCTTTTCGGGAAGAAGAAGGAATATGCGCTCGACGCGCGTGTGAAAGGCGGCGAGCGTCACATGATCATGTCGGAAGAATACGACCGCGTGCTGCCGATGGACATCCTGCCCGAATATCTCATCAAGGCCATCATAGCGGGTGACATCGACCGCATGGAGGCACTTGGCATCTATGAGGTGGCTCCTGAGGATTTCGCCCTTTGTGAGTTTGTCTGTTCTTCGAAGATGGAACTGCAGCGCATTGTCCGCGAGGGGCTTGACATGCTCCGCAAAGAGATGTGCTGAAGTCAGTTTAAATTACCAAACATATAAATATAATGAATGCATTAAGAAAATATCTTGACAGGATAAAGCCGAACTTTGAGGAGGGAGGCAAATATCATGCTTTCCGTTCTGTGTTCGACGGGTTCGAGACATTCCTTTTTGTCCCGAACACGACATCAAAGACGGGAACGCACATCCACGATGCCATCGACAGCAAGCGTATCATGTCGTTCGTGGTGATTGCGCTTATGCCGGCATTGCTGTTCGGCATGTATAATGTGGGCTACCAGCATTTCCACGCGACCGGCGCGGAAGGCGGTTTCTGGGAAATGTTCCTTTATGGTTTTCTGGCCGTGCTGCCCAAAATCATCGTTTCGTATGTGGTAGGTCTGGGCATCGAGTTTGTGGTCGCCCAGTGGAAGAAGGAGGAGATTCAGGAAGGTTTCCTCGTTTCCGGCATACTGATACCGATGGTTGTTCCGGTTGACTGTCCGCTGTGGATGTTGGCCGTTGCGGTGGCTTTCTCCGTGATTTTCGCGAAAGAAGTGTTCGGCGGTACAGGCATGAACATATTCAATCCGGCATTGGTGACCCGTGCCTTTCTGTTTTTCGCCTATCCCGCAAGCATGTCGGGTGATGCCGTTTGGGTGTCGGGCGAGAGCATTTTCGGACTCGGTAAAACGGTTGACGGTCTGACGGCGGCCACCCCTCTCGGTATTGCCAAGACGGCTGAGTGCCCTGCTTTCTCATGGGATATGGTGACCGGTCTGATGCCCGGCTCTATCGGCGAGACGAGTGTGATTGCCATCGCTGTCGGTGCGGTAATCCTTTTGTGGAGCGGTGTGGCAAGCTGGAAGACTATGTTGTCTGTATTCGTCGGAGGTGCACTGATGGGAATGGTGTTCAACGCATGGGGACCCGATACGGCTATCGCCCATATGCCTTGGTATGAACATCTCTGTCTGGGCGGGTTCTGCTTCGGAGCCGTGTTCATGGCCACCGATCCGGTGACTTCCTCACGCACCGAGAACGGCAAGTTCATTTACGGATTCCTCATCGGAGCCATGGCCATCATCATCCGCGTGCTCAATCCGGGCTATCCCGAAGGCATGATGCTTGCCATTCTGCTGATGAATATTTTCGCGCCGCTCATCGATTATGTGGTGGTGGAGAACAACATCTCGCGCCGTGCGAAACGTGCTGTGTCTAACAACTAAAACTGAGATACGATGGATACAAACAGTAACTCTTATACGATTGTTTATGCTTCGGTACTGGTGGTTATCGTGGCATTCCTATTGGCTTTCGTCAACTCTTCGCTGCGCGACCTGCAGGGCAAGAACGTGGAGCTTGACACGAAAAAGCAGATTCTCTCCGCACTGAATATCCGTATGGCTGCTGATGTGGAATCGGAGTTCGCCAAGGTGGTGAAGGAAGACCGGATTGTGTCTGAGGACGGTTCACTGATTCCCTATGAGGGCAAGTTCGTGACCGGTTATGAAAAGGAATTCAAGGAAAACGGACGCGCGCATGTCTTCGTGTGTGAAGTGGATGGACAGAAGAAATATGTGATTCCGGTGTATGGGGCCGGTCTGTGGGGGGCCATCTGGGGCTACGTCGCTTTGAACGAGGACAGGAACACGGTCTACGGCACTTATTTTTCGCACGCATCGGAGACTCCGGGTCTGGGTGCTGAGATTGCCGGCGAACATTTCCAGAACGAATTCAAGGGCAAACAGGTCATGGACGGCGGAAACGTGGAACTGAGCGTCGTGAAGTTCGGCAAGGTGGAGAAGCCCGAGTTTCAGGTGGACGGAATCTCAGGGGGAACAATCACTTCCGTGGGTGTGGACGTGATGCTGAAGAACTGTCTGGCTCATTACACTAATTTTTTAACTTCAAAAGACTAAGAGGAGGAGACAAACGATGGGAAAATTATTTTCAGCGAAAAACAAGGAAGTCTTTTCTGCTCCGATCAGCATGAACAATCCGGTGACGGTGCAGGTGCTGGGTATCTGTTCGGCACTGGCCGTGACTTCCAAACTGGAGCCGGCTATTGTGATGGGACTTTCAGTGACCATCATTACGGCATTCTCCAACGTGGTGATTTCATTGATTCGCAAGACTATCCCCAACCGCATCCGCATCATCGTACAACTGGTGGTGGTGGCGGCTTTGGTTACTATTGTAAGTGAGTTCTTGAAGGCGTTCGCCTATGATGTGAGTGTACAGCTTTCGGTATATGTGGGTCTGATCATTACCAACTGTATTCTGATGGGACGACTGGAAGCCTTCGCCATGGCTAATGGTCCTTGGGAGTCCTGCCTTGACGGAATCGGGAACGGACTGGGATATGCCAAGATTCTGGTGATAGTGGCGTTCATCCGTGAACTTCTGGGTTCGGGCACCCTGCTGGGATACAACATATTGAATTACGATGCAGTGAAGGAAGCCGGTTACGTGAACAACGGCCTGATGCTGATGCCTCCGATGGCCCTCATCATCGTGGCATGCATTATCTGGTACCAGCGCGCGAAGCACAAAGAACTGCAGGAAAATGACTGACATTTAATCAAGAGGAAATTATGGAACATTTTTTTAGTTTATTGGTCCGTTCTATATTCGTGGACAACATGATCTTCGCTTTCTTCCTGGGCATGTGTTCGTATCTGGCCGTATCGAAGAACGTGAAGACTGCAATCGGGTTGGGAATTGCCGTCACATTCGTGCTGGTGGTTACTCTGCCGGTCAACTATCTGCTGCAGACCAAGGTGCTTGCGGCCGACGGCATTCTGGGCATTGACCTCAGTTTTCTGAGTTTTATCCTTTTCATTGCCGTTATCGCTGCCATTACGCAGCTGGTGGAAATGGTGGTGGAACGTTTCAGCCCGTCGCTTTACGCTTCGTTGGGTATCTTCCTGCCGCTGATTGCCGTGAACTGTGCCATTATGGGTGCTTCTCTGTTCATGCAGCAGCGCATCAATCTTACTCCGTCCGACCCGAAATACATTGGCGATGTCTGGGATTCCATCTCTTATGCGCTGGGTTCCGGTCTGGGTTGGATGCTGGCGATTGTGGGACTTGCCGCCGTGCGTGAGAAGATGGCTTATTCAGATGTGCCCGCCCCGCTGAAAGGCCTGGGCATTACGTTCATCACCGTAGGTCTGATGGCGATGGCATTCATGTGTTTCTCTGGTTTGAACATTTAAAGGGAAAGGAGCAAGACAATGGATATGAATTTTATATTGGCAAGCATCGGAGTGTTTCTGGTGACCATTCTGGTGCTGGTTGTGATTTTGTTGGTGGCAAAGAATTTCCTGGTCACTTCCGGGAAGGTGAAGCTGACCATCAACGGCGACAAGGAGATGGAGGTGGAGTCTGGATCCACGCTACTTAACACGCTGGCGGTGAATAATGTATTCCTGTCGTCGGCATGCGGCGGAAAAGGCTCCTGCGGACAATGCAAGTGTCAGGTGCTTGAAGGGGGAGGAGAGATTCTCCCTTCTGAGGTGGGGCATTTCAGCCGCAAGCAGCAGAAGGACCACTGGCGTCTGGGATGTCAGGTGAAGGTGAAAGGTGACATGGCCATTAAAGTGCCCGAATCAGTGCTGGGTGTCAAGGAATATGAATGTACCGTCATCTCCAATAAAAATGTGGCCACATTCATCAAAGAGTTCAAGGTGCAGCTCCCGGCCGGAGCACACATGGACTTTATTCCGGGTTCATACGCACAGATCAAGATTCCGGCATTCACGATGGATTACGACAAGGACATCGACAAGTCGCTCATCGGCGACGAGTATTTGCCGGCCTGGAAGAAGTTTAACATGTTCTCGCTGAAATGTGTAAATACGGAACCGACTGTCCGTGCTTATTCGATGGCCAACTATCCGGCTGAAGGCGACGTGTTCATGTTGACCGTGCGTATTGCTACCCCGCCGTTCAAGCCCGACCGGAGCGGATTCATGGATGTGAACCCAGGTATCGCTTCTTCGTATATCTTCACGCTGAAACCGGGCGACAAGGTGCTCATGAGTGGTCCTTACGGCGACTTCCACCCGATATTCGACTCAAAGAAGGAAATGATTTGGGTGGGCGGAGGTGCCGGTATGGCTCCTTTGCGCGCGCAGATTATGCACATGACACGTACGCTGGATACGCGCGACCGTGAAATGCATTACTTCTACGGCGCGCGCGCACTGAACGAAGTGTTCTATTTGCAGGATTTCCTGCAGTTGGAGAAGGACTTCTCCAATTTCCATTTCCATCTTGCGCTTGACCGTCCCGATCCGGTGGCTGATGCGGCAGGTGTGAAATACACTCCAGGGTTCGTCCATCAGGTAATGTATGAGACTTATCTGAAGAACCATGAAGCACCGGAGGATATTGAATACTATATGTGCGGTCCCGGTCCGATGTCGAATGCTGTAGTGAAAATGCTCGATGGTCTGGGGGTTGATCCGGAATCAATTATGTATGACAATTTCGGAGGGTAAGTCTCGCCGGAAACGATACAGAAGTTTAAAAGAATGTGCGGCAAAAACAGGGCCGCACATTTTTTTGCGCAACAGAAGCAACGGCATTCGGCAGAGGCGGTCTTGTGTGTCAGTTGTGTTTTGGAACAGTTGCTGACGGCTATCAGGAACCATTTCTGTAAAAAGGTGTGTCATATTTCATGCAAGCATTTAAAAACAGACACTCAATCCTCATTGCGTATTTTTGCTGAAATCCGGCGGATATTCCGTAACTTTTCATTAAGTTTGTGTCAGATACTTTACAAACTTATAAATCATTATGATCATGAAAACAATGAATGTTTCAAAAGTTGTTCCGGGCGAAGGACGGTTGCAGGCGCAGGACATTCCGGCTCTGCTGGATGCATCCGCTATCCCTTTCCACCCGATCTGCTGTGTGAACTGGAAGGATTACCCTTATTGTCCGGACGTGAAGTTCCGTATTGCGCATACGGGCGACGGCATTCTGCTGGAGTACAGGGTGAAGGAAGCGAGCGTGCGTGCGGTGGCCGATGCGGACAACGGACGGGTGTGGGAGGATTCCTGCTGTGAGTTCTTTTTCCAGGCTCCGGGTGACAAGGAAAACTATTATAATATGGAATGCAACTGTGGAGGGACGTTGTTGATAGGGTATGGCCGGAAAGGCGACAGGGAGCATGCGTCTTTGGATGTGACGTCCACTGTACAGAGATGGAGCTCGTTGGGGAAGGCTCCGTTTGAGGAGCGGGTAGGCGAGTGCGAATGGCAGCTGGCCCTGTACATTCCTGCCGCTGCTTTTTTCCTTCATCACATCGACAGTCTTGACGGTATGACGGCTCACGCTAATTTCTACAAGTGCGGCGACAAACTGGCCACTCCGCATTTCTTGTCATGGAATCCGATAGATCTTCCGGAACCGTGTTTCCATTGCCCGGAATTTTTCGGTTCCATCTGCTTTGAGGGGAAATGAGAATCGTCTGCTAGAATATGCGCCTGTTCTGGTGCAGGATAGCTGTTTGTTGAAGAAAGGTATGCCGCTGTATGAGGTGTGGCATGCCTTTCTTTTTTATCGCATATTTCCGATGCAGACAGCTGATGTCCTGAAAAAATTGTCGGAAAATGTTTGGATATTTCGAAAGAATGGCTTACCTTTGCACTCGCAATTGAAAAATGATGCACTCTTAGCTCAGTTGGTAGAGCAACTGACTCTTAATCAGTGGGTCCAGGGTTCGAGTCCCTGAGGGTGTA
>CALUIZ010000037.1 GCA_944320815.1 uncultured Phocaeicola sp. | reverse complement strand
CTAGTGGGACTCGAACCCACGACATTCAGAACCACAATCTGACGCTCTAACCAACTGAACTATAGTCACCGTGTTGGCTTCTTTCTGAAAAGCGATGCAAAGGTAGGGATTTTTTTTAAAACAGCAAGCGTTTGTGAAAAAAAACGACAAATTTTATCTGAAAAGGAACATTTATGGCTGTTTTACACACCTCCGGAAGACATGATTTCATAAGAAAGCACCCGCATTTCCCACCAATCCGCCTCCACGGAAAAACAAAAGGAAACTTCATGGGAAACAGCCTTTTGTTTCATACGAAATACAAGGCTGCTCCAACCGGAACAAGGGAGCGGTCGAAAAACAAGATATTTTATCAGACAGCAGACGGGGCTGTTGATTTTTGTACTATATTTGCACACCAGAATCAGAAACAATTAAAATATAATACTGCACACCATGACTAAAAAGTTCGTTTTCAGCTGGCTGCTTCTGGCCATACTATGCATACCGGTCATCGCCCAGATTCAGGAACCGGTGAAATTCAAGACCGAATGGAAAAAACTTTCCGACAACGAGGCCGAGATTGTGTTTACGGGCACAATGGACGAAGGATGGCATGTCTACTCGACCGATTTGCCGGAAGGAGGACCCATCTCCGCCACATTCAATGTGGACAAGATGGAAGGTGCCGAGCTGGCCGGCAAACTCGAACCGCGGGGAAAGGTCGTCGACAAAATGGACCCTATCTTCGAAATGCAGGTGCAATTCTTTGAAGGAGGAACGGCAACTTTCGCACAAAAGATAAAGCTGACGGGAGGGAAATATGAAGTGACCGGATACCTCCAGTACGGTGCGTGCAATGACGAAAACTGTCTGCCTCCCACCAATGTGGAATTCTCCTATAAAGGAGAAGTTGCAGAGAAAAAAGCTCCCGCTCCTGTAGCGGCCGCCCCGGCAAAGGCGGAAACGAAGGCAGAGACCGATACCACAGAGGCTCCCGCCGAAGTTCTTCCTCCTGCAGTCACACCGCCTTCCGCGTCATCGGCCGACTACTGGACACCGGTCATCGACGAGCTGCGCAATTATGGCGACCAGGTCAGCCAGGAATCCTATTCCTGGATATACATATTCTTTGCCGGATTCGTGGGCGGACTGCTGGCGTTGTTTACCCCTTGCGTATGGCCCATCATCCCGATGACCGTGAGCTTCTTCCTGAAACGGACAAAAGACAAGAAGAAGGGCATCCGTGACGCGATTACTTACGGTGCGTCCATCGTGGTCATCTACGTGGCCCTGGGTCTCGCCATCACGCTGATTTTCGGAGCCAGCGCACTGAACGACCTTTCTACCAGTGCCATTTTCAACATCTTTTTCTTCCTGATGCTGGTGGTGTTCGCCGCCTCTTTCTTCGGAGCGTTCGAAATCACTCTGCCTTCAAAATGGAGCAATGCCGTAGACAGCAAGGCAGAACAGACCACCGGACTGCTGAGTATTTTCCTGATGGCATTCACCCTGTCGCTGGTTTCATTCTCATGCACGGGTCCTATCATCGGATTCCTGCTCGTGGAGGTTTCCACGACAAACAGCGTCATCGCGCCGGCACTCGGCATGCTGGGGTTCGCCATCGCGCTGGCACTTCCGTTCACCCTGTTCGCTCTCTTCCCGTCATGGCTGAAATCCATGCCGAAATCGGGAGGATGGATGAATGTCATCAAAGTGGTGCTCGGTTTTCTGGAACTGGCCTTTGCACTGAAATTCCTTTCAGTGGCCGACCTGGCTTACGGCTGGCGGATTCTCGACCGTGAAACATTCCTTGCACTGTGGATTGTCATCTTTGCGCTGCTCGGCTTTTATCTGCTGGGAAAAATCAAGTTCCCGCACGATGACGATGAGACAAAAGTCAGTGTGCCGCGCTTCTTCCTCGCCCTGATTTCTCTGGCATTCGCCGTCTACATGGTACCGGGACTCTGGGGTGCTCCTCTGAAGGCGGTGAGCGCATTCGCTCCTCCCATGCAGACACAGGACTTCAACCTGTACAAGAACGAAGTCCATGCCAAATTCAATGACTATGATGCGGGCATGGAATATGCCCGCCAGCACGGCAAGCCGGTGATGATTGACTTTACAGGCTACGGATGCGTGAACTGCCGCAAAATGGAACTTGCCGTATGGACAGACCCGAAGGTGAGCAAACTGCTCAATGACGACTATGTGCTGATTACACTGTATGTGGACGAAAAGGCCAAACTTCCTGAACCCATCAAGGTGAACGAGAACGGGACGGAACGCACGCTCCGCACCGTAGGTGACAAATGGAGCTATCTCCAACGCTCAAAATTCGGAGCGAACGCCCAGCCGTTCTATGTTCTGATTGACAACGAAGGAATGCCGCTCAACAAGTCCTACTCATATGATGAAGACGTAGACAAGTATGTGGAGTTTCTCGAGACCGGACTGAAGAACTATAAAAAGTGAAAGACAAGATGATTCCTAAAGACGAAAGAGAACAAATTATCGCACTGATACACAGAGAGGTTGTACCTGCAATCGGTTGTACTGAACCGATTGCGGTGGCTCTCTGCACCGCCAAAGCCACGGAAATGCTGGGCAAACGCCCCACTGACATACAGGCCTTCTTGAGTGCCAACATCCTGAAGAATGCCATGGGTGTAGGCATTCCGGGCACAGACATGATTGGTCTTCCTATCGCCATCGCTCTGGGAGCCATCATCGGCAAGTCGGAATACGGACTGGAGGTTCTGAAAGACTCCAATTCTGAAGCCGTGGAAAAAGGCAAAAGACTGGTCGACGCGAATGCTATCCAGATAGGGCTGAAAGAAGGCATTGAAGAAAAGCTGTATGTGGAAGTGGTGTGCCGGAATGGAGATGACAGAACAACTGCCGTCATAAGCGGAGGACACACCAATTTTGTCTATCTGGAAAAGAACGGAGAAACATTGCTTGACAGACGGACAGGCGACAGGACGGAAGCTGATGCCGACGGGGTGGACCTCAACATGCGCAAAGTGTATGACTTCGCCACCACCTCACCGCTGGAAGAAATCAGTTTCATACTCGAAGCCAGAAGGCTCAACAAAGAAGCTGCCGAACGCTCTTTCAAGGGCAACTACGGTCATGAGCTTGGAAAGACATTACGCTACAGTCCCAGCGAAAAAGGTATTCTGGGAAACAACACGTTCATGCATATCCTTTCCTACACCTCTGCCGCATGCGACGCACGTATGGCCGGAGCCATGATTCCTGTGATGAGCAACTCAGGAAGCGGAAACCAGGGCATAGCGGCCACGCTCCCCGTAGTGATATATGCCGAAGACAATCACAAGACGGAAGAAGAGCTTGTCCGTGCGCTGATACTCAGCCACCTTACCGCCATTTACATAAAGCAGAACCTCGGAAAGCTCTCCGCCCTGTGCGGATGTGTGGTAGCAGCCACCGGAAGCAGTTGCGGAATCACCTATCTGATGGGAGGAGGCTATCCTCAGGTGGTGGATGCCGTGCAGAACATGATAGCCAACCTTACCGGCATGATCTGCGACGGAGCCAAACCGAGCTGTGCGCTGAAACTGACCAGCGGTGTGTCGACAGCCGTGTTCTCGGCCATCCTCGCGATGGAAGGAAAATGTGTGACCTCTGTGGAAGGCATCATCGAGAACGATGTGGACCTGAGTATCCGAAACCTTACTAGAATCGGTTCGAAAGGAATGAACGAGACCGACAAGATGGTACTTGACATCATGACTCACAAGCATTGCGACTGACCTGTGTCTTATGAAACCGATGACAGACACCGACTACATTCTGGCACGAATCTCTGAAGGGGAACATGCCCATCAGGATTTCAAGTTCGCCATATCAGACATAAGAAAAATAGCGAAAAGTCTGTCCGCTTTCGCCAATACCGGAGGCGGACGTCTGCTTGTGGGGGTGAAGGACAACGGAAAGATAGCCGGAGTGCGTTCTGAAGAAGAAATCTATATGGTCGAAGCGGCCGCATCGGTTTATTGCACCCCGGCTCTGGAACTGGAGAACCATGTATATCATGTGGAGGGGAAAGATGTGCTGGAAGTCATCGTCCCTGAAAGTGCCCACAAACCGGTATGCGCGCTGGACGAAAACAACAGGCCGTGGGCATATGTCCGCATTGACGATGAAAACATCCTGGCCACACCTGTTCATCTGGCTCTCTGGAAACATTCGGAGAAAGAAGAGGAAAGAGTGGCCTATACAGAACGGGAACAGCATCTGCTCCACTTGTTCGGAACCCGCAAGGCTCTGACGCTGAGCCAGTGCGTCCGTCTGGCAAAAATGCCGCGCAGACAGGTGTGCACGATACTTGCCGACTTTATCCGCTTCGGACTGGTGGAACAGGAATTCAAAAAACATACATTCTGCTATAAGTTGACCTGAAAAGAGCGTTTTTTTTCGCTTGTTACGGCGATATTTTCGTATCTTTGCCCGCAACAAATATACAGAACAAAAAAGACAGACAAAATATGGGTATATTTTCAAAACTTTTCGGAAAAAAGCAGGCCGAAGCGGAAGAAGGCACGCGAGTAGGCGGAATGGAAGACTTCATGACACTCATCCGCGTATATTATCAGGCGGTGATGGCCTCCCAGTTGGGAATCAGCAATATCGGTCTTCTTCCAGACATGGCCGTATTCAAACGCACACTGAAAGTCCCCACACAGAACAATAAGCTCGGAGTGGCGGAGAAAGCGCGCTGCAAGAAAATGCTGATGGACATCTATGGCATTAATGAATTCTTCTTTAAAGAGATAGACGCTTCCGTCAAAAAGAACTGCAAGAATATGAACGACATAAAGACTTACCTCTTCATGTTCCAAGGGTTCAGTCAGGATTTGATGATGGTGATAGGCAACCTGATGCAGTGGAAGTTCCGCATACCGGGCATCTTCAAGAAAACGATGCGGAACCTGACAGAAAAAACCGTCCACGACATCTTTACCCGAAACGACTGGAAAGATGAAGGGGTACGGAAAACCTGCGGGAATATCCGCCAGTACCAGCATGCGCTTCATTATTCCGAAGCTTGGATTACGGAGTACGTGTACAACATCGTGATGCTGGCCAAAAAGGAGCCGAAGCCCAAAGAATAATATTCAGTTTCACTCAGGATACGGTCGCGCGGAGACATCCGGTTGATGTCCTGCCAGACCGTTTTTCAAGCGTTTCTTCTGACGTGCGTCCTTTCCCGCACTGCAAGAAACGCTTGTTTTTTTCTCCCGTCACCGAACCGGGGAAAATTTAATGCAACCGAAGCGGGGAAACCTGCATCCGAATCCAAAAAAAATTGTATATTTGCTTTCGCAAGGTATCCGACCTTCATAATGATTTTAAATCTGAATATCAATAAAAACACTTTTAGATTATGGCAGACAGCAAAGAAAAACTGTTTTCGGATTTTCCGCCCGTGTCCACACAGGAATGGATGGACAAAGTCATGGTAGATCTGAAAGGAGCTGACTATGAAAAGAAACTGGTATGGAAAACCAACGAAGGCTTCAAGGTGAAGCCTTTTTACCGGCAGGAAGACTTGGAGGGACTGAAAACCACCGAAGGGCTTCCGGGCGAATTCCCGTATATCAGAGGAAACAAGAAGAATGACAACACATGGTATATCCGTCAGGACATCCGCGTGGAGGATGCGAAAGAGGCCAATGCCAAAGCACTCGACATCCTGAACAAGGGAGTGGACTCACTGGGATTCTCCGTGAAAAAAACGGACCTGAACGAAGAGTTCATCCGCACCCTGCTCTGTGGAATTGAATGTGAATGCATCGAGCTGAACTTTTCCACCTGCCAACGTCATACGCTGATGCTGGCCCGGCTGCTGACCGGATATTTCAAGGAAAAAGGCTATGACCCGGAAAAGATTCACGGCTCGCTCAATTTCGACCCCATCAGCAAGATGCTCCAGAAAGGAAAGGACGTGAGCGGAGTCATCGCTTTCGGAAAAGACATCATCGAAACGCTGAAGGACTATCCGCACTTCCGCTGCATGACGGTCAACTCGCTGATGCTGAACAATGCAGGGGCATATATCTATCAGGAGCTGGGCTATGCGCTGGCATGGGGCAACGAATACCTGCGCCAGATGACGGAAGCGGGAGTTCCGGCAGAACAGGCTGCAAGGAAAATCAAGTTCCATTTCGGAATCAGCTCGAACTATTTCATGGAAATCGCCAAGTTCCGTGCCGCACGCATGTTGTGGGCTGACATCGTGGCGCAATACCAGCCTGAACATCAGGACGCATGCATGATGAATGCACATGCGGAAACATCTTCGTTCAATCTCACTTTATTCGATTCATACGTAAACCTGCTCCGCACGCAGACTGAAACCATGAGCGCGGCCATCGCCGGAGTGGACTCCATCACCGTGACTCCTTTCGACAAGGTATATGAGACACCGAACGAGTTTTCCGAACGTCTGGCACGCAACCAGCAGCTCCTGTTGAAAGAGGAAGCCCACTTCAACAGAATTGTGGATGCCGCAGCCGGTTCCTATTATATCGAAAATCTGACGGCATCCATCGCCAAAGAAGCATGGAAACTCTTCTTGCAGGTGGAAGACGAAGGCGGTATGCTGGAAGCGGTCAAGGCAGGGACCGTGCAGGGAGCGGTGAACGCAAGCAACAAGGCCCGTCATGAAGCGGTTTCAAAACGGAAGGAAATCCTGCTGGGCACCAACCAATATCCGAACTTCAACGAACAGGCAGGGGAAAAGGCTCCACTGGCCCAGACATGCAACTGTGGAGGAGGAAAAGACCATCAGCATACACACGAATGCGAAAAGCCTTTCCCGACTCTGATCACCGACCGCGCCGCCAGTAAGTTCGAGGCTCTCCGTCTCGAAACGGAACACTCAGGAAAACGCCCGAAAGCATTCATGCTGACCATCGGCAACTTGGCCATGCGTCAGGCACGTGCCCAGTTCTCATGCAACTTCCTGGCCTGTGCAGGCTATGAGGTAATCGACAATCTGGGATTCCCGTCGGTAGAAGAGGGAGTGGAAGCTGCAATCAAGGCAAAGGCCGACATTGTGGTGCTCTGCTCCAGCGATGACGAGTATGCGGAATATGCAGTTCCGGCCTTCAAGGCTCTCGGTGGACGTGCGATGTTCATCGTGGCCGGTGCCCCGGCGTGCATGGAAAAGCTGAAAGCCGCCGGCATCGAGCATTTCATCCACGTGCGCTGCAACGTCCTGGAAACCCTGCGTGAGTTCAACAAGCAATTACTGATTAAATAAAAACACAGAGACACAAAGACACAGAGTTTTCAATTATGAGCTTATCCGATCCTTACAATATTTACAATATGTTGAGCCGAGCCATTATCGGAGCGGCAATAGAAGTACACAAAGAGTTAGGCCTCGGATTACTGGAAAGCATCTATGAAGCGTGTCTCATTGCCGAATTGAAAAAAAGAGGTTATCGCGTAAAAAATCAGGTTCCACTACCACTTTATTACAAAGGGGAAAAACTGGATAAGGAGTTCCGCTTAGATTTGTTGGTGGAAGACCTGATTATAATAGAAATAAAAGCGGTAGAAGAATTGAAAGATATTCATGAAGTCCAACTTGTCACCTACTTGAAACTGGCGGACAAGAAATTAGGACTACTCATCAATTTCAATGTCCCTCTATTACGGAATGGTATCCGCCGTAAAATCAATGGATATATTTAAAAATAAGTCTCTGTGTCTCTGTGTTGATTAAAAATAAGACTATGAAACCGAACTTTAAAGACATTGACATATTTGCCGGATTCCATCCCCAAGACGGGAAGGAATGGCAAGCGACCAACGGCATCACTGCCAACTGGAACACACCTGAACAGATTCAGGTGAAACCCGTGTACACGAAAGAAGATCTGGAAGGGATGGAACACCTGAACTATGCAGCCGGAATCCCTCCCTACTTGAGAGGTCCTTACTCAATGATGTACACTTTCCGCCCGTGGACTATCCGCCAGTATGCCGGATTCTCTACTGCGGAAGAGTCGAACGCGTTCTACCGCCGTAATCTGGCTTCCGGACAGAAAGGACTGTCGGTCGCCTTCGACCTTCCGACACACCGTGGATACGACCCCGACCATCCGCGTGTGGTAGGCGATGTGGGCAAGGCCGGAGTGTCCATCTGCTCGCTCGACAACATGAAAGTGCTTTTCGACGGAATCCCCCTGAACAAGATGTCCGTGTCAATGACCATGAACGGTGCGGTGCTTCCCATCATGGCATTCTATATCAATGCCGGGCTGGAACAGGGTGCCAAACTGGAAGAAATGGCCGGAACCATCCAGAACGACATCCTGAAGGAGTTTATGGTACGCAACACCTATATCTATCCGCCCGCCTTCTCCATGAAGATTATTTCGGATATCTTTGAATATACCTCACAGAAGATGCCGAAATTCAATTCCATCTCTATCTCGGGCTATCACATGCAGGAGGCCGGAGCGACAGCCGACATCGAACTGGCTTATACGCTGGCCGACGGACTGGAATACCTGCGCGCGGGAATCGCCGCAGGAATCGATATCGACGCGTTTGCGCCCCGCCTGTCTTTCTTCTGGGCCATCGGCATGAATCACTTCATGGAGATTGCCAAAATGCGTGCCGCACGTATGCTGTGGGCCAAGATTGTGAAGCAGTTCAATCCGAAAAACCCGAAATCGTTGGCTTTGCGCACCCATTCACAGACTTCCGGATGGTCACTCACCGAACAGGATCCGTTCAACAATGTGGGACGTACTTGCATCGAAGCGATGGCGGCCGCATTGGGACACACCCAATCACTGCATACCAATGCACTGGACGAAGCCATCGCTCTGCCGACCGACTTCTCCGCACGCATCGCACGCAACACGCAGATTTACATCCAGGAAGAGACTCAAGTATGCAAGAACGTGGATCCGTGGGCTGGCTCCTATTATGTGGAATCACTGACCAATGAACTGGCGCACAAGGCATGGGAACACATCCAGGAAATCGAGAAACTGGGCGGTATGGCAAAAGCCATCGAAACGGGCATTCCGAAAATGCGCATCGAAGAGGCGGCCGCACGTACACAGGCACGCATCGACTCTGGCGAACAGACCATTGTGGGCACCAACAAATACCGCCTGGAAAAAGAAGACCCGATTGACATTCTGGAAGTGGACAACACCGCCGTACGTCAGGAACAGATCGAGAACCTGCGCCGCCTGAAAGAAGGCCGCAACCAGGCCGAAGTGGACAAGGCACTGGAAGCCATCACCGAATGCGCCCGTACCGGCAAGGGCAACTTGCTGGAACTGGCTGTAGAGGCAGCACGCGTACGCGCTACATTGGGAGAAATATCCGACGCCTGCGAAAAAGTAGTGGGACGTTATAAAGCAGTAATCAGAACCATATCAGGAGTGTATTCATCAGAAAGTAAGAAGGATGCAGATTTCGCCAAGGCTTGCGAACTGACCGAAGAATTTGCGAAGAGAGAGGGCCGTCGTCCGCGTATCATGATTGCGAAGATGGGACAGGACGGACACGACCGGGGTGCCAAAGTGGTGGCGACTGGTTTCGCCGACTGCGGTTTCGACGTGGACATGGGACCCTTGTTCCAGACTCCGGAAGAGGCCGCCCGCGAAGCGGTGGAAAACGACGTGCATGCCGTGGGAGTTTCTTCATTGGCGGCTGGCCACAAGACGCTGATTCCGCAGATTATGGAAGAGCTCAAACGCATGGGACGTGAAGATATTCTGGTATTTGCCGGAGGTGTCATCCCTCCGCAAGACTATGACTTCCTCTACAAGGCGGGAGTGGTGGCCATCTTCGGACCGGGCACATCGGTTGCGAAGTGTGCATGTCAGGTGATGGACATCCTGCTTGACACGGAAGAATAAGCGAATAACCATGACGGAATGAGCGGTTGTCCCGACTGGGATGACCGCTTATTTTTTATCATCACACAGGCATGTAAATCGCGATTTATGCCTAAATTTGCCCGATCAAACAAAAGAACAGTCATGAAGCGAAAAAGAATCATCCTCCTGTCGGGCATTGCCCTGACGGTGATTGCCATATGCATCACCATACCACTCTGCCTGCTGCTGAATCATCCGATAAAGACCTCACAGACCGCTTTCCTCTATATAGACGATGACGACACGGCCGATTCGGTCTGCGTGAAGCTGGAAAAACAGTTCTATGCGGAAAGGCTGGAGGGCTTCAGACTGCTTGCCGCACTGAAACATTATGAGGAACATGTACATACAGGAGCTTACAAGCTTTCGGCAGAAGAAAATACGTTCCGGCTTTTCCAGAAACTGAACAACGGACACCAGACTCCAGTGAAACTTATCGTCCCGTCCGTACGCACTATCGGACGGATGGCCGCAACGGTAAGCCGGCAGATTATGGCCGATTCTACCGAACTGGTTTCTCTGCTGAACGACAGTTCCCGTTACACTCCGCTCGGCTTCAACAGAGCAACCTTGCCCGCACTCTTCCTGCCGAACACTTACGAAGTGTACTGGAACATGAACGCGGAAGAGTTTCTGAAACGTATAAAAAAGGAATACGACCGTTTCTGGAACACACAGCGGACGGAAAAGGCGAAAGCCATTGGACTGACACCCATTGAAGTGAGCACACTTGCGTCAATCGTTGAAGAAGAGACTGCCAACAAAAGTGAAATGCCGACAGTGGCGGGACTTTACCTGAACCGTCTGCGCATCGGCATGCCGCTGCAGGCCGACCCTACCGTGAAGTTCGCGCTACAGGATTTCGGACTCCGGCGTATCCTGCTCAAACATCTGGAAGCGGACAGCCCTTACAACACTTACAAGAACCAGGGACTTCCTCCCGGTCCTATCCGAATCCCTTCCATCCATGTCATTGAAAGCGTGCTGAACCCTTCGCGCCACGACTATCTGTACATGTGCGCAAAAGAGGATTTCTCGGGCACACACAATTTCGCCCGCACACTTTCACAGCATCAGGCCAATGCCCGCCGCTACCAGCAGGCACTGAACCGGAGGAATATCAGATAAGGACAAACGAACGGTCAACGGATAGATTTCCAGAACTGGATGAAGCTGGAATAAAGCCCGTAGCACACAAGCGAATCGTCTGTGTGCAGTTCATAGTTCTCCTCAAACTCGTTGGCGACATGCTGTTCCACTATCGATATGCCTAGACAATTGCAGGTTTTGTTACCCCGTACAAGTGAAATGACTTTCAGTCCGAACTCCTGTTCCACATTCAAATCATTCACGTGATACCCTTCCAGCTTTTTCGGAAGACGGAACTTGAACACATAATTGTCTTCATCCACCTGAAATGACTCCACCTCAGTGCCAAGTTCAAGCGAATGGGCAAACATGCGTGCGGCATCCTGCTCCGGAGTCAATATCCGGTCGATGGAAAAAGCTTCAAGCACGGCCTTGTGCACATCATCCACCGCACGGGCGCAGATATGCTTCGCCTTGTTCTTCTTCAAAAGAGAAACGATACGCACGGAGGCTCCGAAGTTGTCCCCGATAGCCACAATCACCAAATCGACATTCCTGACAGGAAGCACGGAAAGCGCAGCCTCATCCGTCGCGTCAAGCACAAACGAAGTGACCATCTTGTCCTTCACCCTGTCTACGTGCAGTTCGTCCTTGTCCACTCCCACCACCTCGTGTCCCAAGGCTGTAAGCTCTTCGGCAAGAATGCCTCCATAATGTCCCAAGCCGATAATCAGATATTTCATATTCAGTTGATAATTATATTGTCACTCGGATATTTATAGTTCCGTTTCTTTTCCTGACGGACAAGTCCCGTCGCCAACGTAAAGGCACCCACGCGCCCCACGAACATCATCACGACCACAAGAATTTTACTCCATCCGCCCAATGTCGGAGTCAGGTCAAGACTCGACCCCACCGTGCTCAAGGCGGATATGCATTCAAACACCACAGCAAGCAACGGCGCATCCGGCTCAAGGATACTCACCGCAAACATCCCTATGAAAGCCAGCATCAGATAAAGCATAATCACAGCATTCGACCGTCGGATGGAGTCGTGCGAAAGTTCACGCTTCAGGATAGTGACATGCTCCGACCCTCGGATTACCGCCCAAAGATTGAGCAGAACCACCGCAAACACATTGATTTTCACACCTCCGGCCGTAGACTGCGTACCTCCTCCGATAACCATCAGCACCAGCATGAAAAGCAATGTCTGCACGGAAAACGACAGCAAAGGCACACTCACGAAACCTGCCGTACGCGGGCAGGACGAATTGAAGAAGGAATGCACCAGCTTGTCCGCCACCGGCATGCCGGCCAGTGCCTGATTCCACTCCACTACCGCAATCACAACCGTTCCCAACACCAGCAAGAAGGCGGTGGCAACAAGCACAATCTTCGTGTTCAGATTATACAGATGTACACGCTTCACGAAACGGTGTGAACGTCCGAACACTTTCCATTTCAGATAGCCCAGATAATAAGCCACCGTTTCATAAAGATTCACCAGAATCGGAAAACCGATACCCCCCAGAGCAATCAGCAGTCCTAAAGTGATATAAAGCAGATTATGCCCCTGCATCACCGCCGGATTGCTCATGCCACCCGGAAGTATGGAAAACCCGGCATTGCAGAATGCGGAAATGGAATGGAAGGCTGAAAAGAAAAGCTCTTCATCAAGAGTCATTCCCAATGTGCCGTGGATACTGTACCAGATGACCAGCATGCCAACCCCCTCTATCACCAATGTAAACCCTAATATATACAATAAGGTAGAAAGCAAAGAATTGAGAGAGTTCGAACTGATCATATCACCCACCACAAGCTGGTTGTAGATGGATGTGTTGCCCATGAAGAACATCGCGAAGAAGCTCGTCAGCGTCATCACCCCCAGACCGCCTATCTGAATCAGCAGAATGATGATTACCTGTCCCTCCACCGTAAATGTGGAAGGCACATCAACAGAAACCAGTCCCGTGACGCACGTGGCACTTGTAGCCGTGAACAGCGCATCAATCCAATGGATACCATTGTATGTGGCACGGGGAAGAAGCAGAAGTCCCGTACCCAGCAGAATGATAACCAGAAAACTCCCCGCCAGAATGAGAGGGGGATTCGTGCGCTTGCCCAGCAAACGGACCAGACTTCCCGAAAGTTGATAAAGAGAATATAGAAGCAGAATGCTCCCCCGATAATAAGGATTGCGGAAAAAAGCCCATATCCAATAGATTTCCGTTTCCGGATCCGGCTTATGGAACACCACCGGAAGAAGTGTAAGGTAAAGCAGCACACTCAACACCCATGTCCAAGGCGTGAACCTGTAAGGCGAATCATCTTGCCGGAAAACAATCTGAAGAGTGGTGCTCACCAGAAATACAACCCACACTACCCTATACACCGCATGAACCAGCCCGCGCTCCTCAGCCGATATGCTGAAGCCATATTCATAGACAATGGCCGCCAGAAATGCCAAAGCACACAGATAAGTGATGCCGAGCGTCCAGTTCACCATCTGATTGATGCGCGGCAGAAGCAGTTTCTTCCTATATAAAAAAAGTCGTTCCCAATAGTCCATACTATAAAGATATTGACGGACAAAAATACACATAACTCCCGAAAAGCCTGTTGCCCGGCATTTCTTCTTGTTTTCTGTATAGCTTTTTTAACGAAAGCCATCTTTTTGCATCAGAAAACAAAGAAAAAGGCAAAATCAGTTGTTTGTCATCATTTATTTCCATATTTTTGGCGGAAACTATAAAATTGAAAGCAAATATGAGTAATAAACAGAAAAGATTCATCCTACCGGAAGATGAAATTCCCAGATATTGGTACAATATTCAGGCAGACATGAAGAACAAGCCCATGCCGCCTCTGAATCCGGCAACAAAACAACCACTCAAACCGGAAGACCTTTATCCCATCTTCGCCAAAGAACTCTGTCATCAGGAACTGAACCAGACGGACACATGGATTGAAATACCGGAAACGGTGCGCGAAATGTATAAATACTACCGCAGCACCCCTCTGGTACGTGCTTATGGTCTGGAAAAGGCATTGGACACACCGGCGCATATCTACTTCAAGAATGAAAGTGTCAGCCCTATCGGGTCTCACAAACTGAACTCCGCACTGGCGCAAGCCTACTACTGCAAACAGGAAGGGGTGACGAACATCACAACCGAAACCGGAGCCGGGCAATGGGGAGCCGCGCTTGCTTACGCCGCCAAAGTGTTCGGACTGGAAGCTGCCGTATATCAGGTGAAAATCAGCTATGAACAGAAACCTTACCGCAGAAGCATCATGCAGACTTTCGGGGCGCAGGTCACTCCGTCACCGTCCATGTCTACACGTGCCGGAAAGGACATCCTGACAAAATACCCCAACCATCAAGGCTCACTGGGAACAGCTATCTCGGAAGCCATCGAGCTGGCACGTACCACACCGAACTGCAAATATACACTCGGTTCCGTGTTGAGCCATGTTACCCTGCATCAGACCATCATCGGACTGGAAGCTGAGAAGCAGATGGAAATGGCGGGGGAATATCCGGACATCATCATCGGCTGTTTCGGTGGAGGTTCCAACTTCGGCGGCATCGCCTTCCCGTTTATGCGCCACACGATTCTTGAAGGAAAGAAGACGCGTTATGTGGCCGCTGAACCGGCTTCATGCCCCAAACTGACCAGAGGAAAATTTGAATATGACTATGGCGACGAGGCCGGCTACACTCCCCTGCTCCCGATGTACACGCTGGGACACAACTTCACCCCGGCCAACATCCATGCCGGAGGACTGCGTTATCATGGTGCGGGAGTCATCGTTTCACAGTTGCTGAAAGACAATCTGATGGAAGCGGTGGATATCCAACAGCTTGAAAGCTTTGAATGCGGATGTCTGTTTGCACGTGCCGAAGGAATCATACCGGCCCCAGAATCATGCCATGCCATCACCGCCGCCGTCCAGGAAGCGAGAAAGTGCAAGGAGACAGGTGAAGAAAAAGTCATCTTGTTCAATCTCTCCGGCCATGGACTCATCGACATGAGTGCTTACGACCAGTATCTCTCAGGCAATCTGACCAACTATTCACTCCCTGAGGAAGAAATTGAAAAGAGTCTGAAAGACGTACCACAAGTTTGAAAGCCATCACTTTAAAACAGTCAGTATCCTTATCCAACCTATCATAAAGGGTGAATAAGGATACTTTTTTTGCTTTTTTTCAACATTTTCCCTCAAAAAGCTTGCAGAATCAAAAATAATCCGTACCTTTGCACCCGTGATTGAAAAACGCTTCATCACAAGCCAAGGATGGCCCATTCGTCTATCGGTTAGGACGCAAGATTTTCATTCTTGAAAGGGGAGTTCGATTCTCCCATGGGCTACCACTAACATACGGTCGACTGAATCATTCAGCGACAAGAGGATGGCCCATTCGTCTATCGGTTAGGACGCAAGATTTTCATTCTTGAAAGGGGAGTTCGATTCTCCCATGGGCTACTCGGCAAGACACTCACCATTGAGTGTCTTGTTTTTATTTTCTATTAGTTTAATAAAACGTTCACGGCGCAGTAGAAATTCAGGGCTCAGTTTGTTTTCAGCCGAGCATACCAATAAAAAAAGCCACAAATCATTGATTTGTAGCTTTTTGTCCATTTACCGACCATTCTTATCCAATACGTTCAGCGGAGAGACAGGGATTCGAACCCTGGGAACAGTTACCCGTTCACCGCATTTCGAGTGCGGCCCGATCGACCACTCCGGCATCTCTCCAAAATTTTGTCAGCCCGACAATAAACACTTGGCTTGCGGAGAGACAGGGATTCGAACCCCGGGTACCTCGCGGTACAACGGTTTTCAAGACCGCCGCAATCGACCACTCTGCCACCTCTCCAGAAATCTTCTTTGAAGTGCTTTTTTCTTGAAAGCGGTGCAAAGGTATGCATTAATATTTATATATGCAAGTATCTCACGAATTTCTTTTCAAGAAAATATGCACTGACAGTGCCTACACGACAGACAACCGTCTAATACAAAGGAAGATGCATCGGAAACTATAGACTTACAAAGTCAAGAGATTCCGATACACAACCTCCATGAGCATCATCCGTAGATGGCTTTCTTTCCAGCCAACAAGGTATTTTTCATCAGTGAGACGATAGTCATGGGCCCTACTCCGCCAGGGACAGGAGTGATGAACGAACATTTTGGAGCCACCTCATCAAACTTCACGTCGCCCGTCAGTTTGAACCCCGATTTCCTGCTGGCATCCGGCACACGAGTTGTGCCTACATCAATCACTACCGCACCTTCTTTCACCATGTCTGCTTTTACAAAATTAGGTTGCCCCATCGCCGCAATGACAATGTCGGCTTCCCGGCACTCCTTCACCAAGTCCTTGCTGCGACTGTGACAGACCGTCACCGTTGCGTCGCCCGGACAAGCTTTCTGCATCATCAACATCGCCATCGGTTTTCCAACAATGTTGCTGCGCCCCAAAATGACACACTTCTTTCCGCGTGTTTCGATTCCATACCGGCGAAGCAGCTCCATAATGCCATTCGGAGTGGCAGACACATAACACGGAAGTCCAATGGAAAGACGTCCCACATTAATCGGATGAAATCCGTCAACATCCTTCCGGTAGTCAATCGCTTCAATCACTTTCTGCTCCGAGATATGGGAAGGCAGCGGAAGCTGCACGATGAAGCCGTTAATGTCGGGATCCGCATTCAGTTCGGCCACTTTGGCCAACAACTCCTCTTCCGTAACATCCGATTCATAACGGATCAAAGACGACTTGAACCCGCACACCTCACATGCCTTCACCTTCGCAGCCACATAAGTTTCACTGCCGCCGTCATGACCCACCAGCACAGCAGCCAAGTGCGGACGCTTCCCGCCTTTCGCCACAATTTCCGCCACCTCGGCGGCTATCTCCTGTTTCACCTGCTCAGAAACAACTTTTCCGTCAATCAATACCATATTCAATTGTTTTTAATAGACCATAAATTGTGTTTCCACAAAGGTAACAAATTAAAAACAAAGAAAAGTCCATTTATCGGTTTTTATAGCATTTCATGCCGACAATGAAGAATTATTAAGCCGTACACCTCTTTAAACACAAAAAAACACTAACTTTGCAACGAAGTATTAGCCATGCAAACTATCAGACTCCACATATTAATCGCTGTGTCGTTCCTTCTGCCATTCCTGTCCGGACAGGGAAATGTATCCGCAGCACCGGGAAAGACTTTTACGGTGGTCATCGATGCCGGCCACGGGGGACATGACCCCGGAGCCGTCGGACGACGGGGAAAAGAGAAAAACATCAACCTGAAAGTTGCCCAGAAAGTGGGGAAATTGATCACGGACAACTGCAAAGACACGAAGGTCGTGTACACAAGGAACAAAGACGTATTCATTCCACTTCATCGGCGCGCTGAAATAGCCAACGACGCAAAGGCAGACCTTTTCATTTCAATCCACACCAACTCAATAAGCTCACGGAACAGCCGGGTAAGCGGAACGGAAACCTACACGCTCGGACTGCACCGCACGGAGGAGAATCTGGAAGTGGCCAAAAAGGAAAACTCCGTCATTCTGATTGAAGACGACTATAAACAGAGGTATGCCGGATTCAACCCCAGCTCTTCGGAAAGCTACATCATTTTCGAGTTCATGCAAGACAAGAACATGTCGCAGAGCGTTGACTTCGCCACCATGGTGCAGCAACGGTTCCGGCAGGGAAAACGTGTCGACAAAGGAGTGCATCAGGCAGGATTTCTGGTGCTGAGAGCCACTTCCATGCCAAGCGTACTGATAGAACTGGGATACATCACGAACCCTGCGGAAGAGGCTTACATGCTCTCGGAAAACGGAAGCGGCAATCTGGCCCGATGCATCTACAGAGCCTTTCTGGACTACAAAAACGGGCACAGGCCGGACAACATGGACATAAAGAGCACGGAACCGGAAACAGAAAGGGCTGCGGAAAAGCCGTCGGCAGCGAAAGAACCGGAAGCAAACGAAGCTGAGAAAAGCGGGAACAGGCCTGTATTCAAAATACAGATTCTCACCTCCGGCAAAGTGCTCCCGAAAGGAAGCAGAACCTTCAAGGGACTCTCTCCCGTAGACTACTACAAAGAAAACAGACTGGTGAAATATACCTATGGAGCGGATACGGACTACAACCGGATTCTGAAACTGAAACGCAGCAAAGTAGACGGGAAGTTCAAAGACGCTTTCATCATCGCCTTTAAAGACGGGAAAAAGATAAACATAAACCAGGCAATCAGAGAATTCAAAAGAAACAAATAAACACAGAATATGAGAAAAGAATTTAAAATCGGACTAGCCGGAATCGGCGCACTGCTGATTCTGTTCTTCGGCATCAACTATCTGAAAGGTATCAGCATGTTCAAGCCGGAAAGCTACTACAACGTGGAATTTGAAAACATCAACGGACTGGCGCTGTCGAGTCCGGTATTTGCAAACGGATACCAGATAGGCATCGTGCGCGACATCAGTTACAACTATGACAACCCAGGGCATGTGGTGGTTGGGATAGAGGTGGAAGAACATTTCCGGATTCCCGAAGGAAGCAAGGCCGAGCTGGTAACTGAAATGCTAGGAACCGTAAAAATGAACATGAAGCTCAACCATGAGTCCTCCGTCTACATCCATCCGGGAGACACGCTGGTGGGAGTGGCCAACAACGGCATACTCGGAGCCGCGGAAGAAAGTCTGCTGCCGCAGATCGAGAAAATGCTGCCCAAGCTGGACTCCATCCTGACTTCTGTAAACACCCTCCTCGGCGACCCCGCACTGAAGAACACACTTCACAATGCGGAAAAGCTGACCGCATCACTCAACGCGACAAGCAACGAACTGCACACGCTGATGAGTGAAGACCTGCCCCAACTGACAGGCAACGTCACAGCCATCACAGAAAACCTGAAAGGAATCAGCGAAAATCTGAAAGACGTGGACTATGCATCCACTTTCGTGAAGATTGATTCCACCTTGCAGAATGTACGGCTTCTGACAGACAAACTGAACCGCAAGGACAATACACTCGGGCTGCTGATGAACGACGAATCGCTCTACAACAATCTGAACGCCACGACAGCCAACGCTGCCAGTCTGCTGAAAGATTTGCAGGAGCACCCCAAACGTTACGTCCACTTCTCCCTCTTCGGAAGAAAAGACAAGTAAAAGACACAAATGATGGGCGGCTGCTTTCAACGAAGGAGCCGCCCATTCCATACATGATAAAAGGCTGTTTCCGCACACCGGAAAAAGCCTGTTCCACACCATCCTGCCATACCTCATAAAACGAGAGAAACCGGCAGGAAAAAAATGGGCACGCAAACATCTATATAGAAACATTCTAAATAATACCGCTACCGGAAGTGCTCTGCCCAAGTTTTAACAACAAGCTGTAAATCAGCATAAACGGCATCTCACACATTCCCGCTCCAGAAAACAGACAGATAAACAAACACCTTGAATGTCAAACAATTATAATTATGCAAGTAAAGCACCAGTACTAATCCACTTAACGATTTTGTAATATATTACTATTCAGACCATTAAAACAAGTAGAAAAAAAGCAAGAAAAAAGTGATTTGTTTTTCTAGAATTTGATTACGAAATTTGCAAACGTAGAAGTTTCGCTTTATTAATAACAATGCACGTATGATTGAACAGAACCAAGCCGAAGTGTTATGGAACCGTTGCCTCGCTTTCATCAGAGACAACATCAATAACACAAAGGCATTCAAGACATGGTTTGAGCCTACAGTCGGTCTGAAATACGAGAACAAGGCCCTGACAATCGGAATCCCAAGTCCGTTCTTCTATGAGTTTCTGGAAGAACACTACGTGGGACTGCTCCGCGCTGCCATTTACAAGGAAATAGGAGAAGGCACAGAGCTGATGTATTCCATCCTCACCGACAAGACCAACCATATCACCATAGACCTGAGAGGAGGCGACCGCTCGCCCGCCCTCCCACAGCAGAAGCCCATCCACGACGGGAACAAGACGCCAAGCCTCATGCAGGAACCAAGACCGCAGGACTTGGACCCGCACTTGAACCCCAACTACAATTTTGAGAACTTCATCAAGGGAAACAGCAACGAGTTCTCAAGGGCAGTGGCCGAAACGGTGGCGCAGAACCCTGCACGCACTTTCAATCCGCTGTTTCTGTACGGGCCTTCGGGAGTGGGAAAGACGCACCTCATCAATGCAATCGGTACGCGAATCAAGGAACTTTATCCTGAGAAACGTGTATTGTATGTGTCTGCACATCTGTTTCAGGTGCAGTACACGGACTCTGTGCGGACCAACCGGTTCAATGATTTCATCGGCTTCTACCAGACAATCGACGTGCTGATCATTGATGACATCCAGGAGTTCGCGGGAGTGACGAAAACGCAGAACACCTTCTTCCACATATTCAACCATCTGCACCAGAACGGAAAACAGTTGATTCTGACATCCGACCGCGCACCGGTAATGCTGCAGGGAATGGAAGAACGCCTGTTGACCCGATTCAAATGGGGACTGGTGGCCGAGCTTGAAAAGCCGGACATCGAACTCCGGAAAAACATTCTGCGGAACAAAATCAGACACGACGGACTGAGTATCCCGGAGTCTGTCATCAGTTACATTGCAGAGAACGTGAACGAAAGCGTGCGTGAACTGGAAGGCATCGTCAACTCTCTCCTCGCCTACTCCATCCACCTGAAACGCGAAATCGATCTGGATTTAGCTCAACGCATTGTCCGCAAGGCTGTGCGCTGCGCCGAAAGCAAACCGATTACGGTGGACAACATCGTTGAAAAAGTATGCGAGTATTATAAAGTGGACCAGTCATCCATCTTCACCAAAACCCGCAAACGCGAGGTGGTGCAGGTGCGTCAGGTGGCAATGTATCTGGCAAAGAAATATACAGAGACTTCCTCATCTAAAATAGGACAGATGATAGGCAACAAGGACCATGCAACGGTATTGCATGCTGTCAAAATCGTCAAGGGACAAGTGGACGTGGACAAAGCCTTCAAGGCTGAAGTAGAAGAAATTGAGTCTGCGCTCCGTGTAAGATAAGCCGGTGACAAAAAGAAATGAAGCCCGCAAAGGCAGGAAAGACAGACACGAAATTCCGAACCTTTGCGGGCTTCATCTTTTCAGAACCCCTGCTTGCGGATAACTTTCAGCAGATTCTCCGACATTGACTCGTTGTCCGACTTCTTATAACGGATGTCTGTGAAAATCTGGGCAAGCGTCTCCGTATGGTTGATTTCCACGAAATGCCGGTTTTCCGGAAGCGACTCTTTGTAAGCATATATATCGTCTATCATCTCCGGGGTATAATTCTTGTAGGTCTCTTCATGGACAATCCCTCTCAGAGGCAGACGGTCTGGCTGCGCAGGATGCTCGTCAGGATAACCGACCGTGATGGTGGCCACAGGCACCACAAGTTCCGGCAACTCCAGAATGCGGATAATCTGCTCCGGGTCATAAATGGTGGTTCCAAGATAACAGATTCCCAACCCTTCCTCTTCGGCCAGAGTACAGAAGTTCTGGGTGACAAGCAGCGCATCGGTGGCGGCATTCAGGAAAGAAATGAAATTATTGTAGCCTGGCTCCGCTTTCCGCTGGCGGCACCAAAGACTGAAACGGTTGAAGTCAGCGCAGAAAGTCAGCACGACTGGTGCCGAAGTGACCATAGGCTGATTGAAATGGGCAGGAGCCAGTTTATTCTTCATTTCAATGTCGCGGGTGACGACCACACTGTAAAGCTGCATGTTCCCCATGGTAGAAGCACGGAAAGCTTCGTCCAGCAGACTGTCCAACAAAGTGGAAGGAATGTCCTGTTCCGTATATTTACGGATAGTACGTCTGTTCTTTATCGAATCCATAACTTTATTTTTTGTTTTGCACTCACAAAGATACAAAAAGATATGGAATGATGGCAGACCGATCACTTTTTTACATTTCTACAACTTCCGGGACACACGATTCACCATTTTAGTCAACTTTTTTCAACAGATATATAAAAACAACACTGTAAATCAACAACATACATAAAGAAAACGGAAAACTTCACAACCTGTTGACAACTTATTCTGATTTTATTTTGCCAATTCAAAAAACATCTTTAGATTTGCAGACACATATCGCAGGCATCAATAAGGCGAAATTTCTACACCAAGCTTTATTTTGATGTATAACTATTATCAACCATAAACAATCGTGGAAAGGAAAACGTACAACTACGACGAAGCGTACAACGCGACGTTGGAGTATTTCAAAGGAGACGAACTGGCGGCGCGTGTTTGGGTCAACAAATATGCGATGAAAGACTCTTTTGGAAACATCTATGAGAAAACGCCGGCTGACATGCATTGGCGGATCGCTAACGAAGTGGCAAGAATTGAGGCCAAATACCCTAATGCGCTCACTTCCCAGGAGCTGTTCGACCTGATGGACCGCTTCAGATACATCATCCCGCAGGGAAGTCCGATGACTGGAATCGGAAACGATTTTCAGGTAGCGTCACTTTCAAACTGCTTTGTTATCGGACTGGACGGCCCTGCCGATTCGTATGGGGCGATAATCCGCATCGATGAAGAACAGGTGCAGCTCATGAAGCGTCGCGGAGGAGTAGGACACGACTTGTCTCACATCCGCCCGAAAGGCTCCCCTGTAAAGAACTCAGCCCTGACATCCACCGGTCTGGTTCCTTTCATGGAACGCTATTCAAACTCAACCCGCGAGGTGGCACAGGACGGACGGCGCGGCGCATTGATGCTTACGGTCTCCATCAAACATCCGGATTCGGAAGCCTTCATCGATGCAAAGATGACGGAAGGAAAAGTTACGGGTGCCAATGTTTCCGTACGCCTGGACGATGAGTTCATGCAAGCTGCAATAGAGGACCGCCCGTACATGCAGCAGTATCCCATTGATTCCAGCCGGCCGATGGTTTCAAAGGAAATCAACGCCAATGCGCTTTGGAGAAAAATTGTGCACAACGCATGGAAGTCCGCTGAACCGGGAGTGCTTTTCTGGGACACCATCATCCGTGAATCCGTGCCCGACTGTTATGCTGATCTGGGATTCCGTACGATTTCAACCAACCCATGCGGAGAAATCCCATTGTGTCCGTACGACTCATGCCGTCTGCTGGCCATCAATCTATATTCATATGTAGTCAACCCGTTCACTCCGGAGGCTTATTTTGACTTTGACTTGTTCAAGAAACATGTCGCTCTCGCCCAGCGCATCATGGACGACATCATCGATCTGGAACTGGAAAAAATCGAACGTATCCTTGAAAAGATTGACGCAGATCCCGAAAGCGAAGAAATCAAGGGAACGGAACGTCATCTGTGGGAAAAGATTTACCGCAAGTCGGGACTTGGCCGCCGCACAGGAGTAGGCATCACGGCAGAAGGCGACATGCTGGCAGCCATGGGACTGCGATACGGAACGGAAGAGGCTACTGAGTTCTCGGAAAAGGTTCACAAAACCATCGCCATCGAAGCTTACCGTTCATCCGTCAATATGGCTAAGGAACGTGGAGCTTTCGAGATATATGATACGGAACGTGAAAAGAACAATCCTTTCGTCAACCGCATCAAGGAAGCAGACCCGGCCCTTTACGAGGAAATGACAAAATACGGACGGCGCAACATCGCCTGTCTGACTATCGCTCCGACGGGTACAACCAGTCTGATGACACAGACCACTTCTGGCATCGAACCAGTATTCATGCCTGTATATAAACGCCGGCGGAAGGTGAATCCGAACGACGAGAACATACATATTGACTTTGTGGATGAAACGGGCGATGCCTTTGAGGAATATACAGTATTCCACCACAAGTTCCTTACATGGATGGAAGTGAACGGATACGATCCGAATAAACGGTACACTCAGGAAGAAATCAATGAGCTCGTAAGCAAATCTCCATATTACAAGGCTACCTCCAACGATGTGGACTGGCTCATGAAAGTGAAGATGCAGGGGCGCATCCAGAAATGGGTGGACCATTCCATCAGTGTCACCATCAATCTCCCGAACAATGTAGACGAGAATCTGGTGAACCGCCTGTATGTGGAAGCCTGGCGTTCTGGCTGCAAAGGCTGTACCGTATATCGCGACGGCTCACGTGCAGGTGTACTGATTTCAGCTCAGAAAGACAGCAAGAAAGAAAAAGAGGAAGAATGCTGGTGCAAGCCGCCCCAAGTGGTAGAAGTGAGACCCAAAGTGCTTGAAGCTGATGTAGTACGTTTCCAGAACAACAAAGAAAAATGGGTGGCCTTTGTCGGACTGCTGAACGGACATCCATATGAAATCTTTACTGGGCTTCAGGATGATGAAGAGGGTATTGTACTGCCGAAATCTGTCACCCGCGGACGAATCATCAAAAACTATGATGAAGCGGGTGTCAAGCATTATGACTTCCAGTTTGAAAACAAACGGGGCTACAAGATGACTGTAGAAGGACTCTCGGAACGCTTCAACAAAGAATACTGGAATTATGCGAAACTGATTTCCGGAGTCCTGCGCTGGCGCATGCCAATCGAGCAGGTCATCAAACTGGTCAGCTCACTGCAATTCGACAATGAAAACATCAACACATGGAAAAGCGGTGTTGAGCGCGCCTTGAAAAAATACGTACAGGACGGGACAGAAGCCAAAGGTATAAAATGTCCGAACTGTGGCCACGAAACGTTGGTTTATCAGGAAGGATGTCTGATATGCAAAACCTGCGGTTCTTCACGCTGCGGATAAAGGCTAAACACATATATCACTGTCGTGGCACGGATCATACAGCACTCAAGTCCTCTTGCACAGAGGGAATGACAATGTATGATCCGTGCCTGACTTTTCTCAATATAACATGAAAGCGACTGAAATGTATATCCATCTGAAGGGATTGAAGATTTTTGCATACCATGGTGTACTGCCACAGGAGAACAAGATTGGAGCAGAATACACCATCAATCTAAGACTGAAGACTGATTTCAGACAAGCTGCAGAGACCGACCGGCTGGACGGGACTGTCAACTATGCAGAAGTTTTCCAAACGATAAAAGAAGAAATGGGCATTGCCTCCAAACTTCTGGAACATGTGGCCTGCCGAATTGCACGGCGCATCTTCAATGACTTCCCTTCCGTGACAGAGATACGAATTGAACTGTACAAGCAGAATCCTCCCATGGGAGCAGACTGCAGACTGACAGGAATTGAATCAACCTATACAAGAACAGACGAACATGAAACGACTTGCCATCTTTGACCTGGACGGAACTCTGCTCAACACAATTGCCGACTTGGCCAATGCCACCAATCATGCATTGGCTGAATTCGGATACCCGACCCATACAACCGACGAATATCGGTATTTTGTGGGAAACGGAATTGACAAGCTTTTTGAAAGGGCACTGCCGGAAGGAGAAAAAACACAGGAAAACATTCTCAAAATACGAAACTGCTTCATCCCCTATTATAACATACACAATGCCGATCAGAGCTGCCCCTATCCGGGTATCGAGGAGCTGCTTTCGACGCTACAGACTAAAGGGATGAAACTGGCCGTAGCATCCAACAAATATCAGGAAGCCACGACCAAATTAATCAGACAATATTTCCCAAACATCCATTTTACTGCCATATTCGGGCAATGCAAAGGGATTCCGACAAAACCGGATCCGCAAGTGATAGAAGAAATAATCCGAATGGCAGAAGTGAAAAAAGAAGACACTATCTATACAGGAGACTCATGCGTGGACATGCAGACCGGAAAGAATGCCTGTGTCACCACAGTGGGAGTCAGCTGGGGATTCCGTCCGCGCACAGAACTGGAAGCATATCATCCAGACTTGATTGCCGACAGCTGCGAAGACATCCTGCGTTTTCTAGGTATCTGAAAAATAAAAGGGAAGGGAGAAAACCGGAATGCATCTTCCAGTTCTCTCCCTTTCCTCTTAAATCTTCACAGAATTATTACTTCGCAAAGCTGACCGCACGGGTCTCACGGATAACCGTAATCTTTACCTGACCCGGATAAGTCATCTCATCCTGAATCTTCTTCGCTATTTCAGTAGACAAACTTTCTGTCTGCTTGTCGTCAATCTTGTCAGCACCGACAATCACGCGCAGCTCACGGCCTGCCTGGATGGCATAAGTCTTTGTCACACCCGGATAAGACATGGCAAGCTGCTCAAGATCGTTCAGACGTTTGATATAAGCCTCCACTATTTCACGGCGCGCTCCAGGACGAGCTCCGGAAATGGCATCACATACCTGAACTATCGGAGCCAGCAGACTGGTCATTTCAATCTCGTCATGGTGAGCACCGATGGCATTACAGATGTCCGGTTTTTCTTTATATTTTTCAGCCAGTTTCATTCCCAGCAAAGCATGAGGCAGTTCCGGTTCCTCATCAGGCACTTTACCTATGTCGTGAAGCAGTCCTGCACGTTTCGCCTTCTTGGGATTCAGCCCCAGTTCCGAAGCCATCACAGCACACAGATTGGCCGTTTCCCGCGCATGCTGCAACAGATTCTGTCCATACGAAGAACGGTATTTCATTTTACCGATAATCCGAATCAGTTCCGGATGCAGTCCATGAATACCCAAATCAATGGTCGTACGCTTTCCCGTTTCAATAATTTCTTCCTCCACCTGCTTGCGCACCTTGGCGACAACCTCCTCAATACGTGCCGGATGGATACGTCCGTCCGTAACCAACTGATGCAACGCCAGGCGTGCGATTTCACGGCGCACAGGATCGAATGCAGAAAGGACAATCGCTTCGGGAGTGTCATCTACAACGATTTCAACTCCTGTAGCCGCTTCGAGTGCCCGGATATTCCGTCCTTCGCGTCCGATGATGCGTCCCTTAATTTCATCCGATTCAATATGGAAGACAGTCACCGAATTTTCGATAGCCGTTTCAGTAGCCACACGCTGTATAGACTGAATCACGATACGCTTCGCTTCACGGTTAGCTGTAAGTTTGGCATCGTCCATGATATCATTGATATATGACTGAGCCTGAGTCTTCGCCTCTTCCTTAAGAGATTCAACCAGACGTTCCTTCGCCTCCTCAGCCGACAGGCCGGATATCGCTTCCAGCTTCTCCCGTTCCTGAGCCTGCAACTGTTCAAGCTCCTCCTTTTTCTTCTCGACGAGACCGAGCTGCACATCCAGATTCTCTCTTATGGCCTCCGTCTCATTGCGTTTGCGCTGAAGTTCTTCGTTTTTCTGTCCCAGCACCATCTCACGCTGTTTCAGTTTGTTCTCCGCCTGCTGAATCTTCTGGTTCCTCGAAGCTACTTCTTTTTCCAGTTCCGACTTCTTGTTCAGAAACTTCTCTTTCACCTCCAGAAGTTTGTTCTTCTTAATCACTTCGGCCTCCGTCTCAGCCTCCTTAATTATCGCATCATACTTCGACTTCAAGCCATACCTGAAGAAGCCGTATGACAATGCTCCCCCAACAAGGAAAGCAACAACCACTAGTATTACTGTCGTTAACATTACAATTTAAATTAAATATAATAAAAAAGCGCACAACTCTCCTCCGGATTTCTCCATCAGACAGCTTGTGCGCCACATTTTTTTCTTTCACACGCTAAACACCACCGGTTCCGTTTTCATATGAACGGATGCGCTTCTCTATTTCCCGCTCCAGTTCCTTCAGCTTGTCAAGATAAGGTTGCGTATCGTTTTTTTTCTCAAGCAACACATTCTCATAGGCCAGTTCCACGGCCACCATCAGCCAATGCTTCTCAGCATCCAGTTTCGGAAAAACACTCCGGTATTTGTTCAGCTTATTATCAATCCTTTTGGCCGCCGCACGGTAGTCTTCCTCTTCACTCCGCAGGATGGTCATAGGATATTCTTCATTATCAACTTTCAGCCTTATTTTAAATCTGTCGTCCATAAAATCTCCTTCACTGCCTTTATTTAATATTTCATAATATCATTCACTCAGCAAAGCGATGCATTTATCGACCTCACGCACAAGTTTTGCCAGTCTCGCTTTCGTATCCCTCAGTTCATTGTCATGCACACTCAGAATACGGGCTGACTGCAAATCGGCATATCTGACCTCCAAATCCTTCAGACTATTCTTCATCCCGACTAGTTCGTTCTCCTTATCCGAAAGAAGCTTACGCAGCGAAGCGTTTTCTTCCTGCAACTTTTCATAAAGAAAGAGCAGATGCTTCAGCTTTCCATCGAAGATATCCAATAACTTTTTGTCTTCTTCTGTCATCCGATACACCAAAATTGTACACAAATATAGCGGATTGATTGGAATTTCAAAAATATTTACGGAATAATTCACCAATTTTAGGAAGATTAGCCCGAAAACGAAGGCCACGGACAGTTTCGAGGCTGCTCCCAGACCGCCATGTTCCACGCAAAAAGAAAGACGGAGTTTCCAAAACACATTCCTTTTTCATTACAGCCGATTCAGAATTTGACAATTTTCTTTTACCTTTGCACAGCATTGAGGTGACATTAGATGCATATAGTGATTTCATTTTTTATTATTCTAGAAAGACTTAAACTGATTATGTTTACTGTTATCAAACGGATGGAGATTTCCGCCTCCCACAAACTAAACCTCACCTACCCGAGCAAATGTGAGAATTTGCATGGTCACAACTGGGTAATCACCGTATATTGCCGTGCGGAACAACTGGACGAAAACGGGATGGTGGTCGACTTTACCCGAATCAAAGAAGCGGTAAAAAGCCGGCTGGACCACAAAAATCTCAACGAAGAACTCCCATTCAACCCTACGGCTGAACACATCGCGCTCTGGGTCTGCAACCAAATTCCACAATGCTTTAAAGTAGAAGTCCGCGAATCAGAAGGCAATACGGTGATTTATGAAAAAGATTAACGAGATTTTCTACAGCCTCCAGGGAGAAGGATTCCACACAGGAACCCCTGCCATATTTGTCCGCTTTTCGGGATGCAACCTGAAATGCGAGTTCTGCGACACCGCCCATGAAAACGGGAAAATGATGTCGGACAAGGAAATAACGGAAGAAGTATGCAAATATCCATGCCGCATGGTCATACTGACCGGAGGAGAACCCAGCTTATGGATAGACGCTCCTCTTCTCCAGATGTTGCACGAAGCCGGGAAATATATCTGCATAGAAACCAACGGTACGCGCGAACTTCCCGCAGGAATCGACTGGGTGACATGTTCCCCAAAAGAAGGGGCACCGCTCCACATAAAGCACATCGATGAAGTGAAAGTCGTCTATACCGGACAAGACGTGACCGACTATCTGGAGCTTCCGGCCAGACAACATTTCCTCCAGCCTTGTTCATGCAACAACACGGATGAAGTGATTGAATATATCAAAAGGAATCCGCAATGGAGACTGAGCCTCCAGACCCACAAGCTCATACATATCAGATAGCCATAAAGAATCAGGGGTTGCGGCCATCGGCTGCAACCCCTGATTCTTTATGTGGCACGGGAAGAGAGACTCGAACTCCCGACACTCGGTTTTGGAGACCGATGCTCTACCAACTGAGCTATTCCCGTGT
>CALUIZ010000036.1 GCA_944320815.1 uncultured Phocaeicola sp. | reverse complement strand
AGAAGAAAAATCATACAGAGAGAAAAGGGGCAGGAAAGGGACACATTTATTTATATATATATATAAAGGCGAAAGCCAAGTAATCCGTATGAAAAACATCCCGGCTTCATTAAAATCAATCGCTGTAAGACAAACGGCATATTGTCAGAAAAGCATCAAGACATACAGCCAAAACGAAAAGCACCGCCCCATGAACAGCTGAAAAATCATCAAGGAACAATGAAAAATTCGTCAAATCGAAATAATGGAAAAAAAACAAAAGCACAAAAAATTCCCAATCCGCCATTTATCCGTATATTTGTTTCCATGAGCAAAATGAATATTATGAAGAAACAAATCCTACTGTTCCTCCTGATATTTTCAGGATGTATGCAATCGGCTGCCGCCCAATCCAAGTTCACATTCAAACGGTTCGACGCATCGGACGGAATGTCAAGCAATTATATCATGGATCTTGCACAAGACAAATATGGATATATCTGGATAGCGTCCGAATCCGGTCTGAGCCGATTCGACGGAAACCGATTCACCCAATACAGCACCTACAATTCCGACATCAGCAGCAACGAGCTGAACGCCCTCTTCTACAATGAACACGACGACGCGTTATGGATAGGCACACAGCGGAACGGAATCTGCGTGTTTGACTGCAAGCAACAACGGTTCGTCAAGTATTATAAATCCGGAGACATGATTACGGATGACGTCACCAGCATCGTCCCGGCAAAAGACGGAGGATTATGGATAGTGCATTATCATCTTGGAATCGACTATTACGACAACAAAGACAAAACCTTTACCCCATACAGAACCGGTCAGATCAAAGGTCTGGAAGGAAATTTCTGGTGCGCGGCGGATGACGGGAAAGGCCACCTGCTCATCGGGCACAATGCAAACGGACTGAGCATCATAGACCTTGACACAAAGACCTGCAAAAATTACACGAATGACCCGGACGACCCTCACAGCCTGCCAGGGAACACTGTGAAAAGCATATTCATCGACAGCATGAAAAACATCTGGATAGGAACGACCCAAGGACTCGCCCTGTTCAACATGGCCAAAGAAGAGTTTACTGTATTCCACCATGACCCCCACAATCCCCACTCGCTCATATCCGACCAGATCAACGACATCAACCAGGATAAGGAAGGGAAAATCTGGATATGCGCATATATGGGAGGTGTCAGCGTGCTCGACCTTCATGAAAACACATTCACCCGTCCGGAAGACACATTTTTTGAGAATATCAGTGTGACCGGCAACCGGCACGGACTTTCTTCACCCAACGCGTGCTGCTTTCTGCAAGACCACTTCGGCAACATCTGGATAGGAAACTACCGGAGAGGAATCGACTTTCTGAGCTACCGCCAGACCGATTTCCAGATACTCGACTGCATCATGCTGAAAGACGGACGGATTGCAGGCAAGCAAGTATGGGGGCTTTCGCTTGATGACAAGGGACGGCTCTGGGCCGGAGGAGAGAATGAAATCATCGCATTCAAAGACAAGAGCATCGAAAAGGTCATTTCATTGAAAGACAAGACCATCCCCTACACTCACGTTTCATTCATACATAAAGACAAGACTGGAATGCTCTGGCTGGGGATGTACCGCAACGGACTGTTGAGATGTAACCCGGAAACAGGAGAAACAGTCCGGATACAGATGGACAATCCGTATGCCGAGGTATGCAGTTTCTACGAGGAGGACAAGAAGCTCTGGATAGGAACCCAAGACGGACTGTACAGCTACCAAGATGGCCGAATCGCAAAGGAAGAAGCCATCAACCGCCAGTTGCTCGACCAGATGATTCACGGCATCACAAAAGACAGACAAGGGAAACTCTGGCTGGGAACGTTCGGGAAAGGACTGGCCGTATTCGACCAGAATGAAAAACTTGTCAAACGGATTGACACAAGCAACGGACTGACCAGCAATGCGGTCAACTCCATCTACCAGGACAGCAAGGGCGAACTGTGGATTGCCACACGGAACGGGATAGTCCACATAAAAGACACAGAGACCTATGGTTTCAGTCTATACGGAAACGAACAGGGACTGGGAGAAAACAACGTGAGAGCCATCACCGAAGATGCCAAAGGGCAAATCTGGCTCAGTACAAACGGAGGCATCTCTCTGTGGAAGAGCGACAAAAAAAGATTCTACAACTACACTTGGCACCAGGGAGTTCCACAAAACGATTTTATGGACGCATCCGTGTGCAGAGACAAGGACGGCACCCTGTATTTCGGCTCACAGGACGGGGTGTGCTATTTCAACCCCGACAACCTGAGTCACCACAACAAGATCCCGCCGGTGAAAATCACAGAAATCAAAAGCTACAACAACAATTCGCGGGGCATACAGGAATCCATTCTCAAGCCTACAGACGAAGAAGAGTTGAAAGTGTCATACGACAACAACACTATCTCCATCTCGTTCAACGTGATGGACTTTACGTTAAGCCCGCAAACCGAATATTCCTATTCGATGGAAGGACTCAACAAGACATGGTTTGACGTACAGGACGAAAACACAGTAATGTTCCGCAATCTCCCGCCCGGAACATACACGTTCAAGGTAAAGGCGCGACTGCGCAACCAGACATGGAAAGACAACTTCACGTCTGTACGCATCACCGTCGTGCCCCCGCTATGGCTCACCTGGTATGCCAAACTGCTGTATGTTGTCGGATGTGCCTGCATATTTTATCTCATTCTCCGTTTCTACAAACGGAAACTGGAACTCGAAAGCCGTCTCAGTCTGGAATATCACCAGCACGAGAACGACAAGAAGCTGAACAACGAGCGGCTGCGCTTCTACACGAACATCACCCATGAACTCCGGACCCCGCTGACACTGATACTGGGTCCGCTGGAAGACCTGCTGGCCGACAAGACACTCTCGCCCAAACACCTGAACAAAATCAGCATCATCCGCGACAGTGCCAACCGGCTGCTGAATCTGATCAACCAGATTCTGGAGTTCCGGAAGACAGAAACGGAGAACAGAAAACTCAAAGTGGCACAGGATGACCTGAGCGAACTGATTCAGGAAATTGGAATAAAATACAAGGAACTGAACCAGAATCCGAACGTGGAAATCAGCATCGAAAAAAATACGGACAACACGTTCATCTATTTCGACAGAGAAATCATCACCATCATCATAGACAACCTGATGTCGAACGCGCTGAAATATACGCCCAAAGGCAAAATCACCTTGTCAATCAGCTCCAACGAGGAGGCCGGTGTGCTGTACACTGAGATTTCCGTCAAGGACACGGGGCATGGAATTTCAAAGGAGTCGCTCAACCACATCTTCGAAAGATATTACCAGGGCGACAGCAAATACCAGGCATCCGGATCGGGCATCGGACTGTCGCTCGTGAAATCCCTGGCAGACATCCATCAGGCCATAGTGGAAGTGAAAAGCGAACCGGACAAAGGAAGCGAATTTATCCTGCGGCTGCTCACAGAGAATACCTATCCGAATGCGGAACGCCGGACAATCGCCACAAAAGCCAGAAAAAGACAGACTTCCGCAAACGAGACAAACGGAGAAACGGACGAAAACAAACCTATCATACTGGTAGTGGAAGACAACCGGGATATCAGCGAATACATCCGCAGCTCATTTGAACCTGCTTTTGAGGTGCTTATCGCCAACGACGGGAAAGAAGGATGGGAAATCGCCTCAAGCCGCATCCCGAACATCGTGGTATCGGACATCATGATGCCGGTGATGGACGGGATAGAGCTGTGCAGAACGATAAAGGAAGACATGCGCACCAGCCATATCCCCGTTATCCTGCTCACTGCCAAAGACACGCTGCAGGATAAAGAGGAAGGCTATGCGGCCGGAGCCGACTCGTTCATATCCAAACCTTTCAGCGCACGCCTTCTGAGCAGCCGCATCAACAATATCCTGAGCAACAGGCGGAAAATGGCGGCCAGCATCGTCGCTTCCGGAACAGACGCCGAACACGGACAGAAGAACATGGAAAGCCAGCGGCAGAAACTGAACAGACTCGACAGGGAATTTCTGGAGAAAGTGACCGCCATCATTGAGGAAAATCTGAGCATAGACAAAATGGACGTGGCTTTCATCGCCGACAAGATGTGCATGAGCCACTCTACACTCTACCGGAAAATCAAAGGCCTGACCGACATGTCCGTCAATGAGTTCGTCAGAAAAGTCAAGATGCAGAAAAGTGCGGAACTTCTTGCCAGCGGCGAACATTCCATCGCTGAAATCTCCGACCTGACGGGCTTCAGCAGCGTCGCCTATTTCCGCCAATGTTTCAAGGATGAATACAACATGACTCCTACCGAATACCTGAAGCAGAAGAAAAGCTGACAATGGTCCTGATTCCCGGGCCAAACAAGCCGTTGCCTTGCCTGAAACATGCAGATATTTCGGGCAAGGTAACCTGTCATTTTTCCACGACAAACGTGCAAACTGTCCAAAAAGCCCATTTTATACCTCTCGGATGACGAATTTTCTATGACTTTCCAAAAATTTTACCACTATATTTGCCAATAAAAGCAACTAAAAAATTTTGAGCTATGAAACGCATACATCTCTTGACACTCCTGACGGCACTTGTCTGCACAATGCCGGTAACGGCACAAAGACTGGTGGAAGTGGGGGAAGGCTACAGCAACACCTCCGTCAACACCGCCATCTTCAGAGGTTCATCCATCGTGACCGACGGAGAGACCCAATATATATCCTACTACGATCCGGAAGGTTACGTGACGCTGGGGAAAAGAAAACTCGGAACAACCGACTGGACCATACAGCGCACACAATACAAAGGGAACGTGGCAGACGCGCACAACGTCATCAGCATCATGACTGACGGCGACGGATATCTGCACGTGGCATTCGACCATCACGGACACCCGCTCAACTATGCCCGAAGCCAGGCACCGGGTTCACTGACACTGGGAGAGAAGCTTTCCATGACAGGTGAAGACGAAAGCGATGTCACTTATCCTGAATTTTACCGTCTGCCTGACGGCGACCTGCTTTTCGCCTACCGCTCCGGAGCGTCCGGCCGCGGGAACCTGCTGCTGAACCGGTACGACCTGAAAAGCCGCACATGGAAACGGGTGCAGAATATTCTGATTGACGGGGAGAACCAACGGAACGCCTACTGGCAACTCTATGTGGATGAAGACGGGAAAATACATCTGTCGTGGGTGTGGAGAGAAACTTGGATGGTGGAGACAAACCACGACCTCTGCTATGCATGCTCACCCGACGAAGGCAAGACATGGTACAAATCGGACGGAGAAAAATACACTCTGCCTATCCGCAAAGACAATGCGGAATATGCCTGCCGGATTCCGCAGAACAGCGAACTCATCAACCAGACCAGCATGAGTGCCGACGCTGACGGGCATCCCTACATCGTGACTTACTGGCGGGATGCCGACAGTAAGGTTCCACAATACCGTCTGGTGTGGAACGACGGGAAGACATGGCACAACAGCCAGATAACAGACCGCAAACTTCCGTTCACGCTGAAGGGAGGAGGGACAAAAATGATTCCCATCGCACGCCCCAAAATCGTGGTAGACAACGGCAAAGCATGGTTCATCTTCCGCGACGCCGAACGGGAAAGCAAAGTGTCAATGGCTTATACCGGCAACGTCTCCGGCGGGAAGTGGGAAGTCAGTGACCTGACAGACTTCTCTGTGGAAGCCTGGGAACCGGGAATAGACACGGAACTGTGGAAACAGAAAAAGCGGCTGCACATCTTCGTGCAGAAAACCTATCAGGGAGACGGAGAAAAGACCGTGAAAGCCGACCCGACTCCCATATACGTGATGGAAATGGAATGAAAGCCAACAACTAATCCCTTTAAAATATGAAAAATAGAATCAACAAACTTCTCGTTGCCTGTGCGGTAGGAATGCTGCCGGCCTTCGCCGCTGCAAAGACTTCCGAAGCCGGACAAGTCAGAAAGATGATTGACAAAGTAAACCTGCACTGGCAGGAAGAGAACAAACCGGAAGTGCGCTCCTTCTGGGACAACGCTGTGTATCACACCGGAAACATGGAAACGTATTTCCTTACCGGCAATCAGAAATATCTTGACTACACGATTGCATGGGCCGACTACAACCAATGGAAAGGAGCCAAAAGTGACAACCGCGCCGAATGGAAATATTCTTACGGCGAATCGGACGAATATGTGCTGTTCGGAGACTACCAGATCTGTTTCCAGACGTATGCGGACCTGTATCAGATAGCTCCGGAAGACTATAAGATCAGACGTGCCAGAGAGGTGATGGAATATCAGATGAGCACCCCCAACAACGACTACTGGTGGTGGAGTGACGCGCTGTACATGGCCATGCCGGTGATGACGAAGCTCTATAAGATAACGGGAAACCAGGCATACCTCGACAAACTTTATGAATACATCATCTACTCGGACAGCATCATGTTCGACAAAGAGGAGAACCTGTATTATAGAGATGCGAAATACATCTACCCGAAACACAAGACGGTGAACGGGAAAAAAGACTTCTGGGCACGCGGTGACGCCTGGGTTGTGGCAGGACTGGCCAAAGTGCTGCAGGACATGCCCGCAGAATACAAGCACCATGCATTTTTTGTTGACAAGTTCCAGCAGATGTCGAAAGCTGTAGCCGCCATCCAGCAGCCGGAAGGATACTGGACACGCAGTATGATGGACCCGGCATTCGCCCCCGGTCCGGAAACCAGCGGAACGGCACTGTTCATGTATGGCATGATGTGGGGAGTAAACAACGGATATCTGGACAAAGCCACTTACATGCCCGTCATTGAAAAAGCCTGGAAGTATCTGTCGGAAACCGCCCTGCAGAAAGACGGTACGGTAGGATACGTACAGCCCATCGGAGAAAAAGCCATCCCGGGACAAGTCATCAATGCCAGATCGACCGCCAACTTCGGTGTGGGCGCATTCCTGCTGGCAGCCTGCGAGTATGTCCGCTATCTGGAAAGCGCAGACCAGACCGCTACGGCCGACCGCGCCTACTGGTGCAAGCTGGCCTACGACATGGCCGCTCCCGTACTGAGCAACATGGCCAAAGGTGAACTGCAGAAGAATATGATTCTGGAAGTAAGCCCCACGTGGGACGGACGCAACAAGAAAGTGGCCTACATGGAAACGTTCGGACGACTGATGGCCGGAATCGCCCCATGGCTCACTCTTCCGGATGATGACACGGAAGAAGGGAAGATGCGCCGCCAACTCCGCGAATGGGCACTGGCAAGCTACAAGAATGCCGTTGACCCGCAGAATCCGGATTATCTGCTCTGGCGGCAGGAAGGACAGACACTGGTGGATGCCGCATATGTGGCAGAAAGTTTCCTCCGCGCATACGACGCACTCTGGATGCCGCTGGACAAGACTACCAAGGAACGTTACATCAAAGAGTTCCAACTGCTCCGCCGCATTGACCCGCCTTACACCAACTGGCTGCTTTTCTCTTCAACCATCGAAAGTTTTCTGGCCAAAGCGGGTGGACAATATGATGTTTATCGGGTAAACTCAGCTATCCGGAAGGTAGAGGAATGGTACACCGGCGACGGATGGTATGCCGACGGCCCGGTCTTCGCGTTCGACTACTACAGCAGCTATGTGTTCCATCCGATGTATCTGGAAACTCTTCAGGCAATGAAAGATGCCAAAGTGTACTCGCGCATCGACTACAAGAAGTATTATGACCGTGCATTGGTTCGTGCACAGAAATACAGTCTGATACTGGAACGTTTCATCTCACCCGAAGGGACCTTCCCCGTGTTCGGACGTTCCATCCCTTACCGTATGGCTACCATGCAGCCGCTGGCTCTCATGGCATGGTATCAGAAACTTCCGGCAGGAGTGAGCAACGCACAAGTACGCTGTGCGCTGACCGCAGTGATGAAACGAATGTTCGCCACCGGACACAACTTCAACGAAGGCGGTTTCCTGACAATCGGCTTCACCGGAAAACAGCCGAACATCGCAGACTGGTACACCAACAACGGAAGCCTCTACATGACCTCACTCGCGTTCCTTCCGCTCGGCCTGCCGGCCTCCCATCCGTTCTGGACAGACGCTCCGCAGGAATGGACAAGCATAAAGGCATGGGGAGGAAAACCTTTCCCTAAAGACCATGCATGGAAAGACCAAATCCGCACCTGGGATCTGTTCTGACCTGCAGATCCAATATAATTCTGTATAAATCCGATTAACCTGAAAGGGGGACATTCAGTAAATGTCCCTAACATAAAAGATGGCATATAAAGTGATTATCCTCTTTATATGCCATCTTACTTTGTAGGGGCATTTAAATCCCCGCTAAATTTCTACTGCCCCGCATTTACTGAATATCCCTAAGGAGGAGGATACCCAACATTTACTTCTTCATTTGATATATAATTAAACTGCATCCACCATTTTTTAAGATGGATTCTGTTTTTTCATCTGCTTTTTTAAATCCATATCTGACAAGATCCTGATATAGATTATAATCATCATTGATGTATCCAATAAATGAATCGTTTGTTGTACCTATTATATTAATAGGCAAATAAGCTGCATTAGTATATGAATTTCTATATATTTTATGACAAGAATCAACAGAGAACAACTGTTCACTTTCGCCTGAAGAGCTTATTTCAAAGATGCCATATCCGTTTATTTTAAATGGCGTTTCCGCTAAAAATTGCCAAGAATTCTTATTTACATCTATCAGTCTATATGAATGATTTTCAGGCAAAGGGTTATTAAACATAATAGGGCAGAAACTTGGAACGCCATGTTTTGTAAATATAAAATACCCGTTATATTTCAACGCATGAAATATAATACTATCATTACTGCGAGTAAAATATCGTGGTTTCCCATATAATTCTGTATAGCCTTGTTCAAAAGGTAAATAAAAATGAGTAAACTTCCAGTCATTGTTTGTTCTCCATACCGAATAATTAATAGGATTCATGTTAATCTTTGCTTCTGGATTATTATTTAAACATGAAAATAGGAAATCATTATCATCAAAAGCCTCCATATCCCATGCAATAAAAGGTATATCTGTTTTTCTTATAAATTCCCCCGTGTTTATATTGTATTGAGATATTTTATGTGTATAGTTGTCTAAAACATAAATAGATGTGTTAGTTGCTGTAAATGTTGCTATTTCAAGATATTCTTTGGGTCCATTTCCTTTATTTGATATTTGATAAAGAAATTCTCCTTTATTTGAATATACTTGAATAATAGATTGATTGCGACTGGCAATGAGAATGAAGTTGTCAATAACACTCATTTTAGAAATACAATCAAATATATTTATATGGCTCGACTCCAATGGAATCCAATAAATGGAATCTATAATATCTTGTGATAAAACATCAGTGGGTTCTGAAAAATAAATAGAATCTGATGTGGTTATATTTGATGGTAATAAATTCGTTCTATTTTGAGAGCATCCACAAAATATGATTAAAAACGCGGAAATTGTTACATTTCTAATAATTGTGTGTATCTTATATGTTATATCTTCGTCCATTGAGTATTAATATGGTTAAATAAAGTCCTACTTTCAACATTACACTTCATCAAAACGAAAGTCAAATTTCATTTTGTGCGCCCTTCCATTGTTCAGGCACAGACTTCAGATTTCCACGAACAAACATCACGCAGGAAATGCTTTCATCTGAACATCTTCTCTATGTCTTCTTCTTTAAGTACGGCCAATACCGTTTTCCCATCCGGAGTGTAATTGGGAGTGGACACGGCGAAAAGCCCGTCCACCAGATTGTCCATTTCTTCATTTGTGAGGACTTGCCCCGGCACAATAGCCGCCGCCTTTGCCAATGCCAGTGCCAGCACACTCTGCACTTCCTCCTTTACCTTACAGCCCTTCTCTATAGCCGTATGCACAAGATCGGTCAGCAACTTTTCCGGATTCAAGCCTTCAATCCCTGCCGGCACACCGTTAATGGCATAAGTTCCACCTCCCAGGTCGCTCAACTCAAAACCTAAATAGCTCAAATCCTCCATTACCTCCTGCAATGCCGGAATCTCATCAGGAGAAAAATGAACCATATCCGGGAAAAGCACACGCTGGGAAGCATTCTTATGACTTGAAATCTGTTCCATATAACGGTCATAAAGAATCCGGATATGCGCTCTTTGCTGGTCGATAATCATCAGTCCCGACTTCACGGAAGTCAGGATGAAACTTCCCTTATATTGGAAATGATGCATAGAATTCTCCGCAGGTTTCTCGTCTTCATGTCCTGCATACAAATCAGAATGGGCTTCTGCATTCACATTCTCTTCCAGGAAAGATGTCTCCCAGCCCTCATCCGTCATCGGTCGGGAAGAAGCATTTCCTGTGTACTTTTCACGTTCCAGTCCCTGAAATAGAGGCTCCCAGTCGGAATGTCCCTTTGCCCTATACGATGAATAAGAAGACGGAGGTACTGCCGAAGCATTAAAAGGATTGTATGAGGGGTCGAACGACGTTTTGGGAGGAGCCGGAGCAGACGAATAAGGCGACTGTTCGAAGGCTGGAATATCAGGCATTCCTTCCGTATCGAAATCTATCGAAGGAACCTCATTGAAACGTCCCAACGTTTCCTTGACCGCTGCCGACAGAATCTGCCACACAGCCTGTTCATTCTCAAACTTTATCTCCGTCTTGGTAGGATGGATATTCACATCAATGTTCGCTGGATCCACCTCAAAATAGATGAAATAAGACACCTGCTCACCCATTGGAATCAGATTCACATATGCATCAGTCACCGCTTTATGAAAATAAGGATGACGCATGTATCGTCCGTTGACAAAGAAGAACTGACGCGCTCCTTTTTTGCGTGAAAATTCAGGCTTGCCTATAAATCCGCTGATTTTCACCATGGTCGTCTTCACATCAAGAGTGAGCAATTCCTGATTCAGTTTCTTTCCAAACACTCCCATAATGCGTTGGCGCAGTCCCGCAGCCGGAAGATTCAGCATTTCCGTTCCATTATGATGTAAGACAAAAGACACATCCGGATTCACCAGAGCTACCCTTTCAAACTCGGTCAAGATATTGCTCAACTCCGTCTGATTGGATTTCAGGAATTTTCGCCGTGCCGGCACATTGAAGAAAAGATTTTTCACTGAGAAGTCACAGCCTTTAGGACAGGCCACCGGCTCTTGGTTTTCAACTTTAGACCCACTGATTTCGAGCAAAGTTCCCAACTGCCCCTCTTCCTGACATGTACGCAACTCCACTTGGGCCACCGCCGCAATTGAAGCCAAAGCCTCTCCCCGGAAGCCCATCGTATGCAGAGAAAACAGGTCGGAAGCCTCACGAATCTTAGATGTGGCATGACGCTCGAAAGCCATGCGGGCATCTGTTTCCGACATTCCTTTCCCGTCATCAATCACCCGGACACACGTCTTTCCAGCATCCGTCACACTGACATCAATGTGTACAGCCCCTGCATCTATGGCATTCTCCACCAGCTCTTTTACGACCGACGCCGGGCGTTGAATCACTTCCCCCGCCGCTATCTGGTTCGCCACAGAATCGGGCAACAACCGAATTACGTCACTCATATTGCAAATTTCTATTTCTGTTTTTCCTTCTCAAACAAATGGCTGTTCGGCAACTCCACAGGCCCTCGGACATTCTTCTTCAACTGGTCTTCCACACGTTTGGCCCTCCAATTGAAGATGTCCGCCTTGTTACGCGGACGAATATAGTCAAACCATACAAAGTTCTCAAGTTTGTCCTTGCCCGGAGGTATCTGAGACATCGGATAAAGTGTCCCGTTCGATTTGGGGCTCATCACCATACGCTCTATCTTCTGGTCCTCCAGATAGATTTCCAGTTTGCTTGTCTCGGAAACATTCATTCCGATAAGTGTACTGTCTGAATCCATCGGATAATACACCACACGTACAGAGCCAATGACTTCCGTTTTTTTCATCTGTCCACCTGAGAAATAAGACTTTATCTCTTTTCCCGTCACCTGATTATACAATGCGGAATCCAGTTCTTCTACCGAAAGGGCCTGTCCGATAATATGCGACCAGTCTATTGTACTGTCATTCATGTACACTTTCATCACCTCCCCGACCAACTGCTGGTTCTTGTTCCAGACAATCGGGTCACGATACATTGTCAAGCAACTGTCTACCGTAGAAAAGACCAGAGAATCAGCTGTCCCTTGAATATCCGTACGATAGAACCGCACCTTATGGAATGCCCTCATCTCCCGATACATCGAGTCCGTATCCAGATTGAATGTCTCCATCAGCAATGTATCAGCATGAAGGAAAAGACTGTCTCCCTGTGAATAATCTATTGCCACCGCACTGTCCGTAGCGAAAGCAAACTTCTTCTGTTCATTATAATAGCCATATTCACCCGTCATCATATTCCTGTTCACCGTATCGGTCATCACCATATTATGAAAGGCCTCTCCGACTCCAGTATTCCGATTGTAGAAAAGCGTATCCCCCGTCAACTGCTTCCCTTCATTGGTCAGCACAGAGCGGTCATACAAATCCGCCATCCCCGTTATGGTATTATAAGTTCCTTTTTCAGAATAAATATGATTCACATCACTCCATATATCAGAAGGGCCAACGATATCCGCAACCTTTGAAGCCGTATTATAACGTAAAGTATCTGAAGTGAGAGTAAACTGCGGATTCACCAGACGCACATTATAATTAAACACCGACTGTTTAGTCTGAGGACTATACTCCCCCCATTCCGATGTCAGCACATTCTGGTCGTCCATCATTGTGCCTCCATCAAAAAAATACCCCAGATTATAAACGCGGTCATAATTCAGGCTATCCGTCAGAAGCGTTGTGGTACGATTCTCCATCCGCACATTGTTACGCATCCGCGCTATCTGGGTCAACCCGTCATAATACAAATGGTCTCCATAAAGGAAAAGTGTATCACCCTGTTCCATCCGTACATTTCCGAAAGCTTCAAAGCTGCTTATCTTATCATAATAATAAGCACTGTCACAATACATATAAATGCTGTCGTGACGAAAACGCACATTCCCTGTCACGACCTGAGCATCCGGACGACTCGCATCTTTCCTCAACAAATCAGAATGCAACAGGAATACCCTACTCTTGGCCGCCGGTCTGCCACTTACAGGCTGGGGCGATATTGTCCTGCGCTGTTCTATACCCACACTGTCCCCGCTTCCCATCCTGACGGCAGTCCCCGCTCCCGCATTCAAAGAATCCTTGCCTGCCTGCAATGTCTTGCCGACCTGCGCTGACACGCAAAATCCCATAAAACAAAGCACGACGGCCAGCAAGAAACGATGAGGACGCTTCTCTCCCTCTTCTTTATTCCGTTTTATATTCATTTGCCACAATATCTCACTGCTTTATCCAACCCGGATACTTAAAATCACATTTGCGCCATTCCGGGCTAATACGCACATAAGTAGTCCGCTGTTTGTCAAGCACCCATTTCTGAAGCTTCTCTTCACTCCTTTTGGCCGTTACAATCTCCTTCAGACGCTGATAATCTTCTGAAATGGTAGCTTTATGCCCATCAATACGATTCTTCAGTTTCACGATGGCACAGACTTCCTTTCCTTTGCTGTTAATCATCGTGAAAGGCTGTGAAACCTCACCAATCTGCATATTCTCCACAGCCTTGGCAACTTCCTGCGAAATCAGCCCCGCAAGCTGCTGCATTTCAAAGCGAGAGGTTGAGGTCTGCGGATTCGCCAACAGTCCATGATTGTTACGCGTATCCTTATCTTGAGATATCCATGTTGCAGCCTCATCAAAAGTAACCTTTCCTTTCCGGATGTCATTGGCAAGCGTATCCAAACGATTCAGCTCACGTTCAATGTCTTTTTCATCCACACGCGGCTTCATCAGGATATGTCGATAACTGACGCGGTCTCCTCTTTTCTCTATCAACTGAGCGATATGGAAGCCATATTCGGTTTCAAAAACCTTTGATATTTTCTTCGGATCAGTCAGATTAAACACCACATTGGCAAATTCAGGAGTCAATTCCCCACGTCCTGTAAAGCCGTATTCACCTCCACGACGCGCCGATCCCGGATCTTCCGAATACAAACGAGCCAATGTAGAGAAAGTGGTTTCACCCTTATTGATACGGTCCGTAAAGCTACGCAATTCTTTCTTCACGCGCTCTATTTCCTCCTCCTTTATTTTCGGCTCACGAGTAATAATCTGCACTTCCACCTGTGTAGGTACAAACGGGATGCTATCCTGAGGCAGGCGGCTAAAGTAATTGCGCACTTCGGCCGGAGTCAGTTTGATGTCACCCACAATCTTCTGCTGCATCTGCTGCACCGTCAGTCCGTCGCGGATATTATCACGAAGCATTTCCCGAATCTGAGTGGAGGTCTTGTTATAATATTCCTCCAGCTTTTCCTTCGAACCAATCTGATCTATCAGCCAAGACATGCGCCCCTCCACCTGCTGCAACACTTCCTGATCCGTCACAGTCACACTGTCAATTTCCGCCTGATGCAAGAACAATTTCTGCACTGCCAGTTCTTCCGGAATCACACAATAAGGGTCGCCGTCAAAATGCCGCCCTTCATACTGTGCGTTCAAGCGTTCGTTCTCCACATCAGACTTCAGGATAGCCTCATCACCGACCACCCATACCACTTCATCAATCACATTATCCTGTGCCTGTACGGGAATGGCGCACACCAAGAACAAGGCACAAATACAGACGCTAATCAAAGACAATTTGTTCATTTCAAATCAATAATAAATTATTTTCTTATCTTCCAAAGCTTGCCTGTAAAAATCCGACTTCATCCGGCTTATATACCCGGCACGCTTCAGATTCACCAAAATTTCTTTTATCTCACCCGCGGCATGCTCCAACGGCAAACAATCACCCGGAGACATCACCTCACTCACATACAAGAAATAGCGGAACACAGAGTCTGTCACTTCCATGTTCTTATGGCGGCGAAAATAATCAGCCCCTTTTTCCACCAACGGCATCCGCGAAGACATTTCAGAAACCGCACGCCATTTTTCCGGAAAACAATCATAATTCACCGCATGTGAGAGACAATACTTTTCCAAACGGTCCAGATTATCCCCCGCCGGGTTTTTCAACCACCCGCGCAGCATCTTTGGAAAAGAGGCACGCAAAGGAATCTTCAGAAACACCCCCTTCAAATAAGGCTCTGTCGCAACGAACTCTTTACAGTGAGTTTCATAATAAGCCTCCACCTCCTCATACGTCACATCTGCAATCAATTCCTGCTCAACGAGTCTTTCCTGATATGCATGCATGACCAACGCACGGCGATAGGCCTCCACACGACGTGTTATCTCCTCACTTTCCGGAAGATTCTCTTCAGCCTGCTGATACAACAACATGTCTTCTGCCCATGCCCGCATATACTTCTCCACAAAACGAACGCTGTCCGATCCATGCACACCTGCAGGAAGGGCAGATTCCACCTCACTCCGATACAGATAAAAATCACCTGCACGGAGCAACGGGTCATTCCCTTCCGAATCATTTGCAGACGAACGGCATCCCCCAAGGCACAACAAGCAAAACACCGCAGTCCATGCTATCCTCCGATCCATAAATCTACTTCTCAATCAGCGAACGAAGATACAGCATTAATCATTCACTTCCACTACAATTAACGGTTTTTAAAACGTCTTGATTGATTTCTACGAAGAATTGATTTTTCAAATCTTTCAGTCTTTCTTCTTCACAAAATTCAAGATAGTCCCTTTTCACTTCCTCTTCCACATCCGAATAATCATCCGGTCCTTTTTTCAGACGTCTGCCAATCACAAAAGTATAAGGCAATTCCGGTTTCGGAATGAAATCACCGCATCTGAAAGCCAGTCTGTCGACATACTCGTTCGTTCCAATCTGAAAAAGTCCGGTTTCCACTTCCGCCTTCAACCTTCCGTCTTCCCTTGCAAGATTCCTGACCTCTTCCTCCCACCGAGACAATGGAACCCTTTTCAACTTTCTTTTCAGTCTTGAAGCAGCCTTTCTGTCCAGACAATGAATCACCCCACCCTTAAAATGAGGCAAGTCCCAGACATAATCTTGTCTGTGCGCATTGAAATAATTTTCCAACTCCTCATCCGAAACGTCCCCATTGCCTGCAAAGACATTCCGCTCATCCCAGTACGCCGCAAGAAGCTCGTCCTCTATCCGTTCCAGCATACCTGATTCTCCTCCAGACGCAGAGCCGCCATTCTCCCGCCATGCCGAAAATCTGTTTCTGTCTACAACCGGAGAATCAGCTCCCTCACATTCCAACAATGTCCGGATAGCCGGCAAAGCCTCTTCAGACCCCATCATATTCCTGCTGTCAACCAAGCGTATGATATGAAAGCCCAATGGAGAAGAGAAGGGACTGGAAAATTCGCCACGTTTCAGAAGACGGAGACAATCTGAGAACTCATTGAGCATCCCATCCAGCGGCATCCATCCGTCAGCCGGATATTTATGGGTCGTCCCGGAATCATACAACAGCGACAGTTCACGAAAAGATGCTCCTCCCCTCAAGGCATGGTATACCGAATCAATCGACTGGCGGGCCTTACGCACATCAACGGCCGAAGCACGCTGAGGAAGAAACAGGGATATATATTCCACTTTCACCCATTTTCCTGACCAGAAATGCAATGATCCATTTCCGCAACGGGAAGACCGGACAACACTTCTCTCATCCGGACCGGCAAGGTAACACTCCAGAGCCTTCCCCTGCAACAGACTGCACTGCAGACGAAAATCAGGCAAAGTATCCCACCTCTGCCTACGCGCATCGGATACCTTCAGCTTAAAATTCAGGAAACGATTCAAGAAACCCTCCGGAGAGAGTCTTTTTCCCGAAGCCGTCTGGGCATAATAATAATTAAACTCGTCCACAGACACCGGCTTTCCGTCGATAGACAGCAATATCTGATTGTTTGTCTCCGCATGAGACGGGAAACAAAAGAATGCCGCCATAACAAAAGCTGCGATTATTTTCCGCCACACCATATGTTCCTCCTTTTCTTCTGACACAACAAACAATTGGGGCATGCCGGACCATTCGGAATCCGCCACGCCCCAATTCTATTTCCTTCGTTAAAACGATTATTGCGGACGGCTATAGTTCGGTGCCTCGCTCGTAATCGTCACATCATGAGGATGACTTTCCAGCACACCCGCATTTGTGATACGAGTGAACTTGGCATTATGCAGCTCCATAATATTATGCGCGCCACAATATCCCATACCGGCACGCAAACCACCTACCAGCTGGTAAATCACTTCATACAATGTTCCCTTATACGGCACACGGGCAGAAATGCCTTCCGGCACCAGTTTCTTCACGTCGGTCGTAGTCGACTGGAAATAACGGTCTTTTGAACCGTTCTCCATTGCCTCCAACGAACCCATTCCGCGATATGACTTGAACTTACGTCCATTGAAAATGATCGTATCTCCCGGCGACTCCTCCGTTCCGGCCACAAGCGAACCGATCATCACGCAGTATCCGCCTGCCGCCAGTGCCTTCACCACATCGCCAGAATAGCGCAGTCCGCCATCGGCAATTAAAGGTACCCCAGTACCTTCCAAGGCCTTGGCCACATCATATACAGCAGTCAGCTGAGGTACGCCGACACCCGCAACCACACGCGTCGTACAGATGGAACCCGGCCCGATACCGACCTTCACCGCATCAGCTCCAGCCTCAACCAATGCCTTTGCAGCCGCACCGGTAGCCACGTTGCCTACAACAATATCAATTCCCGGGAACGCCTTCTTGGCTTCCTTCAGTTTCTCAATCACATATTTGGAATGGCCATGAGCCGTATCAATCACTATCGCGTCCGCACCGGCAGCCACCAAAGCAGCCATACGGTCCAGCGTGTCATTCGTCACACCGACACCGGCAGCCACACGCAGACGGCCTTTCGCGTCCTTGCAGGCCATCGGTTTATCCTTTGCCTTCGTTATATCCTTATAAGTGATCAGTCCGACCAACTTCCCGTTGGCATCAACCACCGGCAACTTTTCAATCTTATTTTCCTGAAGAATGTTCGAAGCAGTCTCCATGTCCGTTCCCGGAGCAGTAGTGACAATGTTCTCCTTGGTCATCACCTCATCAATCCGTTTCAACATATCCTTCTCAAAACGGAGGTCACGGTTCGTGACAATGCCCACCAGATAATTCTCGTCATCTACCACAGGAATGCCGCCGATTTTATATTCCGCCATAATGGCCAGCGCATCTTTCACCGTAGAACCTCTCTTGATGGTCACCGGATCATAAATCATGCCATTCTCAGCACGCTTTACAATAGCCACCTGACGTGCCTGCTCTTCGATAGGCATGTTCTTATGAATCACTCCGATTCCTCCCTCTCTGGCAATCGCAATAGCCATCTGAGCTTCTGTGACCGTATCCATAGCTGCGGTCACAAACGGAATCTTCAACTCAATGTTACGTGAAAACTTAGTCGAGAGTTCGACTGTCTTAGGCAATACTTCTGAATAGGCCGGAATCAACAATACGTCATCATACGTCAATCCGTCCATAACAACTTTATCTGCAATAAATGACATAGGACTTTATGCGTTTAGATATTATTGCGTGCAAATATACAGTTTTTATTCCAACTTACACAGAACGGTTAACATCTTTTTCAAAAAGAGCATGCGGAAACATTCACTATCCCCGCATGCTCCCCTCATATTCTGCTATTCTGCGTCAGTTGGCCATCTCAGAAATGAACTTGATCCGCACCAGACGGATTTCGTCTTCCGTATATTCATCGCCCAACTCATCCATCGCATCTTCAATCTTGTCGGTTGTCGACTCCTTGAAATAATCGTAAATGTCCTGCATGTGGTCTTCATCCATGATTTCATCCAAGAAATAGTCGATGTTCAACTTCGTACCCGAATAGACAATGGCCTCAATCTCATCCAGCAGTTCACCGAACTCAATGCCTTTCGCCACCGCAATGTCATCAAGCGCCACCTTCCGGTCAATGCTCTGTATGATAGACACCTTCAGTTTCGACTTGTTGGCGACCGTACGCACGCGCAAGTCTTCTGGGCGGTCTATTTCATTCTCTTCACAATGTTTCTTGATCAGATCACAGAACTCCTGTCCGTAGCGTTTCGCTTTCCCGGCACCCACACCCGGAATATTCTGCAATTCTTCAAGCGTCACCGGATAAATGGTCGCCATCGCTTCCAGCGACGGATCCTGGAAAATCACATACGGCGGGACATCCAGCTTTTTGGACATCTTCTTGCGCAAGTCCTTCAACATGGAATACAACACAGGGTCCACCGCACATGAAGCGCCGCTCCTCATAGGAGTTTCCTCCACCTCCTCATCGTCAAAATCCGTATCTTCGACAATCTTGAATGATTTCGGTTTCTTCAAGAACTTGTGCCCTTCGGGGGTCACTTTCAGCAAACCATAGTTTTCCACATCCTTACTCAAATAACCGGCAATCAATGCCTGGCGGATTACCGCGTTCCACAACCGGTCTTCCTCACCCATTCCGGCACCAAACACTTCCAGATCCTCATGCTGATGCGCGAGCACCTCAGAAGTTTCCTTGCCCAACAATATGTCAAGAATATATTCTTGTTTAAAATTTTCTTTTACAGCGATGATTGTTTCAATCACCGTACACAATGCATCCTGAGCCTCCACTTGTTTCTTAGGATTTAAACAGTTATCACAATTACCACAATTGTCTTCGGTATATTCTTCGCCGAAATAATGCAACAATATCTTCCTACGGCACAGCGATGACTCCGCATAAGCGGCCGTCTCCTGCAAGAGCTGCCGTCCGATTTCCTGCTCCGACACCGGCTTCCCCTGCATGAACTTCTCCAGTTTCTGCAAATCCTTGTTCGAATAGAATGTGATGCACAATCCTTCCCCTCCGTCACGTCCGGCACGTCCCGTTTCCTGATAATATCCTTCCAGACTCTTGGGCACATCATAATGAATCACGAAACGCACGTCAGGCTTGTCAATTCCCATGCCGAATGCAATGGTCGCCACAATCACGTCAATGTCTTCCTTCAGGAAAGCATCCTGGTTAGCATTGCGCGTGGCGGAATCCATCCCCGCATGGTAGGCGCGCGCCTTGATACCGTTAGCCTGAAGTATCTCGGCAAGCTCTTCCACCTTCTTGCGGCTCAGACAATATATGATGCCCGACTTGCCTTCATTATGCTTGATGAACCTCACTATGTCAGAATCCACATTGCTCGTCTTCGCTTTCACTTCATAATACAGGTTCGGGCGGTTGAACGAAGACTTGAATTCCGCAGCGTCAGTCATTCCCAGATTCTTCTGGATATCCATCTTCACTTTCGGAGTGGCCGTGGCGGTCAACGCGATAACCGGTGCTTTTCCGATTTCATCAATGATCGGACGTATGCGCCGGTATTCCGGCCGGAAGTCGTGCCCCCATTCCGAAATGCAGTGCGCTTCATCGACAGCATAGAAAGAAATCTTCACATGCTTCAAAAATTCCACATTGTCTTCTTTTGTCAACGATTCAGGCGCCACATACAGCAGCTTGGTCTTCCCCGAAAGGATGTCTGACTTTACCTGCTCAACAGCCGACTTCGTCAACGAAGAATTGATGAAATGCGCCACACCGTCTTCTTCACTGAAGTTGCGCATCGCATCCACCTGATTCTTCATCAAGGCAATAAGCGGAGAAATGACAATTGCAGTACCTTCCATCAACAGAGAAGGAAGCTGGTAGCAAAGCGACTTGCCTCCACCCGTAGGCATCAGCACAAAAGTATCTTTTCCGGATAACAAGCTCCGGATAATCGCCTCCTGATTCCCTTTAAACGTGTCGAACCCGAAATACTTTTTCAACTGCTCTGCCAAATTGATATTTTCCGCCATTGTCCTTAGATTTAATATTAGTCCTGTAGAAATTTTCTCTGCATAAAGTTATAAACAACTTTCCATATTATGCAAAGATTTCGCCGAATATTTTCTCCAAAGATTTCTTTTTTTCACAAAACGGCTTTTATGCCATTTGCAGACGCGACAGATTGGCTTTGCCCATCTGCTCCTTCGCATAATCCAGCGTCACGACAAAACGGTCAACGTTCCGGGAAGGAATCTCGAACATCGTGTCCGTAATGATTGTTTCCACAATTGAACGCAGACCGCGGGCACCCAGCTTGTACTCTACCGCCTTGTCTACAATATAATCGAACACTTCCGGCTCGAACTCCAGCTTCACCCCGTCCATCTCAAACAGTTTCACATACTGTCTGATGATGGAATTCTTGGGTTCCGTCAGGATGTTCCGCAATGCCGTACGGTCCAACGGATTCAGATATGTCAGCACCGGCAGACGGCCGATGATTTCCGGTATCAGCCCGAAAGACTTCAAGTCCTGGGGAGCAATATACTGCATCAGGTTGCTCCGGTCAATCTTCACCTGTTCCTTGGCGGCATTATAGCCCACCACGTTCGTATTCAGCCGCTGGGCAATCTTACGCTCGATTCCATCGAACGCGCCTCCGCAGATGAACAGAATGTTCTTCGTGTTTACCGGAATCATCTTCTGGTCCGGATGCTTGCGGCCGCCCTGAGGAGGCACATTGACCACCGAACCTTCCAGCAGTTTCAGCAGACCCTGCTGCACACCTTCCCCACTCACGTCGCGGGTAATGGAAGGATTGTCTCCCTTACGGGCTATCTTGTCAATTTCATCAATGAACACGATTCCACGCTCCGCCTCCGCCACATTGTAGTCGGCCACTTGAAGCAGGCGCGTCAATATGCTTTCTATATCCTCACCCACATAACCGGCTTCCGTCAGCACCGTCGCGTCCACGATAGTAAAAGGCACATGAAGGAGCTTGGCAATAGTACGCGCCAACAGAGTCTTCCCCGTGCCAGTGCTTCCCACCATGATGATGTTCGACTTTTCTATCTCCACATCCGAGTCATCCTTGGTCTGGAGCAGACGCTTGTAATGGTTGTACACAGCCACCGACAGATACCGCTTGGCATCATCCTGCCCGATCACGTACTGGTCCAGAAAAGCCTTGATGTCCTTCGGCTTCGGAAGTTCGGCCAATTTCAGTTCTCCGGCGGCTCTGCCTTTCTGGCTGAGCGCCTCCTGAACAATCTCATGAGCCTGTTCGGCGCAACTGTCGCAGATGCATCCGTTGATGCCTGTAATGAGAAAGCCGACCTCATTTTCAGAACGACCGCAGAAGCTGCACCGTCTTTTGTTTCTTGAACTTTTATTGTCTTCCAATGTATCTATCCTTTTATTCTGTTACATTCTGTTGCGGCATTGCCGGCTTGCGCGAAAGGACTTCATCAATCATCCCATAGTCTTTGGCCTCCTGAGCGGTCATCCAATAGTCACGGTCAGAATCCGCCCACACTTTGTCGAAATCCGTATGAGAGTGTTCGGCGATGATCGTATAAAGTTCTTTCTTCAGCTTCTGAATTTCGCGGGCAGTGATTTCGATGTCCGAAGCCTGTCCCTGCGCCCCACCCATCGGCTGATGGATCATCACGCGGGAATGGGTCAGTGCCGAACGCTTCCCTTCCTTTCCAGCCACAAGCAGCACCGCTGCCATCGAAGCCGCCATACCGGTACAGATAGTGGCCACATCACTGCTGATAAACTGCATGGTGTCATAAATCCCCAATCCGGCATAAACGGAGCCGCCCGGCGAGTTGATATAAATGGAAATGTCCTTTCCTGAATCTACGGAATCCAGATACAGCAACTGCGCCTGCAGCGTGTTGGCCGTATAATCATCTATCGGAGTGCCTAGAAAGATGATACGGTCCATCATCAGACGGGAAAATACGTCAAGCTGCGTCACGTTCAGCTGACGTTCTTCCAGAATATACGGATTCAAATATCCAGCCTGCGACTTGATCACGTCATCAAGCACCATGCTGTTCATACCAAGATGCCTGGTAGCATATTTTCTAAAATCGTCCATCATATTAAAAACTGTTTTAGTTACACACAATGAAAAGGAGGCCTTCAATCCTTCCCTTCCAAACAAACAAAAGTACAAAACACTTACATTTTGCGGAAGGAGTCCGATTAAAAGCCCCCTTTTTTAGCAAGTTTTAGCAAATCGCCTCACCTGCAAGACATGTTATTGAAACATTTTGTTGAATTCTTCTGCCGACACAGCCTTATGGTTCAATGCGACCTGTTCCTTCAGCGCGGCGGAAAGTTTAGTTTCGACAGCACGGTTCACCAATGCCTCCACGCTTTCACGCTTCTTCATCATTTCCTTGGAATAATTTTCAAGCAGTTCATCAGGAACATTAATCATACCATATTGGGCAAACTGGGCACGGGTAGCTTCCTTGGCCATTTCGGTAATGTCGGCCTGCTCCACCTTTATATTATTGGCTGCCACCAGTTTCTCCTTAATCAGGTGCCATGTGAGCTCTTCGATGCTCTTGTCATAGTTCTGAGCCACAAACTCCTCGCCCTTATCCTTGTTGTTGTCGAGCATGATACGTTTCATCAGCTCATCAGCGAATTCCAGTTTTCCGATTTTGTTCATCGCATAAGTACGCACGTCAATCAGGAATTTGTAATCGCTGTCTGCGGCGAACTGGCCGGCAATCACACTCTTGATCTGAGCACGGAACTCTTCCTCCGAATGTGCCTTTCCTTCGCCCAGCACCTGGTCGAACAGTTCCTGATTCAGGTCGCCCGGAATCATGCGGGTGATCTCTTCAATCTGGAAGCTGAAGTTGCCTTTGTAGTTGGCCACTTCCTCTTTCTTCACTTTCAGCAGAGAAGCCAGTTCAGCCTCATTGTTGTCGAAAGCGACAGAAGGATTGAACACCAGCACCGTATTCACTTTCGCGCCACTGAAAATCGCTTTCTGCTCATCATTCTTCATGTAAGAAGGCATCATCACCGCACCTTCCACCTGAACGCCACCTTCTTTTGTATTGCCGTTTTCATCAAGTTCAGCCAGCAGACCTTTCAGCATATCATTATCCTGATATTCTTCCACCTTGTCATACTTTGCCGTACGCTGGGTGTACATTTTCACCTGCTGGTCAACCATATCGTCGGTCACGTCAATGTCATAATAGTCAATCGTGTCATCCTTGGAAAGAGTCAGCTCAAATTCAGGAGCCAGAGCAATGTCAAAAGAGAACTCAAAGTTTTCGTCAGTGGCGAAATTCGCGTTGCTTTCCTTTGGCAGCGGAGTACCCAGCATATTCACCTTATTGTCACGGATATATTCGCCGACCTTTTCCTGCAGCAACTTGTCCACTTCTTCCACCAATACAGAAGTGCCGTACTGTCTTTTAATCAGTCCCATCGGAACCATACCTTTACGGAATCCGGGCATGTCCACTCTCTTACGGAGAGTCTTCAGTGCCTTTTCAACCTGTGCCTGATAATCAGCCTTTTCAATCTGGACAGTAAGCACCGCGCTTACTTTGTCAACATTTTGCAATGAAATATTCATTTCTGAGTTGTTTATTTAATTATTAGTTTCTTTTCTATATCTCCACAAAGCGGTTGCAAAAATAATGCTTAATCTCGCAATAACCAAAAACTCAAGCTAAAAAAAGAAAAATGCGGACAGGACACCGCATTTTCTCCCACCCCGAAGCTTCAGAAAACTTCCCTGAAAACACCGGGAACTTTTTACCGGAGCATCAGGATATTCAACCGAGAATGTCCCAATGTTTCTGGCAGCGCATCATTTGTTTCTGATTTCCTCCTGCTTGACCTTCCGCAGCAGGTCTGAAGCGAAGATGAAATTGTTCAGTCGCTCGTTCGTCGCATCGAACACATCATCTTTCGTGCCTTCCCACTCTTTATGTCCCTGATAGATATAAAGAATGCTGTCACCTATCCCCATCACCGAGTTCATGTCGTGCGTATTGATGATGGTTGTCATGTTATACTCCGTAGTGATGCCATGAATAAGGTCATCAATCACCAATGAGGTTTTAGGGTCAAGCCCGGAATTAGGCTCGTCGCAGAACAGGTACTTCGGCTGGAGAGCGATGGCACGCGCAATCGCCACACGCTTCTGCATACCGCCGCTGATCTCTCCGGGATATTTGTGCTGCGCATCAATCAGGTTGACACGGTCCAGACAGAACTGGGCACGCTTCACCCTCTCACGATATGTGTCGTTCGAAAACATGTCGAGAGGAAACATGACATTCTCAAGCACCGACAGCGAATCAAACAAGGCGGCACTCTGAAAAATCATCCCCATTTCCCGGCGCAGCGCACGCTTTTCCTTTTTTCCCATGTCCACAAGATTGCGCCCGTCATAAAGCACCTCCCCCTTTTCAGGAGTAAGCAGTCCTACGATGCACTTCATCAGCACCGTCTTTCCGGAACCGCTCTGTCCGATAATCAGGTTCGTCTTTCCTCCATCGAAAGAGAAATTGATGTCGTCGAGGACCATACGCCCCTCAAACGACTTGCATATAGATTTCAGTTGTATCATCCCATCAACAATTGAGTAAGTATCAAATCAGAGAACAGAATCAGCACACTGCTCGACACCACTGAATCTGTGCTGGCTTTTCCCACCGCAATGGAACCTCCCTCCACCGTATAGCCGAAATAGGCCGACACGCTGGCTATGATGAAAGCAAAGAAAAGCGACTTGATGAATCCACACCATATATACCATTCCACAAAACAATATTGCAGACCATATTCCAGGTCGGTCGCATTCATGATGCCCGCAAACCATGCCGTACAGAAGGCACCGACAATTCCGGAAAAAATACTGAATATCACAAGAAAAGGAATCATGGTCATCAGACCGAGAATCTTGGGAAGGATCAGATAGGAGGCGGAATTGATGCCCATAATCTCCAGCGCGTCAATCTGCTGGGTAACGCGCATCGTCCCTATCTCTGAAGCGATGTTCGAACCTACCTTGCCCGCCAAAATCAAACACATGATAGAGGAGGAAAACTCAAGCAGCAAAATTTCACGGGTGGTATATCCCACGACAAAACGGGGCATCCAAGGGCTTTCGATGTTCAACTTAATCTGGATGCAGATTACTGCACCGATGAAGAACGAAATCAACAGAACAATGCCAATCGAATTGATGCCCAGCTGCACCATCTCATTGACATACTGCTTAAAATACATCCGGAAACGCTCGGGACGGGAAAACACACGCCCCATCAGCACGAGATAATCTCCGAACTTCGTTACAGGCTTTACCATAAGTTTCAATAATGTTTGATGCAAAAGTACGGTTTTTTAGCTATATTATAATAAAAGATGACACGAATTTCGACCTAAAAACCATAGAACCCAAGAATTTTACTACTTTTGCAGCACTGAACGATTCTATTATGGCAGAGCAAGAAAACCAACCACATACGACAGAAGCCTTCGAACTCCCTTCCGACGGACGAATGGTGCTGCGGACAGAAAATCTCGTGAAAAAATATGGCAAACGCACGGTGGTAAGCCATGTGTCCATCAATGTGAAACAGGGTGAGATTGTAGGACTGCTGGGGCCGAACGGTGCGGGGAAAACCACTTCCTTCTACATGACGACAGGACTGATAGTCCCCAACGAAGGCCATATTTACCTCAACAATCAGGACATCACGTCCTATCCGGTGTACAAACGGGCACAGATAGGCATCGGTTATCTGGCGCAGGAGGCATCCGTATTCCGGAAGATGAGCGTGGAGGACAACATCGCTTCCGTTCTGGAGCTGACAAACAAGAGTCCGGAATACCAGAAAGAGAAACTGGAAAGCCTGATAGCGGAATTCCGTCTGCAGAAAGTAAGGAAGAATCTGGGAGACCAGCTTTCCGGAGGTGAACGCCGGCGTACGGAAATCGCCCGCTGCCTTGCCATCGACCCGAAGTTCATCATGCTCGACGAACCTTTCGCGGGTGTCGACCCTATTGCCGTGGAAGACATACAGCATATCGTATGGAAACTGAAGGACAAGAATATCGGCATCCTCATCACCGACCACAACGTACAGGAGACACTGAGCATTACCGACCGGGCATATCTGCTGTTTGAAGGGAAAATTCTCTTCCAAGGCACTCCCGAAGAACTTGCGGAAAATAAAATCGTACGTGAAAAGTACCTGAGCAACAGCTTCGTGCTGAGAAGAAAAGATTTCCAGACAATGAACGACGAACAATGAGCAATGCGGATAGGGAGTCAAAGGAGGCTTCGCCCCTCAAAAAGGTTTTAACAATCTGAGACCAATATCCTTATTAGAACTGGTTTAATCCCTTGTCGAAGGCATAATTCCTCTCGACTCCTTTTATCTACCGCATTTTGCAGATGTCCCTAATTATCAATTGTTCATTATTAAACCATTAGTCATCAGGAGTATTTCTCTCCGAAACGCATTTCCACGTCATTCACAAACTTGCGAATGGCATTCTGGTCATCTTTTCTGCAGATAAGCAGGGCATTGTTTTTCTCCACCACCAGATACCCCTCCAGATCCTGAACCACGGCCAGCTTATCTTTCGGCATCATAACCAGACAATCCTTGCATCCGTAAAGCATCGTATTGCTGTCTATCACCACATTCCGGTCCCCGTCTTTCGGCAGCAGACCATACAGGGCTCCCCATGTGCCAATATCCGCCCATCCGAAATCACAAGGCTGTACATACACATTGTCGGCCTTTTCCATGATGCTAGTGTCAAAGGAACTGTTCGGGCACGAACTGAAATCCGGACGGTCGCATTCCACACGCGGACAGACATCCGACAGCATTTCATGAAATGCCTTCTGTATTGTATTGATATGCCAAATGAATATTCCTGAATTCCAGTAGAACTCATTGCTCTGGACAAACATCTTGGCGAATTCTCCGGCCGGCTTTTCAATGAAAGTCTTTATCTTGTAGAAATCCTCTTCGTGTTCTTCATCTATCTGGATATACCCATATCCCGTCTCCGGATATGTAGGCTTGATGCCCAGCACCAGAAGCTTGCCTGAATGTGACGCGAATTCCATCCCCTTCAACACTTCCCGCCTGAACTCTTCCTGTTTGAGCACCATACTGTCGGAAGGAGCCATAATCACCGTGGCATCCGGATTGATTTTCTGAATCACATGTGAGGCATACGCAATTGCAGGAGCGGTGTTTCTGTGCTCCTCCTCTATAATCAACTGACTTTCCTTCACTTCAGGCAACATCTCCAGCACAATGTCCTTATAATCCTTATAAGTAGAAATATAAATGTTTTCCGGAAGAATGATTTGCCTATACCTTTCATAAGTCTGCTGAATAAGAGTCTGTCCACTCCCGAAGAAGTCAAGGAACTGCTTCGGCAACGCTTTTCGGCTATACGGCCAGAACCTGCGTCCAGTTCCGCCAGCCATGATTATACAATAAAAATTATTATTACTCATGGTAATGATGGATAGCATTAAAGTTTACGCTAAGATAGTTTTTTTTTGCCAGAAACCCCTCAAAAGCCCTTTAAAATGTGTTAGACAAGCCTTTTTTGAGTATTTGCCCCAGAAAAAAGTTGCAAATCCAAGGAAAAAGCGTACCTTTGCAACGCATTCCAACAGAAATGCCCAGATGGCGGAATCGGTAGACGCGCTGGTCTCAAACACCAGTGGAGTAAAATCCATCCCGGTTCGACCCCGGGTCTGGGTACAAAATAAAGGATAAGTAGTTAATAATAAACGACTTATCCTTTTCTTCTTTTAAGAATGTTCCCGTTTTGTTCCCACAGAACAAGTCTGTGGAGCGGAATTAAAAGGAATAACATTTGATTAAATGACAATAAAAGGCGCGATAATATGAAAATCTCATCCTACATGAAAGCTGTTGCCCTGACATTGGCTATAATCTTTTCCAATGTCCCCTATACATTTGCTCAATCCGATAAGGACATGGTCATTGCCCAGATGAATTATTGCATCACGACATTGACAAATATTGTCCATAACAAATCCATGACTGTCCTTGAGCATGAATCTGATCAACTGTTGAATAACCTAACAATGGAGCAAATAATAGGATTATATGAAATCAACGATTTTAGGATAGAGTTGTTAGACGCAGTTAGTAGATTTGAGATAACGGAAGAAGAACGTGCTTTGCTCAGACGACTGCAGTCCATAAAAAGAGATAATATGAAGTGGGCGGCACTATCCAATGCCTTAGACCCAACAATGTTGTTAACAGGAAACGCAGGACCGGGAATGGGATACCAACTCGCTTTTCAGACTTTGCTTACGGCAGCTCGCTCTGCTGTAGAATATAAGACTATGCAAGGGGAACAGAATATAGAGGAACTACGTGCTATGTGGGATTTACGTAAAGAAGACTTGAATACTATAAATGATGTGCGGAAAACAGCTCTAAGCATAGTCTTCAGTCTTTACAATAAATATCATCTCAGCGAAAATGACAGATTAACGGAAGCTACGGCAAATTTGTTCAGTGACTATATTTCAGAGCCTGATGCAGCAAAACGTGTTCGATTGCTTGAAGACCACCGCAAAACTTATGAACAAATCGCTGAATACTATTACCATTTAGGGATGGGGTATGTAGATTTGGGACAGTACGATAAGGCAAGGCCAAATTTTGCAGCTTATCTTAATATGTATAAGAAAGCTCCTATATTAAGATATGATGAGAAAAGTGGTTGTATTGCTTTAACAAGACTGTCTTATGAGAAAAACTTATCAAATATAGAAAAGGAGCAATTAATAAACATAGCACTGCAAAACCTTCCCAGCAATAGTGCTGCTATTTTGCAATGTGCAATGGTATATCTGTATGAATTGAAAAACGAAGAAAAGGGATTGGATTTAATACGGATGGGCATAGATGATCCTAATGCGTCAGACCATAATCTTTTATTTATGGCCGCAGCCAAATTGTTGCCGATGATGGCTAAATATCCAGTTCTAAATACAAATATACAGGCTTCATTTAGTAAGAATTCTGGAATAAATTTTGATTCATACATAACTTTCCTAATTAACTCGAAAGAAAACGCTTGGGAAAACATCTCGAAAATAATTAGTTTTAATGATGTCAGTTATAGGAAATGGTATCATCTGTGGATTGGTACTCACCTAAATGATGAATTACATATTATCTTACCTGAACGTATTTCTTATAATGTCGGCGACATATCTATTTACATAGAGAACCATAAAGCAAAAAAGGTTACCATACAACAACTACGAACTGCATTTACTGAAGGAGTAACTTTGGATGAAATAGAAGATGTAGATTGTTTTAAGGCAAACAAAGATCTTAAATATTTGTTTTTTGAAACTCTTATTCCCAATAAGGTATTCATTCTAAAGAAAAATATTGATTATGAAAAAATACGGAAAGAAGAATGGCCGCGAATGAGCGAGTTCTCTTTATCGAATGATGATATTGTGGATATTATAGATTTTTGCAAAGACCATGCCCCCAAAAGCTATGACACGAACTTAGAATGTGAGGAATGGGGAAATGATTATATTGATAAAAGTGAAAGCAATGGTGCTAAAATAAAATTCTCAGGTGATAGCCTTAGGTACAGACCATATCATTCAACTAAGCAAGAAGGTTATTATTTACGGATAGTCTTTGCCAACGGAATTAACCTGATGTATAAATATGATTCAGATGATAAAGATTTAAAGCCGTATTTGTATTCGGTAAGTGGTAGAACTGTTTTTGCGAATATTGCAAGTAAGGATGAATATCAGTGTACTGTTATTGAGAAGAAAGAATCATGGTGGGCGAAGATATGGAAAACTTTCAAAAGTTGGTTTTCTGATGAAGATACAAAAGATACTACTCCAAAAACGAGCGAACCATCGTGGTGGTCAAAAACTTGGAATAGTATATGTGACTTTTTCTCCGGTGATGACGATTCAAAAGATAAAGAAAGTGATTAAAACAAATATAATACAGAAAGCAGGAGCATTTACCCTTATCCTATTATTTTCAGTGCTGAATAGCTACGCTCATAGCGGGTTTATTCAGCATTGCGAAGATATTATGGATGTCTTAGGATTTGAATACAACCTTAAATTGTTCAGTCGGTCAAAAGACACGAAAAGTAATCAGAGCTGGACTAAATACATTAGTTCAGATATGATTGACAATACAAAATCAGACTTTCACAAACAATTAGATAAAGATTATCCCGGATTAAACATCTCTCATCCTCGAAATCATAGGCTTTTATTTCATTGGGCTTATGATGCAGAGCCTTGGAACGCAGA
>CALUIZ010000035.1 GCA_944320815.1 uncultured Phocaeicola sp. | reverse complement strand
TTATCCGCAATCGATGCACCAAGTGTATCTGAACCCCACTCCGCTGCTTCTTCCTAAGAGCGAACATTCAAAAACGGATCTGGTACAGTTCGAAATGAGTATGGACAAGACTTTCCCTGCCGGAAAGACCATCACGGGAGAACCGAAGCCGTGGCTGATGTTCAACCCGCACAAGATTCTCGACAAGGGAGCATGGTATTGGCGTTACCGCAAGGTGTCATCCGACGGAAAGCCGAAAGGATGGAGCCAGGTATATAGTTTCAATATCACCGGAGACGAACCGCAGTTTGTCACTCCGTCATACGACACCTTTTTCAGAAACCTTCCGAAGGGCTATCCGCGCATGTATTGCTTCCTCGAAGACGACCTGAAACAATCGCGTCCGAACATTGCCGCCAACCCGGAATACAAGGAGATGCTCCGACGGGCACAAATGGGACTCGACTACCAGCAGGATGCCAATCCCTTCCCAAAAGCAAGAACCGAACTGCTGTACATCACCTATCTGCATACTGCATACACCCTTACAGGAGAACAGAAATATGCTGACAAGATGGTGACAATGGTACGCAACTATCTCGCAAAAGGGGAACCGGACGCAAAACTTCTTCGAGATGACTTCTTCTGCGGGGACTTGATAGAGCAGTTGCTGATGGCTTACGATGCGTGTCACAAGATGTTCAAACCCGAAGAGCTAAAACAAATCGAGACACTTGTCTTTAAAATAGCGAAGCATCATCACGACCCGATGCGCAAAGGAACGGAAGAAACGCACATCTTCGACAACCACTTCTGGCAGCATGGCTTGCGTCAGACGATTGAAATCGGTCTGATGTTCTATGAAAACAACGCTACTGCACGCGAGATGCTTGAATACTGCTATGAGCTTTGGACCTCACGCGCTCCGGCATCCGGTTTTAACCGCGACGGAGAATGGCACAACGGTACGGGATATTTTACGGCCAATGTCAAGACTTTATATTACGTACCCAGCCTGTTCTCACACATCACGGGAACGGATTTCCTGAAACATCCTTGGTATCAGAACGCAGGACAGGCACTGCTGTATGCTTTTCCTGTAGGAACCATGAGCGCGGGATTCGGCGACCAGAACGAAAGGGCTGCCGCTCCTGACCGCCAACGCCTAGCTTTTGAAGACTTCATCGCCAAAGAACTGGGCAATCCCTATGCCGCATGGTACGCGACCAACTGTCAACGTGAACTGAGAAGGGACTTCGACATGCGTCTGTATCGCATGGCAACCAGTGGAAAAACCTATACAGCTTCCAAAACCCTCCTGCCAAGCAGCACCAAAGCGCTATGGTTAGAAGACATAGGTGAAATGGTGGCGCACTCGGCCATTCAGAACACAAGCCGGAACCTCTTCCTCAGTTTCCGCTCCAGTCCGTTCGGTTCGGGAAGCCACACGCTGGCCGACCAGAACAGCTTCAACCTGCACTTCCGGGGAGTTCCGGTCTACCGTTCCACAGGCTATTACCTGCATTTCAGCGACGCGCACAACCTGATGTCGTACCGCCATACCCGTGCGCACAACACGATTCTTGTAGACGGTATCGGCCAGCCATTCACGACACGCGCTTATGGAAAGATAACCCGTATGCTGAACGGTGAAAACATTACATACGCCCTCGGAGACGCATCGAACGCTTATTGCGGAACGAGCGAATACCCGATGTGGATAGAAAACTTCAAGAAAGCGGGAATCACGCAGACACCGGACAACGGCTTCGGCGAAACACCGCTCACGAAATACCGCCGCCACATTCTGCTGCTCCACCCTGACATCGTTGTAATCTATGATGAACTGGAGGCATCGAAACCCGTCACGTGGGATTGGCTCCTGCACAGTCCGGTGCAGTTCCAGATTGACAACGCAAAGCGCACGATGACCACACGCTATGAGGAAAAACAGTTCACGTCCGTAGCGCAGATGTTCAGCAACCAGCCGTGCGAAATCATGCAGACAGACCAGTTCAAGGTAGCTCCCGACCCGAAGAAAATGAGAAAGGGAGTGAACTATCCGAACCAGTGGCACTTGGACGCGAAGTTCCAGCCCTGCGACAAAAACCGCATACTGACCATTATCCGTATCATGCCGGACGGCAACAAGACCAAGACGCTCTCACACAAAGGAAACAAGTTCACTTGCGAGAGATGGAAGATTGAAGCGGAACTCGATCCGAACAAACCGGCTTCACTCAGAGTGTTCAACGACCGCAACAACGCTACATTCAGCCTTGGAGAAGGAGATGTGGACATCAACGGGACTACCTACAAACGTCTGGAAAAAGGTTCTTCCGTCCTGTTCGACAAGATTGACGGAGAATGGCTCGTGCATGAAATGTCCGACTGTGAACCTCAGTTCACCGGAGGCGGACCCGAAAAATGACATTTCTCTAAATTACATTAATATAGGTTTTCAATAGGCAAAGTCCCGGAGCAACTTTCAAACAGTTGTTTCGGGACTTTTCATTATGGAAGAACTGCACTCATAAAACAACGGGAAATTACGATAGAAACACCCCGATGTTCAACATCAAACATCGAGATGCTTCTATCAGCATTAGGGTATTCCTATAATATCTCCTGCGTTAGGATGCTGCAATGATGCGCTTCAAGCACTTCGAGGCAATGCTTCAGGTCGTTGGGTTTGATGACCACATGTGCCTTGTCGTTCTGGGCGAAGGCATACATGTATTCAATGAAAATCTGTTCTTCCGCAAGATATTCCAGAATGACAGCCAGCGAACCGGGCACATTGTCGCAGCTCAGACATACCACATCGGTCGACATCACTGCAAAATCATGCGCGCGAAGCACTTCCACCGCCTTATCCACATCTGACACTATCAGGCGGAGGATGCCGAAATCGGCGGTTTCCGCCATGCTGAAGGCATGCATGTTGATTCCGTTCGCACCCAATGTGCGCACCACTTCGTTGATTCGCCCGGTCTTGTTCTCCAGAAAGACCGACAATTGTCTTATCGTCATATGCTCGATTAATTAATAATTAACAGCTAATAATTAATAATGAATAGTTAATAACAGGAATGCGGGCATCCGCCGTTATTCCTTATTAACCAGAAAAGTACGTTTGTCTATCACTCTCTGCGATTTACCCTGACTCCGCTGGATGCTGTTCGGCTCCATCAGTTTCACGTCGGCACTGATGGAAAGGACGCTCTTCAGCTTGTCGGACAATGCTTTCTTCAGGTTCAGCATCGCGCTGATGTCATCGCTGAAGTAGTCACGGCGCACTTCCACCTGTACTTGCAACGTATCCAGATTGTTGATACGGTCGACCACAAGCATGTAGCGCGGTTCAAATTCCTTCATGCCCAGAATCACGCTCTCCACCTGCGACGGGAATACATTGATACCCCGGATAATCAGCATGTCGTCGCTTCGTCCCATAATCGGAGTCATGCGCACACTGGTACGCCCGCAGGGGCATACTCCCGGCATGAGCGACGTCAAGTCTTTGGTACGATAACGGAGCAGAGGCATCCCCTCTTTGGTGAGCGTAGTGAACACCAGCTCTCCCTGCTGCCCGTAAGGAAGCGGTTCCAACGTATTCGGGTCAATGATTTCCGGATAGAAATGGTCTTCATGGATATGCGAGCCGTTCTGTTCCTCGCATTCACACGACACACCCGGCCCCATGATTTCGCTCAGTCCGTACAGATTGTAACCTTTCAGTCCCAGACGCTCCTGAATCTCCTGCCTCATGTGTTCGGTCCACGGTTCCGCACCGAAAGCACCGATACGGAGACTCAGCTCATCCTTGCTGACCCCCATCTTCTCCACCGTCTCTGCCAGATAGAGTGCGTAGGAAGGTGTGCAGGCGATTCCAGTAATCTTCAAGTCACGGATAAGGCGCACATGCTTTTCCGTATTTCCGGTAGAGGCCGGAATGACCGTAGCCCCGAGGTTCTCCACCCCGTAATGCGCCCCCAGTCCTCCGGTAAAAAGCCCGTATCCGTAGCTCACGGAGAAAGTGTCCTCACGGGTCACACCGTATGCCGAGAGACAACGAGACATCACCTCCGACCATACAGCCAGATCCTTGCGCGTATAACCCACGATAGTCGGATTTCCGGTCGTGCCCGATGAAGCATGAACGCGCACCACCTCCGACTTCGGAGCAGCCATCAGCCCGTACGGATAGTTGTTGCGCAAATCCTGCTTTGTAGTAAAGGGTAACTTCACTATATCATCAATACTCCGGATATCATCCGGCATCAAGTCCATTTCCTGCATCTTGTGCCGATAAAAAGGCACATTGTGATAAACGTAGGCAACCAGCTTCTGCAACCGTTTGCCCTGCAGCTCACGCAACTGTTCGCGCGGCATGCATTCTTTGTTGGGATTCCAAATCATATAAATGAAGAATTAAGAATGAGGAATGAAGAATCAAGAAGAACGAAGAATAAGCCAACCCATTCTTCACTCTTAATTCTTCATTCTTAATTTATCTATGGTCTTTATGAAACGCTTTCATGCGTTCCTCCAGCACCGGATAAAGTTCCTCACGCATCCGGGAAGTGCAGGCACGCACTCCCTGCTGGTCGCTCCCCGTGGTGGAAAGCGAAATGCTGCTCACGCCGTAGTACATCAGCTCCAGAAGCAGTTCGCCACCCGTCATGCCCGGATAACCGAGGGTAAAGAAAAAACCGTCACCCACTTGTTGCGTCACGTCACGGTCGTAGACAATCGTAAAACCGTTCTCCGTAAAAATCCGCTTCATACGGCGGGCGCGGCGTTCATACTCACGCACATCCTCCACAAAATTGATTTCCCCCGACACCGAACGGTTCAGCATCTCTGCCATACCATACTGGGTGGTAGCCGTACATCCCGATGTAATCATATACATGATGGAAGCAATGAAAGTCGGTCCGAACACACCCGAATCTCCATAACGTTTTGCCAAAGCCGGATACTGCTTGTCGAAGAGTTTGTCGGAAATACATGCCAATGCAATGCGCTGGCCGGCATAACTGAATATCTTCGAAGCGGAAAGCATCAGAATATAGTTGTCTGTATAACGGGCCACGGTAGGCACGAACGGAGGCTGATAGGGTTGCCCGTAGGAATGACGGAAATCCATGCAGAAATAAGCCTGGTCCTCCATCACTACCACGTCATACCGTGTAGCAAGTTCACCGATAATTTTCAACTCCTCTTCCTCCAGACAAATCCATGCGGGATTGTTCGGATTGGAATAAACCACGGCAGCGATGTCCCCCTTTGCCATATAACTTTCCAATTTGGCACGAAGCGGTTCGCCGCGGAAGTCATGGATATCGAAGAATTCCCACTCCACACCCAAAATCCGCAACTGGGATTTCTGGATAGGGAAACCGGGATCAATGAACAGTACCTTGTTCTTCCCCGGTATGCGCTGGGTACAAGCGATGAACGCCCCGAACGAAGCGGCCACCGACCCCGTGGTAGGCACACAGGCGCGGGGAGATATATCAATGTCAATAAACGCTTTCACGAAACGGGAAGCCGCCTCCTTCAGCTCCGGAACTCCCGCAGCAGCGGGATATTGCGCGCCCAAACCGGCATCAAGTGCTTTCTTCTCAGCCTCTATACCTATTCTGTTGGCCGGAAGCCCCGGAGACCCCTGGTCCATACGAATAAAAGGGATTCCCGTCAGTTCTTCCAGTCTGGAAGCCACCAGCAACACATCGCCGATAGTCGCGTTCTGCAGATCGGCCACCTTCATCTCACGTGCCACATCCGCCACCAGCTCTTTACTGAACACTCTGCTCATAAGCCCAAACTCTTTACGTATTCATGACCGATGTCAAAAGCACGGTAATTCATGTTGACCACCTCTTCACCTTTCGACGCGAAAATCCGTCCTACGCTCTCACGCAACGTGGCCGCATCCAGAATCTTCAGGAATGAAGCCGCCGCACCCAACAAGATCACGTTGGCCGACTTCTGCATATGGTTCTCTCTGGCAAGCTGCTCCACATCAAGCGACACCACATGCGGCTGCGCCCTCAGTTCGTCCGCCAGAGCCTGCTCGTCAGGATAGTTCGGTATGTTCTTGAACGGAGCGGATGAAGTGATGATCCATCCGTCCTTGGAAAGATAAGGCAAATAACGCAAAGCCTCCATCGGCTCCAGCGAGATAATCATGTCGGCGGTTCCCAGCGCAATCAGGTCGGAAGCGATGGAAGTGTCCGAAAGACGGAGGTTCGACTGCACGTCTCCCCCACGCTGGCTCATCCCGTGCACTTCGGCCTGTTTCAAGGCAAGCCCCGTCCGTGTGGCCGCCTCACCGATAATGGTAGCGATGGACAAGATTCCCTGTCCTCCTACTCCTGAAAGTATGATGTCTGTTTTCATTTCTTCTCTGCTCTTTTCTTTTTCAACTTACGGTTCAATGTCTGTATACACTCACGCCGGGGAATGATGACGGAAACCCCGTCATACTCAATCTCTTCACGGATGACACGGGTGATTTCCTCCATATTTTTCGGAAGAGGCACCACTACACGCACATGCTCCGGCTCCACTCCCAGCCCGATGCAGATGGCCTCAAACTTATTGGTTCCGGCAGAATCCTGTCCTCCGGTCATGGCCGTAGTCAGGTTGTCCGAGATGACTACGGTGATGTTCGCCTTGTCGTTCACCGCATCCAACAGTCCCGTCATACCCGAATGCGTGAACGTGGAATCGCCGATGACCGCAATGGCAGGGAACTGTCCGGCATCGGCCGCCCCCTTCGCCATGGTGATGGACGCACCCATGTCCACGCAACTGTTCAATGTGCGGAAAGGTGGAAGCGCACCCAGCGTATAGCAGCCGATGTCCCCGAAAATCTTCGCCCCCGGATATTCAGCCGCCACACGGTTCAACGCGTCATACACATCTCTATGTCCGCATCCCACGCACAAGGCAGGCGGACGGGGCACCAGATTCCTGGCCGGAGCATACACCTGTCCGCTCTCTATTCCCAAAGCCGCCTTCACGTTATCGGGAGTAAGTTCCCCGGTACGCGGCAAATCGCCGCTCAAACTCCCCTTCACCACATATCGGGAAGGAAGCAATCCTTTCAACTGTTCCTCCACGAAAGGCTGGCCGTCTTCCACTACCAGCACCTCTTTACACGAATCGGCAAGACGGGTAAGCTGCTCCATCGGCAAAGGATACTGCGAAATCTTGACTATCGGATAAGGGCATCCGTCCGGATAGTTCTCCATCACATAATTGTATCCGATGCCGCACGCCACGATTCCTCTTTCCGACATTCCATCCTTGAAGACAGACTTGTTGAAAGGCGAAGTCTCGGAAAGCGCAAGCAGTTGGGGCTGTTCCGCAATCACTTCCAGATAACGCCGGCGCGCGTTTCCCGGCAACAAGACCCAATCGGAGGGAACAGACTCCCTGCCCGTGCAGGTCACGTCCGAGAATTTTTCCTTCACCTTCACCGCAGCGCGGGAATGCGCCATACGGGTAGTGATGCGCATCAGCACAGGCAACTTTTCCTTCTCCGACAAATCGTAGGCATACTCCATCATGTTATACGCTTCCTGCTGGGAAGACGGTTCAAGGATGGGAACCATGGCAAACTTGCCATAGAAACGCGAGTCCTGTTCGTTCTGGGAAGAATGCATCGACGGGTCGTCCGCAGCCAACACCACAATCCCTCCATTGACACCCGTGATGGCCGAATTGACAAACGCATCGGCACACACATTCATTCCCACATGCTTCATGCACACAAGAGCACGCTTGCCGACGTACGACATGCCCAAGGCCGCCTCCATGGCAGTCTTCTCGTTCGTACACCAAGTGCTGTGCAAGCCCCTGCCCCTAGCCAGAGGCGAATCCTGTATGTATTCCGTAATCTCGGTCGAGGGAGTTCCCGGATAAGCGTACACTCCGGAAATCCCCGCATGAATGGCTCCCAAGGCTATCGCCTGGTCGCCCAGCAACAAAAGTTTATCGTTGTTCTCCATATATTTTATTTAATTCAAACACAGAAATGCAGAAGCGCAAAGTTCATCCCTTGAAAGGACAAGGGCACAAAAGAAAACAGTCTCCGCGACTTTGCGTCTCTGCGTTAAATTCCCAACTATATCAATGAAAAACCGTCCGCATCGTCCAGCACCGGAAACTTTTTGCGGAAAGCCTCCAGTCCGGCCATGTCAATTTCTGCCACGGCACACATCTCCTTCCCGTCCTCACAAGCCGCCAGCGTATGCCCGTAAGGGTCGATAACCGCACTTCCGCCGCTATACTCGCAATAAGGATCCTTTCCTACCCGGTTGACAGCTATCACATAACACTGGTTCTCGATGGCACGGGCACGAAGCAAAGCCTTCCAGGCCTCCACCCTCGGTGTGGGCCAGCTCGCCACGTAAAGAATTGCATCGTAATCCTTCCGGTTGCGCGACCACACGGGAAAACGCAGGTCGTAGCACACCTGAAGCAGGAAACGCACCCCGCGGAAAGACACGACCACACGTTCCGTCCCTGCGGTATAGTGTCTGTGCTCCCCGCCATACGTGAACAGATGCTTCTTGTCGTACCACCGCGTCTGCCCGTCGGGAGTGACAAAATAAAAACGGTTGTAATATTTCCCGTCCTCTTCCGTGGCGACACTTCCGGCGACAGCGCAATCATGCTCCGCCGCACGGCGTTTCATCCACTCCAGTGTCTCACATCCTGTCTCGGCCATACCCTCGGGCTGCGTACAGAATCCTGTAGAGAACATTTCAGGAAGCACATACAGGTCGGCTCCTGGACAGGCATCCATCATCCCGCCGACATGCATCCTGTTCGCCTCGGGATCCGCCCAACAAATATCTGTCTGAAATATGATTGTTTTCATGCTTTTCATGTTTAGAACTGGCCAAAGGTAACAATTTAATCGTAATAACCCAATAACACGAACAAAATAATTAAGAAACAAGAAAAAGAGATACAAAACTTTCACACCTGCGCCCGTCCCGCCAACCCCTGTCGGAACATACCGGATTTCTCTCAAGAACAGCCCGTTGTTTTGTGAAGAATTCCCTTTTCTTTTTCAGAAAGTAGCCTTTTATTCCGTATCCTGCAGACACTTCCGGAAATGTACGGATTCCAGAAAACACTTTAGGGAACTTCCTACCAACAAATAGGGAATTCCATCTTGCAAAGGGAAATTTATCCGTCTACCTTTGCCTGTAGAAACCATAAAAGTTGAAATCATGAAAACAAGAACTCTGTTACTCGGTATTCTGGCAATCTGCCTGGGCACTCTCCGGGCATCTGCCTACGGACTCGGAGACATCCGCGTCAACGCCCGCTTCCTGACCGACCGCATGGCATTCGAGCTGCATCTGAACACGAACCAATATGATGACCTGTATGAAATCAACTATGATTTCTTCAGCGGCATCAATCCGTATGTCAGCCGGATAGCCGTCGCTGACGCTGCCGCTGTCGACCTCTACTATCGCTATCTGGACATTCGTAATGATGATCTGCGCTGGGTGCTTTCAAACGCGGAATACGCGCGTTTCATCACACTCGACTACTTCTTCCGTCCGCTCTACACCCTGAACAATGTGTGCCATCTGCGCATCTACACAGTGTATCCGAACCGGACTTACTTTTATTTCGGTCCGCCCAGACATTATCTGACTTACCGGGGCGGACATTGCCGCACGCACTTCGGAGGAAAAAGTTATTATCAGCGGGTGTATCCCACACGCTACCGCCATCCGGTGTATGCGCATGCAAAACCTGCCCGTCCGGCAAAGCCACATCACGGTCTCGGCCGTCCGGGTGCAAGGCCGGGAAAGCCTGCTCCGGAAAAGCCACATGCAAGACCGCAGAAGAATCCGGGATTCCACTTCACTCCAGTGGGCCATGGCCCGGAAAAGCCCAACCGTCCGAACGGGATGAAGCCGCACAAACCAAACGGAAACAAACCCGGAATCAAGCCGGGAAAGCCACACAGCGGCAAACCGGGCAAACCTGAATACAGCAGACCCGAAATGTCGAGGCCGGGAAAAGCCCCAAGCCGCAGACCAGACATCTCACGACCAGCCAAACCGCAGACACAAAAAAGGCCGGCGACACATCACCAAAGAAACAAACGGAAAGAACGCACCACACAACCGTCCCGTCCAAACAGGCAGGTTGAAATGAAAAGACTATAATACAAAAAAGAGAGGGCGCACCGAAATGAATGCCAATTTTCATTTCGGTGCACCCCCTCAAAACAAAAGCCTATACCGTCAGGCCAGACGGATTCCGTTCTCCTCAAGAACGACAAGACGCTTTCTGTAAAGTTCGCCTACAGCTTTCTTAAAAGTCTTCTTGCTCACCCCGAACGCATCGTAAATGGTTTCAGCATCGCTCTTGTCATTGATGGAAGTACGCCCGCCGTTATCCTTGATATAACGGAGAAGCACGTCAGCAAAATCATCCACTTTACGGAAACCGGCCTTCTGCAGTTCCAGATCAATCTTTCCGTCGGGACGCACCTGCTTGATGAAAGCCGAAAGTTTCATTCCCACTTCCAAAGGACGGAAGACTTCGTTACGATACAGCAGTCCACTGAATTTTCCGTCCACAATCGCTTTGTAACCCAAATCTGTGGACTGATATACCAGAATCTCCACTTCCTCTCCGGGTTCATACTCCGGACGCTCATCCGAGAAATAACGTTCCACTTTTGAAGAAGCCACTATACGGTAACTCTCTTCATCAAGATGAACATGCACCACATAACGGCGCCCTTGCTGCATCTTCACCTTCTGCTCCCGGAAAGGAACAAACAAATCCTTCATCAGTCCCCAGTCGAGGAACGCTCCATACTCATTCACCCACGCCACACTCAGACATGCAAACTCGCCCACCTGTGCATAAGGCTGCAAAGTAGTGGCCACCAGCCGCTCCTCCATGTCAAGATAAATGAACACATTAAGAATGTCACCCGTCGTGGAACCTTCGGGCACATATTTCTTCGGAAGCAAGATTTCCCCGTCCTCATCTCCGTCAAGATATACCCCGAAGTCCACTTCCTTCACTATCTCCAACTGATTGTATTTCCCTAATTTTACATGACTCATAGTTCTTCTGTTTTTATTTTTCCGTCAATGATATGAATTCTCCTGTCAGTTTTCAAGGCAAGTCCTTCATCATGTGTCACAATCACGAATGTCTGCCCCAACTTGTCTCTCAAGTCGAAAAACAGCCGGTGCAGCTCTTCCTTGTTCTGTGTGTCAAGACTGCCCGACGGCTCGTCGGCCAGCACCACCGAAGGATGATTGACCAGTGCTCTCGCCACCGCCACACGCTGTTTCTCTCCCCCCGACAGTTCAGAGGGCTTGTGCGACGCACGCTCACTCAGTCCCATCAGTTCCAGCATCTCTTCCGCTTTCTTGCGCGCGGCATTTGCCGACCCACCGCCTATCAAAGCAGGAATCGCCACATTCTCCAATGCCGTAAACTCCGGAAGCAACTGATGGAACTGAAACACAAAGCCAATTTTCCGGTTGCGGAAAGCCGACAGGCTCTTCCCGTCCAAACGCCCCACATCCGTACCATCCAACACGATACGTCCTGAGTCGGGCTTGTCGAGCGTGCCCATAATCTGCAGAAGCGTAGTCTTCCCCGCCCCGCTCGGCCCTACGATACTCACCACTTCTCCCTTTTTAATCGTCAGGTCAATTCCTTTCAGCACCTGTAAAGGTCCGAAACTTTTGGTTATCCCTTCCAGTTCTATCATTTTTTCCCAGTTTGAATACTTTAGAAATTGAAAGTTGAAAATGTCTGCCGGAACCGCCATGTTCCAATTCCCTGTTTTTTGTCGCAGTTATATTTTCCGTATCACATATTCCGCCAGATAACACCCGAACACCGCAGGCATATAACTTACCGTCCCTGCAGTCGACTTTTTATTCGCTTCATTCTCTACGGCGAGCAAAGCCTTCGGATCGGCCTGCTCCGTACTGAACACCACAGGAAGTTTCCGCTTCATTCCCATTTTCTGCAGACGTTTCCGCACTGCCTTGCTCAGGCCACAATGGTATGTCTCCCACAAATCTGCAAAACGAATCTGCGTAATATCCGTCTTCGCACCGGCACCCATGCTGCTTACAATCTTCATTCTCCTGTTCAATGCATGATAAATCAGAAAACATTTGGGAGCCACCGTGTCTATCGCATCCACCACGAAATCGAAAGCTGCACTGTCAAGCAATTCGGGAATGGCCTCATCTTTCAGATAAACAGACATCACATTCATCCTGATTCCAGGATTGATGTCCCTGAAACGTTCGGCCAACACTTCAGCTTTCGGCCGGCCCAGTGTAGAGTGCAGGGCAGGAAGCTGACGATTGATATTGGTCGGCTGTATCGTATCTGCGTCTACAAGGGTCATCTTCCCCACTCCGGCACGACAGAGCATCTCGGCAGCATATGCGCCTACACCCCCCAATCCTACCACCAACACGTGCGCATCACGCAGACGCTGCATTTTTTCTTTTCCCAGCAGCAGCTCGGTACGCTGCTGCCAGTCCTGACTTGTCATTCCGCTCATGAATTCTTCCTGAACCATTTGTAGAACCAGTTGCCCACCTTATCATAATACTGCGTCTCAGCCCATCCGCGCGGGTCGGCGAATGAGAGCGTCTCATCAGGGTCACCTTTCTGGTCGGGGTAGAGCAACATGATACTGTTGTTATTGAAATATCTTGAAATCTGCATAGGCAGACGCTCAAACGAGGAATCGTAAGAGATAGAGCCTCGCCGTGCACTCACAATGACCAGAAGATGGTCATAGTTCACCTGTCCGGTGACTATCAGCAAATCGCCCCAGTCCTCCAGTTCCTGAAACTCGGTCATCACGTCCTTGTGCTTTTTCTGAATATATCCTTTTATATAGCCCATCGTCTGAGCGTGAGCAAAAAAATGCAAACGACATCCCAGCTGCGAACTCATCCGACAAAGGTGTGTAACCCATTTCACGAATCCATGCTCAAATTCCGCTTTTGGAGGAACCGCCACGATAATACGGCGCAATGTATTGACCGGCATCAGGAAACGCGCTATCATCACTTCACGATATGTATTCTTCAACAAATCCTCCGTCATATTCCCGAAGAAAGAATCCACGATACTTGCCTTGAAATGCAGACCGACAATGATGCTCGTCGCCTCCACTTCCTTTGCAGTATGAAGAATCCCCGTCGCAATGTTCAAATCAAAACGGCTTACGGTCTTCAGCAAGATATTGGCAGAAGCGGCTATCTGTCCGGCACGCTCCAGGTTCCTTTTTCCTTTCATTTCCAGACGTACCGAATCATTGTTGTCATTAATTACATTCAGGGCAATCAGATTGTCGGGATCTTTTCCATTGCGCACCACCAGGGCCAACTGCATCAAACCGTCCAGCGTTCCAGGATTTGACACAGGTATCAAAAAACGCTCTTTCTCATGTTCCTTTTCATCATCCACCTCCACATCGTCCATCGCAATGCGTTTGGCTGCATGCTCCGTCATAAAAGAACTGGCCACACAGGTCACCAGTATCAGCAGAATCGTTCCATTCAGCACATCCTCATTCAAAAGCCGTTCACCGTCCGGAAGAACAATGCCATACCCCACCAGCACAGCAGCCAGCGTAGCGGCAGCCTGCGCATTGCTCAATCCGAACATCAGCTCGCGTTCCACCGCCCGCATCCGATAAATTTTCTGAGTGAGCCATGAAGCAATCCACTTTCCAAGCAAAGCGACCACAATCATCACCACAGCCACCTTGATGGAATCAATATGTCCGAAAAGAATGTTCACGTTAATCAGCATTCCCACCCCTATCAGAAAATAAGGAATGAACAAAGCGTTACCCACAAACTCCAGATGACTCATCAGCGGAGACACATGAGGAATGAGACGGTTAAGCACCAGTCCCACAAGAAACGCCCCCAAAATACCTTCCATCCCGATAAGTTCCATCAATGCCGCTCCGAGAAACATCAGCGCAAGCACAAAAATATACTGTACCACCTGATCACTGTAGCGACGGAAGAACCAACGGCCAATGCGAGGGAAGGCAAGCATAATCAACGCACTGAGCACGATGACCTTCAGCACCATCCACACCACAAACATATCAGAATCCTCCCCCTTATACATCCCTGCAATGACCGCCAGCACAAGCAACGTCAGTGTATCGGTGACCGCCGTACCCCCTACGGCTATGCTCACAGCCCTTTGCCGGTTAATGCCGTACCGGATAACAATAGGATAGGCTATCAATGTGTGCGAAGCATACATACTGGCCAACAAAACAGAAGTGACCAGTCCGTAGTCCAACAAAGTAAGATTAGTCCAGATACCGATGCCCAGCGGAATAATGAAAGCGAGAAGCCCCAGCACCGTAGCCTTCACACGGATACTCTTGAAGTCCTCCATATTCATCTCCAGACCCGCCAGAAACATGATGTAATACAACCCCACTTTGCCGAAAAGTTCAAAACTGCTGTCCCTTGCCAGAATGTTGAGCCCATGCTCACCGACCACCGTCCCCGCCAGAATCATCCCGATGATATGCGGAATGCGCAGACGCTCCAGAAGAATCGGAGCGAACAGGATAATGACCAGCACCAGAAAAAATATCCAGGTCGGGTCCGTGACAGGAAAATCAATGTCGAAACTTATCAAATCGAGCAGTTCTTTCATACCGGCGGAATGGCTTTAATCTGTTTTGGGCACAAAAGTACGAAAAAAGTTCCGCATTTGTACTTTTGTATTTCAAAATGTTTTAATTTTGCAAATTGATTGAAGCATCAATATCTTTATGACACTTTTCCCATCAATACCCCGACAAGGAAAAGCATAAAGATACACACTTCTCTCATTCCGGAACTTTATGAAAAAAAGCTACGGCAAAGGCAAAACATTAACATTTAACATATATACGAAAATGAAAGTAGCAATTGTGGGCGCGAGCGGAGCGGTAGGACAAGAATTCCTCCGGGTGCTCGATGAAAGAAATTTTCCGATTGATGAACTGCTGTTGTTCGGTTCTTCACGAAGTGCAGGACGCAAATATTCTTTCCGCGGAAAAGAAATCGAAGTCAAACTCCTCCAGCACAACGATGACTTCAAAGGAGTGGACATCGCCTTCACCTCCGCCGGAGCAGGCACATCAAAAGAATTCGCTGATACCATCACGAAATACGGTGCGGTGATGATTGACAACTCCAGCGCGTTCCGTATGGAAGAAGACATCCCTCTGGTAGTACCTGAAGTCAATGCGGAAGACGCGCTGAACCGCCCCAGAGGCATCATCGCCAATCCGAACTGCACCACCATCCAGATGGTAGTAGCTCTGAAAGCCATCGAAAACCTGACGCACATCAAGCGCGTGCATGTGTCCACTTATCAGGCCGCAAGCGGAGCGGGAGCCGCCGCCATGGACGAGCTTTACGAACAATACCGTCAGGTACTCGCAGGAGAGCCGGTGAAAGTGGAGAAATTTGCCTACCAACTGGCCTTCAACCTGATTCCTCAAATAGACGTGTTCACTGAAAACGGATATACGAAAGAAGAGATGAAGATGTATAATGAAACACGGAAAATCATGCATTCCGATGTAAAGGTAAGTGCAACCTGTGTGCGTGTACCCGCTCTCCGTTCCCACTCTGAAAGTATCTGGATTGAAACGGAGCGTCCGGTATCCGTAGAAGAAGCGCGTGAAGCCTTCGCACATGGAGAGGGGCTTGTACTGATGGACAATCCGGAAAAGAAAGAATATCCGATGCCTCTCTTCCTGGCCGGAAAGGACCCCGTATATGTAGGACGTATCCGCAAAGACCTGTCGAACGAAAACGGACTGACTTTCTGGATTGTGGGAGATCAGATAAAGAAAGGTGCGGCTTTGAATGCCGTACAGATTGCGGAATACTTGATTAAAGTGAAAAATATCGGATAATTCTCCCAAAGGACAGACAGACTGCCGCAGAACTGGTAAACAACCGTTCTGCGGCAGTCTTTTTTGTACTGTCCGGAATGTCCCGTCCACTATTTTCCTTATATTTGGCGACACATAAATCCATTCATGAATAAATACGCCACAAGAATTATGAAAAGACTGTTTTTGCTGACAATTCTGCTAGGAAGTGCCGCCGGCGGATTTGCCCAACAGGAAAAGACAACCGACTCTCCTTTTGTCCACGACCCGGTAATGGCCAGACAAAACGGCACTTATTATCTGTTCGCGACAGGCGAAGGAATCACCGTCATGTCTTCAAAGGACTTGAAGACATGGAAGTTTGAGAAGCCGGTTTTTCCGGAAGCCCCGCGATGGGCGACGGAAGCCATCAAAGGATACAACGGACATACATGGGCTCCCGACATCATCTACCATAACGGCCTTTACCATCTGTTCTATTCCTGTTCGGCTTTCGGAAAAAACACTTCCGCCATCGGTCATGCCACCAATCCGACCCTGAACCCGGAAGACCCTCAGTTCAAATGGACGGACCATGGAAAAGTCATCCAGTCTGTTCCGAACCGCGACATGTGGAATGCCATCGACCCCCACATCATCATCGACGAGAACGGGACACCGTGGATGAGTTTCGGCTCCTTCTGGGACGGTATCAAGATGGTACGCCTGACTGACGACCTGACAGAAGTGGCACAGCCTGAAGAATGGTATTCGCTCTGCAGCCGGAGACGATTATCCGGACCGGACGACAAGAATCCGGGAGATGGAGCGGTGGAAGCACCGTTCATCTTCCGCCATGAGGGATATTATTACCTGTTCGTCTCGTTCGACTACTGCTGCCGGGGACTCCAAAGCAATTATAAAATCATGGTAGGACGTTCCAAAACCGTTACAGGTCCTTACCTTGACAAGGATGGAAAACCCATGATGTCGGGAGGCGGCACACTGGTCGCAGAAGGAAACAAAGATTATACAGGCATAGGGCATAACGCAGTCTACCGTATTGACGGGAAAGACTATCTCATCTGTCATGCCTATTCGATTGCAGAAGACGGAGCACCCAAACTGATTGTGAAGACAATAGACTGGACGGAAGACGGATGGCCGATCCTCCAATGGTGAATGCCAATACCGAATTCAATCAACCTTCTTGAGAGAATAATTCAGTTCGGATTCGGGCATTTCAAAACGGTTGTTCAGAAGCGTCAGCGTCCGCCCGTCCGCGTCATAAAGGAAGTTGAAGATACTTTCTCCATTGTCGGACACAAACTGCCACACCGTAGCATCGTTGTCGGTAGGGATGCCGCGCAAAGTGTACCGCTTGCCCATATAGGTATAGACTGCATCCTTGCCGTTGTCAGCTTCCAAATAAGTGAGCTGTAAATAGAACTGTCCGTCGCCGCTGTGTTCCCGGTGGCGGACATACAGCCGATATCTGATACCCGGACAATCGGCGGCAGGAAGCACCCCTGTATAATGCCCTTCAACCCAGTTTCCCAAATCACAGTTATTGTCGCTTGAGGATTGCTTGAACAGCATCTTGCCCCTTTGGCTGACAGTCCAGCATCCGTCTGTGAAATTCAGATTCTTGGTGTCGTCATCCTCAATGTTCCATACATGTTTCCCATTGGGCAAGATGCGCCGTTGCAGTCTTTCTTTTTCCGAACTGCCGGATTTGTACAAGTCGGCATACAGCGAGTCCGGACTGAACAGAATATAACAGGCAGAAAGTTTCTCCCCGTTTACGGATTCAGTCCGTATGCCTTCCCGGAACAACTGCAAATCCAAGCCATATGGAGCAAGACTTTCTATTCCTACAACCTGCAACACCTTGTCATAGCCTTTGGCAAAGCCTTCTTCCGGACACCCGGCATCCACAACCTGCAATCTGGCATAAACGGGCTGTCCGTTCTTCACTCCTTGCGTGATTGAGTCGTATTGCTGGAACAATTCACCGGTTTTATCTGCAATCCAATAATCACTGTCATCTCCTTTAACAGCCAAACTGCGCACTTCGTGCCCGATGGTCAACACCCCTTCCACCGTCCGGGACAGAGTCTTTGCTTCAGCACCGTTCTCCCTGCCATACTCCAGTCTCAACGCTCCTTTCCTCAACACAAGACTGTCTTGCGTAAGTTTCTCAATGGCAAACGTATCCGAAAAAGTAATCGTCTGACGGTTGCCTATGCTTTTTCCCGAAAGAACAAGCCGGTTGTTTTGTTTTTCCCATCGTTCATAAGACAAGGTAGCCATATTGACGGATGAAGCTTTTCCACCTTCCTCCAACACAAAACCTTGTATCATTTGTGGCATGTTGGGGACGGGCTGTACCCATCTGCCTACAAGACTTTCACTTTCCCCACAAGCACTCAAAGCCAATGCGAAGAGACTTGCAGCAATCAAACTTACTTTCTTCATAACTTCTATTACTAAATTCATTTAACCTGTCGTGGCAAACACTTCATATGCCCGGGAAAGAATCGCATCCATCCGATTACAAAAGTAGGGGATTCTTGCGACAATCTCCCACTTTCTGATGTCTTTTACTTTTGAAATGGAATTTTAAGGTACATTATTCATTCCTGTTTTATATAAATTCTTCCCTCCCTCAAATGAAAAACCGCTTTATTCTGCGTTTTATCCTATTATTTTATTTGAAAACATTGCACATTTGAAGCCAAATTGCTACTTTTACAATGATAAAGAAAAATTAATGTTGGATTATGGAATATTACATTTCAAAAAACAATGACAAGGAAGGGCCGTTTACCCTTGAAGAACTGGCGGCACAGCATATTACGCCCGACACGCTGATATGGACAGTCGGATACAAAGAGTGGAAACCGGCCAAAGATATACCGGAGTTGGCCGACATCGTTTTCAGCACACCTCCGGAGCCGTCCCAGCAACCGCCCATGCCGAAGACATGGCTGGTGGAATCCATATTGGTCACCCTTTTCTGCTGCCTGCCTTTCGGCATTGTGGGAATCATCAATGCGGTCAAAGTGGACACGCTTTATTATGGAGGGAAGTATGAAGAATCCCAGTACCGCTCAGACCAGGCAAAGAAGTGGACCCTGTGGGGCTTTTTCGTCTGCCTGGGATGCGGACTAATCTACCTGTTCTTCCTTTTTTGCGCTTTCCTGACAGGATTCTACTTTTTTTAAAGACTTATACATATGGAAACAAACACTTGTCCAAAGACATGGATGGCCGAGTCCATCCTCGTCACCATCTTCTGCTGTCTGCCGTTCGGCATTGCAGGAATCGTTTATGCAGCCAAAGTAAGCACGCTTTATGCGACAGGAAAATACGAAGAGGCGGAAGCGGCCAGCAAGAATGCCGGCAAATGGACCAAAATCGGCTTCTTCGTTGGCATAGCGGTCATCATTTTCTACATGCTGGTTTATGGTGCATCATTTTAAATGCTTAAAATCCTGACAGAATGAAAAACAAGGGCATTCCGGCTGCATTGCTTGCCGTTGCATTGGGATTCGTATTCTTCGCTTTCGACCCCAGTACAGACGGCCTGTTCCCGAAATGCCCTTTCCTTCTTCTCACCGGACTCAAATGTCCGGGATGCGGCTCACAAAGGGCTGTCCATTGTCTTCTACACCTCGATTTTGCACAGGCGTTCTCCTACAACGCACTGCTGGTGCTGTCTTTGCCGCTCATCGCACTGCTGGGTTATGCGGAAATCAACAGAAAAAAGAAACCAGACTTTTACAGGAGAATACACCGCCCGGCTTTCATCCTGACTTATCTCGCCATTGTCATTGTCTGGACCATCGCACGGAATCTGTACGACATACACGGTTCTTTCATTTAACCGTAGGGGCAGACCCGTGTGTCTGCCCGATGACATCATGCCAATGTATCCGGGTGGAACACGGATCCACCCCTACCTGCCAATGGCATATTGAAAAGAATCGCATGTTAAATAAGCCGTGGCAAGACATATAATTTTCAAGCGCATCATTTTCATAAGTCAAAGAAAAACAATATATTCGCAAATTCACTGAACCCTAAAATATAATTTACTATGAGTCTTGAAAAAACATTGGTCATTTTGAAGCCCAGCACCGTACAGCGCGGACTGGTAGGAGAAATCACGGCACGCTTCGAACGCAAGGGTCTCCGTCTGGCCGGCATGAAGATGATGCAGCTCACCGACGAACTGCTGAACGAGCATTATGCACATCTGGCGAACAAGCCATTCTTTTCACGCGTGAAAAATTCAATGATGGCTTCGCCTGTCATCGCCTGCTGCTATGAAGGAGTGGATGCCGTGCAGGTGGTCCGCTCCATGACCGGAGCCACCAACGGACGGGCGGCCGCTCCCGGCACAATCCGTGGTGACTATTGTGTCAGCGCGCAGGAAAACATCGTGCACACTTCCGATTCTCCCCAGAACGCAACGGAAGAGCTCAACCGTTTCTTCAAGCCGGAAGAACTGTTCGACTACACGCTCTGCACCCAGTCTTACCTCAATTATGCGGAAGAGCGAGACTGAATGAAAACAAGCGGTTGTTTTCAGACAAGAAGGCGGTCATCCGAAAGTGAATGCCCGCCTTCTTTTTTTCTTGTCCGCAGGACACTTGTAGCGCAAATCAGATAGACAGTTCGTTGAGCACGTCAATCAGGCTGTTGTCGATAGGTTTGTGCTGTTTGATAGCCTCCGCAATCGGCACATAGACCACCTTGTCATTCCGGATACCTATCATCACATTGCGCTGCCCTTCCATCAATGCCTGAATGGAAGCATATCCCAGACGGCTTGCCAGAATCCGGTCGCCCGCACTCGGCGAACCTCCCCGCTGCAGATGACCGAGTATGGTGACGCGCACGTCATACTGCGGATATTCCTTCTTCACACGGTCCGCATAATACGAAGCACCCCGCCCCGTCGCACTCTCCGTGACGAGCACAATGCTGCTGTTCTTGGTTTTCCGGAACCCGCGGCTGATGAACTCTTCCAACTGGTCCTTGTCCGTCTGGTCTTCCGGAATGATGGCCGCTTCCGCACCCGACGCGATGGCACTGTTCTGCGCCAGGAAACCGGCGTCACGCCCCATCACCTCCACGAAGAAAATGCGCTCGTGCGAAGTGGCGGTGTCACGGATTTTGTCCACACAGTCCACAATGGTATTGAGTGCCGTATCATATCCGATGGTACGGTCCGTGCCACAGAGGTCGTTGTCGATAGTGCCCGGAAGCCCGATGCACACCACATCGTCATGCTCACGCGCAAAAATCTGAGCACCTGTAAGCGAACCGTTTCCTCCGATGATGAACAGCGCGTTGATTTCCTCTTTCTTCATCACCTCGTAAGCCTTCTGCCGGCCTTCGGGAGTCTCGAACTCTTTAGAACGCGCCGTTTTCAATATCGTACCGCCCCGCTGGATGATGTTGCTCACATCCTCCGTAGTCAGTTCACGGATTTCATCGTGAATCAGCCCTTCATAACCTCTGTAAATACCTTTGACTCTATAGCCATTGCAAATCGCACTTCGCGTAATGGCACGGATAGTGGCGTTCATGCCCGAAGCGTCACCTCCTGATGTCAGAATACCGATGTAACCTTTCTTTTCCATAAATTTCTGAGTTTTAGTCTTTGCACTCTGAATGCCACAAATTCCACTCCGAAAAAAGAAAGTTTTTCCCTATATTCCCGAACATTAAATGATTTCACAAAGTTTAAACCCCAGGACACACATTTTGTCATATTCTGCCTTGAAAGCATATCAGATACGGGTGCACACAGGCCAATCTGGCAGGAATTGACATCACGCAAATCATATTTCCGCTTCCTTTCTTGCAGGTTCAAGATTTTCTTGATAAATTACCATTGCGTTTCTTCCAAATCCGTTGAACACATGATTGCTTCAAGTGTGGTAACTTAAAAATAATCATTTTCATGGAAAGAAGAAACACTCTTTCAATATCATACTTTAAAATCTAAACAGGTTCTAATATAAAACATTATGAAAAAAATTTCCACCTTCACGTACATCCTGCTACTGGCGACAGGAATTCTTTCCTCATGCAGCGACGACGACACACCTTCTCTGATGTCCGTTTCCGAACTCACGGACAAGACCATAACAGCCTCGCAACTTGAACTGACTTGGAATGGAAAAAACTATACCACTCCGTATACTGACATTCCGCTTCAGGCCACTTTCCAGACAACGGGAAGCGACGTTTCCAGACTGAAACTGACACTCAAGAATGTCTATGCCGTTGACATAGAAACGGAAGTCGATGCCATCCCGGGAGAAAACGAAATCACATTTTCCGGAAGTACCAGCTCCGGCCCTTACAATTTGGAGGTGAAAGGTACATTCACAAAGCAACGTTCCGACTCCAAAGAACAAGACAAAGAGGTAATGCAACTGGAATGCAAGTATGAGATAAACGATAACTGGATAGAACTGGAACACCCCTACACGTTCCGATTCGACAATCACTGCATGGCATTCATGTCGACAGAATATGGAAATGTGGAATGGAACGGAACAACTTACACAAAGACGGAGTTCGCAGAAAGCATTCTGTCGGACATATGTGCCCGCATCGCCCGGAAAACAGCCGCCATGCAGCTCGTATTCCATGCCAACGCCTCACTGGACATTCTGGTACAGGAAACGGACGAAGCCGACTTCACTCCGTTCACTTCCATACGCTACAGTCTGGGAAAAGACTCGCAGAGACTCAAATACATCTATCTTGAACTGACAGAAGAGCAGGCCGAATATTTTGACACACATTGTGTGGGACAGCCGGGAGCCTATATCCCCACTCTTGACCTTTTCGATGGAGTACGCCCCATATTGCCGCTGATTTATTTTCTGGAGAAAGGAAGCTCCCTGTCGCTGAACATTGCACAGCCCTATCGTGCTTCCGCTCTGTCCAGATATGCACAAACAGTGGGGGCAGAAGGGCTTTCGGAAGATGAACATGACCAACTGATATGGTTTGCCAACAATATGACAGGAAAAACAAATACAGACCAGATGGGATGGCTTTTCCTGATGATATCGGAAATCGCAGAATAAAAACAGGCAGGGCGGGCCTTACACATAGAATCTATCTATCATAAGTCCCGCCCCGCTTTTCATTTCAACGCATAGAACTGCTCTACAAGAGACGTCAGATTAGCCGTAAACAGACGGACAGAAATAGCCAGCAGGATAATACCGAAGAATTTCCGGATTACATAAATCCCTCCCTTGCCCAACAGCCGTTCGATACGGTCGGTCAGCTTCAGTACGAGGAACACGCACAGCATGTTCAGCACCAGTGCCACGATAATGTTGACCGAAGCATACTCGGCACGGAGAGAAAGCAGAGTGGTGAACGAACCGGCCCCCGCCAGCAGCGGAAAGACAAGAGGTACAAGTGTGGCCTCCTTGATGGGACCGATATTCTTGAATATCTCGATGTCGAGAATCATTTCGAGAGACATCAGAAAAATGACGAAAGCACCTGCCACCGCAAAAGAAGCGATGTCCACCTGAAACAGACGAAGCATCATGTCGCCCGCAAAAAAGAATCCCAACAACAGCGCAAAGGCTATCAGCGTGGCCCGAAGCGCATTGACCGTCCGTCCTTTCTGCTTCTGGTCCAGAATGATAGGTATCGCACCAAAAATGTCAATCACAGCAAAAAGCACAATGAATGCGCTCAACAGCTCCTGCAAATCAAATGTTCCCATATTAAACTTGAATTTATTCCTGACACAAAGATAAATGAAATACGGAAGAAGACAAAGAAATACAGGCATTACTGCCCGACATCCGGCACTTTCTGAAACAGGCATCAAAGACTGGCAGAAACATTATCAGACCGTAAGAAACGATAAAAAAGATAAAAGAAACGGAAGCAAGACCTGTTGAATTAAATTTATAGTTAACTTTGTATGTTAAAGCAATAACTTAATCAAAGTTAATGAGAATGGAATTTACAATGTACGACAAGTTGCTGCAGCTTCCTCTCTTCCAGGGGCTGGGGAAAAATGAATTCACGCAAATCATCGAGAAGGTGAAGTTTCATTTCCACAAGCTCACTCCAGGAACCATTCTGGTCAGGGAAGAAGAAGCCTGCGACAAACTGATTTTTATCCTTGACGGCGAAGTGCAGTCTGAGGCATATGACTCCGGCCAGAAATATATGTTGCAGGAAACGTTCAAAGCTCCCTACATCATCGAGCCTTATTCGCTCTTCGGCATGAGACCTTACTACAACGCCACCTATTCTGCGGTGACGGAAGCAAACGTGCTGACCATCGGCAAGAACTTTCTTCTGGAGAATCTCAGCCAGTATGATATTTTCATGCTCAACTACCTGAACATTCTGAGCAGCCGGGCGCAGACCCTCAAACGGAAATTGTGGGACATGCGCATCGGAAACACGTATGAAAAAATCATGTATTTCCTCCAGACGCGGTGCAACAACCCTAAAGGACCGAAAACTTTGTACGTGAGGATGGAAGATTTCGCGGAACTGCTCACAGACACGAGAATCAACATATCAATCGCACTCAATGACATGCAGGACCAGGGAGTGCTGAAACTGAACCGCAAGAAAATATCAATCAATGACCTTGAGGAACTGAGCGAATATTGCAAAACGAAGAAAAAGGACACGGGCAAATGACAGAACTTGGACAAAATCCTTTCCTGAAAGCATACGGAACGCCGCACGGAACAGTGCCATTCGACCAAATAAAGCTGTCGGACTATGAGCCTGCCATAAGGGAAGGTATGCGACTGGAAGACGAAGAAATAAGACGGATTACCGACAACCCGGAACCCGCAACCTTCAACAATACGATTCTGGCACTGGAACAGGCCGGGGATTTGCTGGACAGGGTTACTACCGTACTTTTTAATCTGATGAGTGCGGAGACCTGTGACGAACTGGACGGCATCGCCGAAAGACTGATGCCGGAACTTTCGGAGCACAGTAATAACATCGGACTGAACGCGCAGCTTTTTGCTCGTGTCAAAGCGGTGTATGAACAGAAAGACGAACTGGAGCTCACTGCTGAAGAACAGGAACTGCTCCGGAAGACTTACGACTGCTTCATCCGGAACGGCGCGAACCTCCCGGAAGAGTCCAAGGAACAATACCGGAAACTTTCAGCCGAACTGAGTTCGCTCACGCTAAAATTCTCCCAGAACCACCTGAAGGAAACAAACGGCTTTGAACTGGTCATCACAGACAAGAGCGATCTGGAAGGGCTTCCCGAAAGTGCGGTGGAAGCGGCGGCCCATGCGGCCAAGGAAAAAGGCAAGGAAAATTGCTGGCTGGTGACTCTTCAGGCACCCAGTTATGTGCCGTTCATGAAATACAGTGCCAAACGTGAACTCCGGGAAAAACTTTACATGGCTTATAACACGCAATGTGCGCACGACAATGAATACAACAACATGGAAGTGGTGAAACGGATAGTGAACATCCGGATGCAGCTTGCACAGTTGCTCGGATTCCCGGATTTCGCCACCTATGTGTTGCAGAAACGGATGGCAGAGGACAGTGCTCATGTCTACAAGTTGCTGGATGACTTGCTGGAGGCATATGCCACCACCGCCAGGAAAGAAGTGGAGGAGGTGGAGGAACTGGCACACAAGACAGAAGGACGTGAGTTCCGGCTGATGCCATGGGACTTTTCCTTCTATTCAGAAAAGCTGAAGAATCAGAAATATGCCTTCGATGAAGAGGAGCTGCGGCCTTATTTCGAACTGGAACAGGTGAAGAAAGGAGTGTTCGGACTTGCCACACGGCTTTATGGCATCACTTTCAAAGAAAACACAGAAATCCCTGTCTATCATCCCGACGTACAGTCATATGAAGTGTATGACAGAGACGGGAGTTATCTGGCTGTCCTCTACACGGACTTCCATCCGCGTGCCGGCAAACGCTCCGGAGCATGGATGACAAGCTACAAAGAGCAGTGGATTGACGCGGAAGGACACAACAGCCGTCCGCATGTATCTGTAACGATGAATTTCACCAAACCGACGGACGACCGTCCGGCACTGCTCACATTCTCGGAAGTGACCACCTTCCTGCATGAATTCGGACATGCTCTCCACGGAATGTTTGCCGACACACGGTTCAAGAACATGAGCGGGACCAATGTATATTGGGACTTCGTGGAACTTCCTTCACAGATTATGGAGAATTTCGCCACAGAGAAAGAGTTTCTGAACACATTTGCCCGACATTACAAGACCGGTGAAACGATTCCGGAAGAACTGATCCGGAAAATTACAGATGCATCGAACTTCAACGTGGCATATGCTTGTCTCCGGCAAGTGAGCTTCGGTCTGCTTGACATGGCATGGTACACACGCACCGTACCGTTTGAAGGAGATGTAAGGATATACGAAAAGGAATCATGGACAAAGGCCCAAGTATTGCCCCAACTCGATGAAACCTGTATGAGCGTGCAGTTCGGACATATCATGTCGGGCGGATATGCTGCCGGATATTATAGCTACAAATGGGCGGAAGTGCTCGATGCGGACGCATTCTCCATGTTCAAGGAAAAAGGCATTTTCAACCGCGAAGTGGCCCAGGCATTCCGTGACTGTATCCTTTCAAAGGGAGGGACTGAACATCCGATGAAACTCTACAAACGTTTCCGCGGACAAGAGCCTACCATCGATGCGCTATTGAAAAGAAACGGAATAAAACAATAAACTTCTTACACATGAAAATACTGAAACACATATTATTGGTAATGCTGCTGCCTATATTACTGGGTGGATGCGACCAGGAGGACGACATCATGGAAATATTCGTCAGCGGGAAATGGCAACTCGTGAACTACTACACGGGAGGAAGCTGGGACGACTGGAACAACACGGGAAAACCTGCCTATACGAACCAGGCAGATCTGGAGGAACTGCTGGACCTTAGCGTCACATTCGATGATGACGGAACTTTTGACGGCACGATTTCCGGAGGAACTTTCGAGGGAAAATGGAAAGCCAACCCAAGCGACAGGAGCTTCTCTGTGACAGGAGACATCAAAACAAGCATCAAGGTGTCGGGCAAAAATGCAGAATTCATCAACCGGTTAAAGCAGGCCAAATTCTATAAAGGAGACAGCAACCTGCTTCAACTGGCGCCAAAGGAACGGACTACATTCATGCAACTGAGACATCTTGACTAAAGACAAAAAGATTGACAATGGAACAGACAGAACATAAACAGGAAATATTAGACAGACGATACATGCGCATGGCACAGATATGGGCGGAAAACTCTTACTGCCAACGGAGGCAGGTGGGAGCACTGATTGTAAAGAACAAGATGATCATCTCTGACGGATACAACGGAACGCCTGCCGGATTTGAAAACGTGTGCGAGGATGAACATGGACTGACCAAGCCGTATGTCCTTCATGCGGAGGCAAATGCCATCACAAAAATCGCCCGCTCAAGCAACAGCAGTGAAGGGGCCACGATGTATGTCACCGCCTCTCCTTGTATCGAATGCGCCAAACTCATCATACAAGCCGGAATCAAACGGGTGGTTTATGCGGAAAAGTACCGTCTGGAAGACGGACTGGAACTCCTGAAAAGGTCCGGAATAGAAGTCATTTACCTGAATCCTGAGAACGAATAAAACACACATACGATATGAAAAGCAACAACAACCGGTTCATGCCATTCCTGCTGGCAGTCTGTCTGGTGGCAGGAATAGCGATAGGAACGTTTTATGCCAACCATTTCTCCGGAAACAAACTTGGCATCATCAACACGTCATCAAACAAGCTGAACGCTCTGCTGCATATCATCGATGACCAATATGTGGACACGGTAAACATTACGGACTTGGTGGAGGAAGCCATGCCGCAGATTCTTTCTGAACTCGACCCGCACTCCTCTTACATCCCGGCAAAGGATCTGGAAGCGGTGACAGCCGACCTGAAAGGGAGCTTCAGCGGAATTGGCATCCAGTTCACAATCCAGGACGACACGATTCATGTGAACAGTGTGATTCAGGGAGGACCGTCTGAAAAGGTAGGACTGATGGCGGGCGACCGGATTATCGAGGTGGATGACTCCGCATTTGTAGGAAAGATTGTCACCAACCAGGAAGCGATGAAACGCCTGAAAGGAGAAAAGGGAAGCAAAGTGAAACTGGGCATATATCGTCCGGGGGAAAAGGAGACCTTGCATTTCACGGTGGTCAGGGGCGACATTCCCGTGAAAAGTATAGATGCGGCCTACATGATTACCGACAGATTCGGATATGTCAAGGTCAACAAATTCGGTGAGACGACTTATCCGGAACTGCTGGTTGCACTGGCCAAGCTGAATCGGGAAAACTGCGAAGGAATGATCATCGACCTACGCGGAAACACCGGAGGATATATGGCGGCAGCCATACAGATGGTCAACGAGTTCCTGCCCAACAACCGCCTCATCGTCTATACGCAAGGGCGCAAATATCCGCGCGAGAACTATAGTTCAAACGGCACGGGAAGCAGCCAGAAAATGCCGCTCGTCGTCCTGATGGATGAAGGGTCGGCATCGGCCAGTGAGATTTTTGCCGGTGCCATCCAGGACAACGACCGGGGAACCATCATCGGACGGCGTTCATTCGGGAAAGGGCTGGTGCAGCAGCCGATTGAATTCAGTGACGGCTCGGCTATCCGCCTGACCATCGCACGTTACTATACCCCGTCGGGACGATGCATCCAGAAACCTTATGAAAAAGGAAAGGAAGACGAATATGAACTAGATTTGCTGACCCGCTATGAGCACGGCGAATTCTTCTCTGCCGACAGCATCAAGCAGAATGAGAAAGAAATATACCATACCAGTCTGGGCCGGCCGGTGTATGGAGGAGGAGGTATCATGCCCGACATCTTCGTGCCACAGGACACTGCCGGTATGACATCTTATTTCCGGATGGCCGCCAGCCGGGGACTGATTATCCGCTATGCTTTCGACTATACCGACCACAACCGTCAGAAAATGCTGGAGTATGACACTCCTGAAAAGCTGGAAGGCTATCTGAAAAGACAGAATCTGCTCAACCAGTTCGCCAAATGGGCTGAGAAGAAGGGGCTGAAACGCCGCAACAACCTGATGATGAAGTCAAGGGAACTTTTCGAGTTGAGTCTGTACGGCAACATCATCTATAATATGCTGGGGATAGAAGCCTACATTGAGTTCCTGAACCAGACAGACAATACCGTACAGAAGGCTGTGGAGGTGCTGGAAAACGGCGAATCATTCCCCCAGCCCTACTCTTCAACGGAAACCGACGGCAAAAAGGACAATGAATAGGGACAAACAACAGCTGCGCAGACAAATCGCGCAAGAAAAACGAAAACACTCTCCGGAACAACTCTCAGAATGGTCTTCCAGCCTGCTTCTCAAGCTGGAAGACCATCCATTGTTCAGGAAGGCACATACAGTCCTGCTCTATCATTCACTGCCCGATGAAGTCCAGACGCACGGATTCATCGAGAAATGGGGTACAGTCAAAAGCTTCGTCCTTCCTGTTGTGAAGGGAGACGAGCTTGAACTCAGACACTACGAAAAGGGAAAGGACATGCGAAAAGGAAGCTTCGGCATAGATGAGCCTGCCGACGGACTCCTCGCCAACGAAAATGAAATAGAACTGGCAATCATCCCTGGTGTAGCCTTCGACCGGAAAGGGAACCGGCTGGGAAGAGGCAAAGGGTACTACGACCGGACACTGGACAGACTGCCCGGAGCATACCGCATCGGGATATGCTTCGGCTTCCAGCTTGTGGAAAATGTGCCCACAGAACAGAACGACCGTCCGATGGACGAGATATGGACAGAAGAAGGGTGTGTCAGCGAAAAACAATATCCACGATGACCTGCGAACCGACCTGCGCATTCAGGCTGCGCACAAGCATTGCGCGTGCCATCAGCAGCTCCTGACGCACGACCGACGACGAAAGATGCACGTAAAGAGTCTGGTTGCGGATATAAAGATTGGTTGTATAACGGGAGATAGTCGGTCCCACCACATCTTTCCATGCATCCACCAGACGATATTCGTTGAGAGGAGTCTCCAGTCCTTCCTGACGGAGATAACGTCTGAGCACATCGCCCAAAAGTTCCGTGTTATTCCGTTTCATGCATCCTCCTTCCTTTCGGCAACCATGCCGTTATTCACTTCAAACAATCTATAATCACCTTCTATCTTTTTCAGAATCTTGTCCAGATGGTCACGGTTCGTGTCGGTAATGAATATCTGCCCGAAACTGTCGCCGGCCACAAGCTTCACAATCTGCTCCACACGGGAAGCGTCCAGCTTGTCAAAAATGTCATCCAACAATACCAGCGGAGTGGTCTGGCTTCCCGTCCTTTTCAGGAACTCAAACTGCGCAAGCTTCAAGGCTATCAGAAAAGTCTTGTTCTGCCCTTGGGAACCTTCACGCTTTATGGGAAAATCACCGATGCGCATTATCAGATCGTCCTTATGGATACCCTTCAAAGAAAATCCCATGATACGGTCACGCTGGCGGCTTTCGCGCAACTGCCCCAACAAATCCCCCTGCACGACACACGACTGGTACGCAAGGCTCACCCGCTCCTGGTCCTGCGAAATATAAGAATAAAACGACTGGAAAATCGGGATGAACTCATCGATGAATTCCTTCCGTCTGGCATAAACCAAGCTTCCGGAAGCAGCCATCATCTCCTCCCACACCGATATGAGCTCCTCTTCCGGCTCCACCTCCGACTTCAACAGCGTGTTGCGCTGCTCCAGTGCCTTGTTGTAACGGATCAGCGCATCCAGATATTCACGGTCAAACTGCGAAATCACCACGTCCATGAATTTGCGCCGCTCCTCGCTCCCTCCCGCAATCAGCAGTGCGTCGGAAGGAGACACCGACACCAGAGGAATAAGGCCGATATGGTCAGAAAAACGGGAATATTCCTTTTTGTTTCGCTTGAACCTCTTTTTCTGCCGATACTTCAGCCCGCAATACACCTCTTCCGGCTCTCCGTTGTCGGTCTCATAAAATCCCTGCAACACGAAAAATTCTTCACCATGACGGATATTCTGGGAGTCAATCGGATTGGTGGCACTCTTGCAGAACGACAGATAATAGACCGCATCCATCAGATTCGTCTTTCCCATTCCGTTTTTCCCGATGATGCAGTTCATCTTCCGGGAAAAGTCAAGCTCCACCTGCTCCAGATTCTTATAATTAAGTATGGATATTCGTTTCAGCCACATATTCTCTTCATTTTATCAAATCATGAATATCTCTTTCCGGCAGAACCTTCCGCCGCCCGAAAGCATGTTTTCCTTGCTTTTCACAGAACGAAAAGCCGGAGGAACACTGATATTCATATACAAAATTAAGAATAAAAACACTATCGGTAAAAAAACTTTGCCGCAAATTTCTTTTATAAACATAAATAGACTACTTTTGCTGACTGAAAATCAAAATCGGGAAACAATAAAAACAACGATAAAAAAATGACTGAACAAAAACACACTCATGAACCATTGAATGTGGACGATGCACTGAGCACTTCCGAAGCATTCCTCATTAAGAACAAAAACGTGTTGCTGGGAGCCGTTGTCGCACTGGTAGTGATTGTAGGAGGCTTTCTGGCTTATAACCACTTCATCGCCGAGCCGAAAGAAGTCAAGGCATCGGAAGCCATCTTCAAGGGCGAACAGTATTTCGGCATCGACCAGTTTGAAATCGCGCTGAACGGTGATAGTCTGGGATATGCAGGATTCGTGAAACTGGCTGACGAATTCAGCGGAACAGACGCGGGAAATCTGGCTAACGCCTATGCAGGCATCTGCTATGCACACCTAGGAAAATATGAAGATGCAGTGAAGTATCTCGACAAATTCAGCGGAAATGACGCATTGGTCGCTCCGGCCGTCCTCGGCACATTGGGCAACTGCTATGCCCAGCTGGGACAGCTCGACAAGGCAGCCTCCACTCTTCAGGACGCTGCCAAACGCGCGAACAGCATGACGCTCAGCCCCATCTATCTGGTACAAGCCGGACAGATTCTGGAAAAGCAGGGGAAAAATGAAGAAGCCGTAAAAGTATATCAGGAGGTGAAGACCAAATATGCCAACTCTTATCAGGCAATGGACATCGACAAATATATCGAACGCGCTTCATTGAAATAATCTGAAAGTGACTTTTCTCTAAAAAATAACGAAGCGAAGAATCAGAAACATTCCGGTTCTTCGCTTTATTCATATTCATTGTCTATCATCCAACATTATGGCTACAGCTTATCACAACTTATCCGACTACGACTTCAACTCAGTGCCTGACGCATCGGAAATGCGTTTCGGCATCGTCGTTTCAGAATGGAACCATCACATCACCGGTGCTCTGCTTGACGGAGCTGTAAGAACGCTCAAGAAACACGGAGCCAAAGACGAAAACATATTGGTCAGCACCGTCCCGGGAAGTTTTGAACTTACTTTTGCATCGGCACAGCTCGTAAAAAGCGGAAAGGTGGACGCAGTAATCGCACTGGGATGCGTAATACGCGGTGAAACCCCCCACTTCGACTATGTATGTGGCGGAGCAACCCAAGGAATCACCCAACTGAATGCCACTCAGGACATTCCGGTGATTTTCGGCCTCATCACAACCAACAATATGCAACAGGCAGAAGACCGGGCAGGAGGAAAACTTGGGAACAAAGGAGATGAATGTGCAGTTACAGCAATAAAAATGATTGATTTTGTTTGCAAATTAAAAAAATAGTCATACCTTTGCAACGCATTTGAGAAAACAACTTTCTGAATGCGTTTGGGCAAGTACCAGAGTGGCCAAATGGGGCAGACTGTAAATCTGCTGGCTTACGCCTTCGGTGGTTCGAAT
>CALUIZ010000034.1 GCA_944320815.1 uncultured Phocaeicola sp. | reverse complement strand
CATGATTCGGAAGCGAACATGAGGAAACTTCTTGCCGAGCTGCAAGGAAAGTCCGACCGCCGGGCGCAGTTCCGCACCGCCATCTGTCTGATTGAAGGCGGAGTGGAGCATCTGTTTGAAGGCATCGTGAAAGGCCGTATCATCGAAGAAAAACGGGGCGGTTCCGGTTTTGGTTACGACCCGGTATTCGTGCCCGAAGGTTACGACGAAACCTTTGCCGAGATGGGCAATGAGGAAAAGAACAAGATCAGTCACCGTGCCCGTGCGGTGCAGAAGTTGTGTGAGTATCTGAATGGGCAGTAGTGCTTTTCTCTATAAGGAGAATGCATCAAATCCGAGAAAATTAAACACAGAGCCACAAAGGCACAGAGCTTTATTTATTTGACAATCAAATTTATATTCTCTGTGCCTTTGTGGCTCTGTGTTCAAAAAGTATATTAAAGAATTACGCGATTTCCTTCAGAATCTGCTCCACCTTCTCAAAGAAAAGCGAGATGTGCGCTCCGTCTGCAAACGCATGGCTTACCGTTAGTGCGATGGGCATATAGAGGCGGCCTGCCCGTGTGATAGCCTTTCCGGCATTCATCAGCGGATAGTCCAACGGATGCCCTACGGACTGTTGCGTGTAGGTGATGGAAGTGAAATAGAGTTTCGGAGTCGCACTCAGCAGGAACACATCGAAATCCCCTTGGGAAGCAATCTGTTTGTCCGTGCCGTATGGGTCACCATCTTCAGGAATGGAGGTGATGATCCGTCGCGCTTCCGCGTAGAATGTGTCGAAATCCTTGTGGTAGGGGATACGCACCGTATAGAAAGTCTTTCCCGGTACGGCGATGGGAGTAATTACATCCACCGTATCATGGTAGACCACCTGTCCATTCTTGTCCCAGCGGTAGCGTAGTTCCTTGATTTCGTTCACCGCGCGCAGAATGGCATACAGATAATAAAGGAAGAAAGACTTCCCATCGGTCTTTGCGGAAGCGTATGCCTCGGTGCAGTCCGCTTCACTTGTGACGGCAATCCATGAGTTAGCGAATCCTCGGAAGAAATTATAGTTGTCCTTCCGCTCCCATGTGTTGATGTCGATGATATGTTTCATGCTTTCCGGAATTTGAGTGCCACTTTATGATAAGTAGGCATGTCTACGTGCAGACGTTCGCCCAAGTCAATCATGTCGAACAGCAGGCCCTGTATTTCCGACTCGTGTCCGCGGGCAAGGTCTTTCTGCATGGAAGCCGTGCTGTGCGGGTCGAGCTTGTCGATGACCTTCAGATTGTAGGCAATCGGGTCTTCAGGAAACTTTACGCCCAATCTCCGGCCTATTTCCGCGCTTTCGCGGGAAAGTCCGACAAACGTGTCGCGCACTTCTCCTTCATGCTGCACTTCGCCCATAGGCACATCGTGATAAGCTCCCGTACAGGCCATGGCCGAGATGAACGCCCATTTGATGAACGTGTCCCGGTTGATGTCGTCCGACACGTCGACTTTGATGCCGCATTCACGCAGTTCATCCGCTATCTTGTCAAGGCGTTCCCGGGCGATTCCCTGTTCCGGGCGTGCGCCGAACACCATGCGGAAGATGGTGCCCATCTGGGTGATTTCTCCTTCCCCCGAAACAAAGCCTACAATATAGATGCATCCGTCGAGCACATGGACAGAAGGTGCGAGCCGGCCGATGCGTGGTCCGGTGCCATATACATTCAGAATCGGGATAACCAGCGTGTCGGGTGTGGCGGCGCGTTTCAATACCTCTTTGATGGAGTCGATGGAATATCCTTTCACGCATACGAAAATCACGTCCGCCTTTCCGTCAAACTCTTCGGCAGTGCAGGCTCCGACCGGAAGAAAATGCTCTCCTTTCAGGTCTGATTTCAGATGAAGCCCGTGCTTGCGGATGGCTTCAAGATGCTTGCCGCGGGCGATGCAGGTCACGTCTTTGCCCGCCAAGGCGAGGAATCCCGCAATGGAACCTCCCACACCTCCTGTTCCAACAATCAAGTATTTCATTTCTCAAAGTTTATACATTGAACCGGAAGTGCATGATGTCACCGTCCTGCACCACATAGTCTTTGCCTTCCACGCTCAGCTTGCCCGCTTCACGTACAGCCGCTTCACTTCCGTATTTGATGTAATCCTCATATTTGATGACCTCGGCGCGGATGAAGCCCTTCTCAAAGTCAGTGTGGATGACACCGGCGCATTGCGGAGCTTTCCATCCCTTGTGGTAGGTCCATGCCTTGACTTCCATTTCGCCTGCGGTGATGAAAGTTTCCAGATTCAGGAGCTTGTATGCCGATTTGATGAGACGGTTTACACCCGACTCCTCCAGTCCTATTTCCTGAAGGAACATCTGGCGGTCTTCATAAGTCTCCAGTTCGGCGATGTCTGCCTCCGTTTTGGCAGCTACCACCAGAATTTCGGCATTCTCTTCCTTTACGGCTTCGCGTACTTGTTCCACATATTTGTTGCCGGTTACGGCACTTCCTTCATCTACGTTGCACACATACATCACCGGTTTTGAAGTCAGCAGGAAAAGGTCGTGCGCAATTTTCTGCTCGTCTTTTGACTCGAACTGCACCGTGCGTGCCGATTTGCCCTGCTCCAATGCTTCCTTGTAGCGCACCAATACCTCGTATGTCTGTTTTGCCGCCTTGTCGCCTCCCGTCTGTGCCTGTTTCTGCACTTTCTGGATGCGGCTTTCGATGGTCTCCAGGTCTTTCAACTGAAGTTCCATGTCGATGATTTCCTTGTCACGAACCGGATCGACCGTGCCGTCCACGTGCGTCACATTCTCATCATCGAAGCAGCGGAGCACATGGATGATGGCATCCGTTTCACGGATATTTGCCAGGAATTTGTTGCCAAGCCCTTCGCCTTTGCTGGCTCCCTTCACCAGTCCTGCGATGTCAACGATTTCCACCGTAGTAGGTACGACGCGTCCCGGATGTACCAGTTCAGCCAGCTTATTCAGACGCTCGTCCGGAACAGTGATCACTCCCACATTCGGTTCAATGGTGCAGAAAGGAAAATTGGCAGCCTGTGCCTTTGCGTTCGACAGGCAATTGAAAAGAGTGGATTTGCCTACATTCGGCAAACCGACAATACCACATTGTAAAGCCATAAGTTTATCTCGTTTTTAATTATTATCCGTTGATATTCAAATGATGTGCAAAGTTACTCAATTTTTGTCATAATTCGTATGTGTGGAAATTGTAATTGCACGCGCAGGAATTTTCTCGCCAGACAACTTTCAGATTGTAAGTGAAACCGGCACCTATAGGCGGATAAGTCTGGATGTCCGATTGCCGGAAGCCATAAAAAAAGAGGCGCTTCCTCACGAGGCGCCTCTTTCAGAAGATGAGAGAGTTTATGAATTTTTGTTTTTGCTGTTAGTGTTCACTTGTCCATTGTTACGGTCATTTCCGGAATCAGAATGAAATCGTTTTTCTTCTCATTCCATTTGTAGTACTCTGTCGTAACACTCTTATTGTCATAAATATAGCGGATGCAGAGATTGTTTTCCCAGCAGTTTTTCCCGCTGTTCCATTTTTGTGACATGTTCTCTGTCATCTGGTTGTTCGCATCATATTTGTAGTTATACTTCATGTAGTTGGTCAGCATATTGCCGTCTTTCTTATAAACGGTTTCTGAGACTTTCACACCATTCACTTCCTCTGCATTATAGATAAGATTGTTGGTCCATTCTTCTGCAGAAACTGTAAGATTTGCTATAAAGGCAATCACTACAACAAATAAACTTCTGAGTAAGTTTCCAGTCTTCATATCTTTATTCTTTTAAGGTTTGTCTGACATTTTGTTTTTGATTACGGTGCAAATATACGCTATGTTTTGATATGATGTATATGTTCTGGCAATAATTTTGCAATTTATTATCAAAATGTCATCAAATAAAGACATGTTAACATGCGGTCCCTGTCAGTGTGCTTCCAGCCAATTCTTTCCCCATCCACAGTCTGCAAGCAAAGGTGCTTTCATTTTGTAAGCACTCTCCATTTCGCCTATCACAATCTGCTGCACTTTCTCCTTTTCTTCAGGCACTACGCTGAAGTTCAGTTCGTCATGCACCTGAAGAATCATCTTCGAGCGGATGCCCTCTTCCATAAAGCGCCGGTAGATTCTGATCATGGCCACTTTGATGATGTCGGCGGCACTTCCCTGGATAGGAGCGTTGATGGCATTCCGTTCGGCATATCCGCGTACAACCGCGTTGTGCGAGTTGATGTCCGGGAGATAACGTTTGCGCTTGAATATGGTTTCGATATACCCTTTCTCGCGTGCGTTCCGGATGCTTTCATCCATGTATTCCTTTACGTGAGGATAGTTCTCAAAATATCCGTCGATGAGTGCCTTCGCCTCCTTCCGGTCTACGTTCAGACGTTCGGCGAGACCGAATACAGAAATGCCGTAGATGATGCCGAAGTTGGCTGTCTTTGCCTTGCTCCGCTGTTCGCGTGTCACTTTCTCCAGTGGTTCCTTATAGATTTTCGCGGCTGTGGCGGCATGGATATCCTGTCCTTCGCGGAAAGCTTCAATCATGTGCGGGTCTTCGCTCAGATGCGCCATGATGCGAAGCTCAATCTGTGAATAGTCGGCCGAGAAGAATTCACATCCGTCATCCGGTATGAAGGCCTTGCGAATCTCTTTCCCGTCCTCGTTCCTTACCGGAATGTTCTGGAGATTCGGGTTGCTTGAACTAAGTCGTCCGGTAGCTGTAACCGTCTGGTTGAAGGAGGTATGGATTTTTCCTGTTTTCGGGTTAATCAGTTGGGGGAGGGCATCGACATAAGTGCCCAGCAGCTTTTTTAGTCCCCGATGCTCCAGAATCTTTCCCACTATCTCATGTTTTCCTTTCAGACTTTCCAGCACTTCTTCCGAGGTGACATATTGGCCGCTTTTCGTCTTCTTGGCCTTTTCCACAATCTTGAGCCTGTCGAACAGCACTTCACCCACCTGCTTCGGGGAGGCTATGTTGAAGCTCATTCCGGCCAGCCGGTGCACCTCCTCCTCAATCTGGTTCATCCGTGCCGTAAAGTGGCGTGACGTTTCTTTCAGTGCTTCCGTGTCAATCCTCACTCCGTTGCGCTCCATATAGGCGAGAACCGGCATCAGCGGCATTTCGATTTCTTCGAATAGCTCTTTTATTCCGTTTGCTTCCAGCTCCTTTTCCAGCACATTCTTCAGCTTCAGTGTCACGTCCGCATCCTCACATGCATACTTGTACACATCGGAGGGAGGCAGGTCGCGCATGTTCTTCTGGTTCTTTCCTTTCGGGCCAATCAGTTGTTCTATCTTGATGGTTTCGTATTTCAGGTAAATTTCCGCAAGGTAGTCCATTCCATGTCTGAGTTCCGGCTGGAGCACATAATGGGCAATCATCGTGTCGAACATCTTTCCTTTCAGCGTCACGCCGTAATTTTCCAGAACAAGCAGGTCGTACTTGATGTTTTGTCCGACCTTGATGATGTTCTCATTTTCGAACAGGGGCTTGAACGTATTAACTATCTCCTTCGCTTTCTCAAAGGAAGGCGGTACTGGAATGTAAAAAGCCTGATTCTCTTCGAAAGATAAGCTGATACCTACCAGCTCGGCGCAGATAGGATCTGTTCCCGTAGTCTCCGTGTCCAGACTGAGAATCTGTTTTGTAATTAATTTTTGAAATAATTCCTGTCTTTTTTCTTCATTGTCAACAAGTTGATAGTCGTAATTGATGTCTTCAAGCCGCGTGAGATTTGAATTTCTCATCTCACCCGTCTTCTCGTCCGTAAAAAATCCAAAGAGATCGGGTTGCGGAGCGGGTTGGGAGGGAGCCGTTTTCTTCTCTCCGTTCAGGACACGTTCGATGAGCGTGCGGAATTCCAGTTGCTCGAATATATAGCGCAATTCCTTTTCGTCGGGTTCTTCCCGCTTCAGCTCCTCCATGTTGAGTTCGATGGGAACGTCTGTCTTGATGGTGGCCAGAAACTTTGAGAACAGAATCTGCTCTTTGTTCTCTTCCACTTTTTTCTTTATGGCTCCTTTCAGCTCGTCCGTATGCTCCAGCAGGTTCTCGATGCTTCCGAATTGCTCAATCAGTTTCTGTGCCGTTTTTTCGCCCACTCCCGGACATCCCGGAATGTTGTCGGAGGCATCGCCCATCAGACCGAGCATGTCGATTACCTGCAAAGGCGACTGGATGCCGAACTTCGCTTTCACTTCGTCCACTCCCATCACGTCAAAGTCCTTGTCGCCATATTTCGGGCGATACATGAACACATGGTCGCTCACCAGCTGGCCATAGTCTTTGTCGGGAGTCATCATATACGTGCGTATGCCTTTCTTTCCGGCCTGTGTGGCGAGTGTTCCGATTACATCGTCCGCTTCATATCCCCGGATTTCCAGAATGGGGATGCGGTAAGCCTTTATGATGTCTTTTATGGGCGCGACAGACCACCGGATAGCTTCCGGCGTCTCTTCGCGCTGCGCCTTGTATGCCGTGTACGCTTCGTGCCGGAATGTGGGTCCGGGAGGGTCGAAAGCGATTCCGATGTGAGTCGGGTTCTCTTTCCGGAGCACCTCCTCCAGCGTGTTGACAAAGCCCAGTACGGCTGAAGTGTTGAAGCCTTTCGAATTGATGCGGGGATTCTTGATGAAAGCGTAGTAGGCACGATAAATCAGTGCGTATGCGTCCAGTAGAAACAGTTTCTCCATGTCGAATAAAAATATTAAGTTTTTTCATGTAAATGTACAAAAAAATACGCTATTATCTCTTTTATTATTACTTTTGTGAGCTAAATAAATGCGCATGGATAAAATTGATTTGATAAAGCGGCCCGTTGAAAAAGAACTGAATGAATTCAGGGTGCTTTTTGAGGCTTCATTGACCAGCACGAATCCGAAGTTGCAGGATGTGCTGTCATATATAAAGAAGAGGAGAGGGAAGATGATGCGTCCCATCCTTGTGATGCTGATGGCCAAGCTCTTCGGCAGGCTGAACGACGCGACGTTTCATGCGGCTCTCTCGCTGGAACTGCTCCATACGGCAAGCCTTGTCCATGATGATGTGGTAGACGAAAGCGATGAGCGTCGGGGACAGTCGTCGGTCAATGCTATCTATAACAACAAGGTGTCGGTGCTGGTGGGTGATTACATGCTTGCCACGAGTCTGAAGCACGCTTCCCATACGGGTATGGTCCGGCTTGTGGAGCTGGTGGCCTGTCTTGGCCAGGACCTTTCGGAAGGGGAGATTCTTCAGCTGACGAATATCGAGAACAATGACTTTTCAGAGCAGGCTTATTTTGATGTCATCCGCAAGAAGACCGCGGCTCTTTTCCGTGCGAGTGCCGAGAGTGGGGCGATTTCCGTTCAGGCCGGCGAGGAAGATGTCCGGTGTGCGTCTCTTTTCGGTGAGATGATAGGTATCGCCTTCCAAATCAAGGATGACATATTCGACTATTTCGACAATCCGCAGATAGGCAAACCTACGGGTAATGACATGATGGAGGGAAAACTGACGCTCCCGGCCATCTATGTGTTGAATAAGCTGAACAGTCCGGAACTGAACGAGCTTGCCTTGCGCATCCGTAATCTTGAGGCTTCCAAAGAAGAAGTGGCTTCGTTTGTGGAGCGCATCAAGAGTGAAGGGGGAATTGAATATGCGGAGAAAGTGATGCGGGATTATCGCGACAAGGCACTTGCGCTTCTTCCCGACTTTACCGGGAATGAGCTTCGCGAATCGTTGACCGCTTATATTGATTATGTAGTGGAGCGCGACAAATGACTGCTGCAGAATACAAGAACAGGGGCAGACGGCTACGATGAGATAGCAGTCTGCCCCTGTTCCTTTATAGAATCTCCTGTCGGGGTATGTATCAGAAAAATTTCGTTTCCTCGCCCAGAATGTCAGAAAGCAGTTTGTTGGCTAGACGACTTGTACCGAGCCGGAACAGTTCGTTGGTGAGCCACTCCTTTCCGAGCACTTCTTTCACGATTGTGTAATAAGTAAGCGCGTCTTGCACGGTGTTCAGTCCCCCTGCAGGCTTGAACCCCACTTTCCGCTCTGTTTCCAGATAATATTCCTTGATGGCCTGACACATCACATAAGCGGCTTCAGGGGTGGCAGCCGGCTGCTCTTTTCCTGTGGATGTCTTGATGAAATCCGCACCCGAATACATAGCCAGAATGGCCGCTTTCTTGATGTTTGAGGCAGAGCCGAGCGCGCCCGTTTCCAGAATCACTTTCAGATGTTTGTCGCCGCACACCTCTTTCAGCTCCTGGATTTCGTCGCACATTCCTTCATAATCTCCGCTGAGGAACTTGCCTACCGGAATCACGATGTCTATTTCATCGGCTCCGGCATGGAGTGCCATGGCCGTTTCCGCAACCTTTACCTCCATGAATGTCTGTGAAGACGGGAATCCTCCGGACACGCAGGCAATCTTTACCCGGTCGGCTTCCAGCGTGTCGTTCACGATTTCGGCCATGTTGGGGTAGACGCAGATGGCGGCCACATTCTTCAGGTCAGGGAATTTGTCGTCAAAATCATTCACCTTTTCCGTGAATTTCATCACACTCATTTCGCTGTCTGTACATTTCAGCGTGGTCAGATCGATGCAGTTGAAGAGAAATTTCTTTACTTCCGGCGTGTCATTCTCCGCTACATGTTTTCCGATGAGATGCGATACTTTGGCCGCGATTTCATCGTCTTTCAGTTCCGTGTCGTACTTTCCCAGTGCCACTTCATACTTGCTGGGCTGGTTCAGATTCTCTTTGTCTTCCATGTCCAGATTGCGGAAGAGTTCACTTTCAAATTCATCGTTGTTGCTCATATCGCTCATAATTTAGGGTTGTTCTTGTGTCTGTCCTTGTCGCGGGACGTTTTCTTCTCTATATTCTTCCTGAATGCCTCCGTCAGATCCACACCCGTCTGGTTGGCAAGACAGATGAGTACCCATAGCACATCAGCCATTTCGTCTCCCAAGTCATGTTTCTCTCCTTCTTTGAATGACTGGTCTCCGTAGGTGCGTGCCATGATACGTGCCAGTTCACCCACCTCTTCAGTAAGTACGGCCATGTTGGTCAGTTCACTGAAATAGCGCACTCCGTAGGTCTTTATCCAGTTGTCCACTGTCTTTTGTGCTTCTTCTATCGTCATCGTCATTCTTTGTTTTTAGAGTCCATGCAAATGGTGACAGGGCCGTTGTTCAGCAGTTCCACTTTCATGTCCGCCCCGAATTCTCCTGTGCCCACCTGTTTTCCCAAGGAGATGCTCAGTTCGTTGCAGAAATATTCATAGAGCGGAATGGCTGTTTCATGCCCTGCGGCACGTATATATGAAGGTCGGTTTCCTTTCTTTGTGGATGCCATCAGGGTGAACTGGCTGACCACCAGAATCTCTCCGTCCACATCGAGGATGGATTTGTTCATCACTCCGTTCTCATCGTCGAATACCCGCAGGTTGACTGCTTTCTTGCATAGCCAGTCGGCATCCTCCTGCGTGTCTGCCTCTTCAATTCCCAGAAGAATCAGAAAACCTTCCCTGATGGACGATTTGCATACTCCGTCGATTGTGACCGAGGCATGGCTTACGCGTTGTATCACTACTCTCATGCTGTCTTTTCTTGATTGTACAAAATTATGAATTTTATTTGGTTCCCTGCAGGCTTTCCTTTACGGATTTTGCAGCCGCTTCTCCTATCACTTCTGCCAGTTCCTCCACGCTTGCCTGACGGATGCGTGTTACGCTTCTGAACTTCTTCAGCAAGGCTGTTTTCCGCTTCTCTCCGATACCTTTGATGTGGTCGAGTGCCGAGGCTATCTGGCTTTTGCTCCGTTTGTCTCTGTGGAAAGAAATGGCGAATCTGTGCACTTCGTCCTGAATGCGTTCCAGCAGATGGAAGAGGGGAGTCCCCTGTTTGATTCCGACCGCCTGTGGGGGGAATCCGTAAAGCACTTCAGATGTTCTGTGCCGGTTGTCCTTGGCCAATCCTACAATGGGAATATCCAGCTTCAGCTCGTCCTCTATCACTTCGCGTACCACTTCCATCTGTCCTTTTCCACCGTCGGTCAGGATAAGGTCCGGCAGTTCCCCCTGTTCGTCGAGGATACGCGAATAGCGTCGGCGCACCACTTCCTGCATCGAAGCGTAGTCGTCTGGCCCTGTCACTGTTCTGATGATGTATTTCCGGTAGTCCTTCTTGCTGGGCTTGGCCTTTTTGAACACCACGCAGGCTGCCACCGCATCCGCTCCCTGAATGTTCGAGTTGTCGAAACATTCTATGTGGTTGGGCATCCGGTCGAGGTGCAGCTGTTCCTGAATTTCTTTCATCAACCGTACGCTCCGCTGTTCCGGATTCAGTTTCTCCGCCTGTTTCAGACGGTCCACTTTATATTGTTTTACGTTCATGATGGAAAGGTCGAGCAGATGTTTTTTGTCTCCTCTCTGGGGAACCGTGAATGTAACCCCATTCATTTCCATTTCCAGCTCGAACGGGATGATGATTTCTTTTGATAGGCTTTTATATCGTTCCCTCATTTCCGCGATCCCCAGTTGCAGCAGTTCCTCCTTGCTTTCGTTCATCCGTACCTTATATTCGAAGGTGAAGGCCTGGTTTATGCATCCGTTCGTGATGTGCAGATAGTTTATATAGGCTGTATCCTCGTCTGTCTCGATAGAGAACACATCGATGTTGTGGAGTGTGGTACTTACCACTTCGCTCTTCGAACGGTAGTTCTCTATCAGCATATATTTCTCCTTGACCTTCTGTGCCTCTTCAAACCGCATCTCTTCCGACAGCTCCTGCATCCTTTTCATCAGCAGACTGCTGATGGCTTGCGTGTTTCCCTTCAGGATTTCCTTTATCTGTCTGATGTTTTCTATATATTCTTCATGCGTCATCAGTCCTGCGCAGGGGCCTTTGCAGTTTTTTATGTGGTATTCCAGGCAGACTTTGAATTTTCCTTGTCTGATGTTCTCAGGGGTCAGTGCGAGCCGGCAGGTACGGAGCGGGTAGAGTTTGTTGATAAGCTCGAGCACGGCCAACATTGAAGGTATATGACTGTACGGTCCATAATAGGTAGAGCCGTCGCGGACTATCTTCCGCGTCTTGTAGACGCGTGGAAAATAGTCGTTGCTTACACAGATGGAAGGATAGGTCTTGTCATCTTTTAGCAGGACGTTATAGCGTGGCTTGTATTTTTTTATCAGGTTGTTCTCAAGCAGCAGCGCGTCCTCTTCCGTATTCACCACAATATATCGGATGTCGGCTATTTTCGTCACTAGTATCCGAGTCTTCGCCGATTGGTGGTCTTTCGAGAAATATGAATAGACACGCCGTTTCAGGTTCTTTGCCTTTCCCACATAGATGATAGTCCCTTCCGTGTTCAGGTATTGGTAGATACCCGGACATTCCGGCAGGTTCAGCACGATTCCATGCAGGTATTCCGCCGTTGAGCTCTTTTCCTTCTTTCCTTCCATTCAGGCTTAGAGCGGCAATAATGTGGTGACCTCCGTGCCTTCCTCGAATGCCTTTCTTCCGTTCAGCCCTTTCAGCTCGATGACGAAGTTCACAAAAGCCTTTTCTACTCCGAAACGTTTCACCAGGCGATAGGCAGCCGCCATCGTCCCTCCCGTGGCCAGTAGATCATCATGCAGCAACACCACATCGTCTTTCGAAATGGCATCCTTGTGTATCTGGATGGTGTCAGTTCCGTATTCCTTTGCATAAGTTTCCTGTACCACTTCCGCGGGTAGCTTTCCTGGTTTGCGTGCCATGATGAATCCTGCACCCAGTCGGGCAGCCAGTGCCCCGCCCAGAATGAATCCCCTCGACTCGATGCCTACTACTTTGGTGATGCCTTTGTCTTTATACATGTTGTAAAGTTCGTCTACCAGCCCCTGCAGGCATTCTGCATTTTTGAAGAGCGTGGTTACATCGTAGAACAGGATGCCGGGTTTCGGAAAGTCCGGTATTTCCCTCAAGTTTTTTCTTAGTGTTTCTTTGTTCATATCCAGTATTTTATAAGTTTTCCTTAAATGAATTGTTTCACGTGAAACATCCTTTTTATCGTCCCATCAGGACAAGCAGTACGTTGATGTCGCTGGGGGAGATGCCCGGAATGCGGCTGGCCTGCGCCAGTGTTTCAGGATCGATTCTGATGAGTTTTTGCCGGGCCTCGGTCGACAGCGACTGGAGGTTGGCATAGTCGAACCTTCCTTTGATACGGATGGCTTCCAGACGATGGATCTTATCGGCGATAGTCCGTTCGCGGTCGATGTAGCCTTTGTATTTGATGCGTACCTCGGCTGCTTCCACAATCTCCTCTTTCCGTTCCGTAATCTGGTCGATGGCGGTCTGGAAAGCCGGGACATGTGGAGTGATGTTCCCGATGGTGATCTGTGGTCGGCTTATCAGGTCGATGAGCTTGCATCCGTGGGTGAGGCGTGCGGTGCCGAGACCTTCCAGCGCGTCGTTTATCTTGTCGGCCTTGATGGAATAGGTCGTGGCAAATTGCACAAGGCGTTCCACTTCTTCTTTCTTCTTGCGGAAGATGTCGTAGCGTTCCTGTTTGGCCAGACCGAGCCGGTAGGAGCGTTCGGTGAGGCGCATGTCCGCATCGTCCTGGCGGAGCAGGATTCGGTATTCCGCACGAGAAGTGAACATGCGGTAAGGCTCGTCCACTCCCTTTGTCACAAGGTCGTCGATGAGCACACCGATATAGGCTTCGTCTCGTCCGAGCGTAAAAGGCTCTCCTCCGTGGCAGTTGATGTGGGCGTTGATGCCGGCGATGATTCCCTGGCCTCCCGCTTCTTCATATCCGGTTGTACCGTTCACCTGTCCGGCGAAGAACAGATTGCGGATGACTTTCGATTCCAGCGTGTGCTTGAGCTGGGTCGGGTCGAAATAGTCGTATTCGATAGCATAGCCCGGGCGGTAGACCACGATGTCCTTGAAGCATGGAATCTTTTTCAACGCTTCAATCTGAATGTCCATCGGGAGTGAAGAAGAGAATCCGTTCAGGTAAAGTTCATGCGTGGTTTCGCCCTCCGGTTCCAGAAAAAGTTGGTGTTGCGGTTTGTCGGGGAAAGTCACGATCTTTGTCTCGATGCTGGGACAGTAGCGAGGCCCGATGCTCTGGATTTGTCCGTTGTACAGGGGGGAGTCTTTCAGTCCGCTGCGCAGCACCTCATGCACTTCCTCGTTGGTGAAGCAAGTCCAGCACTGGAGCTGTTTCAGCTTTCTCGGTTCACTGATGAATGAGAAACGGTGAAAATCATTTTCTCCGTCCTGTGTGTCCATCAGATCAAAGCGTACGCTTCTGGCATCAATGCGCACAGGCGTTCCCGTCTTCATCCGTCCGGCGGTGATGCCATGCCGGGTGATGGATTCCGTGAGGTGGTATGAGGCAGGTTCGGCGCATCTTCCTCCCGGAAGCATCTTGTGGCCGATATGCATCAGTCCGTTCAGAAAAGTGCCTGCGGTCAGGATGACGCACTTCGCATGGAAGGTCACTCCCCAGCACGTGACGACACCCGCCACTACTCCGTTCTCCACAATCAGCCCCTCCACCGTATCCTGCCAGATATGGAGGTTGGGAATATTCTCCAGTACCTCCCGCCAGGCCCATATGAACTTGCCCCGGTCGCATTGTGCGCGCGGGCTCCACATGGCAGGTCCTTTCGAGCGGTTCAGCATGCGGAACTGGATGGCGGTCTTGTCGGTCACCAGTCCCGTGTATCCTCCCAGCGCGTCGATTTCCCGCACAATCTGTCCTTTGGCGATGCCTCCAATGGCAGGGTTGCAGCTCATCTGTCCGATCTTGTTCATGTCCATCGTGATGAGACAGGTCTTCGACCCGAGGTTGGCGGCGGCCGCAGCGGCTTCACATCCCGCGTGTCCGGCTCCGATTACAATCACATCATAGTTGAAGTTCATTCTTCGTCTTTTGTTTTGTCCGGTTGCAAAAATACGAAAAATAGATGGCATGGCCAATGGGATTCCAAAAGCAAGAGGCACGGATGCGCAAAGTTTTTTCCCTCTGCGCGTCCGTGCCCCTGTCTCTTGCAGTACACCCCTGTTATTTCTTTTCCAGTTCCTTCAGCAATTCGTCCACTGCCGCCTTCAGTTGTGTGTCTTCTCCCTTCACGATTGTTTCGGGATCGTTCAGCACATAGATGTCCGGTTCAAGTTCCGTATTCTCCAGATAGCTTCCGTTCGGTAACTGGTAGCCGATTGCCGGAATGCCGAAAATCAGCGACGGATCCTGCAGCCGCACCCAGTTGACGCTGGTCATTGTGCCCGGTACGGGTGCACCTACCAGTTTCCCTATATTCCGGTGACTGTACACCCATGGAGTGCCGTGCGCGTTCGAGTAGTTCGCCTCGCACTGCACCATGATGGAAGGCTTGTTCCACCGCCGGCTCGGCATGTCGCAGACCTCGCGTCCGCGGATGACCTGAGTAAGATATTTCTTTCCGCTGAACAACACCTCGATGTCTTCGTGCAGTCGGCCTCCTCCGTTGAAGCGGGTGTCGATGACGATTCCTTCGCAATTGTTGTATTTCCCGAGAATGTCCGAATAGACCGTGCGGAAACTGCCGTCGTCCATCGATTCGAGATGCACGTAGCCCAGCCGTCCGTCCGACCATCTCTCCACGTCAGCCGCACGCTGTTTCACCCAGCGTTCGTAGAGCAGTCCGCTTACTGCACCTCCGCTCACCGGTTTCACCACCTCATCCCAACGCTCCTTGGTGGAGGGATTATAGAGCGACACGAGCACCTTCTTCCCGGCTTTCCCGTTGAGCAGTGCCGTGTAGTCGGCAGAGGTGGAGAGCTTCGTGCCGTCAATCTTTTCGATAACCGTTCCGGCTTCCATGCGCGATGATTTCCGGTCGAACGGTCCTTTTTCTATCACTTCCGCCACTTTCAGGCCGTCGCCCGTATAGCTCCAGTCGTAAAGCAGTCCCAGACTGGCCGTCCTGTCGCCCGACGATTTGCTGTAGCGTCCTCCCGTGTGCGACACGTTCAGTTCACCCAGCCACTCGCTCAGCAGTTCTGCGAAGTCATAGTTGTTACTGATATGGGGCAGGAACTTGCGGTAGGCGGCAGTCATGGCATCCCAGTCCACACCGTGCATGTCCGCATCGTAGAAGCGTTTCTTCTCTTCCCGGTACACATAGTCGAACATGAATTCCCGTTCCGCCGCCAGGTCCATTTTCATCTCGGCGCGGAATGTAATCGGCTTCAGCGCGTCCGAAGCCAGGCTCATTTTCTGCATGGTGCTCCCGCCCAGGATGAAAAGATTCTTCTCGTCCTTGTCGAGTTCCATGCCTCCCCAGCCGGCATTCATCTTATGGAGCAGTTTCGTGTCATGCTTGCGGAGGTCCATCTTCCACATGTCAAACCCTCCCTCAAAGGCAGAAAGATAATAGAGCGATTCACCGTCTTTCGGAATGATGGCTGAGGCGATATTTGACGAGTTGGGAGTCAGGCGCACGATGCGGTCCTCAATTCCGTCCAGTTCCACCACAATGTCTTCCGTCTTCTTTCCGTCCTCCTTCTTGTCTTTCTTCTTCTTGTCCTTGTCCTTTCCGTCCTCAGCTTTTGCCTTTTCCTTTTCCTGCTCTTTTTCCAGTTCCTTCTGCAGCTCGTAGTCTTCCTTGCTCAGGCGGAACTTGTCGTAGGCATCCCGGTTGACAAAGGCCAGCATCACATCATCGAGCGATCCCCACGAAGCATGGTTGCGCATTCCGTAGCGTTCGGTCGTGAACAGGATGGCATTTCCGCCCATCACCCATTTCGGGGAGCCGCTGGTGTATCCGCTGCTGGTCAGGTTCACCGGAGTTCCCTTCCCGTCGGCACTCACAAGAGCGATGTCGGTGTACGGGTCATGTTTGTGGCCGATGAATTCCAGCGTGAACCATTTTCCGTCGGGCGACCATGAATAGCTGAACGGACCGCCCAGCTCATACCACGTGGAGCCGTCGGTAATCTGGCGCACCTTCTTTGTTTTCAGGTCCACCACTTTCAGCCGGATGCGGTCTTCAATGAAGGCTACTTCCTTCCCGTCGGGCGAGAAAGTGGGATACATCCGTTCCACGGTCTGTGAAGGAAGCAGCACCTCCTCCTCAATCAGCGTGGCGTTCGGAAAGTTCAGGTCCTCCTTGCGGACGATTTTTGCCGTGTACATTTCCCAGTTTCCGTTGCGCAGGCTGGAGTAGACCAGCGTACGGTTGTCCGCTCCGAACGAAAGCCCTTCTTCCGCTTCGGGCGTATGAGTAATCTGTTTGGTCGTGCCATATTCCACGGAAGTGACGAACACATCACCGCGCACGATGAACGCTACCTGTTTCCCGTCGGGCGAGACTACTGCCTCGCTGGCTCCGCGGGAGTAACTCAGCGAAACCGGCATGTCTTCATCATCGCGGGTGAGCGAGATGGCCACTTTCTTCGGCTTTCCTCCGGTCCGCTGCGTGTAGATTTCCCCATCGTAGGTATAGCAGAGTGTCCCGTCGCCTCCTGCAGAGAGGAAGCGCACCGGATGAGTCTTGAATGAAGTCAGTTGTTCCGCCTCCTTCGGGTTTTCAACCGATGCCCTGTACACATTGAACGAGCCTCCGTCGCGTTCGCTGAGGAAATAGAATCCGTTTCCGTCCGCCGTCCATACCGGATTGCGGTCCTCGCCCGGACGGCTGGTCAGGTTGGTGTGCTTTCCGGTTCTGGCGTCATACATCCACACGTCGCGCGTGATGGACGAGGTGTGGTGTTTGCGCCATTCATCCTCGAATCCCTTGCGGTCCTGATACAGGAACCTGTCGCCCGTTCTGTCGAAGCAGACCAGCTCGGCCGGAGTGCCCAGTATCTGCTCCGTCTTTCCGCCTTCCGTCGGCACCCTGTAGAGTTCCGTCATGGCGGAGGTAGGGAAGAGCGCACTGGCGGCGGGGTCCTGAATGCTTGCGGAGAACACCACATATTTCCCGTCGGGAGTGAAGGCCGAAGGCGTTTCCGCCGCCGAGTTGACCGTAAGCCGGCGTGCTGCGCCTCCGTCGGCTGGCATCACGAATATGTCCGCATTGCCGTAGCGGTCGCTGGAGAAGGCAATCTGTTTCCCGTCGGGGCTCCACACGGGCGAAGCCTCATACGAATCCTGTGTGGTGAGCCGTACCGCTTCTCCCCCCGAAGCCGCCACCTTGTAAATGTCACCTTTGTAACAAAACACGATTTCCTTGCCGTCGGGCGAGATGCGCACGTCGCGCAGCCAGAGAGGAGTCACGGCTGCGGAGCCTGCCGCCATTGTTCCCAACGCAAGACTCAACAATAGTTTTTTCATTTCGTCTGTCTTTTTAAATATAATTATTTTCCTGAATGACAGGAACATAGCAATAAAGGTGTTGAATTTAGAGTACTGGACTGCCATATCTGACCGATTTTCACTATGCTCCCAGAGACTAAAGTTACAAGGATTTATTGTATGACAGATGATTTTTGTAAATAATTTTGTCGTAGTGCGGAAAATACATGTTTTAATAATAAGATTTACAGATGCTGGAATAGTTGTGCCGGATGAATGATTTGCCTGTCCATCGTACACTTTTGGGATAGCTGCTTATTTGAAACTTGATATCAGCCTGTTTTGCGCAGAACAGACGTTTATCCGGTTGCGGACAAGCCGATGTTTCGGGGCCGTGTGGAGGGTTTGAAAAAAATGAGGATTTATTTGGCACATATCCGGAAAAAGATTTATCTTTGCAGCGTTTTCCGAGGAAAACACATGAAGTTTGGACTATGGTGTAATGGTAGCACAACAGGTTTTGGTTCTGTTTGTCCAGGTTCGAATCCTGGTAGTCCAACGTCGCGTCCCTGAGAGCTTGCTCTTGGGGACTTTTTTTATGCATGCCCTTTTGGGCGAGTCGTTTTTTATGTTTCTATAAATAAATAAGGTATAATCCCGTAACTCTCCGGTGAGGGGAGAGTGTTTCCGACATTTATTTCTCGTTTTCCGGGTGCACGACACGCAAGTGGCACAAAATTAATGTGTTAAAATTACACGTCATTGTATCCAATCCCAATATTATTTATTACATTTGCGCCGCAATGTGAAAAACGAACAAAATAGATAAAAAAAAGAATCATGAAAAAGGAAAACTATGAAACTCCTAAAGTTGAGATTGTGACTTTAGATGCGGAAAATGTGATGTGTGCATCGGTAAGCATAGATGAAGATTATAGCGGTGGGGATGTGGATTATAATCCGTTCGGCGCACGGAGCGGAGGCTTTAATTCGGAGAGTGAAAGAAGTTTCTGACAACATTTTAAAAACAACGCTAATCTATTGCAAGCTATGACAAAGAAATGGATAAACATGCTGGGGGGCATGTGCATGGCCGCATTGCTTTTTGTATTGAGCGGATGCGGAAAAGAAGATTTGGTTGGACAGACAGATTCTTCTGCGGAAGAGGGTGCAGTGGTGAGTACGGTTGTTCCTGTAACTTTCCATCTGCAGGGTGAAGACTTGTCGCGCGCTCTTACGGGAGTTGATTTTGAACGCTTTGATGTGAAGGCTTATATTTTTGATTCTAAAAAAGAGAAAAAACATGGTCTAGGAATTTTGGGAAAATGGGATAAAGAATGGTCTTCTTTTGATTTCGCGGATGAACTTGATGAAAATCAAGCAAATCCAATGGAAGTGATAAACGAGGATTTCATTATTACATTGAAATCTTATAATAGTAATGTGTGGCTCGGTTCAGGTACAGAAACTAAATATCAATACAAAGTGGTATTCTTGGCAGCACCGAAGGGAAGTTCTGTACTTCCGGAACCATCTAAGGGCCTTCTAGTAGGATACGATTTCTCATATGATGAGGCTTTGACCAATCAGTTCTACTGGTATGCCGAAGAGAATGCAGACAATGCCGTCTACAGAGATGTGGTGGAAATCCTTAACAATGATGCAGACAATTATGACGACATCGCTTTTACATCGGACATAAATGATGTATGGGTGAAACTTTATCATCAGGATGGGGAGTTTTCTCTTAATGTGGCGCAGAACACTTTGTCGGAAGGAGACCGCGTGAAGGCTACCAAAGCTACGATTACTGTCGGCAATGTGTATAAGCAGATGTATCTGGCTGAAAAGGAAATCTCGGCCGGAGATAAAACTTTCTATACACAGTGCAAGACAGATGAAGAGGAAGATGATGTCCAGACACTTGAAAAGACATTTGATTTGAATCTGGCATCGGGAGATCAGTCTCTGACAATTCACAGCTTGCCTCAGTACGAGGGAATCACCTGCACAATCCGGATGCATGATGATGCCGGCCATACTTATTATGAGAACAGTTTTGGCACTGATGCCGGGGTAAAGATTTTCCCGAACATGAGAACCAATGTCTCCTTGAGTGCAACGGGCTTTAACTTTAATATCCAACTGGAAGATGATGAGTGGGATGGCCTAAGACAGTAAATAGCTATGAACAACTGAAAAATGATTCAAACGATGAAAAAGACATGTTTCAATATAGGCTTTGCGGCTTTGTTGACCGCTGGAGTCATGATGCTTTCAGGCTGCTCGCAGGATGACCTGCTGATGGAGGAAAGCAGCGACAAGAACACTTTGGTAAATGAAGGTGGTACGTTTACTGCCACTTTTGTACCCAACATGTACGAGCCGATGTCGCGCGCGGCTGTGCAAACGACAAGTACTGCAGTCCAGTCGTTGAAATACCTTATTTATAAGGAAAACGAGAACGGCGATTATCTTTATTTCACGGAAGGAGACCTCTTTGGATTTGATGAAAACGTCAACGAGACTGCGAACGAGAACATCAAATGGCCTTATACAGACAAGATACAGGTGGAATTGCCGGGCGGTAACTATAAAGTGGCTTTCGTGGCGAATACGAATCCGAAACTTTTCGGTGCAGAATGCAATGAGCTGCTGGCCTATGACAAGGAAGGCAGTTGGGATCAGGTTCGTCTTAATATGCCCGACATTCCTTTCGGTGACAACAACATGTTCTACATGGATGCGGTGGAAGTAAGTACCGGAAGTCCTACGGCGCAGGTATGGCTGGAACGTGTGGTTTGCAAAGTGCAGCTTTGGAGAGAAACCGTAGCTTCGGACAACGGACAGATTCTGACTCTTCTGTTGGAGAATGTGTTGGATCATCTGGGCGGCGAGGACCCGGTGACAGACCTGATAGGCGGTCAGGTAGGAGATGCACTCAAACATGTTTTTGATAATTTGTTGGTGCTTCCGGGGATTAATCAGGGAGTGGTCCCTGCCCTTGAGGAGATTTTGCTGGAGCCTCTTACCAAAGGATTGTCGGAGGCATTGCGGCCTTTTGTTGTGGATGCTCTTGCCCCTTTGTTGGATAATACGTTGAAGATGAATAATAAGGGTGCCTTATTGCAGGAACTTACCAACCCGTGGGCTATTGCAGAACATGGCGCAGTGGTCACTTTTACGCATGTTCCCAATGCACTGAATCTTGACGGAAAAGTGGCAAGTTTCTATCCGGAAGGGACACAATATAAATATGACTTGAAGGAAGACGGCAATTTCCGTTATATAGACGTTACCGGACTGGCTGATTCTGAGAATGCATGGACTATTGGTCGTGTTGACATACTGAAAAAAAGTCTTGTCGGAGGACTGGTGCTGGACCATCTTGTAGAGAGTGAATGGATTCTTGACGGTTCAATTATTGATACAAACAAAGAAGGGCTTACTTATGGCTTCGGCCCTAATTATAAGTACAGGTCGGTTTACGGACTTGCCACATTGAATGTGGATGAAAGTGTCTATACGGAAGGCGAAGGCAGTGAAAATCTGACAGCGACTGTAGTAATTGGTGATGTTTTGAATTTGAACGATGTGTTGATGGGTATTATAGAAGGAGTACAATCGAGTGAAGAAAAGCCGAGTGGCGGTTTGTTGGATTTATTAGGACCTTTGGGTGATCTTTTAGTGTTGGATACAGTTGGACATGTTTTGCATGGTTTGCTGACGATTATCAGGCTTGATACATTGCTTGAACACTTGGTGAATGGATTGACAAATATTCCTATTGAGATAACTCTTCCCATTAATGTCAATGCCCTTGGCATAAATACGCTGGAAGTGACCGGAACATGGGGTGAAGTACAGCAAATTCCTTGATAATTCAGAACACACTTACAATCTTTATTTTCATTTATAGTAAAGTCTGCCCTTCGCATCCGCGTGAAGCCCGTGCGAGGAGGCAGACTTTTTTTTGTGACTTTGTGTTCAAAAGAATAAATGAATGTCCTCAAAGAGCCAATGTAGGGGCGTATCACATACGCCCGAATGCACCCGCTTATCCACGTGGATGTTTTCGGGCGTATGCGATACGCCCCTACAAGTAATCTGGGGAATGCGGACATTCATTAAAGAATATTTGATGCAGCAAGGCAGATTGTAGACATTCATTTAAGGAATCAGCCTGTACATTCCTCCCGCCAACGCACGTATCACTCCTTTCATCTCAAGTTCGAACAGAATACCCGTCAGCCGGTTAACGGCGATGTTACTTTCCACTACCAGTGTGTTGACCTGCTGTCCTTCCGGTTGTTTCCGGAGCAGACTCACAATCTGTTCCTCCTCCGGTGAAAGGTCGGGGAAGAGCTGGCGTTGGATGGCTTTCGGCACCTTGTTGTCCACGTCCCAGCACATGGCCTTCACGAATTCTTCCGCATTCTGTACGAGCATGGCCTTGTTCTGTCGGATCAGTTCGTTGCAGCCGGCAGAATACATGTCGCCTACACGCCCCGGAACAGCGAAGCAGTCGCGGTGGTAGCTTCCAGCGATGTCCGCCGTGATGAGCGACCCACCTTTCAGTGCCGATTCTACGACGATAGTCGCGTCGCTGACCCCTGCCACGATGCGGTTGCGCTTCACGAAGTTCTGTCGGTCGGGGTTTGTCCCGCTCGGAAACTCCGTGAGCAGTCCCCCGTGCGAAAGCATTTCGACGGCTGTGCTCCGGTGGACGGCGGGATAGATACGGTCCAGTCCGTGTGCCAATACTCCCACGGTAGGAAGCCCGTTGTCGAGAGCAGCACGATGCGCATGGATATCGACACCGTATGCCAGTCCGCTGACGATGAGCGCGTCGGGCACCAGTTTCTTCAGGTCGCGGAGAAAGTCGGCGCAGAGCCTTTTCCCGTAGTCCGTGGCATTCCGTGTGCCCACCATGCTGATGACACGCAGTTCATTCAGATTGGCGTTTCCTTTGTAGAAAAGTGCGATTGGGGCATCAGGGCATTCACGCAGACGCGACGGGTATGCCTCGTCGGAAAAGATGAGGCACCTTATTCCGTTTTTCTCGGCAAACTGCAGTTCCGCTTCACAGAGGCGGAGAATGTCGGGCCGGCTCCACGCTTCCGCCAGTTTGGTGGAAAGGCCGTGAATTTCGCCCGTCAGTTCTCCGGCATGGAGTACGGCCTCGGTCGCGCTTCCCGCCACACTGAGCAGGTTGCGCGCTCCCACCGGTCCCAGTCCGGGCGTGCGGGTCAGCACGAGCGTGTAGAGAAGTTCTTCGTCTTTCATCCGTGCAGGTAAGGGCTCAACACCTGGTTCAACAATTCACTTTCGCCCAGTTTCCCGTGGATGAGACACACAGTCTCCACCGTCGCTTTGATGACCGGTTTCATGTCGGGAAGGCGGAATATGTCCTGACAGAACACATATTTGATGCCTTCCTTTTTGACATACAGCTTGGATACGAACTCATCGCGGCTGGTGAGCGGAGTCTTGAACGCCATGTTCAGGCGCGCCACCACCGGGTCGATACCCTGCCGGTGCAGTTCGGCGAAGCTGATTCCCGTGGAACAGAGAAACTCGTGCCTCGTATGTTCGATATAGTGCTGGTAGTTGGCATTGTTCACGATGCCTTGCAGGTCGCATTCATAGTCGCGTACCTTCATTTTCAGTTCAAAGATGTATTTGTCCATTGTTTTCCGTTTTGTATGCAAAAGTAATGATTTTTATTGTGCGGCGGCCGGACGTGTCTTGAGGTATTCATATCCGATGCGGCAGTGGAGACATTTCTTCAGGTCGCAGTAGTTCCTTTTCAGTTGGACAAGTGCCTGGCTGTCACCCGCATGGGAAGCCTCCAGTCCGCACTCCTTCCAGATGCGGACGATGTAGTTGTTTTCCGGCCTCATCTCCTCCAGCAGGTTGCCCGCGCGCTGCAGGAGCGCATTGTCGCCCTTGTATTTCCCGTAGGCATAGAGGAAAGGAATGACGGCATTGATGACAAGCAGGTCGATACTGGAGTTGCTGAGTGTTTTCGGGTGCGCCGGCGAGACCTCACCAAACACATAGTGGGTGAGCCAGTATTCCGAGGTCCCGCCCCGGAGAATGTCGCGCAGTCCCTTCAAGTCCGCTGTCTCCATCAGCACCGAAAGCAGTCCCTCCGAACGGTGGTAGAATGAAGCCAGTTGGGCAATCCGCACGTGTGGAAAATTGCCGGGACGTGTCCGCAGGAGCTTCCAGCGGCAGTTGCAGGAAGGCTGCAGCCCGAATTTGTGGCTCAGGTAGGCATATTCTTTCATCAGCCTTTCCGTGTAGGCATCGGCCGGCACCTCCTGGAGCAGTCCCGCCTGTCCGAAAAAGAAAGCCTCAATCTGGAACAGGCTGTCCCGGTGCTTGTTGACGGCCTGGAGCGGGATGGTTCCGGCCCAGAACTCAAACGCGTCACTGTTCGTGCCGAATCCGAACCCGCGTGCCAGCGTGATGAAAAACGCATGCTCCCAGTCCTTTCCGTGACGCTCCAGCAGCTGCATGATGCGTGCCGTCTTTTCTTCGAAGCGTTCCGTCTGCAGGCGCGAAAGCCATCCGTGGAGGAGCAGTGGCGGAAGAGAGGGAATCAGGAGATGACAGGCCGGATACCGGTCGGCCTCCGCCAGCCGGCGGTAATTGTCGAGCAGGTAGCCGGGGCAGTGGAGTTCCAGTTGCGGGACAGGTTCTCCGTCAGACCGCCTCACCTCTGTGTCTATTTCAGAGGCCACATGCAGGATGACCGAGTCGTAGTTCTTGTCCAGATGATGTCCGTGGCGTTTCCAGTCGGAAGCCCGCAGATGGATTTCCACATCGCCTGCCCACACGACTCCCCCCATCCTGATTCTGGCGTTGGAGAAGTCGGGCCCTGCGTTCGGGTTCGGCACTCCCGGATTGATGATTTCGAGACTTTCCCCTTGTGTGGTGTGCAGGGGCTTGAGCGGAAAAAGCTTGTGTTTCCATGCATAGTGTAGAAGTTGTTCCATGTTAACGAGGTGTAAATGTTCGGTAAATGTAATGATTAATAATGAAAAACGCTATCTTTGCGGGTAAAATTGTTTAGAGGATTATGAAAATAGCATTGATCGGATATGGAAAGATGGGGAAAGAAATCGAGAAGATCGCGCTTTCCCGCGGACATGAGATAGTATGTGTGATTGACATCGACAACCGTCAGGATTTTGAGTCGGAAGCCTTCCGTTCGGCTGATGTGGCGATAGAGTTTACAGCTCCTTCCGTGGCATACGGCAACTGCATGGAAGCCTTCAGGCAGGGAGTGAAGGTAGTTTCCGGGAGTACCGGATGGATGGGCGAACACGGTGATGAGATGCGTCGTCTGTGCAGGGAGGAAGGCAAGACACTGTTCTGGTCGTCCAACTTCAGTCTGGGTGTGGCCATCTTCTCGGCGGTCAACAAGTATCTGGCCAGAATCATGAACAAATTCCCGAACTACGACGTTTCGATGGTGGAAACACACCACGTCCACAAGCTGGATGCGCCGAGCGGGACGGCAATCACGCTGGCCGAAGGCATTCTGGAGAATCTGGACCGCAAGAGCAAGTGGGTGATGGGCACGCTGACTGCTCCCGACGGCACGGTGACGGGAACCGACCGGTGTGCGCCGGACGAACTGCCGGTGAGTGCCGTGCGTAAGGGGGAGGTGCCGGGCATTCATACCATCCGTTACGAGTCGGAAGCCGATTCAATCATCATTACGCACGACGCGAAAAACCGCAAGGGATTCGCGCTGGGTGCCGTACTGGCTGCCGAATATACGGCCGCGCATACAGGTTTTCTGGGTATGAATGACTTATTTCACTTTTGATTATGAAGATAGAGGCTTCGCGTAAACAATGGATGAAGTTCGGTGTGGTGCTGGCACTTTATCTGGTGTTCCTGTTCTGGCTGAAAAGCTGGCTGGGCCTGATAGTCGTGCCTTTCATCTTTGATGCCTACATTACGAAACTGATTCCATGGACTTGGTGGAGAAAATCGAAGAACAAGACCGTGCTGGCCGTGATGAGCTGGGTAGACGCGATTGTGTTTGCGCTGGTGGCGGTCTATTTCGTCAATCTGTATTTTTTCCAGAACTATGTGATACCGTCTTCTTCGCTGGAAAAGTCGTTGCTGGTGGGCGACTATCTGTTTGTCAGCAAGATGAGCTATGGAGCGCGTATCCCGCAGACTCCGCTCCACATGCCGCTGACCCAGCATACGCTGCCGGTGTTCAACTGCAAGTCGTATCTGGAGTGGCCGAAGTGGGACTACAAGCGCGTGTCGGGACTGGGAGAAGTGAAACTGAACGACATTGTGGTGTTCAATTTCCCGGCGGGCGATACGGTGGCTACCGGAAATCCGGCGGAAGACATTTATCGCATGAGCTATCAGTTGGGACAGCAACTGGCGCAGCCTGTAGATATGTCGCGCCTTTCCGCGGAGCAGCAGCGTGAGGTGTTCGACTTTTATTACAATGCCGGACGGAGATACATCGATGAGAATCCGCAGATGTTCGGCGAGGTGATTACCCGTCCCGTGGACAGACGCGAAAATTATGTGAAGCGGTGCGTCGGCCTTCCGGGACAGACACTGCAGATAAAGAACCGCATCATTTATCTCGACGGGAAGCCCAACAAGGAACCGGACAATGTGCAGTACCGCTATCTGGTTCACACGAAGGGGCCGCTGCCCGAAACGTTCTGTCACGAACTGGGAATCAGCCAAGAGGACCTGAGTGCATATTTTGTGGATGAGTCTACTTACAACATGCCGCTCACCGAGGCTGCGAAGACTGCACTGCTGGGACGCAAGGACCTCGTGGTCTCCATTGAGAATGTGCCCGATGATGATGCCGGCGGCCTGTATCCCAATAACAAACTGACCGGATGGACGGTGGACAACTACGGCCCGGTGTGGATTCCGAAAAAGGGAGAAAGCATTGATCTGACGCTGGATAATCTTCCTGTCTACGAGCGGCCTATCAGGAATTATGAGGGTAATTTGCTGGAGGTGAAGGACGGAAAGATTTATATCAACGGACAGGAGACCTCAAGATATACGTTCAGAATGGACTATTATTGGATGATGGGCGACAATCGCCACAATTCGGCCGACTCCCGTTTCTGGGGGTTTGTTCCTGAAGACCATATCGTCGGGAAACCGATATTCATCTGGCTTTCGCTCGACCCGGACAGAGGGTGGTTGGACGGAAAAGTCCGTTGGAGCCGCCTGTTCAAGTTTGTGGATTCCATCAGGTGATTTATGGGAATCGGTAAGTCCGGCAAATGGTGGGTGAGGACTGCAGGCTGCGTTGTAGCGACGGTCGTGTCGGTCCGGATGCTCCTTGTTACGACTTGCGTCATTCCGTCCTCCGGCATGGAGAACAGCCTGTATAAAGGCGAGCGGATTCTTGTCAGCAGATGGAGCTATGGGTTGCGTGTGCCTTTCCCGTCAGTTTTCGGCTATCACCGTATCGCTCCGTCGGCGATGGGGAAGGGAGACATCGTGCTGTTCAATAATCCCCATCCACAGAATCCGGAAACAAGGATTGAAAGACGGGAACTGTTTATCAGCCGGTGTGTGGGGAGTCCCGGCGATACGCTGATGCTGGATGATGACCTGACGGAAGTGGGAGGAGAGGTGCTGAGTCCTGACAGCAAGGCATTGTATGTATATCCCGCTTCGATGGAAGATTCGATGCTTGCGCTGCTCGATTCGTTGGGACTGGCGGGCAATCTGCTTGTCGGATATACTTCAGAAGGGAACTATATCCGCAGCTTCAGCCATTATGAGTATTATCTTGTCTCCCAACGTCTGGAAGGCCGTTTTTCTGTGCTTCCGATGGTTGGGGAAGGCTGGAGGAGCGCACACCCTTTCGTGGTGCCGGAAAAGGGGAAGCCTGTAAAGATTTATCCTTGGAACATGACATTGCTCTGCAACACGATTGTGGCACACGAACACCGCCGGGCGGAAGTGAAAGAAGGGGTCCTCTATGTGGACGGCAGACCGGCGGACTCTTTTACCTTTACGAAAGATTACTATTGGGTGGCATCCAACGATCCGGTGAATGTGTGCGATTCGCGCCTGTTCGGCTTCGTTCCTGAAGACCATCTGATAGGAAAGGCATGGTTGATATGGTATTCTCCGCATGAAGGACGTTTTTTTCGGCGGATAGAATGAAAATAGACACAGAAGACGAGGAAATGAAGAAGAAAGCGATTTTGGGTTCTGCCTATCTGGGGCCTGTGGAATATTATACGAAACTTTATGCATATGAGGAAGTGGCCATGGAACGGTATGACCATTATATGAAGCAGACTTACCGCAACCGTTGTGTGATAGCCTCCGCCGACGGACCGCTGGCGTTGACTCTTCCCACGGAAAAGGAGGACGGCATGAAATGTCTGATGAAGGATGTGCGCATTTCCGATCATGGCAACTGGAGGCATGTGCACTGGAATGCTTTCGTGGCGGCTTACCGGCACAGTCCGTTTTTTGACTATTATGCTGATGAATTTCAGCATTTCTTTACACGGAAGTATCAGTTCCTCTATGATTTCAACATGGAACTGTGCCGCTGGGTGTGCGGACTGATTGACCTGCATCCTGCCATTTTCCCGACCGATGACTTTCTGGCAGAACCGGAGGATGCGGACGATTTCCGTGAGGTGATTCATCCGAAACGGAATTATGCAGAGGCAGATCCGGACTTTGTGGCAAAGCCTTATTATCAGGTCTTTGAACAGAAGCATGGATTTATTCCTAATCTGAGCATCGCCGATCTGCTCTTCAATATGGGGCCTGAAAGTCTGCTCGTGCTGCGTGACTGTACGCCCAAAAATAAGACAGGCCTTTGCAGTAAAGGAATAATGTAGTACATTTGCAACAGAATCAATGAATTAACGATAATATGAACAATTTACCTACAGTAACGAAGAATCTGCTCATCATCAATCTGCTCTGCTTTCTGGGGATGTTTGTGGCCCGGAAATACGGCATCAGCCTGAACGATTTGCTGGGACTTCATTTCTTTCTGGCTTCCGACTTCAATATAGGGCAGTTGGTTTCTTATATGTTCATGCATGCCAATTTCTCGCATATCTTTTTCAATATGTTTGCGTTGTGGATGTTCGGACGTGTGCTTGAGCAGGTCTGGGGGCCGAAACGTTTCCTTACTTATTATATGGTGTGCGGTATCGGTGCCGGACTGATGCAGGAACTGGTGTATTATTTGGAATATGTCATCAACTTGGCGGGGTACGATTCGGTCTCTACGGGGATAGGAATCATGCCCATGAGCGAATACCTAAACCTGATGACTACGGTAGGTGCGTCAGGTGCCGTTTATGGTATATTGCTGGCATTCGGGATGCTGTTCCCGAATAGTCCGATGTTTGTGTTCCCCATCCCTGTACCTATAAAGGCGAAGTATTTCGTCATCGGTTATGCGGTGCTTGAGTTGTTGCTGGGAGTGGGCGGAGGTGATGGGGTGGCTCATTTCGCGCATCTGGGCGGTATGCTTTTCGGACTGATACTTATCTTGCGTTGGAGGAAGAAGAATGGCGGCGGGCAGATTTTTTACTGATTTGAAGAGAAGATTCCTGCAAGGGGACATTGTGGTCCAGCTTTTATATATTAATGTGGGAATCTTTCTTGTGGTGGCGGTGTTCAACATTGTGACCACATTGTGCGCGCTTCCCCCTTCCGGATGGATAAACTGGCTTGAACTTCCTGCATGGCCTGAAACGTTTGTTCGTCAGCCGTGGTCGCTCTTTACCTATATGTTCATGCATGCCGATGTGTTTCACATCCTTTTCAATATGCTTTGGTTGTATTGGTTCGGGAAATTGTTTCTGAATTTCTTTTCATCCAAGCATCTTCGCGGACTGTATGTGTTGGGCGGCATTTGTGGTGGACTGCTTTACTTGCTGGCCTACAATGTGTTTCCTTATTTTGAAGATAAGGTGTACTATTCCCGTCTGTTGGGGGCATCAGCCTCTGTACTGGCTATCGTGGTGGCGGCTGGTGTCCGCGAGCCGAATTATCCGGTGCAGTTTATGTTCATAGGAACGGTGCGTCTGAAGTATATTGCTATCTTCATTGTGGTGCTTGACTTACTGTTCATGACTTCTTCGAATGCAGGGGGGCATATCGCACATCTGGGCGGAGCGTTGTCGGGCTGGTGGTTTGCCGCAGGACTTTCGAAAGGGCATGACGCTACAAGGTGGATAAACAAGGTGCTGGACTGGTTCTCTTCTTGGGGAAACTTCCGCAGGAAAAAGCCGAAGATGAAGGTCCATTATGGCGACAAGCAACAGGATTATGATTTCAATGCGCGCAGGAAAGAGCGTGAGGCCGAAGTGGACCGAATCCTTGACAAACTGCGGAAATCAGGATATGGAAGTCTGACTGAAGAGGAAAAGAAAAGATTGTTTGACGCAAGTAAGAAGTGAGGTGGTGAGATGAGTATAATCGGGCATACGCTGCACGGACTGATATTGCTTGCCAATGTGGCGGTTGGAATAGGATTCTTGTTTTGTTCCTATAGTCAGTATTTGTCGCCGGTAGACTATCCGGTGCTTTCATGTGCTGGATTGTTCTTCCCGTTTTTTTTGATTCTGAACCTGTTTTTCCTGTTTTTCTGGCTGGTTATCAGACTGAAGTTTGTGCTGGTCCCGGTTGTTTTCCTTGTCATGGGATGGGGAAGCGTGAACGCATATATCCCTTTCGGGTCAGGTTGCGAACCGGAAGGAGGGAAGACGCTCAAGTTCCTTACATATAATGTGATGGGTATGCCCAAGGAGAAGGAGGACAGCGTCAACCCGATTGTGGAATATATCCGCAGGTGTGATGCGGATGTGGTCTGTCTGCAAGAGTATCCGACTTCCAACAAACAAATGGAAAAAGAATTGTCTTTTTATCCTTATATCAAGACATTTGGAGTGGCGGGGTGGAACGGAATGGCGTGTCTGTCGCGTTATCCGATTCTTTCTGTGGAGCGGATAAATTATGAGAGCGTCAGCAACGGAAGTTTTCTTCTCCGTCTGAAAATGGATGACGGTGATACGTTGTCGGTGGTTTGTAATCATTTGGAATCCAACAAGCTTGACAGCCATGACAAAGAAATGTATGAAGAAATATTGAAGTCGCTGGATGAAGGCAAAGTGAAGAGCGGAGGCAGACATCTGTTGCGTAAACTGGCTGATGCTGCCGCTGTCCGTGCCCCACAGGCGGATTCGGTGGCCAAGGCAATTGCCCGGAACGACACACGGTATATGCTGGTGTGCGGTGATTTCAATGATTCTCCCTTGTCGTATGCACACCGGGTCATTGGCAAAGGCTTGCATGACGCATATATTGAAGCGGGTAGAGGGCCGGGATTCTCGTATAACCGGAATTTCCTTTATTTCCGTATTGACCATATTCTGTTGGGGGAAGGATTCAGGGTAGTGAAGGCGGAAGTGGACAATTCGATAGCTACATCAGACCATTATCCTTTATGGTGCATAGTGGAGAAACTATAATTTAATGAACGAAAGATAATGAAACAGTTTGTAATTGCAGCGGCTATGACATGTATGGTATGCGCATGTGGGCAGAAGACGGAGGAAGGTGCCAATCCGTTTCTTGTTGAGTTTGAGACTCCCTATGGCACTCCTGACTTCAACAGGATAAAGGTAGAACATTACGAACCGGCCTTTCTGGCAGGAATTGACCAGCAGAACAAGGAGATTGAGGCGATTGTGAAGAACTCGGAAGAACCTACTTTCGAGAATACGGTTGTTGCACTTGACAATAGCGGTGAAATCCTGAATCGTGTGAGCGGAGTGTTCTTTGCCTTGACTGAGGCGGACACCAACGACCAGCTGATGGAACTGGAAACGAAGTTCGCTTCAATGCTCTCGGAGCATAATGACAACATTTTCCTGAACCAGGGGCTGTATAAGCGTGTGGCTGCCGTGCATGAGATGGAGGTGCAGGGAAAAATCCAGCTTACAACAGAGCAACATTATCTTCTTGACAAATATTATAAAGGGTTTGTACGCTCCGGTGCTGCGCTGGATGCGGAAAAGCAGGCCCGGCTGCGGGAGATAAACAAAGAACTGTCTACGTTGACCATCGAATTCGGAAATCATGTGCTGGCGGATAACAATGCTTATCTGCTTGTGGTGGACAATGAAGAGGATCTTGCTGGACTTCCTGAGGCGGTGGTTGAAGGGGCTGCCCAGGAGGCCAAGGCGCATGGGAAAGACGGGAAATGGGTATTTACGCTCCAGGAGTCCAGCCGTCTTCCGTTGTTGCAGTATGCACAGAACCGGGATTTGCGGAAAGACATTTATCTGGCCTATACGAATATGGGCAATCATGGTGATGCGAACGACAACAAGGAACTGCTGAAGCGGATTCTTGCTCTCCGTCTGGAGAAGGCCCGGCTGATGGGATTCAACAACTATGCGGAATATCAGCTGGCAGAAAATATGGCAAAGAATCCGAAGAACGCGCTTGATCTGCTTTATAATTTGTGGGGTTATGCCGTCAGAAATGCAAAGTTGGAGGCCGCCGAGTTGCAGAAAATCATGGACCGGGAAGGGAAAGGTGAAAAGCTGGAAGCATGGGACTGGTGGTATTATGCCGAGAAGCTCCGTCAGGAGAAATACAATCTGAATGAAGATGAAATCAAGCCTTACTTCAGTCAGGAGGATGTGCATAATGGCTTGTGTTATGTGGTGAACAAACTTTATGGCATTACGCTGACTCCGACCGACAGCATATCTGTCTATAACCCGGATGTGAAGACTTATATCGTGAGCGATGCCGACAGCTCGTTTCTGGGAGTGTTCTACAGTGATTATATGCCTCGTGCCGGCAAGCGCAGCGGGGCATGGATGAGCAATTTCCGGGAGGCGAAGGCGGGTGTCCGTCCGTTGATTTACAATGTGGCGAGCTTTACCAAACCAGCCGGCGACATGCCTTCTCTGCTTACACTGGATGAGGCCCGGACAATGTTTCATGAGTTTGGTCATGCACTGCATGGATTCCTTACCCGCTGTCAGTATGCCGGCGTGTCTGGAACTGCTGTCGCACAGGATTTTGTGGAACTTCCTTCGCAGATTATGGAACATTGGGCCATGGCTCCTGAAGTCCTGAAGGTCTATGCCAGACATTATAAGACTCGCGAACCGATTCCTGACGCGTTGATTGCCAAGATTGAGAAACAGTCACATTTCAATCAGGGATTTATGACTACAGAATTGCTGGCGGCTGCCATTCTGGATATGGAACTGCATTGTCTGACTTCTGCCGACAGCCTGAATGTGGTTGATTTTGAGAAACAGCTGATGGACAGAATCGGACTGATCCCTCAAATTGCACCACGCTACCGGGCGACCTATTTCAATCATATCATGGGCGGTTACGATGCCGGATATTATAGTTATATATGGGCTGAACGTCTGGATACGGACGCTTTTGAGGCTTTCAAGGAACATGGACTGTTTGATCCGGCTACAGCGGCTTCTTTCCGTGAAAATATTCTGGAAAAGGGAGGCTCTGATGATCCGATGAAATTATACGTGTCGTTCCGGGGTGCTGAGCCTGGTCTTGATCCATTGCTGGAAACTCGTGGGTTGAAGTGATTCGGTCCGTTCTGGATTTCATGCTTCCGGCCGGAATGTCCTGTCGTTTTTGATTGCAGTGACATTCCGGTCGGAAAGCGTCTTGACGTCACGAAAAACTTGGATATTTATTGAAAATAACGCTTTTTCTTGGCTAAAGTTTAAATATTTACAATCGTTTCCGCTTATCTGATGAAAAAAAACTATATTTGCAACCTTGAATAAACGTATCAAATTAAAAATTAATATAATAAACTAAA
>CALUIZ010000033.1 GCA_944320815.1 uncultured Phocaeicola sp. | reverse complement strand
TCCACGATGTTGGCCTTGGTCAGCCTGTTCAGGTCGCTCACGCGGCATCCTATCAGGCACTGGAACATGAAGATGTCACGGTAGACCGGGTAGGTAGTTCCCATGCCGCTCAGGTCTGCATAGTACACCTTGTCCCGCTCTTCGAGTGTCAGGTAGAACGGGTCGCCGTACATCGGCCGGGCAATCTGGTACTGGTCGAAGGGGTTGTTCCTTGTCAGTCCGCGCTTGATGCACCACTTGACGACGGTGCGGATGCGGTAGAGCGAGCCCGACATGCTGTTCTCGGAACGTCTCTGCCCGACATCACGGTGCTTCTCGTTCCGGTAGAATACGGGATACATGTCCACATATTTGTATTCCTCCTGCATCCACAGCTTGAAGTCCCTGATGTCGTCCGCCGTTATGGTGTCGATGCAGAGGTGGAAGCCCCGCTGGTGCAGCACTTCGTGGCGGAAACGCTCGTAGCGCAGCACCTTGTTGAGATTGTCGAGATGGTGTTTCCGGCTTTCATCCGCAAGCGGTGTTTCCTCGACGTATTTCCGTATCTGGTACGAGAGCAGGTACTCGTCGGCCTTGTTGCCGCCCCTCGCGTTGATGCCGGGATGGTGGTATTCCTCTATCAGGCTTTTGAGCCAGCTGCCGTCCACTCCCCGGTGGTACTCTTTCGTGATGAGATGGGTGATCTGCTGCACGTCCTTGTCGAAGTTCATCTTCTTTTCCTCCGACACCAGGGCCACGCGGGGCTTGTAGCCCTGCCGTTCCGGGCTCCAGTGGTTGGGGTTGATGGACAGTTCGCTCGCGGCCTTGATGTCCACGCCGCCGATGTCCCGGACACGGAAATAGACCCGTGCCTGGTCGGTGATGTTGTTCTTGGCGGCGGTCTTCCGGATGAATGCGGTCACTTTCATATGTATGTCCTCCTTTCTGTCTTAGTCTATCATGTCCACAAGCCTGCGCTTCATGTCATCGTCTATCGTGCGGTAGCGGCTGAACGCCCTGCTGCCCTCCACATGCCCCGACATGGAGGCGATAAGGTTTGGGTCGGGCACCTGCCTGTAGAGGTTGCCCACGAAGGTCTTGCGTGCCGTGTGGCTGGTGGCCACCTCGTACAGGGGCTTCTGCACGGTGTTGTATCCGTGCGTGTCAAGGATGGTCACCATCCTGTCTATGCCGCAACGCTTCAGCAGTTCCCGTATGCCGAGGTTGTAGGCGTGTATCTGCCTGAACGGGAACAGCCTGTCTGAATTGGTATCGTAGCGGGCCAGTATCTTCAATGCCTTTTCGTGCAGCGGCACCCTGACAGTCTTCGCCTCGCATTTCTTCGTCTTCTGCGGCATGTATTCCAGAAAACCGTTCTTGATGTTGTCCCTCGTGAGCCTGTAAAGGTCACCCACGCGGCAGCCGACATAGCAGTGGAACACGAAGATGTCCCGGATGACGGCCAGCTTCGGATTGTCGCTCAGGTCTGCGTCATACAGGATGTTCCTCTCTTCGGAAGTGAGGAAGAACGGGTCGCCGTAGGTCGGCTCCTTGCAGCCGTAGAGCACATAGACCTCGTTGTCGGAATACTTCATCTTCTTGCACCAGTGCAGGAAGGTGCAGAACAGGTTCATGATGTTGATGACGGTCGTACCGGAAAGTGGCCTCGGTCTGTGGTTGATGAGCATGCGGGGAGCGTAGAAATCGGGATATTCCTGCCGCAGCAGGTGTTCGTTCACCACATAATCCCGGAAAGCGTTCATCTGCTCCAGCGTGACGGTCTCCACGAAGAGGGTGAAGTCCGCCTCGCCCAGTATCTCCCGGCGGTAGTCGTGGTAGCGGGTCATCTTGCGCTCGAAGCGGACGATATGCTCCTTTGTTCTCTCCGCACCGTCAAACTTCTCCAGATACTCGTGGACACGGGCGAGCAGGTTCGGGTGGTTGCGCTCGAAGGCGCGGGTCGGATACAGTACATCTTCGATGACCAGCCTCATCCACCTACTGTCCGCCTTGTCCGTAAAGGTCTTCTCCGCCCGCTCGATGATGGCGGCAATCTGTTCCGGCAGCCGTTTCTGCTCGGAGGCGGGAACAGCCGTCGTGCGCCTGTAGCTGAGGGTGTCGGTGTCCCAATACCTGTCCTGCACTTCAAGTGGGGAAACGACCTTTATGTCCACATTCTTATCCCTGACCCTGAAACAGATGTTCGAGGCCTCGGAGGAAGACTTTTTCAGATAGACGGTGACTTTCATCTGCGTTGCTTTTTCGGTTATGCGGCAAAGGTATAATAAATTCCCGTAAATGTTCCCATATATCCCGAAGAAACTTGCAATGGATTAAGACAAATTAAAAAGTCGTTCCCGAATCTGATACCACATAAATCACAGAAAATCAATGATTATATTTGCACTTGTTTAGCTCTTTTTTTCATTTCTGGCTGTATCCGACTTCCCGAATATCATATATTGCAGTTCCACGCTTCGTGGTTTTGGATAGTACTAATTACTAAATAGAGTAAATTTATGAAGAAAGCTATTGTAACCTTACCACTCTTCGCAGTTGCATTAATTATGGCTTCTTGCACACCCTCCAATGAGGAAAAAGCAGAAAAATTGGTTAAAGAGACGCTCAAAGATTATCTCTATCACCCAAATTCTTATGAGCCAATATCAACAGAAGTTGATAGCATATTCGTAGATATAACTACTATTGAACATATTATGGAAATCAGCGATAAAATCAAAAGTTTGACATTTAAAATAAATGATGCAAAAGAAAAAATTGAATCTGCTGAATCTTCTATGAATATTTATGCTCCTGATGGTTATTCTTCTCGATACTCTCGTGGAGAATATGCACGGGCAAAAAAAGAAAGAGAGGAAGCCAAATCAGATTTTGATAAATACACCAAGAAACTTTCAGGAGAACTTGCTTCTCTAAAAGAATATGCTGCCAAATATCACAAAGGGGAATTTACCGGGTGGGCAGTAAATCATAGATTTAGGAGCCTTAATATCAAAGGTTCAATGGCCATTCCGAGAGATATGATTTTCTTTTGCGATAAAGAGTTTACAAATTGTGTCGGTTATGAAACTGAAAAATTCGAGGAGTTTGCGAATACTTTGAAAGCTGTAGATGAAGCAACTTCTGATGAAGATATAATAGACTATTTTAAAGAAAACATGTCTTTATTAGACATTGTATTTAATGAAGTTTTAGGTTATTGATATTTATCTTTATAAGTGCTATCTGTATTTTATTTTTTAATAGCCATAAAAATTAAAATATATTCGTGATATACTAATACTATCAACAATAATCTTTATATGCAACTATTGTTCATTTTGATTGTTTGTATTATTGCTATTTCACTTGTTGTAATAGTTATAGTACGAATACGCTTAAAAAACAAGTCAAAAGAACTGTCAGAGCGAATTGCAACCATTACTCCTTATAAGGATATACAAGAAAGCAGAGAAAAAGAATTAAAGCAAAGCAATAAAAATCTCTTCATTGATATTGAAACTGATTTAAAGAACAGTTTTAATGGGCAGATAATATCCTCTTCGGAAGAAGAACATTTTACGAAATACTATGCAGAGTTCTTCCATGAAGTCAATTCCTTGCTGAAAAGTCTTGAAGCATTCCATATAGAACCGTCCGAGACAATTTCAAAATTTACCCGTGATTTTGAGAACATCCACTCTCTTGCCAAAAGACATAATGAGCAGGCTATCCAGGACACTCTTGCCACCCACAAAGATTTTTTTGACCATTGCCTTAAATACCCATTAGACAAGCAGCAAAGGCGTTCAATCGTATCTGAGGAAGATAATTGTTTGGTGGTTAGCAGTGCAGGAAGTGGAAAAACATCATCCATCGTAGGAAAGGTAAGGTATCTGATAGACATTAAACACATCAATCCTCAAAACATTCTTCTTATCAGCTATACAAACAAGGCAGCTGCCGAATTGACGGAAAGGATGGATATTGCAGGACTAAGAGGATACACTTTTCATAAACTTGCCATTGACATCATCGGGAAAGCGACAGGACAAAAGCCTTCCATCTGCGATAATACAGACGCACTGTTTGTAAAAATCTATCATAAGCTATTGGAAGATGAAGATTTCAAAAAGAGTATCGTAGAATACTTTGTTGACTATCAAGCGCAAGAAACCGATTGGGAACATCGTAAGAATGAACGCAGACAACAACTCTCCGAATTGAAAGAAGTACGTTTGAAAGCCCAATTCCCCGACATGGACGGGAAAACCATTTATGTTCGGAGTGAGCAGGAGCAGAAAATATGTTTTGCATTATCTTCTTTGGGCGTGAAATTCAGATATGAAGAGCCTTATGAGCATCCACTGGCAGATGAAATGCACTCACAATACAGACCAGATTTTTCCATTTATTTTGAGCAGGATGGCAAAACAAAACGTATTTATCTAGAGCATTTTGGTGTGGACGAACATGGGCTTGTTCCCACATGGTTTGCAAAAGACAAAGGCATTACTTATGAAGAAGCAAACAAAAAATACAATGATGGAATAATATGGAAAAAAGCAGCCCATGAAAAGTTTGGGACTATATTGCTGACAACTTCGAGTGCTGATTTCCGTTATTCAGATATTCGGCATACATTAAAAGCTTCATTGGAAAAAGCAGGTGTTCCCGTTCAAGAAAAAACAGATGCCGAGTTATATGATATAGTTCTCCCTCCAAACAGCAAACAGGAAAAGGCTTTCATTCGGCTTGTTGTGACATTTGTGACATTGATTAAGTCAAGCTGCAAATCTATAAAAGAGGTTTTGAAACAGGCTAAAAATGTTGGAGACGAGCGCAGCCTATTCATTATTAAGAATATATTTCAGCCTGTTTATGAACGGTATATTGAAGAATTGAAAAACAGCAATCAGATAGACTTTACCGATGCTATTCTGCAAGCCACGGAAATATGCCGTTCCTCTCATCCTGTAAAGTATGAGTATATCATCGTTGACGAGTTCCAAGATATATCAGTTGACCGCTACAATTTCCTTAAAGTACTCCGAGAAGGCAATCCTCCTGCAAAATTGTATTGCGTGGGCGATGATTGGCAATCCATATACCGCTTTTCAGGAAGTGACATGGCTCTTTTCAATCAATTCTCAGATTATTTCGGTTCTACAGAAATCAATAGAATCGAAACGACATACCGTTTTGGAGAGCCTTTGGTCAGCCTGTCATCGCAATTCATCCAGCGGAACAAGGCACAGTTAAAAAAGGATATACACCCATTCAATCCACAAACCAAAACCGAATTACAATTCTGTGCTTATGAACGGCGTGACTATTGTAATGCTATAAGACAATTGGTAGCGTCTATTCCTGCAGATAAATCTATCTTTTTATTAGGGCGGTATTCCTTTGATGACTATTACTTATCGTTTCTGTACAAATCAGCGAAAGAGGGCAATCGCTTTTACTACTTCATTGAAGGCAGAAAAATTGAATTCTTGACTGTCCATAAATCCAAAGGTCTTGAAGCGGATTATGTAATAATACTTCAATGCAACAAAGATACCTATGGATTCCCTTCAATGGTAAGTGATGACCCTGTACTTGATTATGTCCTGACTAAAAGCGACCAATATCCGTATGGTGAAGAACGTAGGTTGTTTTATGTGGCTATTACCAGAGCGAAAATAAAGACATATGTACTTTACGACAGACGCTTTCCATCCGTTTTTGTTGACGAGTTCTTGCACCCCGAAAAGATTACGGAAGAAAGTTATGCCAAACACCCCAATGCCAATAAGAAATGGACACGCAGTGCTGACAAATACCTACTCACCCTTTATCAGGAAGGAAAGAGTATAAAGTACATCGCAGAGAAAATGGGAAGAAGTCAAACTTCTATTGTAATGCGAATAGGAAAATTAGAAGGTAAGCAACAATAAAAATGCCCATTATGCTTTTCATTGCTTTTCATTCGATAAATTGCACTACTTTCGCATAACAAGAGTTGCTTGACAGAAAAAACGCAACATTTCGAGATGTCCGATTTTCTTTAAGAATTTCGGACATTTTTATCATCATATCAAGAGGAAAAATGTATCTTTACACCATTAATCATAATGAATATGAAGATGATACTAACAAAAGAGATACGAAACATAATTGATAAAAACGGCCCTAATAAGATTTATATGGTAAGCGACTTTGCCCATCTGAATAATGACGGGCTAGTTACTCGTGCACTTTCCCGACTGGAGAAGGAGGGTGTGCTCATTCGTCTCTCTCAAGGCCTATATTTATATCCATTACGGAATAAATTCGGCGTGCTTCGCCCATCTATAGAAGATATAGCATATGCTATTGCAGAAAAAGATAAAGCTCGCATTATTCCTTGTGGATTAACAGCCTTGAACAAATTGGGGCTTTCCACGCAAGTTACAATGAATGCAGTTTATTTGACAGATGCCACGGCACGGGAACTTACTATCGGGAACCGTAAAATCATATTTAAGCGTAGCGCTCCTCGCAATTTTGCCTATAAGACAGATTTGTTTCCACTGATAGTTGCCGCCATGAAGGAATTAGGGAAAGATGGCGTGACTGATGAACAGGTTGCTATCATAAAACAAGTCATTGAAAGATACGGCAATCCTGATGAAATCAAATACGATTACAGTATTGCTCCGCAATGGATAAAAAAAAGACTAGCATTATGATTTGGACTAAACTAACAAAAGAAGAGCAACTTACTATTCTGGCTAATGTTGCCGAAAATAAAGGTATTGTGGACAATGCCGTAGAGAAGGACTATTGGGTCAGTATGGTATTACGTGCCATATTTTCTTTGCCATATGCTACAGCTTTTGTATTCAAAGGAGGAACAAGCCTTAGCAAAGGCTGGGGGTTAATAGAACAGTTTTCAGAAGATATTGACCTTGCAATAGATCCCCAATATCTTGGTTTCACAGACATTGCGACTAAAAACCAACGGACTAAATTACGAAAAGAATCCAAAAAATTCATAGATAGCACTTTTGCACTCGACATTGAAAGCAGATTAAAAGAATTTGGTTTATTAGAATGCTGTAAGGTTATAGTTCCGAAAACATCTGTCAGCGACCTTGACCCTGTTGTCCTATTTGTCGAGTATGATTCGATGCTGCAAACGAAAATACACTATATACCGGAGCGAGTCAAAGTTGAAATAAGCTGCCGGTCACTCATGGAACCGTCCGAGAAGGTAGAAATGCGTTCCATGATAGAAGATGCCTATCCGGATGAAGAGTTTTCATTGCCGACATTTACAGTCCCCACCGTAATTCCCGGACGGACATTCTTGGAAAAGGTTTTTCTTTTGCATGAGGAGTTCAACCGTCCAAATGGCTGTACGCATATTGAACGTATCACACGGCACATGTATGATATTGTTAAGATGATGGACAAACCGTTTGCAATGGAAGCGATGCAGAATGTACAACTATACGAGGACATAGTGGCGCATCGCAAAAAGTTCACGGCATGGAGTGGACTGGATTATACAACCCATCTTCCACACACTATATCGTTCCTCCCTTCTGAAAGCATCGAAGATATTTTGCAGGACGACTATAAGCAGATGCAAATCGGCTTCATTTATGCTGATGCGCCCTCGTTTGATGAGATTCTGGAACGGTTGCAGGAGTTGCAGGACAGATTCAGGGCGTTGAAATGGGGAAATAATCATTGACGGCATAGCAGACATAAATGGAAACATGGAAGCTGCCGAGACCCTGCCCACTCTGCCGTTGACTCTGCCTCCGTCAAATTTTCCACAAAAACTTTTTGCCAAATCAGATAAAATTCATATCTTTGCGCCCGATTTAGTCCGTGGAGGCAGACAAAGCAACCGGAAAGAACGGTTCGCCTTGCGGAGAAAACCCGTTTAAATGTTTAAATAAAATGTACGTAATTGCAGAAATTAACGGTCGACAGTTCAAAATCGAAGAAGGCAAGAAAATGTTTGTAGACCACATCCAGAATGCCGAAGGCGGTGCAACTGTTGAATTTGACAAAGTTTTGTTGGTTGACAACAACGGTACGGTAACAGTAGGTGCTCCTACCGTAGAAGGAGCGAAAGTGGTTTGCGAAGTGATTTCTCCGCTCGTAAAGGGAAAGAAAGTGCTGGTATTCCACAAGAAGAGAAGAAAAGGTTACAGAAAACTGAACGGCCATCGCCAGCAGTTTACTGAAGTGAGAATCAAACAAGTTATTGCTTAATCATTAAAAAAACGTAGAAGAAATGGCACATAAAAAAGGTGTAGGTAGTTCTAAGAACGGCCGTGAATCAGAAAGCAAAAGATTAGGCGTAAAGATATTCGGCGGTGCAGCCTGCAAGGCCGGTAACATCATCGTCCGCCAGAGAGGAACAGTCCACAATCCGGGCAACAACGTAGGTATGGGCAAAGACCATACTCTCTATGCACTGGTTGACGGCACAGTAAGCTTCAAGAAAAGCCGCAACTCCAGAAGCTACGTTTCTGTGATTCCTTTCGAGGCTGAAGCATAACCGTTTCGGAAAGAAAAATCAAAGAGGCTGTCCATTCTCAATGAGACAGCCTTTTTTCGTCAAAATTAGTATCTTTGCAGACATAACACTTTTAATTCATATTCATGGAAAATAAATACATCACCGTGGCATACAGACTCTATGCCATCACTGACGGAGAGAAAGAATTGCTCGAAGAGGCTCCGGCCGAACACCCTTTCCAGTTCATTTCCGGCCTGGGATATACGCTCGACCGGTTTGAAAAGGAAATCCTCGCTCTGGAAAAAGGAGACCCGTTCAACTTCACCATCCCGTGCGCAGAGGCATATGGAGAACGCGACGAAGACAACGTAAGACAACTGCCCAAATCCGTATTCTGCAAGCCGAACGGAGAATTCGACAGTGACAACATCTTTGAAGGGAACATCATTATGATGAACGATGGCGAAGGACACCAGTTCTATGCGAATGTGGGAGAAATCACAGACGACAAGGTAGTGATTGACCTGAACCACCCCCACGCAGGAAAAGACCTCATCTTCGAGGGCACCGTCATCGAAATGCGCGACGCGACCAACAAGGAAATGGAACAGCTCATCAATGCCATGAGCGGAGGCTGTGGCGGAGGATGTGAAGGTTGCGGCGGAGGATGCGGCGACCACGAATGCGGCGGTGAAGGACATGAAGGCAATGACGGATGCTGCGGAAGCGGCGGATGCGGCCACTGCCATTGACAACCAACGCTTCTGTCATGATTCTGATAGCAGACAGCGGCGCCACAAAGACAGACTGGGGATTCGGCAGAAAACTTGCGGACCTCCAGTTTGTGCATACAGATGGCATCAACCCGTTCCACCAGACAGAAAACGACATCCGGAGAATCCTTGCGAAACAGTTGCTTCCGCAGCTCCCTTTTCCGGCGGACAACCTCTCGCGCATCCATTTCTATGGTGCCGGCTGCACGCCCGAAAAAGCCGTAAACGTAGCAGGGTGTTTGCAGGAAGTGTTTCCCGACTGCAAGAGGATTGAAGTGGAAAGCGACTTGCTTGGAGCAGCCAGAGCATTGTGCGGACACGGAAAAGGTGTCGCATGTATCCTTGGAACAGGCTCAAACTCATGCCTCTATGACGGAAATGAAATTGTAGACCACATACCGCCGCTAGGCTATATCCTCGGAGACGAAGGAAGCGGGGCATATCTGGGAAAACGCTTTGTCAGCGACTGCATGAAAAGACAGCTTCCGAACGACCTTCTGGAAGGGCTCCTGAAAGAATACAACCTCACTCCTTCCCTGCTGCTGGATCACATTTACCGGATGCCACAGGCCAACCGTTTTCTTGCGGGATTCTCGCCTTATATCCACAAGCACAGGAGCAATCCGGAAGTACACCGTTTTCTTGTAGCATGTTTTGATGATTTTTTCCGACGGAATGTGTATCTTTACGGAAACAAATGGCCAGTTTCGTTTGTTGGTTCTATAGCCTGGCATTTTCAGGAAGAAATCCGGGAAAGTGCCTCCGCATCCGGATTCACGGTCATGCGGTTCGTGAAAAGCCCTATCGGCGAACTGGCACGATACCATTTTGAAGATACTCACATTTAACATTTATCATCATGAAAAACTGGAAAATTGAAGCTGTCATCCTGGCTGTCGGATTGTTGCTGCTGGGAGTGTTCATTGAAAGAGGATTCAGTGAATTTGCACAGAAAGACCGGAGTGTGAACGTGAAAGGACTGGCTGAGACGGAAGTTCCGGCCGACAAAGTGACATGGCCTCTCGTCTACAAAAGTCTGGGAAATGACTTGAACGCGCTCTACAGTGACATCAACCGATCGAACCAGACCATTCTGGACTTCCTGAAAGAAAAAGGCATTGACGAGAAAGAAATCAGTGTCAACGCACCGGAAATCATTGACCTGAAGGCGGAGCGTTACAGCAACAACGACTCGCCCTACCGCTACAACGTCACGTCGGTCATCACCGTGACTTCCACGAAAGTGGATCTTGTGCGCCAGCTCATCAGCGAACAGGGAGAGCTGCTGAAGCGGGGAATCGCTATCACCGGCGGAGACTATCGCTACAACGTATCATACGAATATACCAGTCTCAACAAAATCAAGCCCGGAATGATTGAAGAGGCCACAAAAAACGCACGCGAAGCTGCTGAAAAATTCGCCAAGGATTCCGAAAGCGAACTCGGGAAAATCCGTCATGCCAGCCAAGGACAGTTCAGCATCAGCGACCGTGATGCCAACACTCCATATATCAAGAAAGTACGCGTGGTGACCACTATCGAATATTCACTGGAAGACTGATAAAATCCGCCGGGCATCCGGAAGGAGGATTTTCCGGACGGAAAGAAAAATAATCGGCTGCAAAGGTTTTAATATTCAGGAAAATATTATACCTTTGCAGCCGATTTAGATCAATATAAAGTCTAACACAATTAATTTATTTAACAACTTATTTTTATTTAATGGAAAACTTGAAAGACGTACATCCTATTGAGGACTTCAACTGGGATGCTTATGAAAACGGCGAAACAGTGACAAGCGTAAGCAAGGAAGAACAGGAGAAGGCTTACGACAACACTCTGAACAAGGTAGGCGACCATGAAGTGGTTGACGGCACTGTCATCGCAATGAACAAACGCGAAGTTGTGGTCAACATCGGCTACAAGTCAGACGGTATCATCCCGTTGAGCGAATTCCGCTACAATCCGGACCTGAAAGTAGGAGACACAGTAGAAGTGTACATCGAAAATCAGGAAGACAAAAAAGGCCAGTTGGTTCTGTCGCACAAGAAAGCACGTGCAACACGTTCTTGGGACCGTATCAACGCTGCGCTTGAAAACGAAGAAATCATCAAGGGTTACATCAAGTGCCGTACGAAGGGCGGTATGATTGTTGACGTATTCGGCATCGAAGCGTTCTTGCCGGGTTCTCAGATTGATGTGAAACCTATCCGCGACTACGATGTATTCGTAGGCAAAACTATGGAATTCAAGGTTGTCAAGATCAACCAGGAATTCAAGAATGTGGTTGTTTCTCACAAGGCTCTCATCGAGGCCGAACTGGAACAGCAGAAGAAAGAAATCATCAGCAAACTCGAAAAAGGCCAGGTACTCGAAGGTACTGTCAAAAATATCACTTCTTACGGTGTGTTCATCGACTTGGGCGGCGTAGACGGTCTGATTCATATCACAGACTTGTCATGGGGCCGTGTAAGCGATCCGCATGAAGTTGTACAGCTCGACCAGAAGCTGAACGTGGTTATCCTTGACTTTGACGATGAAAAGAAACGTATCGCTTTGGGTCTGAAGCAGCTGACTCCGCACCCATGGGATGCGCTGGATCCCAACTTGAAGGTTGGCGACCATGTGAAGGGTAAAGTAGTCGTTATGGCTGACTACGGAGCATTCATTGAAATCGCTCCGGGCGTTGAAGGCTTGATTCACGTATCTGAAATGTCTTGGTCACAGCACCTGCGTTCTGCTCAGGACTTCATGAAAGTAGGCGACGAAGTGGAAGCTGTCATCCTGACTCTCGACCGCGAAGAGCGCAAGATGTCTCTGGGTATCAAACAGCTGAAACCGGATCCATGGGAAACTATCGAAGAGAAATATCCTGTAGGTTCCAAGCACACAGCAAAGGTCCGCAACTTCACTAACTTCGGCGTATTCGTTGAGATTGAAGAAGGTGTTGACGGTCTGATTCATATTTCTGACCTGTCATGGACCAAGAAAATCAAGCATCCTTCAGAATTCACTCAGATCGGTGCCGACATCGATGTAGTGGTTCTGGAAATCGACAAGGAAAACCGTCGTCTGAGCTTGGGTCACAAGCAGCTGGAAGACAATCCTTGGGATGTATTTGAAACCATCTTCACGGTAGGTTCAATCCACGAAGGTACAATCATCGAGATGCTGGACAAGGGTGCCGTTGTAGCTCTGCCTTATGGTGTGGAAGGATTCGCAACTCCGAAACATCTGGTCAAGGAAGACGGTTCTCAGGCACAGTTGGATGAGAAACTGCAGTTCAAGGTAATTGAATTCAACAAGGATGCAAAACGTATCATCCTGTCTCACAGCCGTATTTTCGAAGATGCTGCCAAGGCAGAAGAAAAAGCCGAAAAGAAAGCAAAGAAAACTTCAAAGAAGGAAGAAACTCCGATGATTCAGAATCAGGCAGCTTCCACTACTTTGGGTGACATCGATGCACTGGCTGCTCTGAAGGAGAAACTGGAAGGCAAGAAATAAATCATAAGGATTTGTTTTTCGCAGTATCCCAATAAGGGGAGGTGTGTCGTAATAAGCGATGCACCTTCTTTTTTCGTCATTACAAAAGAAAAGTTCAATATCTTCAAGCAGCGATATTTTGAAGATTTCTTTGATTTATGTGTTCCCTGCATCTGAAGAAAGCGGCTGTAAGCCCATAAAACAGTTTAATCAGCCAGTCCATGTCTTCTTTTCTCATCTTTGCACATAACTTTTTTATATTGAAGGCAATGGCAAGGAAGGAGAAGTCCATAAAGACCTTGTCCTTTCCAAAATGACGGAAACGTTTGTAGTTCATGTTGTATTTCATTTGCCCGAACACGGCTTCCGGCTCTATACATCTCTGTCCTCTGTGTTTCAGTCCTTCCTCGGAGCAGAGCAGCTCTTTGGCATTCTGCCTGTATTTTCTGAGCCTGTGGTTCAGTTCTATCGTCCTGTTCCCTTTTGCTTTAAAGCATAGACACCTTAGCGGGCAGCCTTCGCACCTGACGGCCCTGTACCCGGCACTTTCGCTCACATATCCGGATGCGGTTTTCACATGCCTGTTTCCTGTCCTCCGCATCTTCTGTCCCATGGGGCATATGCAACAGTCATGTTCTTCATCGTAGTGGAAGTTTTCAGCCTTGAACGGGTCGGGTCTGAATCTCGGCCGCTGCTCCATGTGGAAGCAGTTGTATTTGACGTAGGCTTCCATGCCGTTTTCTGCCATGAAGCGGTAATTTTCCTCGGAACCGTAGCCGGAATCAGCCACCACTGTATGGGCCAGCCTGCCGTATCTGCTTGAGAAGGATTGCAGGAAAGGTATCATGGTCAGTGTGTCCGTAGGGTTGGGGAAAAGTGCAAAATCGGTAATGAACTGGTTCTCGGTGGCAAGCTGGAGGTTGTAACCGGGTTTTGTCTGGCCGTTACGCATGGCATCCTCCTTCATCCTCATGAAAGTGGCATCCTTGTCTGTCTTGGAACAGGAGTTGCGCTCCTGCAGCGTGTCCAGATGACTGTCGTATTCCTGCAGCTTGTCCCTGTGCGCTTCCAGTTCTTCCAGCTGCCTGCGTTTCTTTCTTTGTGCGGCCTTCTCCCCTTTCGTGGAAGGCTTGGGAACCTGTTCAAGCGCATTACGCAGTTCGCCCGCCATTTCGGTCAGCATGGCCGGTGTAAACTCGACTTCCTCATTGTTTTCCGATGATTTCTCCCGGGCGATGGCATCGTCTATCTGTCCCAGCAGGACATGGATCCTCTTCATCAGGCGTTCACGGTTCCGCTCGACGGTAGCTCCTCCACACGAAAGTGTACTTGTTGGCCTTGGATTCAACCTTTGTCCCGTCAATGTATTCCACGTTCAGGCTGATGAACCCTTTGGCGGAAAGAAGAAGGACGGTTTGGGTGAACACCTCGTTGATTTCCTTCTTCACACGGTTGCGGAAGCGGTTGATGGTAATGAAGTCCGGTTTCTCGTATCCGGCCAGCCATATATAATGGATGTCACGGTGGAGGAGTCTTTCTATCTTGCGGCAGGAGTAGACGTTGTTCATATAGGCGTACAGGATAACCTTGAACATCATCCGGGGATGGTAAGGGCTGCGGCCACATTCCTTGTATAACTTCCTGAAACCTTCAAGATTCAGACTTTCGACCAGGGCGTCAGCCATGCGCACCGGATCGTTCTTCGCAATATCCTCATCGATTCTTTGAGGAAACAGCACTGTTTGGTTGGGACTGTAAGGACGAAAATGTATCTTTGCCATTGTATTGAATCTTAATGCCTGAAGATACAAAAACTTTGGGATATAACAAAGCCCTGGCTTGTGAAAGTCGGGGCTTTGTGCATAAAAAAAAGGTGCGCTTTTTGACATACCTTCCCTTTCTTTTTATCTGGCGATGCAAATGCTCACGCGGTTCTTTTCTTTCGTGTCGAACGGCTGTACCGTATCGCCTTTGTAGTCAACCGTAATCCGGTCGGCTGCGATGCCTTTCGCCTTCAACGCTTCGGCCACGCTCTCGGCGCGTTTCTTCGAAAGCTTCATGTTGTAGTTCGGGTTTCCGGTCTGTTTGTCGGCATATCCGCACACCGTCACGTTGCAGTCGGCATGTTCCTTCAGGAATCCGGCCAGCTTGTCAATCTTGTCCGTTTCCCCTTCGCGGATGACGGAGGAGTCGATGACAAAGAACACATTCTCAGTCATCTCGGCTTTCACTACGGGTGCCGGCGCGGGTTCTGCCACTACGGCCGGTTCCTCCTTCACCTCCACGGGAGGAGCGGGTGCCGGAGTCGGTTCATAGTAGACGGGCTCTATCCTGCGCGAAGTCTTTCCGAATTTGATGGTGAAACCGGCCAGCGCGTTGAACTGCCAGTCGGCGTTGCCCGCCTTCTTCGAGTTGAACTTGTCGGAAAGCACATTCCCGTTGACTTCCAGATTGAAGAACAGATGTTCGCTCAGACGGATGTTTGTGCCGATGCCCAGCCGTCCGGCCACACTGAACTTGTTGTCCGGCCAAAGGTACTCCAGTCTGTATCCGGCATTGTGGACGGCCACGGCTTCATCGTTGTTGAACCCCCCGTTGAGTCCGATACCGGCAAAGAGGTACGGATTGAACACCCTGTCGGCCTTGTATCCGCAGAACAGGTTGCCAAGGTCAAGAGTCGCGTCGACATTTCCCTGCAGATAGTTGTACTTGTAAATCTGCTCGGGAGCCACCCATGCGCCTTTGGCCTGCCATCCGCTGATGCCGGCGCGCAGTCCCCAGAGCGGGGTGAACTGATAGCCTCCATAAATGGCTCCGGCCGGCGAAATCATGTCGCCGAACTTGATTTCACCGCGCGTATAAGCCGCGCCGGCCTGGATGCCCATGTACCAGTGGGGCACGAATTCCGTACGTCCTTCCTCCTTGATGCGGAGGAAGGTGTTGTCTGTTTGTGCAAATGTCGGAGTCATTCCACACATTAACATAAATGCTAAAATCAGTCGTTTCCGTTTCATAACTCTTAAAATTAAACGTTATACTTGGATGCTGAAAAGAAAGGGATTGCCCCAGAAAGGACAACCCCTTTACTTTAATCTATTTTGTCAGTCGTGACAGACAATTTAATCAGGAATATTTGTTTCAGTTACTTTTACAGTACCATCAATAACCATGATACAGAAGTCTCCTACACGTACCTGAGCTTTATATTTAGCATTCAAAGGAGATGTCAGGGCTGTACCCTTATTTTCCCATTTGATTGTACCGGCATTTTCATCCATAGACAGCTTCTGAGTGCCATCATTGTTGAGACCTGCCAATTTAGCCCAATCCGTACCTTCTGTGAGATCAACTGTAATGTCATCCTTTGTCACGCCATAACTGTTGCTTGAAACGCTGACAGTCATGTTTCCATTGAGATTACCTTTGATTGTAGCGATTGTGCTGTTTCCTTCAACTGCCTTGATAGTCAAATTGATAGCCTTTTCATCTACGCGACCGGGGAATGGTGCTACCAGACTTACGTTAGCAGCAGTCAGAGAGAACGGATTGATAAAGCGGATTGTATAAGTCTTCACGCATATATCTTCACCGTTTGCCAGTGTTTCTACAATACGGACAGGTACATCCACATATTCGTTGATTACAGGCGATTCCAAAGTCAATGTCTGATTTCTCAAATCACCAGAAGTCAGATTCAACTGAACGATGCGCTGTGCATCAGGTTCAATTTCCAGACGCGGGAATGAGTGGTTGTTTTCTGCTTCATATTCATCCAGATTACTGAAATGTTCTGAAATTTCTACAAACTGTTCCCACTTGCCATTGTTCATGATACCCTTAACCGTAGCAATTTCATCCTTAACAAACAGCGGGTTGAATTCGGGGAAGAATTCATGCTTGTGAGTGATATTGTACGGGAATTCAATTACAATCGGAGCATAAGTGTACTTGTCATCCGAAGTGTAAGTAATCTTGATTACACCGCTTGCATCACTTGCAATCTGAGTCGGGTTGATATACATTTCAACGATGTTGGTGTGAGTAACAGGATCGCTGTCACCGCCCGGTTGAGGACCATCGCTCCAGTTGAACAATCCTACACCATCAATGTAATTGCCGAATGCTGCCGTTCCGTCTTCGTCAGTGACTTCATAGTTAGTATAATGTTCCATGAACTCTTCACGAGTAATCTTAAGGGCATCATATACCTGACGCATGTCTTCCCATGTGAACTTGTTAACGATAACATTTGTTTTGATGTCATTGTATTCCATATTCACAGGATCTACAGTCACAACATAATCCGGTTTTTCTACAACACTTTCTTTTTCAATCTTGATTTTCATTACACCGGTTGTGATGGTCTTGTCGTTGATGATCGCTCTTACCCAAACGACAGGAGTTGTTCCAATTGCAGCAGTACCATTAGGATATTTAGCTGTATTCACTTTCAGTACACTGCCTTCCAGAGTAACGAAATCCTGCTGGTTTGTCTTGTTGTTTCCCAATTCAAACTTGGCGGGCAGAGTGAACTCATAAGTCAAGTCCCCTTTCTCTACCATATCATCTACCATTACCGGTATATTGGGTGTGTTGAAACCGACAACTTCTTTTGCCCAAGTTTTAACCAACGGATTCAGGTCGAGAGATTCCGTATAAAGCATCTCGACATCAGCTTCACGGTTTATCTTGTAATTTTCAGTGTCTTCTTCACCAGCTTTCGGCAATTCAAACACTTCTTCCGTCGCCATGTCATAACCTGTAATGATGGAGAAGTCCTTCAAATCCTTGCTTGTAACTTTCACATAGTCAGAAGTGATTACTTCTGCTGTTTCTTTGTTGGTACCCTGCAAAGCTGCAATTGCATGTTCTTTGAAGTAATTTCCACCAAAATCTGTTCCTTCTTTCAAATCTTCCAATGATTTGTTGGATTCCAGAGTGACAATCAACTCGTCATTCATTCTTTCTGTAGAAACAACTGAAAGAAGTTCATTTTTGTTGTCACCGTCAGCACGAGTTACGACTCTGTCAATCATACTCCAAGTCCAGTCCTGAGTATTGGCATTAGCCGGATTCAGACGATAGTGAGCCTTGGCATTAGTGCTTGCTGCAACAGAGAAATCAATCGTCCCGTTACCTCCTTCAAAATCACTGGTATATCCCATGATATTATAGAAGAATACGAGAGGATAGTTCGTTTCTTTGTCCAATGTATAAGGAATCACAGCCAAAGACTTCAGGTTAGAAGTTGTAACGATAGAAATCACTTCTCCTTCCGCCATGCCTTCAGCGTTTGAAATCAACAGGCGACCGTTTTCAGAATCGTAAACAACGCGTACCATCGGATATTCAGGAGCCCAGCTTTCTGTTGTTTCTTCTTCTGTCTTTGTCCCGTTTGCGTCTACAGTTACTTTTACCCAATAACCATTTTCTCCCGGCATGTAATAAATGGAACTAGCAGAAGCTCCGTCACCTCCGGCTGGACCGGCAGGGCCTTGTTCACCCTCAGGACCCTGAGGACCAGCAGGACCTTGTTCACCTTGAGGACCCTGTTCACCTTGAGGACCCTGAGGACCTTGTTCGCCCTGTTCACCTTTTTCACCTCTTGACGGTTTTCCTGTGTCCACACCGTCAATGAACCAGTTGCCATTGTCACCGATAGTCACAACAGAACCCGGAGTGCCGTCTGCACCAGTCGCTCCCGTCGCACCATCCTTGCCGTTAGTCAGCTCGAATGATTTCCCGTTGCTCAGGGTAACCTTGACACCATTGGCGGTTGATTCCACATTTGTAATCACGCTGCCGGCTTCAATCGCTGCCTTTAATTCGGCAACGGATTTTTCCACTGCATCTACCCGCTCGTTCAATGAGTTGATGTCATCATCATAGTCGGAACATGCAGTGAACGTCCCAGCTGTGAAGACGAGGCTTCCTAAAAGAAGAGCGCTTACAAACTTTTTGTTCATAAAATAATTTGTTTTAGTTAATAAAAAAGCATTATTTAGTTAATTGCTATACAATTTAATCTGAATACTCCCTACACCAGACTCTACCCGGAAAAGCGGAGAATCTTCAATCTCTCTTCAACATATTTTTGTACAATCATCCTACCGATTTTACACCCACACAAAAGGCCGCAATCTTTTTATCTGCCGACAAGTGCCGTTTACAATTGCACAAAAAAAAGTAAAGACTACAAATTCCACATTCCCTCCTTTTTTATAATTTAGCCACATAGAACAACGAATTACGATGCAAATATCAAACATTTATTTTAAACACACAAGTATTTAATTGATTTTTTTGCCACATTTTTATGGATATAATTGAAAGACTACAAGAAGTTATTAATTACGAAGGAATTACTGTATCTGCTTTCGCCAGAAAGATTGGCGTTGTCGACCAAACAATTAGAGGAATAGTCGTGCAGAAAAGGAACAAGCCAAGCTTTGACATATTAGAAAAGATTATTCAAACATTTGATTGGATAAATGCAGAGTGGCTTCTAACCGGAAAAGGGGATATGGTGAAGGCTAAATCCTGCGAAAACAAAGAAATCTGTCCACCGGAAACGTTTGAGCTTATAAAGTATTTGCGTGAAAAAGACAAAAAAATAGAAAAGCTTATTGAAGAAAAGACAGAGCTGAGAATCAAATTCGACCTGGCCAGACAGAAACTTAAAGATGCGGACACAATCAAACAAGACTGACACACCCGTAAACATATAATTTCGTATCTTTGCACAGTTCTTACACATAAAAAAAGCACAAATGAAATCTATCAAAGAATTATACCGTATCGGGACAGGCCCTTCCAGCAGTCATACCATGGGGCCACGCAAAGCTGCGGAAATGTTTCTGTCCAGACATCCGGAAGCCGCTTCATTTGAAGTGACCCTCTACGGGAGTCTGGCGGCGACAGGAAAGGGACATATGACAGACGTGGCTATCATTGACACACTACAGCCGCACGGCCCGGTAGAAATTGTATGGAAACCTCATGTGTTCTTTCCCTTCCACCCGAATGGAATGACGTTCAAATCGTTTGATGCAAACAAAAGAAAGACAGACGAATGGACTGTGTTCAGTGTGGGAGGCGGCGCACTGGCAGAAGAGGGGCATGACAACCTGGCCACTCCCGACCTGTATGACATGAACACCATGAGCCAGATCCTTTACTGGTGCGAGCACACGGGACGCAGCTATTGGGAATACGTGGAGCAATGTGAAGGAAAAGAAATCTGGGACTATCTTGCGGAGGTATGGAAAACCATGCAGGAAGCTATCCTCCGCGGACTGGATGCAGAGGGGGTGCTTCCCGGTCCGCTGAATCTGCGCCGGAAAGCCTCTTCCTATTACATACGCTCAAAAGGCTATAAAGATTCTTTGCGGTCGCGCGGACTGGTTTTTTCCTATGCCCTTGCCGTGAGTGAAGAGAATGCCTCGGGAGGAAAAATCGTGACGGCCCCCACATGCGGAGCGTGCGGTGTGGTTCCTGCCGTACTTTATCATCTGCAGAGAACACGTGAATTCAGCGATGCACGCATTCTCCGTGCACTGGCCACAGCCGGACTGGTGGGAAACATCGTGAAGCACAACGCTTCCATCTCAGGTGCCGAAGCCGGATGCCAGGCCGAAGTGGGTGTCGCCTGTTCCATGGCTTCGGCCGCAGCCAGCCAACTCTTCGGGGGAAGCCCGGCACAGATAGAGTATGCTGCGGAAATGGGACTTGAACACCATCTGGGAATGACGTGCGACCCTGTATGCGGTCTGGTGCAGATTCCCTGCATCGAACGGAATGCATATGCAGCCGCCCGTGCGCTTGATGCCAACATCTATTCAGCTTTCACCGACGGACATCACCGTGTGTCGTTCGACCGGGTAGTGGAAGTCATGAAACAGACCGGACACGACCTTCCATCCTTATATAAGGAAACAAGTGAAGGTGGACTGGCCAAAGATTATAAGCCGATGGAGTGACAACAGTTACCCTTTCTTTTTCTTTGAATAAGCCGTTATTTAAATCGGGACAACAAGCTACAAGTGTCCCGATTTTATTTTTTGTGTCTACCCACTCCAAACTAACACAATTTAGGTATCCCAAGCCACAAAACTGAACATTTACCCCCAATTGTACAGACATGCCATACCTATAAATAATTAAGCAAGCCATATCACTTACTTACGAGGCAAATCACTCCCCTGCTCTTTTTTCATAAAAACTAGGTATTGATTGGATTTTTTTCGAGGTCTAACTTTGCATCGACAAAAACAAAAAACAATACATATTATGAAATTAAAGAACTTTTTTACCATGACAGCCATCGCATTGTGCATGGTTGCATGCAGCGACAAAAATGATCCGACACCGGCACAGGAAGCCGCCAAAGCGATAGAAGGCAACTACACCGGATTGATGTCAATGACCGTATCGGGGAGTACAGCCGGAGAATCGGAAATAAGCGTAAAGATTACAGCCGAGGCGGAAGGAACCGTCAAACTTTCATTCCCGGCAATGGGAGGTGAAGGCTCAATGCAATTGGAAGCATTCGAAGTGTCCGGGGTAGCCGTAACGGCCTCCGACTACGGCTCATACACATTAAGCAAGGAAGCCTTTTCAACAACCTCCGGCGACATCAACCTTGAAGGAAGCAAACTGGCCGGAACGGTAAGCAACGGAGAGGCGCGCATCACAATGGACATCAAACCGGGGGCAATGCCGATGTCCATCACTTTCACGTTCGACACCCAGGCTGAACCCACCCCCGAAGTTTCGCCCACAAGCAAAATAGTGGGAGACTACACGGGAATCATGAATATGTCTGTCATGGGCAGTTCACAAGGCAGCAGCGAAGTGACGCTGACACTCACAGAAGCCGAGGACGGAACGCTCACCGTCTCTGTTCCGGCGATGGGTTCCGGAATGATGGCTATGGGAGCTTTCGACATCACCGGAATAACGGTAGGCGAATCCGAGAATGGGGACGGGACTTACACACTGTCGTTGGAAAACTTTGAAGCCGTTGCCGGAGAAACCAGCATCACAGGGAGCAACCTCACAGGAACAGTCAACGGCAAAAACCTGAACCTGACAATGGACATCAAACCGGGAGCCATGCCGATGGCCATCACTTTCACGTTCACTCCGAAAGCAGAAGCCGAATAATCCAAACACAGAAACTCAAGCAGATGAAAAGGATAAAGTTTCATACTGCCGCCATGCTGGGAGCGACACTCATGTCGCTCTCTGCTTGTGACGGCATATTCGACGGAATATACGATTCCTACCAAATCGCTACGGCCGACAACTGTGAATCGATAACCATAGACGGGAGCGATTACACCAAATGGACTTACATCAATCTGGAAACCCAAACCACCATTGCCACCCGCATCCTCAACCAAGAAGGAGACGAAGAGCCATGGGATAAAGGAGGAGACATGCCCGGGGAATGGGACATAGCCATCCATCGATATGAAGTGAAGACCAACGGAGGGGCTGTGCTGGAAACATCTTACACAAGTATAGACGAACTGCTCAATGCCGACGGCATTCCGACGGGAGAATACACGGAAGACATCGAAACGACAGACCGGATTACCATAGACATGTCGGACATGATGAACGGGAATATTCTTTACGCAAAATCGCCCTACAATGAAGTTCTGAGCAGATGGATGGATGTAGACACGAGTACAATGCCCCCCATCTATACGATGTCGAACAAGATCTACATACTCCGTCTGCAGGACGGCACACACGCCGCAATCCACCTGCTGAACTACATGAACGAGAAGAAAGTCAAAGGACACATGACATTTGAATACTTATACCCGCTTGAAAAAGCGTTCCAATAAATAAAACAGACTACTATGCGAAAAATACTGACCGTTCTCTGCGTGACAGCCGGATACTGCCTGGCTGCGCTGCCCGCCTCCGCACAGCGCATCGTTATGGGCAAGGTGGTCGATGCGGACAACGAACCGCTGGCCGGAGCCGCCGTATTCGTGAAAGAACAGAAAACCATAGGAATGACCACCGACATGGAGGGGAACTACCGCCTGCGTCTCCCCGACGACAAAGAATATACGCTCCAGGCATCCTATCTCGGCTACGTCACACAAAGTTGCCGGCTGGCTTCCCGGCAAACAAAGAAGGACTTCATCATGGAAGAAGATGCCATCGGTATGGAAACCGTGGTAGTGACGGGAACACGTACCCCCAAACTGTTGAAAGACGTGCCCATCGCCACACGGGTCATCACTGCCGACGATATCCGGAGAACAGACGCGACCCACATAGGCGACTTGCTGCAAGCCGAGCTTCCGGGCATCGAGTTTTCTTATTCGATGGACCAGCAAGTCTCGCTCAACATGCAGGGGTTCGGCGGAAATGCGATTCTTTTCCTAGTGGACGGCGAGCGTCTTGCCGGAGAAACGTTAGACAACATCGACTACACCCGCCTGAATCTGGACAACGTGGAGCGGGTAGAAATCGTGAAAGGTGCGGCATCCTCGCTTTACGGATCGAACGCAGTGGGCGGTGTCGTCAACATCATCAGCAAAGAAGCGTCGGAGCCCTGGACATTGAACCTGAACGGACGCTACGGTTCCCACAACGACCAGCGATACGGAGGTACAGTAACCTTCAAGGCAGGCGACTTCAATAACAGCATCAATATACAGCATACGTCCACCGACCCGATAGAAGTTGGTTCCATTGGGAAAGACGGCGAAGAAAACGACTTCAGCAAAGTCTACGGCAACCGCACATGGAACTTCAAGGAAAGGCTGATTTATATGCCATCCGACAAATTGAAACTGACCGGACGCCTGGGCTATTTCTTTCGCGAACGAGACAAAAGCGCATCAGCCAAAGACCGTTACCGTGACTTTTCAGGAGGACTGAAAGGAAACTACTCATTCAGAAAAAGCAACAGTCTGGAACTGTCGTACAGTTTCGACCAATACGACAAAAGCGATTATGATGCCACTCAAAACCTTGACATGCGCGATTATACAAATGTCCAGCATACTGTCCGTGCCTTGTACAGTCATTCTTTCAACAAAAACAACACGCTGACTGTAGGAGGTGACTTCATGCGCGACTACCTGATGAGCTACCAGTTCACCGACAACGGCAGCTACGAACAATACACGGCTGATGCATTCGCGCAGTACGACTGGTCGCCGGTCAAGAACTTCAACATCCTGACCAGTGTGCGCTACGACTATTTCTCGGAGGCAAAGGCACAAAACTTTTCACCGAAAGTGAACTTCATGTACAAGCTGGGGAACTGCTCGCTTCGTGCTTCGTATGCAGGAGGATTCCGTGCGCCGACACTGAAAGAGATGTACATGGACTTCAACATGGCCAACATCTTCATGATTTACGGCAATCCGGACTTGAAACCGGAAAGGAGCCAGAACTTTTCGCTCTCGGCAGAATACATGAAGAGCCGCTACAACCTGACATTAACCGGATACTTCAACATCGTGGACAACCGAATCAATACCGCCTGGAACCAGGCTTTGAACGGAATGGTGTACACCAACATGAAGAAGATGAACATATCCGGACTGGATGCTACAGCAGCCGCAAAGTATCCGTGCGGATTCGGCATGAGACTTTCTTATGCCTTCACGCACGAATATGTGAAATACGGCCAACCTTACACGTCAAGCACTCGTCCGCATGCACTGACCACCCGTTTCGAATACCAGAAAGACTGGAAGAACTACGGGTTCACGATTGCATTGAACGGACGGCTTCTCTCAAAAGTGACTACAGACGAATACATTTCCGAAAATTCTTTTGAGTCAACGGAATCAGTCACCTATCCGGCCTACACGATATGGAAACTGAACATCTCGCAACAAGCATGTAAAGGAGTGAATGTGATTGTCAACATTGACAACCTGTTCAATTACCGGCCGGACCATTACTACAACAGCACACCGACAACTACCGGAACCACCTTCTCCGTAGGCTTGTCGCTCGACGTTGACAAATTGTTTTGACATAAGAATCTGAAAAAGACATGAACATGAACAAAAAGAAACGAATCATTCTACTTGCCAGCATGGCAGGAGCGGCAATCCTGCTCGTTGCGGCATGGAGCCTCTGGTTCAGCTCCACAAAAATAGGCTTCATCAACTACCAGACAATCAACTTGGGAGAAATTTCAAAAGCCAATGACAATCCGTTCATCAAGCTAAAGGAGATAAACATTGACGAACTTGGCCAGTTGAATAGCTACGACATGGTTTTCATCAACGCAATGGGACTGCGCATCACTGAAGAACAGCGCGCCGTCATTCAAGAGGCGGCAGACAACGGATTGCCCGTGCTGACTACAGCGGTCACCAATCCGGCCAACAACATCTGTTCGATTGATTCTGCGACCGCCGCTCCTTTACGTGAATACTTAGGAAATGGAGGCCGGCGCAACTACCGCAGTATGCTGAATTATGTCCGCCTGTATATCGACAGGAAACTAATCTCAACGAACGAACCGGAAGCCGTACAGGAAGCGGCCAACGAAATGCTTTACCACATCGACCCGAAGAATCCGGAAGAAGAAGCGGCGGGATTCAACACAGTGGACGAATACAACCGCTTCTTGAAAGAAAACGGTTTGTGGAAGGAAGACGCACCCCGCATCATCATCACCGGACAAATGGGAGAGCCGACAGACCTGATAAGGAAACTGGAAGAAACGGGGAACGTGGTTTATCCGGTACGACGGATGAAGAGCCTCATCACCCGTCATCAGATAGATTCCGTGCAGCCGTCTGCCGTCATCAACATGGCTCACGGACGTATGGGTGATTATATAGTGGACTACTTGTCGGAACAGAACATACCGCTGTTCGCGCCGCTGAACGTGAACACCCTTGTAGAAGACTGGGAGAACGACGCGATGGGAATGAGCGGAGGTTTTCTTTCGCAAAGTGTGGTGACTCCGGAAATTGACGGTGCCCTCCGCCCGTTCGCCCTCTTCGGCCATTATGCCGACAAAGAAGGTTTGCCGCACGCCTTTGCCATACCGGAACGTCTGGAAACCTTCGTGCAGACCGTAAACAACTATATCCGTCTGAAAACGTCGCCGAATTCTGAGAAAAAGGTAGCTATCTTTTACTATAAAGGCCCTGGACAGAACTCATTGAGTGCAGCAGGGATGGAAGTGGTTCCTTCACTCTATAATCTGTTGGTACGCATGAAAAAAGAAGGATACAAGATTGACAACCTTCCCGCAAGCAGTGAAGAACTCGGCCGGCTGATACAAAAACAAGGCACTGTGTTCAGCACATATGCGGAAGGAGCTTTCGACAAGTTCCTGAAAGAAGGGCATCCTGAACTGATTACAAAAGGACAATATGAAGAATGGACGAAAAAATGCCTCCGTCCGGAAATGGAAGCCGAAGTGGCGGCAGCCAACGGAGAGTTTCCGGGCAGCTTCATGGCCACTCAAGACGGCAAATTAGGGGTGGCACGCATCCAATTGGGCAACGTGGCATTGCTTCCACAACCTGCTGCAGGCGCAGGAAACAATTCGTTCCAGATCGTACACGGTACACACACGGCTCCTCCCTACCCTTACATCGCCGCTTATCTGTGGGCGCAATACGGTTTCAAAGCCGATGCCATGATTCATTTCGGCACGCACGGAAGTCTGGAATTTACCCCCCGGAAGCAGGTAGCTCTGTCGAGCAAGGACTGGCCCGACCGTCTGGTAGGCACACTCCCCCATTTCTACATCTATACCATCGGCAACGTGGGTGAAGGCATTATCGCCAAACGCCGTTCGTATGCCGGACTCCAGTCATATCTCACCCCTCCGTTCATGGAAAGTAATGTACGGGGGATTTACCGTGAGCTGAACGAAGCCATCAAGAACTACAACAATCTTTTGAGTGAAGACAACCGGAACAAAGAAACACTCAACAAGGCTTCACTTCAAGTGAAAGCACTGACGGTGAAAATGGGCATCCATCGTGAACTGGAACTCGACAGCCTGCTCACAAAGCCCTATACGGAAGGTGAGGTGGCACGCGTCGAGAACTTTGCTGAAGAATTGGCCAATGAAAAGGTTACAGGACAGCTCTACACGATGGGAGTGCCTTACGAAAAAGCACGCATCGAATCGAGTGTCTACGCAATGTCTGCCGAACCGATTGCATACAGTCTGCTTGCCCTCGACAAACTGAGAGGAAAAGCTGACCCGCAGACCGAAAAGCACCGCATGCTTTTCACCCGACGCTATCTGAATCCGGCGCGGAATCTGGTGACCCGCCTGCTGGCAAATCCGGAAGCGGCAACCGATGAGCTGATTTGCCGCACGGCAGGCATCAGCACAGACGAACTGAAGGAAGCGCGTGAGGTGGAGGCATCCCGCAAAAACCCCGACGGACTGATGTCGATGATGATGGCCGCAGCAGAAGAAATGGCCGACCGGCCACACAAGCCAAAGGTAAACGAAAGCATGAAAGCCCGGATGCGCGAAGCGGCCAAAGGCATGTCTCCAGACAAGGCACTGGCCATAGCCAAGAAAATGGGTGCCGACTCAAATGCCTTGCACCGGATGGAAGCGGCCATGAAAGGCCAGAAAACGGGCACCATGTCTACCCGGAAAGCTCCGGCCGAGATGAACATGGCCGAGATGATGAAGAAGATGATGCACAAGAAAGAATATTCCAAAGAACAAATCACCAAGGCCCTGGCAGTGATGGAAGTGGAACGTACCATCAAAAATGTGAACAACTACCGCACGGCCCTGCTGGAAAGCCCGGAAAAGGAACTGGCCAGCATGATGAACGCACTCAGCGGAGGCTACACCCGGCCCTCGCCCGGAGGCGATCCGATAGCCAACCCGAACGCCCTTCCTACCGGACGCAACCTATATTCCATCAATGCGGAAGCCACTCCCTCGGAAGCCGCATGGGAGAAAGGCATCCGCCTGGCAAACAACACCATCGAAATGTACAAGAAACGCCATAACGACTCCATTCCGCGCAAGGTCAGCTATACACTATGGAGCGGAGAGTTTATCGAAACGGAAGGAGCCACCATCGCACAAATTCTGTACATGCTTGGCGTAGAGCCTATCCGGGACGCTTTCGGTCGTGTGAACGACATACGCCTGATACCTTCAAAAGAATTGGGAAGACCGCGCATTGACGTAGTGGTGCAGACCAGCGGACAGCTCCGCGACCTTGCGGCATCCCGTCTGTTCCTCATCAACCGTGCCGTGGAAATGGCAGCCTCGGCCAAGGATGACGCATATGAAAACCAGGTGACGGCAGGCATCGTGGAAACGGAACGCACGCTGATAGAGAAAGGACTTTCCCCGAAGGACGCGCGCGAGATGTCAACATTCCGTGTGTTCGGCGGCGTGAACGGCGGCTACGGAACGGGCATTCAAGGCATGGTGGAAGCCGGAGACCGCTGGAACGACGAAAAGGAAATAGCCGACACCTACGTGAACAATATGGGTGCATACTACGGCAGTGAAAAAAACTGGGAGGTTTTCCGGAAATATGCCTTCGAAGCGGCTCTGACCCGCACGGACGCTGTCATCCAACCCCGGCAGAGCAACACGTGGGGCGCGCTGAGCCTCGACCATGTATATGAGTTCATGGGTGGCATGAACCTTGCCGTACGCAACGTGACCGGGAAGGATCCTGATGCTTACCTGAGCGACTACCGCAACCGCAACAACGTGCTGATGCAGGAGGTGAAGGAAGCAATCGGTGTGGAAAGCCGGACAACGATTCTGAATCCGGCATATATCAAGGAAAAGATGAAGGGGGACGCTGGCGGAGCAAGTTCCATCTCGGAAATCGTACAGAACACCTACGGATGGAACGTGATGAAACCGAAAGCCATCGACCAGGAACTTTGGAACGAAATCTACGATGTGTATGTGAAAGACAAATATAATCTGGATGTACATGACTACTTCGAAGGGAAGAACCCTGCGGCACTGGAGAACATGACTGCCGTAATGATGGAAACTGCCCGGAAAGGTTACTGGAAGGCATCGCCCGAACAGTTAAGAGACATAGCCGGACTGCATACGGAACTGGTGGCAAAGTTCGGCACTTCCGGAGGAGGATTCTCTGACAACAATGCCAAATTGCAGGATTTCATCGCAAGCAACGTGAACCGGCAGCAGGCAACTGCCTACCGCAAGCGCATCGACGAAATGAAAGAGGCGGCACTCTCCGATGGGAATATCCAAAAAGGCATGACCCTCAAAAAGAACACGGTCGGGACCATAGAACAGCCTGAGGAAGAGAAGAACAAGTTGAGCGGTACGCTCGTTGTAGGCATTGTGCTCGCCGCCTTCATCATACTGCTGGTGATACTGAAGAAAAAACGTTCTCTGCAAAATGAAAAACGAAAATAAGTATGGAACAGATTATTCTTATCCTTATGCTGTTCATCGCCATAAACTGTGCCTTCAAGCTCAGTTTATGGAAATGGTGGCAAGCAGGAATATACAGTCTGATTGTAGCAATATTCGCCTTTATGGCTTACCCGTATGCCATCCTACAGTCGAAAACACAGATAGCCGATTACCTTCAGAACACAGAGGCACTGCAGAACATGGCCGCCATCATTACACTGGAATCAGCATTATGCTTCGGATTCTGTGTCACGTATCTGCGGGGGATGTTCGGAAAGAAAAATCCATGGTGGACCAAACTGCTGTGGTGGTATCCCAGTCTGCTGCTATTTCCTGTCGTGTTTTACTGCCTGACTGAGTGTATCTTCACCTTCGTAGGCACATCGTTCACAACGGTCGCCTGTTTCGTGGCGGGTACAGCATTTGCAGGCATTCCGGTTCTGGCACAACTGACCAAATACCTGGTACCGGAAAAAGACCTTCGACTGGAGATTCACTTTCTGGTCAGCCTGTTCGTCTGTATTCTGGGACTACTTACTACAGTCAACGGAAAGACGGTCTATGCGGCAGTCGACGAGCCAGTCCATTGGGACGCGGTGACACTTGCCCTGTCCCTGTTCATCGGCCTGTTCATCGTAGGTTATGTATGGAATCAAATCAAATACCCGCTCATCCAAAGATGGAACAAGCGGAAAAACAAAAACATCAATTAATTATTAATCATTAATTATTCACTGTAATCATGGAATTTATATCTAAAATGCTTTTCTGGGTTGCCAACAGTCTGTTGATTCCCGATGTTATCATTCTGCTTTTCCTTTTCGTGCGCGCATTGATTCTCATTGGAGGCACGTACAACATGTATATCATCAAACGGAAGAACGACAAAGCATTCGACCAGCTCATCAGGGACGGCAGGACCGAAGAACTGAAACAGGCACTTCCGGAGAAGGACAATTCGCTTTATGTGAGCTACCTGCGCGACATGCTGAACCGCCCCGTCAATGAAGATTATGCCGACTTCATGCTCTCCAAGTTTGAAGTGGAAGCCGAAAAGGATGTGGCCCTCTCCAAAATGCTTTCAAAGCTGGGTCCGGTATTAGGACTCATCGGCACGCTGATAGCAATGAGTCCGGCTCTAGTGGGGCTCTCCACAGGTGACATCGCCGGAATGGCCTACAACATGCAAGTGGTGTTCGCCACTACAGTGGTTGGTCTGGTTGTCAGCGCAGTGGGACTGGTATCCATGCAGTTCAAGCAACGCTGGTACGCCAAATGCGTAAACAATCTCGATTATGTGTCGCGCACGCTGATTGAGAAAGGAGGAAAGGCATGAAAAAACGTAACCGCCGTATCAGTTTCTTCAAAAAAGAAGAAGATAGCGATCCGTTGAGTGTGGTGGTCAATCTCTTCGATGTGGCCATGGTATTCGCCGTGTCACTGATGGTGGCCATGGTGATGCACATGAACATGACCGAAGTGTTCACCGACAAGGACTTCACCATTGTGAAGAATCCGGGCAAGGACAACATGGAAATCATCACCAAGGAAGGAAAACAGATAAACCGCTACACACCAAGCCAGGACCAGTCGTCCAGCGGAAAAAGGGGGAAGAAAGTGGGCATCGCCTATGAACTCGAGAACGGAGAGATTATCTATGTGCCCGAAGGGGAATGAACATGCCACGTGTCCAGACACAGAAAGAAGTGCCCGGTCCGTCACACATTCTTCACGGCGCGCATAATCATGTCCACCGCCCCAACAATTCCCACCCGACCGGTATTGACAACCAAGTCATACCCGCTGATGTCCGCCCATTGCCTGCCTGTATATTTCCAGTAATGGTTGGCACGTCCGGTATTCACCCGGTCTATCTTCCGGCAAGCTTCCTCTTCTGAAACATGAAGCTTGCCGGTCACTTGTTTCATGGCGAAATCCTTGTCGGAAGCGATGAACACACGGAGCACATGCGGGTTGTCGCGGAGAATCCAGTTGCCCAACCTTCCGATGATGACACACGGACCATGATGCGCCAGTTCGCGGACCGTACGACTCTGACTTACAAAAATGGCATCGTCCTTCGACGGGTTCATTGATACAGGAATACCGCTGTCGGCAAATATCAGTTCCCACAGACGGGAAGTAGATATGTTCTGTTCATTCTTCTCCACAAATTCCGGAGTATATCCCATCTGGGAAGCAGTACGGTCGATAATCTGTCTGCTGTAACAAGGACAGCCGAGGCGGCGTGCCACTTCCTCGCCCACCGCGTTCCCGCCGCTTCCATACATCCGGGCGATGGTTATCACAGGATAGTTTCCCCATCCTTTTTCGCCTGCCATGTTCTGCGCCGCAAGGCGTTCGCTCTCAGGAATGAAGATACGGTCGAGCCATGCAACGTGAGGCGAGAATACGCGCACCATGAAACCTACATAAAACATGGAAACCAGCGTGCCGACACCCACCATCTTCCAGTCCCACCCACCGAAGTAGACAAACATAAAGACCGTTCCGATACAAACGAGAGAAGTGTCGGAACACATCTTCACTTTACCGAAATCACGTTTCAGAAACCGGGAAATAGCCAGCGGAAGTCCTTCTCCAGCGAGCATGAGCGAATCGCAACGCACCTCGCAGGCGATGCCGAAAGCCAGTATGCCTCCTCCCACAAGCAGTTCCACGAATCTCAGCGAATACCCCACCATAGGATTCATGTCAAAAGGAATCTGCAGAAAACCCGTCATCCACATGGTGAGGTCGGTGTAAAAGCCGAACAGGAACGAAACGAGAATCTGTGCAAACTGACGTTTTTCAAAATCTTTGCGCAGAAGCAGAAGCTGGGCCAGAATAAAAAACACATGCATGCATATCGTGAGCTGACCCATGGTAAGACCTATACCCGGTATAAGCGAAAGAATATAGGGAGGTGCCGAGATAGGTGAAGACCCAAGATTGGCACGGATGGAAAGTGACGTACCGAACGCTATCACGAAAAGAATAACAACAAAACTGGCATAGCGGCGCATCCACTCTGCCTTGCTTCTTTTAACATTCATCGCATTTGTAATTTAAAGTCGAGGGCAAAATTAGACAAAAGTATGCATATGGGGAAAAATGCCGTATCTTTTTTCTCCCCTCCCACCACAGATCTTTCATTTGCTGTAAGGGCAGACCCATGTGTCTGCCCGATGACACCATGACAATGCAGCTGGGCGGACACACAGATCCGCCCCTACGTGTCAAGTCCCGTCACTTTACACTTCGCGTCCGGAAACAATCCGACAATCAAAAAGACATCATCTATAGAAACGCAGTTCATTTTCAAGCCGACGGATTTCATTCTGCATGTGCTCCATGCGCTCCAGCAAATGCCGGATGGCATCAATGCCCGCCACATTGATTGAAAGATCATAATACAGATGCGCATAACGCTCCAGCGCGGCCAACTGGTCGGCCGGGAAGTATCCTACATTGTCTCTCACCTCCACATCAATCAGCCCGTCTTCACCCAACATCATCACAAAATCCGGTTCTATGTGACAATGGCTGCAATAATCACTTATTATAATCAAATCGTTCTGCATATTCCTTTGTTTTTTAAGGTTATCCCTGCTGCAACTGACGGAACAGCTCCTTCTGCCTTTCCGTCAGGTTCGTAGGAATCGAAACATGGTAAGTCACTATCAGGTCGCCGAAGCTTCCTTCCTGCCTGTACACAGGAAATCCCTTTCCTTTCAGACGGACCTTCGCGTCATTCTGGGTGCCCGGACGGACCTTCAGCTTCACCTGTCCGTCGAGAGTATGGATGGTCACCTCACCGCCCAGCACGGCTGTATAGAGGTCAATGTCCACGTCTGTATACAAGTCATTGTCCTTCCGTCTGAAGTTCGGGTCGTCAGCCACATTGAAGGTGATATACAAATCACCGTCCGGCCCGCCGTTCATACCCTTGCCTCCATGTCCTTTCAGCTTGATGACCTGTCCGTCCGCCACACCCGCCGGAACGGTGATACGCAACGTCTCCCCGTTGACGGTGAATGTCTGTTTGTGCGTCACGGCCGCTTCGCGCAGAGTGAGCTGAAGCTCGCCCTGTATGTCCTGTCCCCGGAAACCTCCGCGTCCCTTCGCGCCTCCGGCTGTTCCCCGATGCCCGAAAAGTTCCTCAAAGAAATCAGAAAAACCGCCGGCATTACCTCCGAATCCGTCCGTAAAATGCTGTCCGTCGGTAGAATACCAGTATTCAGCATGTCCGCCCGGACCCCTTCCTTGTGCCTCGTACGCTTTCCGCTGCGCCTCAAATTCATCCGCATGTTTCCACTGCTCTCCGTACTCATCGTATTTCTTACGCTTTTCCGGGTCGCCCAGCACCTCGTTGGCCTCATTGATCTGCTGGAACTTTTCCTTGGCCGTCGGGTCATTGGGATTCAAGTCCGGATGATATTTCCGCGCCAACTTCCGGAATGCCTTCTTGATGTCATCCTGAGTTGC
>CALUIZ010000032.1 GCA_944320815.1 uncultured Phocaeicola sp. | reverse complement strand
ACATGGAACAATGCGGCTCCGCTGATTCAGGTGGACGGTGTGGAACGTGAGTTCTCGCAGATCGACCCGAACGAAGTGGAGAGCATCACCGTGCTGAAGGATGCTTCGGCTACCGCAGTGTTCGGTGTGCGCGGTGCGAACGGTGTAATCCTTATCACGACGAAGCGCGGTAAGGAGGGTAAGGCGAAGATTTCTTTCTCTTCTTCTGCAGGTGTCAACCTGAGAACCCGTCAGTTGGATTTCGCCAATTCTTACCAGTATGCTTCTTATTATAATGACATGATGGTGAACGACGGCGGTGTGCCTGTGTTCTCGGAAGAGCAGCTCATCAAATTCCGCGACCATACGGATCCCATCATGTATCCGGACATCAACTGGATAGACTATTGTATGAACAAGGCTTCTTTCCAGTCGCAGCACAACGTGAACATCTCCGGAGGTACTGACCGTATGCGCTACTTCGTTTCTGCCGGTATGTTCACTCAGGACGGTATGTTCAAGCAGCTTGCCGCAACGGACGACTTCAACTTCAACTACAAGCGTTACAACTACCGTGCAAACCTCGACTTTGACGCTTCGAAGACCACATTGATTTCTGTCAACATCGGCGGACGTATCGAGTCGAAGCGCACGCCGGAATCGGTGGGAAGCCAGGACGAGCTGTTCCGCCAGCTGTATTGGGCCGTTCCGTTTGCCGGAGCCGGCATCGTGGACGGGAAACATGTCCTTTCCAATCCGGACTATCTGCCTTTCACCGGTGCGGACGGTCTGAATGTGTACTACGGAAAGGGAGCGCGTATAAAGAATACGAACGTGCTGAATGTCGACCTGATGCTGGACCAGAAACTCGACTTCATCACCAAGGGACTTTCGTTCAAGATAAAAGGTTCGTACAACTCGAGCTACTGGACAGAAAAAAGGTCGAGCTCTTCAAAGGCATACTATTATCCGGTTCTCAATGAAGACGGAACCATTGGCTATCGCAAGGAGGGCAGCGATTCGCAGCTTTCATACAGCAGAAACACGAATGCGGAAGGCAAGTCGCGCGACTGGTATATGGAGGCTTCGTTGAACTACAACCGCCAGTTCGGCGATCACAGTGTGGGAGCCTTGCTGCTCTACAACCAGTCGAAGCGTTACTATCCGGGCGGAACTTACGATGATATCCCTTCGGCATACGTAGGCTTTGTGGGCCGTGTGACATACGACTACAAGACCCGCTACATGGCCGAGTTCAATGCCGGATACAACGGTTCCGAAAACTTCGCCCCGGGCAAGCGTTACGGATTCTTCCCCGCCGGTTCTATCGGATGGGTGCTCAGTGAAGAAAAATTCTTCAAGCCCATCAAGAAATATGTGAACTATGTGAAGCTGCGTGCATCCGTCGGTATGGTAGGTAACGACAACAACGGAAACAACCGCTTCCTTTATCTGCCGGATGCATACGTGCTGGACGGTAACGGAGGATATTATTTCGGTATGTCGGGAAACCATCAGGCAGGTGCGTATGAATCGACGAAATCAAATCCCGACGTGACATGGGAAAAAGCTGTGAAGCAGAATTACGCTATCGATTTGTTTGTTTTCAATGAAAAGTTAGGTATTACATTTGATTATTTTAAGGAAAAACGCCGCGATATTCTTAGCCAGCCGACTTATATGCCAGGCATTCTGGGTATGACACTGCCCATCATGAACGTCGGAAAGACAGAGAACCATGGTTATGAAATCCAGTTGAAGTGGAACGACAAGATAGGTGACGAGTTCCGCTACTGGGCAAACTTCAACCTTTCGTTCGCACGCAACAAAATCGTCTACATGAACGAGGTGAAGCAGAACGAGGAATGGATGTACCAGACCGGACGCACCATCGGCTCGCGCAGCATCTACAAGTTCTGGGGATTCTATGACGAAACGGCCGACGCAAGGTATCGGGCAGAGTTCGGTCTTCCTATTGCCGACCATGGTCTGACGCTGAAACCGGGTGATGCCGTGTTTGTCGACTTGAACAAGGACGGTGTGATTGACGGTGACGACGCCAGCCGTGACCTCAGCTTTACCGATACGCCGGAATATACGGCCGGTCTGAATATCGGCTTCAGCTGGAAGGGATGGGACGTGACCGCACAGTTTACCGGCGCATGGAACGTAGACCGTCTGCTGTCGGAGTTCAGACAGCCTTTGGGCGATACGCAGAACAAAGGCCTTCTGCTCTATCAGTATGAGAACACCTGGCGTTCTTCCGAAGATACTTATACGGCGAAGTTCCCGCGCATATCCGCTACGGCCCAGGCCAACAACTACCGTCAGGCCGACCTGTATCTGTGTAATGCCAGCTACCTTCGTCTGAAGAGTCTTGAAGTGGGCTACAACTTCAACATGCCTTTCATGAAGAAGGTCGGAATGAACCAGTTCCGCCTTTATGCAAGCGCATACAATCTGTTTACAATCAGCAGTTTCATGTGGGGTGACCCGGAATCGCGTCAGAGCGACCGTCCGAACTACCCGCTGACTCGCGTGATCAATATTGGTTTAAAAGTTGGATTCTAAAATCTTAATCTATGAAACATATAGGAAAATGGTTGATGATGGCATCCCTCGGCTCCGTGGTGGCTACGTCGTGTGTGGATGAAATCAAGTTCGGCGACAGCTTTCTTGAAAAGGCGCCGAGTGTGGCCGTTACGCAGGACTCTATTTTCGGCAAGGCGGAATACGCCCGCCGCTTCCTGTGGGACACTTATTCGAAACTGTATTACGGAATACCTACCTATTGGAATGATGTGGACGGAAAGATGAACCAGGGCATGTTCGAAGGTTTGTCCGACTGTTTCCACAGTCATAACTCATGGGACGGGCTGAACCGTCACTATTACTCCGGCACTTATACGGCTGTGACGGAGGATAACACGTCGGAAACTCGTTTCGGATTTACGAAAGAGGAAACCTGGCAGGCAATCCGCGAAGCATGGATATTTATCGAGAATGTAGACCGTGTGCCCGACATGGAGGCAGACGAGAAGGAACGGCTGAAGGCAGAAGCCAAAGTGATTATCGCCGCACGCTATTTCGACATGTTCCGCCATTTCGGCGGCCTGCCTATTGTGGAAGGTTCGTTTGAGGCTGAAAACGACTATCAGGTTCCCCGTGCCACAGTGGACGAGACTGTGAAGTTCATGACCCGGCTCTGTGACGAGGCGGCCGGAGTGCTTCCGTGGGATCTGACTGCCGACGGCGAATCGAACTGGCAGGGACGTATGACTCAGGCATCTGCGATGGGTCTGAAGTGCAAGATTCTGCTCTTTGCGGCAAGCCCGCTGTTCAACGATGCGCAGCCTTATTGCACTGCCGAACCGCAGGAAGCCGTAACGGGCAACATGGTGTGGTATGGAGGCTACAAGCCGGAACTGTGGTCGGAATGCCTTACTGCCTGTGAAAACTTTTTCAATACATTGACTTCAAAAGGACATTACGAACTGATGAAGTCTGCAAAGACTGACTGCCAGAGCTACCGCGAGGCTTTCCGTCATGCATACCTGACTTCTCAGGACAACACGGAGCTGCTGATAACCACACGCTACATCGGCAAGTTCAACAGCTGGGATGCCTGGAAGTATTATTGGGTTGACGGCAACGGACCTGTCATCAACGGATGCAACACGCCGACGCTGGAGTATATGGAAATGTTCCCGATGACTGACGGCACTCCGTTCGACTTCAACAAGGCTGTGGCAGACAACACGATGTTCTTCAAGGACAATGACAACAACCAGCCTACACGTGACCCGCGTCTGTATGAAACGATCCTGGTGAACGGTGCCCGGTATAGCGGCCGTCAGGTAGAGCTTTGGGACGGTGGACGCGAGAATGCCAACAGCACACATACCGAAACAGGCATGTATGCCACCGGATTCGGACTTTACAAGTTCTATCTGGAAGGTTCAAGCAGTCTTGCCAACACTTATCCGCAATGGCCTTACCTGCGTCTGGCTGAAATGTACCTGATTTATGCCGAAGCGTTGCTGAAAGCCGGCAGAGCGGACGATGCCATTGCTCAGGTGAATATAATCCGCGATCGTGTCGGCCTGAAAGGACTGAGAGAAAGTGGTGTGGACGTAAGCACTGACGACAAGGTGCTTGAAGCTATTCTGAACGAGCGTGCCTGCGAACTCGGACTGGAAGACGTGCGTTTCTTCGACATGATCCGCTACAAGCGTGCTGACTTGTTCCAGCGTCCGCTGCACGGTCTGCTCATACAGCGTGCCGACGGCGGAACGGGTTCATGGTCCGACAAGCCGGCAGCGACCAGAGGTCCGAAACCGACAAAGTTCACTTATACGCGCTTCCAGCTCGTCAACTCGGGACGTGCATGGTGGAACGGTTTCGATCCGAAATGGTATCTTGCCGCTTTCCCGGTGAGCGAAGTGAACAAGGGTTATGGTCTGGTTCAGAATCCGGGCTGGTAATGCTCATTCTTTAATTTTAAAACAGAAAACGATGAAGAAAAAAATATTGACTTTGACCATGCTTGCGTGTATGGGTATGCACGCAGTGGCTCAGGAAAAGGTTGACGTGACCGGGGTGGTGTTCGACCGGTCGGGAAATCCTGTGTCGGGAGCTGCCGTAACTGTAGTGGGAGAGCCGGGATCGATGGTTTCCACAGACGCTACCGGCAAGTTCACTATTCCTGCGATAAAGGATGCGAAACTTCAGATTCTCACTCCGTATGACGCGGTGAAGACCGTGGATGTGGAGGTAGGCAAAAGTATGACGATTGTCATGGATCTGGCCTCGGAGAAAGTGAACTACGGCTTCGGGCTGAACCAGACATACGGCGAGTCCACCGGTTCTGCTTCGGTGGTCTACAGCGACAAGATTGACAACCGCTCTTCCTATACGCTGGGCAATTCCATGTATGGTAATGTGGCAGGCCTGACCACGATGCAGACCACCGGAGTGATGTGGGAGCAGATTCCGTCGATGTTCATCCGCGGCCAGAAGTCGCTGAACGGAAACAACGGAATCCTTGTGGTGGTTGACGGACTGGAGCGCGACAATGCCTACAATGTGCTGCGCTATCTGTCGCCCGAAGAGGTTGAATCGGTTACAGTGCTGCGTGATGCAGCCGCCATCGCCCTTTACGGCTATAAAGGTATCAACGGTGTGCTCAACATCGTGACCAAGCGAGGCAAATACAAATCCCGCAACATCACGTTCTCTTACGACCACGGATTCACTTACCAGAACCGCATTCCGGAAATGGCCGATGCCTATACCTATGCGATGGCCATGAACGAGGCACGGACGAACGACGGGCTTTCTGCACGCTATACGCAGAACGAGCTGGATGCTTTCAAGAGCGGACAGTATCCTTACTATTATCCGAATGTCAACTGGTGGGACGAGGTTTACCGTGACAGGGGTAAGTCGGACATCGCTACGCTGACTTTCCGCGGCGGTTCTTCCAAGCTGCGCTACTTCACGATGATCAACCTTCAGAACGGACGCGGCTTCTATGCCAACACAAACTCCAGCGAAGGTTTCTCCACACAGGAAAAGTATTCGAAGGCCAACCTGAGAAGCAACCTGGACATTGACGTGACACCTACCACCAAACTGCAGGTGAACATCATGGGAACCTTGAACGAGTTCAGCCGTCCGGGACTGGGCAGTGACAACTTGGTCAGCAAGCTGTACACCACTCCTTCCGCCGCTTTCCCTATCCGTACGGAAGACGGTCTGTGGGGAGGTAACGCCACCTGGAGCGGTACAGACAACCCGGTAGCGCTGGCACAGGGCCGTGGCTATTCGAAAGGCCATACGCTCGGCTTGTGGGCAGACATGACCTTGCGTCAGGATTTGTCGGCCATCACCGAAGGCTTGGGTGCGTCTTTCCGCATGGGCTATGACAAGGTGGCTTCCTATTGGGAAGACCATACGATGTCATACCGTTACGGAAGCACGTCGGTAACGGGATGGACAGACGGTGTGCCCAGTTCGTTCAATGACTTTACGGGAGGTGAAGATACGGAAATGGCGGGCGGAAGCAAGCTGGACTGGCAGTACCGTTCGTTCAACTTCATGGCGAATGTAGACTGGCAGCGTCAGTTCGGCGACCACAAGATCTATACGACATTGATGTACACCTATAAGTATGACAACAACATCAACATCAATTCCACGCTGTATCACTGCAACTGGTCGTGGTACACTCACTACGGATTCAAGAACCGCTACTTCCTTGATTTCGCACTGGTGACTTCGGCCTCCAACCTGCTTGAAACCGGCAACCAGTGGCATGTGTCGCCCACGGTGGGTCTGGCGTGGAACATCACGAATGAAAGTTTCATGAAAGACATTTCGTGGATCAACTTCCTGAAGCTGCGCGGTTCGTTCGGCATCATCAATACGGACAACATTCCGTACAACGGCTACTGGTACACACAGATGGTGGGCGGTAGCGGCTATCCTCTCCAGGACAACTTCAACAATAGCGGAAGCCCCTATAGAGAAGGACAGCTGCCTTCTTTGGGCGGAACCACAGAAAAGGGATATAAGTATAACGTCGGTCTGGACGCTACCTTGTTCGGCGGGCTGACTTTGATGGTTGACGGATTCTATGAAAGACGCCAGGACATCTGGGTTTCTACAAGCGGCAAGTATTCGTCGGTGCTGGGAGCTACTCCTGCTTACGAGAATGCCGGAATCGTGGATACGAAGGGCGTTGAAATCGGACTTGACTACATGAAGAAGTTCGGCGACTTCCGTCTGAACCTCGGAGGTACGTTCAGCTTCACGAAGAACATCATCAAGGAACAGCTGGAAGAAACCAGAGCCTACGACTATCTGTACAGTACAGGAAAACCGGTGGGACAGATATTCGGCTATCAGGCTGTCGGCTACTTCGTTGACCAGGCTGATATTGACAACAGCCCCGAACAGCGTTTCGGCGAAGTGAAGCCCGGTGACATCAAATACAAGGACCAGAACAACGACGGCTTCATCGACGAGTTCGACCAGGTGGCTTTGGGCTACAACTCGAGCGTGCCCGAAATCTACTACGGCTTCAATGTCGGACTGGAATGGAAGGGCATCGGTGTCAACGCATTCTTCCAGGGTCTGGGCCACTATACTTCGTGGACAACACTGAACGGACTGTATCGTCCGCTGGTGGATGGAAATGCCATTTCGAACTATTACTATGCCAACCGCTGGACTCCGGAGAATCCGAATGCGCGCTATCCGCGTCTGACCACACAGACCGTACAGAACAACACACAGAACAGTTCCGTATGGCTTGAAAACGGTTCGTTCCTGAAGCTGCGCAATATGGAAATCTACTACAAACTTCCGCATTCGCTGATCAGCAAATGGCATCTGAACACGGCGAAGGTGTATGTGAGAGGTGTCGACCTGTTCTGCTGGGACCACATCAACGAAATCGATCCTGCATCGTTGGGCAACGGAATACCTACCACACGTTCCATCAATGTGGGTCTGTCTGTAGGATTCTGATTATTAAAAGGTAAAAGAAAAGACTATGAAACAGAAGAAAATATTATTAGGATTGGCTTGTATGTCGCTGATGGTTTCATGCGCTGACTTGGACTATCATGAATATACGGTTTATGACAAAAACTATGTATTTACCGACTTCGACCGTACAGCTGGCGTGGTGACTGACATCTACAGCTGTCTGGATTCGGACATTCCCACCGACGGTTCGCTCTGTTCCGCCTGCGACGAGTCGGAATATGCATGGAGCTGGTCGTCCGTACTCGGATATACTGACGGACGCTGGAGCCCGTCGAATGCTTACAGCCGCTGGGACTTCACGGGTATCCGCAGGGCAAACTTCTTTCTGACAGAATATGTGAATGCAGACTTCTCGGAACAGAAGTATGACAAGGATTATGAGGCGGAAATGAAACGCTTCAACCGTTATCCATATGAAGTCCGTTTCCTGCGTGCCTATTTCTACTTCAATCTGGCGCGTGCCTACGGTGATGTACCTTTGTTTACCGAGGTGCTGACAGAAGAAGAGGCGAATCAGGTGACCCGCACGCCGGTGGCCGAAGTGTTTGACTTCATCGTGAAAGAATGCGACGAGATACTTGAAGCGGACCAGCTTCCGGTAAGATATTCGGATCTGGTCGGCGATGCCGCCAACGGTGAAAGTACCGACGGAGGCCGTGTCACCAAGCAGACTGTGATGGCTCTGAAGGCACGCACGTTGCTTTATTGGGCAAGTCCGCTCTTCAATACGGAAAACAATAAGGACTTGTGGAGGCGGGCGGCTCAGGCCAACAAGGATGTGATTGATTTCTGCGATGCAAACGGAATCTCTCTGGGCAAGTATTCAGAAATCTGGGGAACCAACAACTGGCAGGCAGGCGAGATGATTTTCGTCCGCCGTGTGGGTGACATGAACTGGCCGGAAACAACCAATTTCCCGGTGGGCATGGAGAACGGAAATTCAGGAAACTGTCCGACGCAGACTTTGATCGACGCGTATGAAATGCAGGCTACGGGACTTGCATGGGACGAGCCGGGAAGCGGTTATGACCCGACGAATCCGTATGCAGGACGTGACCCGCGTATGTCGATGACAGTTGCCGTGAACGGTGACGAATGGCCCGATACGAATCCGAATCCGCTGGAAACTTACCAGGGCGGACGCAACGGCCTTCCTCTGGCGGGAGCTACTCCTACGGGATATTACCTGAAGAAGTATCTGGACAAGACGATTGATATCAGTGCTTCTACAGGAAGTGGTTCTACACGCCACAACTGGGTGACATACCGTTTGGGAGAGTTTTATTTGAACTATGCGGAAGCGGTATTCAATTACCTGGGCTCTGCCGATGCAACCGACGGTACTTTCACCATGTCGGCCGTTGACGCTGTGAATGTGGTGCGCGGCCGTTCGGATGTAGGCATGCCGGGCTTTCCGACAGGTTTGAGCAACGACGAGTTTACCGAGAAGTACCGCCGCGAGCGTATGGTGGAACTGGCGTTCGAGGGACACCGTTTCTGGGACGTGCGCCGCTGGAAGGACGGAGCGTCGCAGAAGAGCATCGTCGAAATGCAGATTACGAAGAATGGCGACAGCTATACTTACAACCGCGTGACGAAACAGCGTTACTGGGACGACAAGATGTATCTGTTCCCGATTCCGGACAGCGAAAGACGCAAGAATCCGAACCTGGCCCAGAACCCGGGATGGTGATTTGAATTTTGTTTGAACATTATTTAAACGTATTGTATTATGAAAATGAAATATATGATTGCAGCTTTGGCTATGGCCTGTGTCGGAACGGGCTGTGACGATAAGCTGGAAACGTTTGAAGTGCAGGGATACACCGGTGTCCCTGCCGCAATCGAGGCCTCAAACATCACGTCTACGGCTTTGGAGGGTAAGATACAGTTGAACTGGACGGTGCCGGAAGATGCGGAGTTCTCGTATCTGAAAATCTGGTACAACGACCCGCTTCTCAAGACGGATGTATATAAGGTCGCTTCAATCGGTACGACCGAAATGCTGATTGAGGACACCCGCGCCCGTTTCGGTGAATACGAGTTCTTCTTCCAGACATTCAACGCGAACAACGAGGGAAGCGAAGTGACTTCGTTCAAGGCTGTGTCGGGCAAAGCGCCGATAGTGACTACAGAAACTCGCACGGAAGTGAAATTGGAAGCAAGCCAGTTGAGTTCGGATGCGCCGGAACCTTCTGAAGGTCCTATCTCGAATCTGGTGAATGGAAACACAAATGACTTCTTCCATGGACGCTGGAGCAGTCCTACAACTCCGCTTCCTCACTATGTTCAGGTGGATTTCAATGAAGAACATCAGGTGTTTGCTATCGAATGGTGGAACCGTGCTTCTGGAGGTAGTGGAGAAGGATTCCCTACGACAGTTGAACTGCAAATTAGCAATGATGGCAATGATTGGGAAACGGTGGAAACATTAACAGGGTTTGAAGCAACATGGGGATCTCATATAGTCAGTGATTATGTAGATGCCGGAAAAACGTTTACCCATTTGCGTTATAATGTGACTGCCGTTACGAAAGATGCGAATTACTTCCACATGGCTGAGTTCAAATTCTATGATGTGAAGATTGATATTTATGACCCTGAAACAGTTGAATTAGACTAAAAATGAGGAATATGAGAAAGACAACTATGATTAAATGGGCGATGCCCCTTGTTGCCGGTCTTTGTCTTGCCACAGGATGTAGTGATGAAGACAACAGATACAACACTGCTTATCGGTGGGTGGCAATAAAAGAGGCTGCGGATATATGGGACGGCTCTTCTTGCAATAAAAAAATTGTGCTTGAAGAGGAGCAGACTAGCGATACGACGCTTTACGTTTCCATTTCACTTTATCAGAATCAGGCAGCTCCGTCTGACTGTACGGTTGATGTTGTCATTGCCGCCGATTCATTGCAGAAAGCTATTGAATTGTCTGCAACGGAGAATGCTTACCAAGTGTATAAAAATGCTCTTCTGATGGATGAGTCATACTATGAATTGTCTGCAAACCAGATTACATTGAAAGCCGGTGCTACGGTTTCAGACCCCATAGCCATTACGGTTCATCGCGGTGCTTTGTTGAAAGACCCAATCAGAGCGGAAAATGAAAATGCCATTTTTGTGTTGCCGCTCCAGATTGTCAACTCTTCTTCTCTGGTTGTTAATGAGGTGGTCAATACATTGATGCTGATGTTCCAGCTTCCGCAGATTGACCCGACCAAACCTGACATGACAGACCCGAAACAGGAAATTGACGGCATGCAGTTGGTATGGCATGATGAGTTCAATGGTACGGGAGCTCCGGATCCGGACAAGTGGGGACTTGAAGAAGGTTTCCAAAGAAATCAGGAGCTGCAGTGGTATAAGAAGGAAGGTAATGCCGAAATGGACGGGAACGGCAACATGGTGTTCACTGCCAAGAGAGAACGCGTGGAGAATCCGAACTATGAGGCTGGCAGCAGCGACTGGAAGAAAAACCGTCAGTATGCTGAATATACTTCCGCAAGCATGAACTCAAGCGGCAAGTTCACCTTCAAGTACGGACGTCTGCTGGTTCGTGCGAAGATTCCGACTGATATGGGTGCTTGGCCGGCTATCTGGACCTGCGGCAACTGGTGGGAATGGCCGCTGAACGGTGAGATTGACCTTCTGGAGTATTATCTTGTCGACGGCAAGCCTAGCATTCACGCTAACTTCTGCTGGGGTTCTGACACTCGTTGGAGCGGCAAATGGCAGTCTTACAACCGTCCGTTGGAAGAATTTACCGCCAATGATCCTCAGTGGACCGATAAATATCATATCTGGCGGATGGACTGGGATGAGGATTATCTGCGTCTGTATCTTGATGATGAGCTGATGAATGAAATTGCCCTCAGTCAAACGATGAACGGCAGCGGCGGTGATTCAAATCTGGAAGGTGCTTATCAGAATCCGTTCTCTAACAACTTTGAAGGTTTCGGTGCTTATGTATGGTTGAATCTGGCAGTAGGTTCAAATGGCGGCGATCCTTCTGATTCTGAGTTCCCGATGAAGTATTACGTGGATTATGTTCGCGTTTATCAATAAATAGGCGGATAATTTAAGATATAAAAGCCTGTTCAAGTTCGTTCTGTCTCATTTAAGGTTTCTGATTGAAGAGCCACGGGATGAATTTGAGCAGGCTTTTATTGTTTTCGGATCGTTTTTTGGATACATGTTTAATTTTTTTTGTCATGAATTATATACGAGTATTTTTATTGTTTGTTCTTGTCACGCTGGGTGCATGCAGCGATGACGACAGAATAGTCCTTCCTGTAGTGGAAGAATATAATCTGTCTCTGGGCAGCAGTCTGGAGAACGGTGAGTTCCGTGTCATTCAGTCCGAAGAAGATTTGCTGGCTGTGGTGTCGGAAAGTGTTGCCAGAGAGCACGGGCTTCTCGACATAGACTTCTCCGCCAACACACTTCTGTTGGGGAAGGAAACCTGTAAGTACATGCCGGCCGGCTGCAATTATGTGTTTTTCCGGGAAGAAGGAATCTATCGTCTGGAAGTGCAGGTTCATCTGACCATAGCTCCGGCTGTCACCACCTTCGAATACGGAGTGCTTGTCGGGAAACTTCCGGAAAATGCACAGGTAATCAGTTCTGTCGAAGAAAATTGACTTGATTTATCGGAAACATTTTAAATTATGAAAAGAAAAAAACTGATGGGATGCCTGCTGTTGTCTTTCTGTGCTGCCGTTTCTTTTGCGCAGACAGACTACAGACTGGTCTGGAGTGATGAGTTTGAAGCCGACGGAAGGCTCGACTCTTCTGTATGGAATTATGAAAACGGCTTCGCGCGCAACCATGAGCTGCAATGGTACCAGCCCGACAATGCGTATTGCAAGGACGGGCTGCTGGTGATTGAGGCACGGAAAGAAAAGCGGCCCAATCCTCTTTACAAGGAGGGCAGCACCGACTGGCGCACTTCGCGCGAGTCGATTGAGTGCACTTCTTCATCGGTCACGACAGCCGGGAAGAAAGAGTTCCTGTACGGGCGTTTTGAAATACGCGCACGCATTCCGGTCGGAAAAGGGGCCTGGCCTGCCATCTGGACACTGGGCCGCTCGATGGACTGGCCTTCGAACGGCGAGATTGACATCATGGAGTTTTACCGGAAGCAGGGAGTGCCGCACATCCTGGCCAATGCCGCATGGGGGACAGATCGTCCCTGGACGGCCAAGTGGAACAGCAAGGCGGTGCCTTTCGCACATTTTCTGGAGAAGAATCCCGACTGGGCTTCAGAGTTCCACATATGGCGGATGGACTGGGACGAAGAAGCTATCCGTCTGTATCTGGACGATGAACTGCTGAACGAAATCTTCCTGAAGGATACCTATAACGGCTCGATAGGCGAAGGCAAGAACCCTTTCATGCAGCCCCATTATCTGCTGCTGAACCTTGCGGTGGGTGGAGACAACGGCGGAGAGGTGTCTGAAGAAGCCTATCCGATGCGTTATGAAATCGACTATGTGAGAGTATATCAACGCAAATAAAACAATCATTTAATCAAAAGTTATCATGAAAAAGACATCTTTGTTTTTGTGGGCAGCGTGTCTGGGTGCACTGCTGCTGCCGTCCTGCACACAGCAGGAAGAACTGAAGGAAATCCGTTCCGGTGAACTGTGGCCTGACAATACAGGAGTACATGTGAACGCGCATGGCGGAGGAATCCTGTATCATGACGGCACCTATTACTGGTATGGCGAGAACAAGTCGGACTCCACCAGTGCGGCCATGGTAGGTATCATGTGCTATTCGTCGGAAAATCTGACCGACTGGAAGAATGAAGGTGCGGTACTTCCCGTGGAGATGAACGACACCACAAGCGACATTATTCAGGGTTGCATCATGGAACGTCCGAAAGTAATCTACAATGAAAAGACCGGAAAGTTTGTCATGTGGTTCCATCTGGAACTCAAAGGGAAGGGCTATGCGGCCGCACGTTCAGCCGTTGCCGTGGCCGACAATCCTACCGGACCGTTCAAGTATCTACGTTCGGGACGCATCAATCCGGGAAAACTGCCTTTTGACATGACCGAGGAGCAGCGTGCCGTGCTGGACACACTGGATGCGGAGAAATACAAGGAATGGTGGACCCCCGTCTGGTATGATGCCATAGCCAAAGGGCTGTTCGTGAAACGCGACCTTGAAGGCGGACAGATGGCGCGCGACATGCAGCTTTTTGTGGATGATGACGGGAAAGGCTATCACATCTATTCGTCGGAAGACAACCTGACGTTGCATATTGCAGAGCTGAGCGACGATTATCTGAGCCATACAGGGAAATATGTCCGTCTGGCCCCTGCGGGACACAATGAAGCGCCGGCCATATTCAAGAAGGACGGTACCTACTGGATGATCACTTCCGGCTGTACGGGATGGGACCCGAATGAGGCGCGCATGTTCTCGGCTCCGAGCATCTGGGGACCTTGGACGAAACATCCCAATCCGTGTGTGGGGAAGGATGCGGAAATCACTTTCCACGGGCAGAGCACTTTCGTGCTCCCGGTTCACGGGAAGAAGGATGCCTTCATGTTTATGGCGGACATCTGGCGTCCGAAGCACCCGAGCGATGCACGTTATATCTGGCTGCCGATTCAGTTCCGCGACGGGAAGCCTGTGATTGAATGGCGCGACGCCTGGACACTGGCCGCTTTCGATGCCCAGTAAGTTTCTCTGAGTGAGACAAAAAAATCCGGGGAGCAGATGCTGAGACTTTCTCAGGCTGCTTCCCGGATTTTATATGTCAGGCCTTTCGGCTGTAAGGTTCTTTCAATTTCCGGATACTGGAGCGTTTTTCCCGTTCCCGGCATCGGGTTACTTCGTGCGAGAGTTTTCACTCAGCATTACGTAACCCCAGATCATAGGATCTGCCTTTGAAATCTTCTTGAAAATACTTTTTACCTTTTTCATAATTGTTACCCTTTCATTTGCTTTTAAGTCAGTTACTTCGTGTCGTTATCTAATACCTAGTTTAGTTTGTCCCGCGCTCCTCACGGAGGGCTTTTTTTTGTTATCCTTTCATTTGCAATCTTTGAATCTCTGAACCTCTTTCCGGTTCTTCGCTTCATCAATTACGATGCAAATGTAGTGCCTTTTTTGAGGAAAACATGTTTTATAACATAAAATCATGCGGTTTTGCCCGATTTGTTGATATAAATCAATTTTCCTTGGAACTTTTCTCCCAATCCGGACAATACAGACTGACTTTTTGTCATGAACGGGTCTTTCTGTCATTTTTTCTGCCAGTATTGCAGTCTTATCTGTCAGGCAGGAACAGCGGGTCTTCGGGCATGACCATTACAGGCTTCTGCTCGTATTGCTTCAGCATCTTTGCCGGCACATATTTCTTGTCGACCACCAGCCGGAACATATACTCGTTGAACCATTCGTTTGTCATTATCAGGCAGCCCCCCTGTCCGTATGCAGGTCCCCAACTGTTCTCCACCTTCCACATCAGCGGTTTTCCGTCCTTGTCCAGATTGACCGCCGTGAGTGTCATCGCGTGGGTCGAGCCACTGTCGTAGGTCATGATGCGCTGCGCCTTGTCCATTCCGAACGTGGTGCCGAACAGAGAGCCGTAATCATAGTTCTGCACATCGCAGTAGCCGCGTTTGCGGTCGAGAAACTTGCCCACATCGTAGGAACTGTACATTTTGTGCCCGTCCTTCAGCGAGGCGACGGCCAGTCCGGCGATGTCCTCCATCGGCAGGTTGAGATATTTCCAGTTGGTGCCGTCGTAGGTATGGCGGTCATATTCCACTTCATACGTCTTGTAATATTCGCGTCTCGGGTCGTTCATCACCATGATAAACGAGTCCTGGACCGGTTTTCCGCCACATATCTCAGCCGCGAAGGTCATGGGAGTATATTTTTTCGCTTCCGTTACGGCACGTCCGTTCCGGTTCTTGAACGCATAGGTGAATTCTGTCACCGGTTCTCCCATCGTGAGCGAGAGCATGCGGTAGACCGTCGCGAGCATTTTCGTCTTTTCTGCTCTGATGTCGTTCCGGCTTTTTCCGTCGGCCGCCATTTTGCGCAGTTGCAGGCCAAATTCGCGCAACTTTGATTTGAGCAGGCCGGCCACTTTCGACGTGTTGTCGCTGGAATAAGTCTCCGGCATGATTTCAGCCGGCACGAGACCATATTTCGACACGAGGTCGGCCACTCCGCAATACGTGCCTCCGTCGCTGATGGGGTTCATGAAGAAGAAGCGTACCCGTTCGTCGTCCATCGGTTTGTCGGCACAGTCGATGACCCCCTGCAGGAAAAGGTTGGATTTCTCCAGTTGGTCCCAGAAGAACAGATAGTCGTGCGACAGGTTCACGGTGAGTGAGTCCGTGCGGCTGGCGAAGTCCGAACGCAGCACGTTGAACCCGCTGAACATCCAGCACCGTCCGCTCTGCTGCTGGTCCGTGATGTTCTGTGGCGGTGTCTCCACGTTGAAATAAGTGTCTATCGCGCCTTTTCTGGCATGGTTCACGGCCAGTGCGTCAATGCTGTTGGCAGCGATTGCGTTGAACAGGGCACGGTCGGCCGGTGAGTGCGGCTGCGCCTCTCTGATTTGTACCAGCATATCTTCGGATATGCCTCCGCCGTTGTTTTGGGCCAGACCCGGCAGAGAGAAGGCCGCCAGCATCATGCCCGACAGGATGAAGGTTCTTGTTGTTGTCATTTTTTATAGAATTGATAAGTTTTTCCGGCAAAATTAGTCTTTTTTCCGGCAAGTCCGATGACAAAGGCAGGAATAGTTTGGAACCTTGTTCGTGCGGGAAAGCCGGCAACCTTTTGTTCTGTATGGAATACCCCGTTGTTTCAGACAGAATACCGGGGTGTTCTGTTCCGGATGTCAGGCCATCCGCCGGAAGCGTCCGTTCCTGTCCGTTTATATTTTTTATGAACCGATTCCTCTTCATTTTATCCGGAACTTTTATACATTTGTATAAATGTTTTTTTCGATGACGATGTGGAAGCTTATATGGACAGTCGGCATATGTGCGCTGATGCTGGGCTCGTGCGTGCGTCCGGCGCATCAGGCAGAAGCCGGACGGATGGCCGATTCGCTGAATGCGCTTTCCTATGAGTCGCGCTACAAGAGCCTTGACCGCTCGGAACAGCTTGCGGAAGAGGCATGGAGAGAGGCGGAGAAAGGCACTCCCTCGCAAAGGGCGGAAGCGTTGAACAACCGCGCCTTCTGTGCGTTCATGCGGATGGACTTCGAGCGTGCCGCGGCTTTGTACCGTCAGGCTTCCGAGGCGAGCAGGAACGAAGTGGAACGTCTTGTAGCCGACGTGGGGCAGATGAAGATATGCCAGCGCACGTCGATGAACAAGGATTTCTATGACTGGCGGAACAGTGCCTTGAGGCGTATCCGGCGCATCAATGAAGACAAGGTGCTTCTTGACGGAGCGCATTTGCGGAAGAGAATGAACTACGCGCTTTCGGAGTTCTACATCGTTTCCGGCATCTATTATTATTATCTGGAGCAGGACAGGGAAGCGTTGGCTTCCATCGACTCCATTCCGTCCGACGCGTTGCGCGGAGACAGAGGGCAATGGCTTTATTATATGTATATGCGCGGTTCGGGAGGGATGTATCAGGCTCCCACCCGTGAGGAGGTGGTGGAAGGCGAATTTTCGTATCTGGTGGAATGTCTTCAGGTGAGCGCGCACGATGGGTTTGTCTACTTTGAGGCCAATGCCCTTCAGGCAATGGCGGAACTTCTTAATTTCAGGAGCAACAGGGAACTGCTGGAGCGGGAGAGGCCGGGGCTGTTGCGGATGGTCAATCCGGAAGGGCTTCCCGCGGACAGTCTTCCGCTGCGGTTCGCGCACCGTGCGCTGGAACTGTTCAAACAATATGGCGACTGGTATCAGATTTCGGGGACATACCGTACCATCGCCACCTATTATAATTATGCGGGCCAGTCGGAGAAGGCGTTGCCGAATCTGAAGAGTGCGCTCGAGTATGTGAATCTGCATCATGAAACGTTTTATCACTGCAGCGACACGACCGACTGTCTGCGGGCATATGTTCCGGGGGCGACTTCTTCCATCGAGCTGAAGTGGATCAATGAGGAGGGCATCAGAACCGTACCCGAATGGGTTGCGCGTCTGCGCGAGCAGTTGAGCCGGAGCTATTCGGCGTTGGGAATGAAGGCGGAGTCGGACTATAACCGGAACGTGTATCTCGACATACTGGACTATACGCGTCAGGACAAGGAGCTGGAAAGCCGTTTCCTTGCTCTGGAGCAGGAGGAAAGGCAGCTCGACGTACTGCTTTTCATGGTTGTCGGGGGACTTGTCGTGTCTGTCTGTGTGTTTGTACTGCTCAACCGTTACTGGCGCAGGAGGAATGCCGTATATGTGGCGGAACTCAAACGGATGCTTCTGCTCTGCCAGCGTGTCATCGGGGCGGTTCCTGTGGAAGCCACCACGCAGAAGGAAGTGGCGGATGCCGTATGCGGGGCGGTGAGAGATGATTTGCGGGAAGCGTTTCATGCGTCTGACGTGTGGATTGAGCTGGGAACGGAGGAAAGGGAAGACAGACCGGAGAGTGAAGGACGGGTGACACAGTCGTTTGCGCTTGTTCCGCCCGGGAAGGAAGAGGAGGTGGGCCGTCTGTGGCTTGTGCTTTCTTCCCCTTTCCGGAAGGAAGAGCGGGCCATGTTCGGTCTGCTTCTGCCTTATCTGGCCTGGACACTTGAGAACGGCCTGAATCTTGTGTCACTGGACGATGAACGCAAGCAGTTGGAAAAGGAACAGTATATCCATCGTCAGCATCTGGCGGAAAACAAATGCCAGAATGAGGTGAAGAAGGCATGTCTTTCCATCGTGACGGGCATCCTTCCCTTTATCGACAGGGTGGCCAATGAAACGGGAAAGCTCCGTTCGCCTTCATCGGACATCAGCGAGGATACCAGAGAAAGGAAGCTGGAGTATATAGGAGAACTGACCGACAGAATCAATGAATACAATGACATTCTGGCCCTCTGGATAAAGATGCGGCAGGGCACGCTGAGTCTGAAGGTTGAGAATTTTGCCTTGCAGGAGCTTTTCCGGATGGTGGCCAGAGGCCGCCGTGCTTTTGAGGCCAGACACCAGCGGCTGACGGTGGAGGATACCGGTGCGGTGGTGAAAGCCGACAAGGCATTGACGCTGTTCATGATCAGCACTTTGACGGAAAATGCCCGCAAATATACGCAGGACGGCGGTCACATCCGTCTTTCGGCAGCCGAGACCGGGGATTATGTGGAAATATCGGTCGCTGATGACGGGCCGGGCCTGTCGGACAAGGACATCCGACGGATACTCGATGAGAAGGTGTATGACTCCAGTGCCATCGGAATGGACACGGCTGCGGATGCGGCCTTGCTCCACAGACAGAAAGGACACGGGTTCGGACTGATGAACTGTAAGGGCATCATCGAAAAATACCGGAAGACAAACAAGGTGTTCGGCGTGTGCCTGTTCAATATTGAAAGCACGGTGGGGAAAGGAAGCCGTTTCTATTTCCGTCTGCCGAAAGGGGTGGCGCGTGTACTGCTGATGGTGGGGGTGGCCTGGACGCTTGTTCTGGGAGGATGTGCCTCCGGGCAGGCTCCTGCGGTTCCGTCCGGGGAAGATTCGCTTCGCGTGAGCCGGTATGACAGTCTGCTGGCCGTGGCGAACGATTATGCCAACTGGGTGTACGAATGCAACGTGAACGGTGATTATGCGACTGCACTGGAGCTGGCCGACAGCGTGATGCACTACATGAACATGCATTATCTCCGGTATTCGGGCAAGGACTCTCCTCTGCTGGCTCTGTACGGCAGGGACGAAGCCGCTGAACTGGCCTGGCTTTCCGACCGTTTCGACACCGATTATTTTATCCTGCTTGATGTGCGCAACGAAGCGGCTGTAGCTTCGCTGGCCTTGAAGGATTTCCGTAAATACCGTTACAACAATGCCGCCTATGCGTCGCTCTACAAACGTCTGAGCCGCGACAATTCTCTTGAGGCATATTGTCTCCAGATGCAGCAGTCGGCGGCGAACAAGCGCATCGCCCTGTCCTTTCTCATCCTGACCGTGCTGGGATGTCTTGTGGCATATTATGTGCTTTATCTGCGCCGGAGACTGCGTTACAGGTATAATATAGAGCAGGTGTTTGCCGTCAACCGGGCGATTTTCTCGGCCTCCTTGCATCCGGATGATACGGACCTGCGCGTGGTGCAGGCCATGTTCCGTGAGGTGAACGAGATTGTTCCTCTGGCGAATCTGGCATTGGCTGTGGAAAACGAGCAGACCCATGCCCTCAAGTTCTCCTGTTGCCGCAGGACGGATGAAGAAGGCTGGGAGGATTATATACGGAGATGTTGCGAGTCGCGCCTTCTGAAGTGGTCGGACGGGCCGGGGTGGAGCAGTCTGCCTCTGTGGGTTGAGGCTGGAGGAGAGAAACGCTGTGTGGGCATGTTGGCTCTGCAGACTGCACGGTCTCATACGCGTGAGGAAGACAGGCTTCTTGTGGAGCTTGTCTGCAATTATCTGGCGGCGGTTCTGTATCACACGATTGTGCAGGTGGACCGTAAATGTCATGATATAGAACTGGCGCACGATGAGGCACGCCGGACCTTGTTTGAGGAGAACCAGCTTCATGTGCAGAACATGGTGCTCGACAATTGTCTTTCTGCCATCAAGCATGAGACGGTTTATTATCCCAACCGGATCCGTCAGCTGGCGGCTCGTCTGAACGGGGCGGAGCCGGACGAGAGGAAGGAGATTCTGGATGATATGGCTGAACTGGTGGGGTATTACAGGGATATTTTCTCGCTGCTGACTTCGTGTGCGGTCCGTCAGTTGGATGAAGTGACGTTCCGCCGTTCGGATGTGGACATGAAGGCACTGGCCGGAGACATGAAGAAGTATCTGGACCGGCTGATGCGGAAGAAGAACTTCTCACTGGAGCTGGAGGTGGAGGCGGAGCCGCTTTTTGCCTTGGGAGACGCGGTGCTGCTGCGTTTCCTTCTGGAAAGCCTGACGGATGAGGCGGTGCGGACCGAAGAGTCTGGTGCCTTGAAACTTACGGTCCGCCGTGACGGGGATTTCGTGCGTGTGGATTTCATCGACCGCCGGCGGACAAAGAGCGTGGAGGAGCTGAACGCGTTGTTCTACCCCGACAAGCGGCGGATGTGTGCGGTCGACAACGGACAGACTTTGACGGGGACGGAATATCTGGTATGCAGGCAGATTATCCGCGACCATGACGAGTTTGGAGGGAAAAGAGGTTGCCGCATCAATGCCTGTCCTGCCGCAGGGGGAGGCTTTGACGTGTGGTTCACGGTTCCGTTCCGGAGGAGGGCGGACGGGTGACGGGCAATTCCATCGGTTGTGGTTGGAATGCCGTTTTTTTGAATGGAATGAAAAAATGAAAAAGAATATGGACAAGTTTAAAGTGATTATTGTAGAGGACGTGAAGCTCGAACTGAAGGGAACTGAAGAAATCTTCCGTCATGAAATACCTGATGCTGAAGTGATAGGGACAGCCATGACTGAGGCGGAGTTCTGGTCGCTGCTCGAAACGAAGACTCCCGACATGGTGCTGCTCGACCTGGGGCTTGGAGGCTCGACGACTATCGGGGTGGACATCTGCGCCCGTCTGCACCGTGAGCGTCCGGAACTGAAGGTACTCATCTTTACGGGAGAGGTGCTGAACGAGAAACTTTGGGTTGACGCGCTGAATGCCGGAGCGGTGGGCATCATTCTGAAAACGGGTGAACTGCTGACCGCCACGGATGTACAGGCGGTGATGGACGGCCGGAAACTGGTGTTCAACTATCCGATTCTGGAGAAGATTGTGGAACGTTTCAAACAGACGGTCGAGGCTGAACTGCGCCGGCAGGAGGCGATAGTGGATTATGACATTGACGAGTACGACGAACGTCTGCTCAGGCATCTGGCACTGGGCTACACGAAAGAGATGATCACGAACCTCAAAGGCATGCCGTTCGGTGTGAAGTCGGTCGAGAAGCGTCAGAACGAACTGGTAAACCGTCTCTTCAAGCCTGACGAGCGGACAGGAGTGAATGCCTGCCGGCTGGTGACGAGAGCTTTCGAACTTCGCATTCTGGACATTGACAATCTGGAGCCGGATGAAGAGTAGACGTTTTCTGCATCCGTCCACCTGCTTTTTTCTGCTGACGGGGATGGTCGTATTTGTTTCGTGGGTGGGGAGTGCCTGCGGATGGCCCGGCGTCAGGAGTCTGTTGAGCAGTGAAGGACTTCGGTGGGCATTGCGCGCTTCGGGCAAGATGTATGTGCAGTCTCCCGTGCTGCCCGTCGTGATGGTTCTGTTTCTGGGAGCGGGCCTGTGGATTCATTCTGGTTTGGGAAAGGCATGCATGTCAGTGCTTTCCCGTGGCGGCTCCTTGTCGCGTAAGGAGCGGAGAGCCTTGACATTCTCATTGCTGGTCTCAGGTCTGTATGTCTGCGGTTTCGCTCTTCTTGTGTGGGGGCCATGGAGTGTGGCGAGCAGCGTGGTGGGAACTTTCAGACATTCTCCGCTGGAGGATGGATTCTGGTGCATCCTGTCGCTCGGGATGGCTCTTCCGTCTGTAGCCTACGGCTTTGCTTCCGACACTTATGTGTCCGACCGTGACGTGGTGGAAGGCATGTCCAGTCTGTTTGTGCGCAAGGCTTCTTCTTTTGTCTCCCTGCTTTTTGTGCTGCTGTTCTTTGCCTCACTGGAATATACCGGGCTGCCCGCCTCTTTGGGCATTCCTCCCGGAGTGGTCGAATGGGTGGGGTGGGGATGCAGTCTGCTGGTGTTCCTCTGTTGAGACTTCTGATTACGGTTCTTCCATTTAACATCCTATTCTTTTCAATATGCCATTGACACGTAGGGGCGGACCCGTGTGTCCGCCCAACTACATTATCATGGTGTCATCGGGCAGACACACGGGTCTGCCCCTACAGCGATGAAAATGCCGTGATTTCTAATTGTAATAAACGTGAAAATCAGTCTGATTTTGGTATGAAACGATTATCTTTGCGGGCATAATTAAAAAAATAACAGAAACATATTCATGAAAAAACTAGTTTGGGTTGCCGCTGCAGGTGTGATGGCACTGGCGGCATGTCAGGAGAAATCCGGTTATGTCATCAAAGGTACGGCAGAAGGTGCCGGCGACGGTGATATGGTGTATCTGCAAAGCCGTACGGACAGTGGTTTTGTGGCATTGGATTCGACGGCAGTGAAGGGTGGTGCGTTTGAATTTGCGGGAACTCCCGATTCGACAGCCGTTTCACGTTACATCACTTATATGAAGGGTGACAATCGTATGGCCGCTATGGTGTTTCTTGAACCGGGCACCGTGACGGTGAACATGAGCGCGCAGGAAAGCCGCGTGTCAGGTACTCCCAACAATGACGTGCTTCAGAACTTCATGGACGAGTACAAGCGTATCGATGAGGAAATGGGAGCCATTTATCAGAAGGCCAGAACAGACTCGACGCTGACTGCCGCACAGCAGGATTCATTGATGAAGGTGCTTGACGAGAAGCAGAAAGCCGGGTCGGAGCATATCCTTCAATTGATTTCCGCCAGCATCGACAAGGCGGCCGGAGTGGAGCTTCTGGGCATGTTTGGTTCTTCGTTTGAAGTGTCTGACGTGAAGCCTCTGGTAGACAAGGTGCCTGCTTCTTTGGCTTCCAATAAGGATTTCATGCGCCTGAAAGAGTATGTGGAGGTGGTTGCCCGTACAGCGGAAGGACAGAAGTACACAGACTTCGCACTCAACACTCCGGAAGGAAAGGAAGTGAAACTGTCGGACTATGTGAAGGAGAATAAGTACACTTTGGTCGATTTCTGGGCCAGCTGGTGCGGTCCTTGCCGCAGGGAGATGCCGAACGTGGTGGCCGCATACACCAAATATAAGGCGAAAGGGTTCGGAGTGGTAGGCGTGTCGCTCGACAGTAATCTGGAAAGTTGGAAAAAGGGCATTGCCGACTTGAAGATTACCTGGCCACAGATGTCGGACTTGAAAGGATGGCAGAATGCCGGTGCCCAGCTTTATGGCGTGCGGTCTATTCCCGCCACGGTGCTGATTGCGCAGGACGGTACTATTGTAGCGCGCGACTTGCGGGGTGAAGACCTTGAAGCCAAGCTGGCTGAATTGTTGAAATGACGTGACGATATAGATAGTATAAAATAAGATGAGGGTCCGGCAGGTTTCTGGAATCTGCCGGACCCTCTTGGTTTATACAGGAAAAAAGCGAAGCAAATCAGAGCAGAGCTGCAATGTAGGCTTTCATCTCCGGTTCCGCCTTCTTGGCTTCCTGATAGAGCTTGTATTGGGCCAGTGTGCGTACATAATTATGTTCGGCATATTGGATCTGGTAATAAGTGTCTCCGTTGATGTAGTCGGTAAGGAAACGTACCGCCTGCATGTAAGGGAAGAGCTTCACGGCGAAGGGAAGCATCTCGATTTCGAGTGGAGTGAGGAAACTTTTGGCCGATTCAATGTAGCCTTTTGCAAAAGCCTTGAAGATTTCCATATTGAAATGTATTTTTTCAAGGTCCGGTTCGTCTTCGCGTGAGGTATTGGCTGCCGAGCGGAGGAAGTCTCCGAAGTCGGAGAATACGAAGCTGGGCATAGTGGTGTCCAGGTCGATGACGCAGAGTACCTTCCCGTCCTTGTCGAACATCATGTTGCTGACCTTCGTGTCGCAGTGGCAGATGCGTTTGGGCAGTTTCCCTTCTCGGTACAGCCGTTCTGCCTGGCACATTTCGTCGGCATCCTTTTCAATTTCGTCCACCAGTGTCCTGACTTTTTCCATCCGTCCGGCTGCATCCTTGGCTACAGCTTCCTGGAGCTGTTTCATGCGGAATTCCATGTTGTGAAAATCGGGAATGGTTTCCCCCAGTTCTTCCGGAAGGTCAGACAGCATCGCCTCAAATTCGCCGAATTTCAGTCCTACCAGATAGGAGGATTCCGGAGTGACGGCATCGAGCGTCAGTGAGTCGGGGATGAATTCACACATTCTCCAGTAATGTTCCCCGTCGAAATGATAAGTTTTTCCGTCGTTTGCAGGAATGAAGCGGAGCACTTTTCTCTTGATGTCCGTTTCGTGCGCTTTTTCCAGTTTTTCCTTGATATGGCGGGTCACACATTCAATGTTATGCTGGAGGAGGTCCACATTCTGGAACACCTGATGGTTGATGCATTGAAGGATGTAGTCGCATGCGTCCGCGTCCGCTGTCGTCACTTTATAGGTTTGGTTGATGAGTCCTGCTGTAAGCGGAATTATTTCGCGGACTTCCTTAACTTCCGGGAAATAAGAAATAATTTCATTAAGATGGTCCATGATAATTAAATGTATAAGGTTCTGTTTTCTGTTTATTTAAGTTCTTGTATTGCAAACATACATAAAAATATCTATTTCCCGATATTTTTCATGTAATTTTAATTTTCTTTCGGCTTCATGGAGAATTCTTTTTCCGTACCTTTGGAGTGGTAATTGATTTTTTAATTCTTTAATATCATGTTTATGAAAAAACTGGCTGTGTTTATCGGACTTGTATGTTTCTGTGTGACGGGAATATATGCGAAAGGATGGAAGGCGGAACATGTGGTGATGATAGCCTTCGATGGATGGGGCGCGTACAGTGTCCCGAAAGCGGACATTCCCAATATCCGCCGGATGATGGACGAAGGCTGCTATACGCTGAAGAAACGTTCGGTGCTGCCTTCTTCTTCCGCTATCAACTGGGCTTCGATGTTCAACGGGGCACCTACCGAGGTCCATGGCTACACGAAATGGAATTCGCGCACTCCGGAGATACCTTCTGCCGCTCTTAACAGTCATGGGGTGTTCCCGACGATTTATTCCATTCTTCAGGAGCAGTGCCCGGAAGCTGAGACGGCCTGCATGGCGGAATGGGAAGGAATCAAATATGTGATTGACTCGCTGGCGGTAGGATACTGGAACTTGGTGTCCGACTATAAGAATCATCCGGAAAGGCTCTGTGAGACGGCTGTGGACTACATAAAGGAGCGCAAGCCGGCTTTTGTTGCGGTCTGCTTCGACCAACTGGACCATACGGGGCATGCGGAAGGGCATGACACACCTGCCTATTATGACACGCTGAAGCGTCTGGACGGTTATGCGGGCAGAATCCTGACTGCACTGAAGGAGGCCGGCATTTACGACGACACGATTGTCATCTTTACGGCTGACCATGGAGGCATCAACAAGGGACATGGCGGGAAGACTTTGCAGGAAATGGAAGTGCCCTTCATCATTGCCGGAAAGAATGTGAAAAAGGGCGGTGAATTTTCAGAAAGCATGATGCAGTATGATACTGCTGCAACCATCGCCTATATTTTTGGTCTGAAATGTCCGCAGGCATGGGTGGGACGTCCGATGGTGCAGGTCTTCAAATGACCGGCAGTGACGGAACTTCTGCTCCGGAGGAATGAAAAAAAGTTCACGACGGATTTTGATTGTCAGCGATGACAACGGATTCTGTCGTGAACCTTTTCTGATGTTCTTGCAGCGGATGGATTACCGCCTGCTGTATTCCTGATGGAAAACCGTAACCGCCTCGATGCCTTTGCGGAAGATGTCGAGCGGGAAGTTCTCGTTGGGAGAGTGGATGGCATCGCTTTCCAGACCGAATCCCATCAGTATGGTCTTGATGCCTAGGATGCGTTCAAAATCACTGATGATGGGAATGCTTCCTCCCCTGCGCACGGCCAGCGGCTTCTTCCCGAAGGCTTGTGTGAAGCCCTTTTCCGCCGCGCGGTAGGCCGGATGGTCAATCGGGCAGACATAACCTTCCCCTCCATGCATCGGAGTCACTCTGACGCTTATCCACTCGGGGGCGATTGACATGATATGTTCGGCGAACAGCCTTGAAATCTTTTCATGGTCCTGGTGTGGCACCAGCCGGCAGGACACTTTCGCATATGCCTTTGACGGGAGCACCGTTTTCGAGCCTTCTCCGGTGTATCCTCCCCAGATGCCACATACGTCAAACGACGGGCGGCAACTATTACGTTCCAGTGTGGAATAGCCTTTCTCTCCCTTCAGGGCTTTCACTCCGATGGCTTCCATGTATTTTTTCTCGTCGAACGGGATGCTGGCGATCATTCTGCGTTCCGCTTCGGGCACTTCCTCCACGTCGTCATAAAAGTGAGGGACGGTGATGCGCCCGTCTTCATCGGTCATTTTTGCTATCAGACGGCACAGCTCATTGACAGGATTCGCCACAGCTCCCCCGAAGTGTCCTGAATGCAGGTCGCGGTTCGGTCCTGTCACTTCAATTTCCCAGTAGGCGAGTCCCCTGAGACCGGTGGTCAGTGAGGGAAGGTCAGCTCCCAGCATACTTGTGTCCGAAACCAGAATCACATCGGCTTTCAGCAGTTCCTTGTGTTCCTGAAGAAAAGCGTTGAGGCTGGGCGAACCGATTTCCTCTTCTCCTTCAAGGATAAACTTTACGTTGTGCGTGAGAAGGTTTTCACGTACCAGATACTCGAACGCTTTCGCCTGAATCATCGACTGGCCTTTGTCGTCGTCCGCCCCACGTGCCCAGATACGTCCGTCGCGGATTTCCGGTTCAAAAGGCTGGCTTTTCCACAGGTCCAGCGGTTCGGCGGGCATTACGTCATAATGCCCGTAAATCAATACGGTCGGAGCGTCAGGACTGATGCGTTTTTCAGCATATACCAGCGGGTTTCCTTGCGACGGCATGATCATCGCTTCGTCCGCTCCGGCTTCAAGAAGCAGTTGCCGCCAGCGTTCGGCGCAGGCCAGCATATCGTCCTTGTGCGTGGGGTTGGCACTGATGCTCGGTATGCGGATGAGGCTGAAAAGCTCGTCCAGAAACCGGTTTTCATTTTCTTTGATGTACTGTTTGATGTCCATGGTCTTATGATTTTTTACTTCCCTACAGATGTGTCGTTTTGTCCAGTAAATAATAGTCGAGTAGTGTCATGGCTGTCATGGCCTCTACGATGGGGACTGCACGGGGCAGCACGCAGGGATCATGGCGTCCGCGGGCCTTCAGCATTGTTTCGTTGCCGTGGATGTCTACGGTCGGCTGTTCCGTCAATAAGGTGGCCACCGGTTTGAAAGCCACACGGAAATAGATGTCCTGTCCGTTGCTGATGCCGCCCTGGATGCCTCCCGAGCGGTTTGTGCGGAATCCGATATGGCCATGGTCGTTGAAGAAAACATCGTTCTGTTCGCTGCCTTTCATTTCCATGTTGTTGAATCCCTGTCCGTATTCAAATCCTTTCACGGCATTGATACTCAGCATGGCATTGCCTAACGCGGCGTGGAGTTTCCCGAATGCGGGTTCGCCCAATCCCACCGGACAGCCTTGAACAACGCATGAGATGACTCCGCCGATGGTGTCTCCCTCTCCCTTGATTTTCAGGATGTAATCGCTCATCTGTCGGGCCATTTCCGGGTCGGGACATCGCACCGGATTCTCTTCAATCCGGCTCAGGTCGTAAGCCGTGTAGTCCTTGTCCAGCTTGTAAGGCCCCACCTGTGAGGTGAATGCTGTGATACGGATACCCAGTTGTCTGAGAGCGAGTTTTGCAAGTGCGCCCCCTACCACCCTTGAAATGGTTTCGCGCGCCGATGAGCGTCCGCCTCCGCGATGGTCACGGATACCGTATTTCTGTGTGTAGGTATAGTCTGCATGCGACGGGCGGAACACGTCCTTCATGTTGTCATAGTCGTTGGAGTGCTGGTTCGTGTTCCATATTACGAAACCGATGGGGCATCCGGTGGAGACACCCTCGTAAATGCCGGAAAGAAATTCTACGGCATCCGCTTCCTTCCGTGCTGTGGTGATGGCCGATTGTCCCGGACGGCGGCGGGCAAGTTCCTGCTGCACAAAATCCAAGTCGATACTAATTCCGGCAGGGAATCCGTCGATGACACCGCCTATGGCCTTTCCGTGCGACTCGCCGAAACTGGTCAGGCGGAATATGTTTCCGAATGTATTCATGTGTTTTTTTCTTTATTATCAGTTTATGTAAAGTGTCCGTCTGGAAACGCAGATTTTGTTGTCTTCTGCATTCGCGTGTCAGAACTTGCTTCCGGCACCTCCGCCTCCGAAGTCCCCTCCTCCGAAACTTCCTCCGCTGAACCCTCCGCCTCCATGGCCTCCTCCGAAACCACCTATGAACGGACCGCCCATGAACGGGCCTCCGTTTCCTCCGCGGTGGCCGATGTCATTGTCGTCCTTGCGTTCCACTACACGGTGGACATATCCGCAATGGGCACAGCGGTAGACTGTTTCCACCGTGCGTGTCGTTCCGATGCGTGAGACAGTGCGTGAAGAGATTTGACGGAGTTTGTATTGGCGGCATTTCGGACATTTCCTGCGCTGGCGGATGGTGAACCACATTAAGGCCGGCACACCGATGAAGCAGAGCAGCAGTGCGATGAGCAGCGGTGCATTGTCGGAATTTTCCTCGATGGGAGTGGGGGTTCCCTCTTCATTGGCCAGTACCTGACGGACGGCCCTGATACCGGCCACCATTCCTTCATCCCAGTTGTCTTTGGCGAAGAAAGGATTCATGTGACGTTCCTGGATGCGTTTGCAGAGCGCGTCCGGAAGCACACCTTCCAGTCCGTAGCCTGTAGCGAACTGGATGCAGCGTTCGCCTGTCACCAACAGGATGACCAGACCGTTGTCTTTCCCTTTCTGCCCCACTCCGTTTGAACGTCCCAACTGGTAGGCAAATTCAAAGCAGTCCCCTCCGGCAATCCGTTCCACCACGACCGCAAGCACTTGGATGCCGGTCTGCTGTTCCAGTGCGTAAAGCGTGGTGTCCATCACCGCTACAGCTTTGTCCGACAGGATATGGTCGGGATTGCTCACATAGCGCGTCTTGTTCTGCAGATGTACCATCGGTACTTCTTCCGGTGTATATTCCTTGGCCGGAAGGGCAGGGGCGCACAACAGGTTCAGCAAGAGAAGCGAAGCGGTGAATAACAGGTGTTTCATCATCGTGTGAAAAATTAGAAATTCACTTCAGGAGCCTTGTCGCTGCCTTCCTGTGCTTCGAAGTACGGACGTTTCTCAAAACCGAACATGCCGGCCACAAGATTCTTGGGGAAACGGCGGATGGTGGTGTTGAACGCCCGTGCCGCTTCGTTGAACTTGCGGCGTTCCACACTGATGCGGTTTTCCGTGCCTTCCAGTTGCGCCTGAAGCTCTTTGAAGTTTTCGTTTGCCTTCAGGTCTGGGTATCTTTCCACCGTGACGAGCAGACGGCTCAGTGCACTTCCCACCGCATTCTGTGCCTGCTGGTAGGCGGCTATGTTTTCAGTTGTGAGGCTTTCCGGGTCGATGTGTGTTTGTGTGGCTTTCGCGCGTGCCGACACGACGGCATCGAGCGTTTCCTTTTCATGTGCCGCATATCCTTTCACCGTATTCACCAGGTTAGGTATCAGGTCTGAACGCCGCTGGTACTGGTTTTCCACGTTGCTCCAGGCGGTATTGACCCCTTCCTCTTGAGTCACGAGCGAATTATAGGAAGATACGCACCAGGCAATCAGCATGACGATGACTGCCACGATAATAACAGGAGTGATCCATTTCTTTTTCATGTCTGTCAAAATTGGTTTTGTTGGCAAACATACGGAAAAATCTTATTTTTTTCATACCTTTGCGCAATAATTTCAGTAACGTTACACGACTATACATGAAGAATATAAGGAATTTTTGCATTATTGCTCACATTGACCACGGTAAGTCGACCTTGGCCGACCGTCTGCTGGAGCATACGAAAACCATCAAGATAACCGAAGGTCAGATGCTCGACGACATGGACCTGGAGCGTGAGCGGGGCATCACTATCAAGAGCCATGCCATCCAGATGGAATATGTCTGCAACGGTGAGAAATATATCCTCAATCTGATTGACACTCCGGGGCACGTAGACTTTTCTTACGAGGTTTCCCGTTCCATCGCCGCATGCGAAGGTGCGTTGCTTGTGGTGGATGCCTCACAGGGTGTGCAGGCGCAGACCATCTCGAATCTTTATATGGCACTCGAACATAATCTGGAAATCATTCCGGTGATGAACAAGTGTGACATGGACAGCGCGATGCCTGAGGAGGTGGAAGACGAAATCATTGATTTGCTGGGCTGCAAGCGCGAAGAGATAATCCGTGCGTCGGGAAAGACTGGAATGGGTGTGGAGGAGATACTGAGGGCGGTGGTGGAACGCGTCCCTTGTCCCACGGGCGATGAGAATGCGCCGCTCCAGGCATTGATATTCGACTCCGTGTTCAACTCTTTCCGGGGAATCATCGCATATTTCAAGGTGGAGAACGGAGTGATCCGCACAGGTGACCACGTGAAGTTCTTCAACACAGGAAAGGAGTACGACGCAGACGAGGTCGGAGTGCTGAAGATGGACATGGTGCCGCGCAAGGAACTGCGTACGGGCGACGTGGGTTACATCATATCGGGCATCAAGACCTCACGGGAGGTGAAGGTGGGAGATACCATCACGCACGTGGACCGTCCCTGCGAGAAGGCGATTGCCGGATTTGAGGAGGTGAAGCCAATGGTGTTTGCAGGGGTCTATCCCATCGAGGCTGAAGATTATGAAAACTTGCGCGCCTCGCTCGAGAAGCTCCAGCTCAATGATGCTTCGCTGACTTTCCAGCCCGAATCGTCGCTGGCACTTGGTTTCGGATTCCGTTGCGGATTTCTGGGACTGCTCCATATGGAAATCGTGCAGGAGCGTCTGGACCGTGAGTTTGACATGAGTGTCATCACTACGGTGCCCAACGTGTCGTATATGGTGTACGACAAGCAGGGAGGGGTGCAGGAAGTGCACAACCCCGGCGGAATGCCTGATCCGACACTCATCGACCACATCGAAGAGCCTTATATCGACGCTTCCATTATTACCACTACGGACTACATCGGTCCGATCATGACCCTTTGTCTGGGCAAGCGCGGCGAACTGGTGCGTCAGGACTACATTTCGGGCAACCGTGTGGAACTGCATTACAAGATGCCGCTGGGAGAAATCGTCATTGACTTCTACGACAAGCTGAAGAGTATGTCGAAGGGCTATGCTTCGTTCGATTATCATCAGGCGGGTTTCCGGCCGTCGAAGCTGGTGAAGCTTGACATCCTGCTCAACGGTGAATCGGTCGATGCGCTTTCCACACTGACCCACATTGACAATGCTTATGATCTGGGACGCCGCATGTGTGAGAAGCTGAAGGAACTGATACCTCGCCAGCAGTTTGAAATAGCCATCCAGGCGGCTATCGGCTCGAAAATCATTGCACGTGAGACTATCAAGGCCGTGCGCAAGGATGTGACAGCCAAGTGTTACGGAGGTGACGTGAGCCGCAAGCGCAAGTTGCTTGAGAAGCAGAAGCGCGGGAAGAAGCGCATGAAACAAATTGGTACGGTGGAGGTGCCTCAGAAAGCTTTTCTGGCGGTGCTGAAGCTGGACTGATATGATATGGTTGAAGAATTGGAAATGGATATGTGAGAAAACGGCTGCCTTTTCCAATTCTTATTTTTTTGTCATTTTGCGGGAAGCGGAATCTTCTGCTGCGGGGGAAATATGCTTTTGAATCTTGATACAAGTGCATAGTTGTCTGTAGATAAGCCGAATGAAAATGATTTTTCGGAAATTTTCTCCGTTAACGTTACCAACGTAATAATATTTATGTTACATTTGCTTCTGCATTTGTAAAGTGTGGTTTGCAAAAATGGCTGACAAGATAAGACATCTGGGTATTGTGGAAAACATAGACGGTCGTTGCCTGAAGGTGAGGATCGTGCAGACCTCCGCGTGTGCGGCGTGCAGCGTCAAGGAACATTGCGGTGTGTCTGGTTCTGAAGAAAAACTGATAGATGTGGAAAACACGAAAGGGATGGAATGCAGTGTCGGCCAGCAGGTGGTGATAGCGGTTGCTTCCTCGCAGGGCATGAAGGCCATCGTGTGGGCTTTCTTGCTGCCTTTCATCATAGTGATCGCATCGCTTTTTGCAGCCATGTTTTTCAGCGGGGGCGACGAGCCTTTTTCTGCACTGGTGGCTCTGTGTATGCTTGTGCCTTATTACATAGGACTGTATATGTGCCGGAATCGTCTGAAGCGTACTTTTGTGTTTACCTTGGAATCATAAACAATTAATAAACTAACATCTATTATGAATCTGATTTTGGTGGCGGTGATTTCATTGGGTGCTGTAGGGCTGGTCTCTGCGGTCATCCTTTATTTTGCGTCCAAGAAATTCGCCGTGTATGAAGATCCTCGAATCGGAAAGGTGGCGGAAGTGCTTCCGCAGGCCAATTGTGGCGGATGCGGTTATCCTGGATGTTCGGGTTTTGCGGCCGCATGTGTCAAGGCCGGTTCGCTGGAAGGAAAACTGTGTCCTGTAGGGGGGCAGGCTACGATGGAGAAAGTGGCTGCAGTCCTTGGGCTGAAGGCTGTTGCTGCAGAGCCGAAAGTGGCTGTGGTGCGGTGTAACGGCACGTGTGCCAATCGTCCCAGTCTGACTGTGTATGACGGGGTGCGTTCCTGTGCGGTGGCGAACTCCACATACGGTGGTGAAAGCGGGTGTACGTTCGGATGTCTGGGGTGCGGCGACTGTGTTTCTGCATGTCAGTTCGGAGCCATCCGCATGAATCCTGAAACGGGCTTGCCGGAAGTGGACGAGGAGAAATGTACAGCCTGCGGTGCGTGTGTGAAGGCTTGTCCGCGCAATGTCATCGAATTGCGTCCGAAAGGGAAGAACAGCCGTCGCGTGTACGTGCAGTGTGTCAACAAGGATAAGGGAGCCGTGGCCCGCAAGGCATGTACGGTGGCCTGTATCGGTTGCGGCAAGTGCGTGAAAGTATGTCCGTTCGAGGCGATTACACTGGAGAACAATTTGGCCTATATCGATCCGGCCAAATGCAAGTCGTGCCGCAAGTGTGAGATGGAATGTCCGCAGGGCGCGATTGTGGCCGTGAATTTCCCTCCGCGGAAAGTGAAGCCGGCAGAAGCCTCTTCTGAACCGGTCCAGGCAGAATCTTGAATTAGAAATTTAAAACATATTGAAAGTGAAGACATTTAGAATAGGTGGAGTTCATCCGAAAGAGAACAAACTCTCCGCCGGAAAGGCTATCCGCAGGCTGGAACTTCCCAAACAGGCAGTTTTCCCTTTGTCGCAGCATATAGGTGCCCCGGCTGTGCCTATAGTCAAGAAAGGTGATGCGGTGAAAGTCGGAACGAAGATTGCCGAGGCGGGAGGGTTCGTTTCGGCAGCCATTTTTTCGTCCGTTTCGGGCAAGGTGAACAAGATAGATAGTGTGGTTGACGCAAGCGGTTACCGCAAACCGGCCATTTTCATTGATGTGGAAGGCGACGAGTGGGAAGAATCCGTCGACCGCACTGATGTTCTGGTGAAGGAATGTGCGCTGGCTCCGGAAGAAATTGTGGCGAAAATCAAGGATGCCGGGGTGGTGGGCATGGGAGGCGCGTGCTTCCCGACTCATGTCAAGCTGACTCCCCCTCCGGGATGCAAGGCGGAGTGTGTGATAATCAATGGTGTGGAATGTGAGCCTTATCTTACGGCGGACCATAGACTGATGCTGGAAAAGACCGACGAGATTCTGGTAGGGGTGACTCTTCTCATGAAAGCGGTGAAGGTGGACAAGGCTTATATCGGTATCGAGAGCAACAAACCCGACGCTATCCAGCTGATGACGGAAAAGGCGGCCGCTTATTCCGGCATCGAGGTGGTTCCCCTGAAAGTGAAATATCCCCAGGGAGGAGAGAAGCAGCTGATAGATGCCATAATCCGTCGGCAGGTGCCTGCGCCTCCCGCCATTCCTATCAATGTGGGGGCGGTGGTTCAGAACGTGGGGACAGCCTTTGCCGTGTATGAAGCGGTTCAGAAGAACAAGCCTCTTTTTGAACGTGTGGTGACAGTGACGGGAAAGTCGTTGGCGGAACCTTCCAATTTCCTTACCCGCATGGGGACTCCGATGAGCCAGCTCATTGACGCGGCGGGCGGACTCCCCGAAGATACGGGAAAGGTCATCGGGGGAGGTCCGATGATGGGGAAGGCATTGGCCTCCGTGGATGTGCCCGTGTGCAAGGGAAGTTCCGGTGTGCTGGTGATGTCCATGAAGGAAGCGAAGCGTATGGCTCCCCAGCCCTGCATCCGCTGTGCCAAGTGTGTCGGCGTATGTCCGATGGGACTTGAACCGTATCTGCTGGCCACATGCTCGGCTCATGGCGACTGGGAACGTGTGGAACATGAAATGATCATGTCGTGTATCGAATGCGGCTCGTGCCAGTTCACGTGCCCTTCGCATCGTCCGATGCTCGACTATATCCGTTTGGGTAAAGGTAAGGTGGGCGGAATCATCCGTACACGTAACGCGAAAAAATAACAGAAGAATCTTATGGCAAACAAATTAATTGTATCTTTATCTCCCCACGTGCATGGCGGTGACAGCGTACAGAAGAACATGTACGGTGTGCTCATCGCTCTGGTGCCTGCCTTGCTGGTGTCTTTCTACATGTTCGGACTGGGGGCTGTAATCGTCACGCTGACATCTGTCGTTGCGTGTGTGTTTTTTGAGTGGGCGATTACGAAGTTCATCCTGAAGCGTGAGCAGAGCACGATTATGGATGGTTCGGCTGCGGTGACGGGAATCCTCCTGGCGTTCAATCTGCCTTCCAACATTCCGCTGTGGATTATTGTGATCGGTGCACTGGTGGCCATCGGCATCGCGAAGATGACTTTCGGCGGGCTGGGGTGCAATCCGTTCAATCCGGCTCTGGCAGGGCGTATCTTCCTGCTTATCTCTTTCCCTGTGCAGATGACATCGTGGCCGGAAACGGGCCAGCTTGCAGGCTATACGGACGTGGAAACCGGCGCTACTCCGCTTGCGCTGATGAAACAGGCGGTGCACGGCAATGCGGATGCTCTGAGCCAGCTCCCCGGCACGCTCGACCTGTTTCTGGGCAACAACCCCGGGTGTATCGGTGAAATCAGTGCGTTGGCTCTCCTGCTCGGACTGGTCTATATGCTCTGGAGGAAAATCATCAGCTGGCATATTCCGGTGTCTATCCTGGCTACGGTGTTCGTGTTCACCGGACTGATGCATCTGGCCAATCCTACAGTGTATGCCTCACCTTCCGCCCATCTTTTCACGGGAGGTCTGATGTTGGGAGCCATCTTCATGGCCACTGACTATGTGACTTCTCCGATGACGCACAAGGGGATGCTCATCTATGGAGTGGCTATCGGTTTCCTGACGGTGGTCATCCGTGTGTTCGGCTCTTATCCGGAAGGAATGTCGTTCGCTATTTTCATCATGAACGCGTTCACTCCGCTGATCAATACATTCTGTAAACCAAAACGATTCGGGGAGGTAGTGAAGAAATGAAAAAACTGGATTCATCATTGAAGAATATGCTCCTGTCGCTGACCGGATTCTCTGTCGTGGCCGGAGCTTTGCTGGGCTGGGTCAACGATGTGACGGCCGGTCCGATAGCTGAGGCCAGTGCCTCGGCATTGAGCGATGCGATTGCGCTTGTAGTTCCCGGTTTCGACAACAATCCGGCTGAATCACCCGAAGAGGTGGAAGCGGACGGGGTGACGTACAAGGTGTATCGCGCCACGAAAGGGGGCGAGTTTATCGGGGCGGCGGTTGAGTCGTCTGCAAGCGGATTCGGCGGTACGCTTTCCGTGCTGGTAGGCTTTGACGCGGAAGGAAACATCATCGACTATTCTCTGCTGAGTCATGCGGAGACTCCGGGACTGGGTTCGAAGGCTGCCGACTGGTTCAAGAAGGGCGGAAAGGGTGATATCACCGGAAAGAATCCGGG